>NZ_JBHTGO010000023.1:0-520 GCF_042666835.1 Pantoea sp. GCM10028869 | reverse complement strand
CTTTGTGATTCATGACTGGGGTGAAGTCGTAACAAGGTAACCGTAGGGGAACCTGCGGTTGGATCACCTCCTTACCTGAAGATACCTTCCCGCGAAGTGCTCACACAGATTGTCTGATAGAAAGTAATGAGCAAGACGGCTGCGAAGTCGTGACACTATCGTGTCCCCTTCGTCTAGCGGTTAGGACTCCGCCCTTTCACGGCGGCAACAGGGGTTCGAATCCCCTAGGGGACGCCACTTGCTTGGTGACAGGTGAAAGGTGTCTCCACGACGTATCTCAAACGAAGCTTACGAGCTGCGTCTGAGATACTGCTCTTTAACAATCCGGAACAAGCTGAAAATTGAAACGACGTATCGTCTTCATTCTCCGTAATAAGAATGAAGCGGCGATATGTTCGAGTCTCTCAAATGCTTGCAGTCTGCGCGCGTTGCAAAACGCCTGTGGGTTGTGAGGTTAAGCGACTAAGCGTACACGGTGGATGCCCTGGCAGTCAGAGGCGATGAAGGACGTGCTAATCTG
>NZ_JBHTGO010000022.1:0-713 GCF_042666835.1 Pantoea sp. GCM10028869 | reverse complement strand
CTTTGTGATTCATGACTGGGGTGAAGTCGTAACAAGGTAACCGTAGGGGAACCTGCGGTTGGATCACCTCCTTACCTGAAGATACCTTCCCGCGAAGTGCTCACACAGATTGTCTGATAGAAAGTAACGAGCAGAAAAAACCTCTACAGGCTTGTAGCTCAGGTGGTTAGAGCGCACCCCTGATAAGGGTGAGGTCGGTGGTTCAAGTCCACTCAGGCCTACCAAATTTCTTCTCATGCTGCGTTAAAGCGCCGCTCGTATAGTGAACTATACGTCGCGCCACTTTGCCTTGCCTGAAAAGAAATTACCGTTTGTCAAAAACGGAACTCCTGGTGAGTGGTAGTAGTGGTCTCTGCAGTAACTGTATGGGGCTATAGCTCAGCTGGGAGAGCGCCTGCCTTGCACGCAGGAGGTCAGCGGTTCGATCCCGCTTAGCTCCACCATTACAGTGACTCAAAACAATACTTCAGAGCAAACCGGAAACGGTGTGCTGCGAAGTATTATGCTCTTTAACAATCCGGAACAAGCTGAAAATTGAAACGACGCGTTGGTTCATTTCTCCGTAATAAGAAATGAATAACAGCGCGTTCGAGTCTCTCAAATGCTTGCAGTCTGCGCGCGTTGCAAAACGCCTGTGGGTTGTGAGGTTAAGCGACTAAGCGTACACGGTGGATGCCCTGGCAGTCAGAGGCGATGAAGGACGTGCTAATCTG
>NZ_JBHTGO010000021.1:0-1076 GCF_042666835.1 Pantoea sp. GCM10028869 | reverse complement strand
AAAGAGCAATTTCAGCGTAACAAACTGCACGTAAACGTGGGCACCATCGGTCACGTCGACCACGGTAAAACCACCCTGACTGCAGCAATTACTACCGTACTGGCTAAAACCTACGGCGGTAAGGCAAGCAAATTCGATGAGATCGATAAAGCGCCAGAAGAGAAAGCACGTGGTATCACCATCAACACTTCTCACGTTGAATATGAAACCCCGTCTCGCCACTATGCGCACGTTGACTGCCCAGGCCACGCCGACTATGTGAAAAACATGATCACCGGTGCTGCGCAGATGGACGGCGCGATCCTGGTTGTTGCTGCGACTGATGGCCCAATGCCACAGACCCGTGAGCACATCCTGCTGGGTCGTCAGGTTGGCGTTCCTTACATCATCGTGTTCCTGAACAAGTGCGACATGGTTGATGATGAAGAGCTGCTGGAACTGGTAGAGATGGAAGTACGTGACCTGCTGTCAGCTTATGACTTCCCAGGCGACGACACTCCAATCGTACGTGGTTCTGCTCTGAAAGCGCTGGAAGGCGACGCTGAGTGGGAAGCTAAGATCATTGAGCTGGCTGAGCACCTGGATACTTACATCCCAGAGCCAGTTCGTGCAATCGACAAGCCGTTCCTTCTGCCAATCGAAGACGTATTCTCAATCTCTGGCCGTGGTACCGTTGTTACCGGTCGTGTTGAGCGCGGTATCGTTAAAGTGGGCGACGAAGTTGAAGTTGTTGGCCTTAAAGACACTGTGAAATCAACCTGTACTGGCGTTGAAATGTTCCGCAAACTGCTGGACCAGGGTCAGGCAGGCGAGAACTGTGGTGTTCTGCTGCGTGGTATCAAGCGTGAAGACATCGAGCGTGGCCAGGTTCTGGCTAAGCCGGGTTCAATCAAGCCACATACCCAGTTCACTTCAGAAGTTTACGTTCTGTCTAAAGATGAAGGCGGCCGTCATACTCCGTTCTTCAAAGGCTACCGTCCTCAGTTCTACTTCCGTACTACTGACGTGACCGGTGACGTTCAACTGCCAGAAGGCGTTGAGATGGTAATGCCAGGCGACAACGTAAAAATGACCGT
>NZ_JBHTGO010000020.1:0-1285 GCF_042666835.1 Pantoea sp. GCM10028869 | reverse complement strand
TGTACAGTCCGGGGACATGGTAGACAGGTGTTCGGGGACATGGTGAACACTTTTTAACATCCTTTACCCATGGTGATCGACTTTTTCTTCAGGTCGATCACCCCCACTTTTGTGCTGTACCACCATACCTCGTAGCACCCGTCTTCCTGCATCTCCTTCAGGCCAACGTGCTCTCCCCTGAACGCCTTGCCTGCCTTCAGACTCAGGCCTTTTATAGTCAGCTTCCCACTGATATCTACCTTCCTGACCATCACGCCCTCGTCGTATTCCGCTGACGTTACGCTGGCGCTGTACTGCCGAGCCGATGGCTGATAGCGCGACGCCGGCACCGCCATATCCAGCGCCTCATGCGGGCGTTCAAGGTTATAAACCGTCCGCCAGTGATCGAAGGCGCGCTGCAGCTCACCGTCGTCCGCGAACCACTTCCCCTGCAGCACTTCAGCCTTCAGGCTGCGGTGAAAGCGCTCCAGCTTGCCCTGCGTCTGCGGATGATAAGGCCGGGAGTGCCCCACCCGGATACCCTGTCGCATAAGCCACAGCTCGACGGCCGTCCAGGTCCCGGTAGTGTCGCCCCATGGTGAACCGTTATCCATCGTCATCCGGTCCGGCAGGCCGTAACGTTCAAAGACTCTGACCAGCTGCTTCTGCACCGTCTCACGCCGCTCATCAGCGCAGTGTACGAGGCAAAGCGAGAAGCGGGAGTGATCGTCAAGGAGGGTAAGCGGGTGGCAGCGGCCGCCGCCAAAGGGAAAATGCCCCTTGAAATCCATCTGCCAGAGCTGGTTCGGGGCCGCATGTTCAAACCGGCCCGTGGCCGGGACACCCGGAGCTGAGCCCGGCAGCAGGTCGTGGCGGGCCATCAGGCTGTGGACGGTGCTGAAGGCGGGCATGCGGTGTCCGCGGTCTTCGAGCCAGCGCTTTATCTTGCGCGCGCCCCAGTGCTGATGAAGTTCATGCGCCATACGAAGCAGGTCAGTGATGTCGTCAGACGAGCGGTTGGGAGAGTGATGGGGTATGCAGGGGCGGTCCTCAAGACCGGATTCTCCCTCTTCAGCCCAGCGGCGAAGCCACTTGTAGGCAGTGGCGGAAGAAATGCCGTAGTGACGGCAGAGTGCGCGGATGTTCGCCCCGTCTTGCGAGGCTAACAGAACAAACTCTTTACGTAATGACATGGTATCTCTCGCATCCCAGGACATAAGCGACTCCATAAACGGGTTCTTATGCCTTAGTTGTAAGTGTCTACCATGTCCCCGAACAAGTGTTCACCATGTCCCCGGACTGTACA
>NZ_JBHTGO010000019.1:0-2664 GCF_042666835.1 Pantoea sp. GCM10028869 | reverse complement strand
TACGTAATGACATGGTATCTCTCGCATCCCAGGACATAAGCGACTCCATAAACGGGTTCTTATGCCTTAGTTGTAAGTGTCTACCATGTCCCCGAACAAGTGTTCACCATGTCCCCGGACTGTACAGCGGGAGAGGGTGAGGGTGAGGGCAAGTGCAATCAGCTCACCATCATATTCGCCACCAGATGCTTACGCCCGCGCTCATCTTCTTCGGTGTAAACCCCTTGCAGCTCTGGCGAGAAGCCCGGCAGCAGATTGATGCCCTCTTCTAGCGCGAGGAAATAGCGCTGTACCGCGCCGCCCCACACTTCGCCTGGCACCACGCACAACACGCCGGGCGGATATGGCAACGCGCCTTCGGCCGCTATGCGCCCTTCAGCATCGGCAATCTTCACCAGCTCCACTTCACCACGAATATAAGCCTGATGTGCATCCTGCGGATTCACTTGCACCGGTGGGAAACAGGCTGAGCGGAACATCGCTTTCTGCAGATCCTTAACGTCAAAACTGACGTAGAGATCGTGCATCTCCTGACACAAGCGGCGCAGCGTGTAGCCTTTGTAACGCTCAATATTCTTGCGATACACGCTCGGCAGCACTTCCGCCAGCAGCGCATCCTCGCGCACGTGCTGCTCAAACTGCACCAGCATCGCCACCAGATGCGCCATCTTCTCCGGCGTTTCTGCTGGCGTCAGCAGGAACAGAATCGAGTTGAGGTCGCACTTCTCCGGCACGATGCCGTTCTCGCGCAGATAGTTGGCCAGAATGGTCGCTGGAATGCCGAAGCTGGTGTACTCGCCGCTGGCGGCATCAATCCCCGTGGTGGTGAGCAGCAGCTTGCAGGGATCTACAAGATACTGTTGCTGCGCGTAACCCTCAAAACCGTGCCACTTTGCGCCCGGTTCAAGGCTGAAGTAAGCGGGATCGGCGGCGATAGCTTCCGTTTCCGCCGCTTGCCACAGCTTGCCGTGCACTTTCTCCGGCAGGAACGGCTGAATCATTTCGCAACGTTCCAGAATCGCTTTACGCGCATCAATGCCGATGGTGACGCACTCGTGCCACATGCTGCGTCCGGCCTCGCCTTTATGCATGCGGGCGTTGATATCCAGCGCGGCAAACAGCGGATAGAACGGGCTGGTTGAGGCGTGCAGCATAAACGCATTGTTGAGGCGTTTGTGCGGACAGAAACGCTGCTGCCCACGGATGTGATTGTCTTTCTTATGGATTTGCGACGTCTGTGAGAAACCGGCCAGCTGCTTGTGTACCGACTGCGTGACAAAAATGCCCGGATCGTTCTCGTTCAACTCCAGCGTCAACGGCGAACAGCCGGCCATCAGCGGAATAAACTGCTCGTAGCCAACCCACGCCGAATCAAACAGGATGTAATCGCACAGATGTCCGATGCGATCGACCACCTGACGCGCGTTGTACACCGTGCCGTCGTAAGTGCCGAGCTGAATAATCGCCAGGCGGAATGGACGTTGAGCGTTGACACGATCGGGCGCCACTTTGGCAATTTGATCACGCAGATAAGCATCGTCAAAACAGTGCGCATCAATGCCGCCGATAAAACCAAACGGATTACGCGCCGCTTCCAGATACACCGGTGTGGCGCCCGCCTGAATCAGTGCGCCGTGATGGTTGGATTTGTGGTTGTTGCGGTCAAACAGCACCAGATCGCCGCGCGTCAGCAGCGCGTTGGTGACCACTTTATTGGCGCTGGAGGTGCCGTTAAGCACGAAGTAGGTTTTGTCGGCGTTAAACACTTTCGCCGCGAACTTCTGTGCATCTTTGGCTGAGCCTTCGTGGATCAGCAGATCGCCGAGTTTTACGTCGGCGTTGCACATATCCGAACGGAAGACATTCTCGCCGTAGAACTCATAGAACTGACGTCCCGCCGGATGTTTGCGGAAGAAGGCACCACCCTGATGTCCCGGGCAGGCAAACGTGCTGTTCTGCATATCGACGTAGCGCGTGAGCGTGTCGAAAAATGGCGGCAGCAACTCGGCTTCATACGCCTGCGCGGCGTCCTCCAGCGCGTTCCACTCTTCTGGCGCGCCGTTGATTTCGCCAGTGACGCCCGGCAGCTTCAGCACTTCTTCATCGAACGCATTGGCGACAAACACCGGCAGATTAAAGCCGACCTTGCGCAATAGCGTCAGCACGCCACTGCGCGTGTCCGACAAGGTGATCACGACCGCAGCGACATCGGTAAAGTCGGTATTGTCCAGCGTCACCACGTCGCGCGCAGTGTTAAGACTAAGGGTTGGCGCTACAGCAACGCTGGCAGCAATTTTCAATGGGTTCATAACACAAATCCCTGAGAGAGGATGAGTGGGTGCCGATGGCACAGCAATGAGGAGGTTTCCTCGGCGAAGTCAATCTGGGAGTTGAACACTAACTGGGGCGCAATCATGTCATCTTTTTTTTGCCGGAACAACCGCTGCGCTGGCCCCTCACCCCGGCCCTCTCCCGCAAGCGGGCGAGGGCGCCGTCCGAGCGAGAGTTAAGGTATGCTGGATCAGTTCCCTCTCCCACCTGTGGGAGTGTACAGTCCGGGGACATGGTGAACACTTGTTCGGGGACATGGTAGACACTTACAACTAAGGCATAAGAACCCGTTTATGGAGTCGCTTATGTCCTGGGATGCGAGAGATACCATGT
>NZ_JBHTGO010000018.1:1800-4817 GCF_042666835.1 Pantoea sp. GCM10028869 | reverse complement strand
AAACAAGCTGAAAATATCCGGTCTCTCAGACCAAAACGCCTCTGGCGTTGTAAGGTTAAGCCTCACGGGTCATTAGTACCGGTTAGCTCAACGCATCGCTGCGCTTACACACCCGGCCTATCAACGTCGTAGTCTTCAACGTCCCTTCAGGACCCTCAAGGGGTCAGGGAGAACTCATCTCGGGGCAAGTTTCGTGCTTAGATGCTTTCAGCACTTATCTTTTCCGCACTTAGCTACCGGGCAGTGCCATTGGCATGACAACCCGAACACCAGTGGTGCGTTCACTCCGGTCCTCTCGTACTAGGAGCAACCCCCCTCAATTCTCCAGCGCCCACGGCAGATAGGGACCGAACTGTCTCACGACGTTCTAAACCCAGCTCGCGTACCACTTTAAACGGCGAACAGCCGTACCCTTGGGACCTACTTCAGCCCCAGGATGTGATGAGCCGACATCGAGGTGCCAAACACCGCCGTCGATATGAACTCTTGGGCGGTATCAGCCTGTTATCCCCGGAGTACCTTTTATCCGTTGAGCGATGGCCCTTCCATTCAGAACCACCGGATCACTATGACCTGCTTTCGCACCTGCTCGAGCCGTCACTCTCGCAGTCAAGCTGGCTTATGCCATTGCACTAACCTCCTGATGTCCGACCAGGATTAGCCAACCTTCGTGCTCCTCCGTTACTCTTTGGGAGGAGACCGCCCCAGTCAAACTACCCACCAGACACTGTCCGCAGCCCGGATTACGGGCCTACGTTAGAACATCAAACATTAAAGGGTGGTATTTCAAGGTTGGCTCCACGCAGACTGGCGTCCACGCTTCAAAGCCTCCCACCTATCCTACACATCAAGGCTCAATGTTCAGTGTCAAGCTATAGTAAAGGTTCACGGGGTCTTTCCGTCTTGCCGCGGGTACACTGCATCTTCACAGCGATTTCAATTTCACTGAGTCTCGGGTGGAGACAGCCTGGCCATCATTACGCCATTCGTGCAGGTCGGAACTTACCCGACAAGGAATTTCGCTACCTTAGGACCGTTATAGTTACGGCCGCCGTTTACCGGGGCTTCGATCAAGAGCTTCTCCTTGCGGATAACCCCATCAATTAACCTTCCGGCACCGGGCAGGCGTCACACCGTATACGTCCACTTTCGTGTTTGCACAGTGCTGTGTTTTTAATAAACAGTTGCAGCCAGCTGGTATCTTCGACTGCCTTCAGCTCCATCCGCGAGGGACTTCACCTACCGACAGCGTGCCTTCTCCCGAAGTTACGGCACCATTTTGCCTAGTTCCTTCACCCGAGTTCTCTCAAGCGCCTTGGTATTCTCTACCTGACCACCTGTGTCGGTTTGGGGTACGATTTCGTGTTACCTGGAGCTTAGAGGCTTTTCCTGGAAGCAGGGCATCAGTTACTTCACCACCGTGGTGGCTCGTCGTCACGCCTCAGCCTTAAGATACCCCGGATTTACCAAAGGTATCAGCCTACACGCTTAAACCGGGACAACCGTCGCCCGGATAACCTAGCCTTCTCCGTCCCCCCTTCGCAGTAACACCAAGTGCAGGAATATTAACCTGCTTCCCATCGACTACGCTTTTCAGCCTCGCCTTAGGGGTCGACTCACCCTGCTCCGATTAACGTTGAACAGGAACCCTTGGTCTTCCGGCGAGCGGGCTTTTCACCCGCTTTATCGTTACTTATGTCAGCATTCGCACTTCTGATACCTCCAGCATGCCTCACAGCACACCTTCAACGGCTTACAGAACGCTCCCCTACCCAACAACGCATACGCGTCGCTGCCGCAGCTTCGGTGCATGGTTTAGCCCCGTTACATCTTCCGCGCAGGCCGACTCGACCAGTGAGCTATTACGCTTTCTTTAAATGATGGCTGCTTCTAAGCCAACATCCTGGCTGTCTGTGCCTTCCCACATCGTTTCCCACTTAACCATGACTTTGGGACCTTAGCTGGCGGTCTGGGTTGTTTCCCTCTTCACGACGGACGTTAGCACCCGCCGTGTGTCTCCCGTGATAACATTCTCCGGTATTCGCAGTTTGCATCGGGTTGGTAAGCCGGGATGGCCCCCTAGCCGAAACAGTGCTCTACCCCCGGAGATGAGTTCACGAGGCGCTACCTAAATAGCTTTCGGGGAGAACCAGCTATCTCCCGGTTTGATTGGCCTTTCACCCCCAGCCACAAGTCATCCGCTAATTTTTCAACATTAGTCGGTTCGGTCCTCCAGTTAGTGTTACCCAACCTTCAACCTGCCCATGGCTAGATCACCGGGTTTCGGGTCTATACCCTGCAACTTAACGCCCAGTTAAGACTCGGTTTCCCTGCGGCTCCCCTATACGGTTAACCTTGCTACAGAATATAAGTCGCTGACCCATTATACAAAAGGTACGCAGTCACCCCATAAAGAGGCTCCCACTGCTTGTACGTACACGGTTTCAGGTTCTGTTTCACTCCCCTCGCCGGGGTTCTTTTCGCCTTTCCCTCACGGTACTGGTTCACTATCGGTCAGTCAGGAGTATTTAGCCTTGGAGGATGGTCCCCCCATATTCAGACAGGATACCACGTGTCCCGCCCTACTCTTCGAACTCACAATCTGTGCACTTTCGTGTACGGGACTATCACCCGGTATCGTGCGACTTTCCAGACGCTTCCACTAACGCACAAACTGATTCAGGTTCTGGGCTGTTCCCCGTTCGCTCGCCGCTACTGGGGGAATCTCGGTTGATTTCTTTTCCTCCGGGTACTTAGATGTTTCAGTTCCCCGGGTTCGCCTCGCAACACTATGTATTCATGTTGCGATGATGCACTGGGTGCACCGGGTTTCCCCATTCGGACATCGTCGGCTGTAGCGGTTCATATCACCTTACCGACGCTTTACGCAGATTAGCACGTCCTTCATCGCCTCTGACTGCCAGGGCATCCACCGTGTACGCTTAGTCGCTTAACCTCACAACCCACAGGCGTTTTGCAACGCGCGCAGACTGCAAGCATTTGAGAGACTCGAACAT
>NZ_JBHTGO010000018.1:0-1711 GCF_042666835.1 Pantoea sp. GCM10028869 | reverse complement strand
TTCTTCTCGTTACTTTCTATCAGACAATCTGTGTGAGCACTTCGCGGGAAGGTATCTTCAGGTAAGGAGGTGATCCAACCGCAGGTTCCCCTACGGTTACCTTGTTACGACTTCACCCCAGTCATGAATCACAAAGTGGTAAGCGCCCTCCCGAAGGTTAAGCTACCTACTTCTTTTGCAACCCACTCCCATGGTGTGACGGGCGGTGTGTACAAGGCCCGGGAACGTATTCACCGTAGCATTCTGATCTACGATTACTAGCGATTCCGACTTCACGGAGTCGAGTTGCAGACTCCGATCCGGACTACGACGCACTTTATGAGGTCCGCTTGCTCTCGCGAGGTCGCTTCTCTTTGTATGCGCCATTGTAGCACGTGTGTAGCCCTACTCGTAAGGGCCATGATGACTTGACGTCATCCCCACCTTCCTCCAGTTTATCACTGGCAGTCTCCTTTGAGTTCCCGGCCGAACCGCTGGCAACAAAGGATAAGGGTTGCGCTCGTTGCGGGACTTAACCCAACATTTCACAACACGAGCTGACGACAGCCATGCAGCACCTGTCTCAGAGTTCCCGAAGGCACCAAAGCATCTCTGCTAAGTTCTCTGGATGTCAAGAGTAGGTAAGGTTCTTCGCGTTGCATCGAATTAAACCACATGCTCCACCGCTTGTGCGGGCCCCCGTCAATTCATTTGAGTTTTAACCTTGCGGCCGTACTCCCCAGGCGGTCGACTTAACGCGTTAGCTCCGGAAGCCACTCCTCAAGGGAACAACCTCCAAGTCGACATCGTTTACGGCGTGGACTACCAGGGTATCTAATCCTGTTTGCTCCCCACGCTTTCGCACCTGAGCGTCAGTCTTTGTCCAGGGGGCCGCCTTCGCCACCGGTATTCCTCCAGATCTCTACGCATTTCACCGCTACACCTGGAATTCTACCCCCCTCTACAAGACTCCAGCCTGCCAGTTTCGAATGCAGTTCCCAGGTTAAGCCCGGGGATTTCACATCCGACTTGACAGACCGCCTGCGTGCGCTTTACGCCCAGTAATTCCGATTAACGCTTGCACCCTCCGTATTACCGCGGCTGCTGGCACGGAGTTAGCCGGTGCTTCTTCTGCGGGTAACGTCAATCGGTGAAGCTATTAACTTCACCGCCTTCCTCCCCGCTGAAAGTACTTTACAACCCGAAGGCCTTCTTCATACACGCGGCATGGCTGCATCAGGCTTGCGCCCATTGTGCAATATTCCCCACTGCTGCCTCCCGTAGGAGTCTGGACCGTGTCTCAGTTCCAGTGTGGCTGGTCATCCTCTCAGACCAGCTAGGGATCGTCGCCTAGGTGAGCCATTACCCCACCTACTAGCTAATCCCATCTGGGCACATCCGATGGTGTGAGGCCCGAAGGTCCCCCACTTTGGTCTTGCGACGTTATGCGGTATTAGCTACCGTTTCCAGTAGTTATCCCCCTCCATCGGGCAGTTTCCCAGACGTTACTCACCCGTCCGCCACTCGTCACCCGAGAGCAAGCTCTCTGTGCTACCGTTCGACTTGCATGTGTTAGGCCTGCCGCCAGCGTTCAATCTGAGCCATGATCAAACTCTTCAATTTAAGTTTGATTTGCTGAAACCAGTTCAGCGGTGCTCATCTGTAAAACGTCATAATGAATTTCATTATGTGTTCACTCGTGAGGCTTTGATATTTTTTTGCGTCCGGAGAC
>NZ_JBHTGO010000017.1:0-5076 GCF_042666835.1 Pantoea sp. GCM10028869 | reverse complement strand
TTGCCTTACCGCCGTAGGTTTTAGCCAGTACGGTAGTAATTGCTGCAGTCAGGGTGGTTTTACCGTGGTCGACGTGACCGATGGTGCCCACGTTTACGTGCAGTTTGTTACGCTGAAATTGCTCTTTAGCCATCGCTAGTCCCTCTAAGACACGGATATATCGAAGATATCGTCATATCAACCAGGCATTGCCTGACTGTTTGGTTTACAGAGAGAGAATCAGGAGAGAGATAAAGGAAGTGGTGCTGATACCCAGAGTCGAACTGGGGACCTCACCCTTACCAAGGGTGCGCTCTACCAACTGAGCCATATCAGCACATCTGGAGCGGGCAGCGGGAATCGAACCCGCATCATCAGCTTGGAAGGCTGAGGTAATAGCCATTATACGATGCCCGCATCCTGGAACTCGGCTACCTGTTCTTTCTGTAGCTTATGAATAATAAAAGAAGACCTTCTATTATTCGAGCCGGTCAGAGTTGCTGACCAACTTTGATTGCGCTAATGCGCAATCTGAAATTCGAAGGTGAGAGATGAAGAACTCACCCATCAGATAAAGACTTTATCTGACGCCCAACCAGGAGGTTGAGATGGTGGTGGGAGAAGGATTCGAACCTTCGAAGTCTGTGACGGCAGATTTACAGTCTGCTCCCTTTGGCCGCTCGGGAATCCCACCTACTTGATGGTGCCGGCTACCGGAATCGAACTGGTGACCTACTGATTACAAGTCAGTTGCTCTACCAACTGAGCTAAGCCGGCATCAAGTGGAGCGCATTCTAGGAATACCCGAAGAAGGATGCAACAAAAAAATCGTCAAAATTGTTCTATCGCTTACTATTTGTGCAAATCATCTCAAATCAGCCATCAGCTGCAGTAAAATCACCCTAAACCTGTGCATTTTTACACCACCACATCGATTGATTGCTATGAACCGCCATCATTTTCAATGCACATATTTGAAGCACACTGCCTTTCTGCTGTGCAAATTGTAGAAAATTTTTTGTGAAACTACCCGCTACACTCGATTTTTCTGCTGGCCTGCATTTTGCTTATCTATTTAATCGGGTCATTAAATGGAGGATGTCGCATGAATATTGTTCAGCTCACTGCAGAAACATTACCCCTTTATCGTCAGGCTTTGGCTGCCCTGATGGTTGAAGCGGTAAAAAACAATATGACTTCGGCATTTCAACATTCGCAAAAGATGCAACAGTATCAGGATGCCGAGCGCTATTTTCATAGCTTGCGCAACAAAATGGCACGCCATGAGTTGCTGCTATGGATTGCCGTCATCGACTCGGTTGTGGTGGGAAGCGTGCAGCTCAATATTTGTCAGCGTCCAGATGGACAAAATCGCGCGGAAGTTTTACAGCTGCTTGTGCATTCAAATGCTCAGCGAGAAGGGATTGGACGCAGATTAATGCAGACGCTTGAGCACAAGGCAGAAAGCTATCAGCGTGGTCTGCTTTATTTGGATGTCATTGCAGGTTCTGCAGAAGAAATTTTTTATCGGGCACATGGCTACCGCTATTTAGGGGAATTGCCCGACTATGCATTATGCGCGGATGGGCATCCTCATCCCGGCGCGATTTACTATAAACGTCTGCGTACCAGCCCAGCAGAAAATGTAGCGACAAGCTACTGACCGACAAGAAAAATGCGGGCACGCTTGCGAAAGCGTGCTCCTGTTTATCATTTTACTTCTTTTTAAAGTCACACTGGTGTTACCCTCCTGCCCATTGTTCTCGTTAATTACCCCTGTGACGTGCAATTGAGTTTGATACATCTTCGTATGCCTAATGCAGCAAGGTGTTGATTAATCAGAATTTGCACTCAGATGCATGCTTATGAGTAAAAAAACGACACCTCTTACTACGCCTTATTTGCAGTTCAATCGCCAGCAATGGGCAGCACTACGCGATTCAGTACCAATGACATTGGCTGAAGGTGAAATTGAGCGTCTGCGTGGTATCAATGAAGATCTTTCATTAGAAGAAGTGGCCGAGATTTATCTGCCGCTATCGCGTCTGCTTAATTTTTATATCAGTTCTAATCTGCGTCGTCAGGCGGTGCTTGAGCAATTCCTTGGCACTAATGGGCAGAAAATCCCTTATATCATCAGTATTGCCGGCAGCGTTGCGGTAGGAAAAAGCACAACTGCTCGTGTGCTTCAGGCGCTTCTTAGCCGCTGGCCAGAACACCGCAAAGTAGAACTGATCACTACTGATGGTTTTTTGCATCCTAATGCCGTGCTTAAAGAACGCGGTTTGATGAAGAAAAAAGGGTTCCCGCAATCTTACGATATGCATCGCCTGGTTAACTTCGTATCTGATTTAAAATCGGGTGCTAGCCAGGTGACAGCGCCGGTTTATTCTCATCTGATTTATGATGTCATTCCGGATGGCGATAAAGTCGTACAACAGCCTGATATTCTTATTCTTGAAGGATTGAATGTGCTGCAAAGCGGTATGGACTATCCTCACGATCCTCATCATGTATTTGTGTCTGATTTCGTGGATTTTTCAATTTACGTCGATGCATCAGAGTCCTTACTCGAGAGCTGGTATGTAAATCGCTTTTTGAAATTTCGTGAGGGAGCGTTTAGCGATCCGGACTCTTATTTCCATCACTATTCGCAATTACCCGAAGAGGATGCACTCAATATTGCGCATGGGCTATGGAAAGAGATTAACTGGCTTAATTTAAAGGAAAATATCCTGCCTACACGTGAACGAGCAAGTCTTATTATGACGAAGTCGGCTGATCATGCGGTGCAAAGTGTACGTTTGAGGAAATAGTCTTTTTTATAAAATGCCCATAAAAGATCGTGGGCATTTTGATTTGTTAGCTCAGATGCATTAATTGTCTGGACGAAGAGAAATCTCACCCCCAACCCAGGATTTAATGACTCCATTCTGCTCCAGTAATAAGCCACCCTGCTTATCAATACCTCGCGCAATGCCATGTACCTCACGATCCCCAATAAGAAGCTTCACTGGGCGATTAATGAAGTTATCAAGGGCTTCCCAGCGGGAAACAAATGGCGCCAAACCATCGCGCTCAAAAATAGGTAACGCTTCACGCAGGCTATTGATCAACTTCGCAGCTAACTCGTTGCGATCGATATCAACACCAGCTTCCTGAAGATTAATCCAACCCTGATTAATTTCTGCCGTGCCTTCTGAACGCATCAGCAAATTGACACCAGCACCTATAACAATCTGAGCTGCATCGCCGGTTTTTCCAGTTAACTCAACTAAAATACCAGCAAGCTTACGATCGTTAAGATAGAGATCATTCGGCCATTTAACCCGGACATCCGGAGCACCTAATGACTGAATCACTTCTGCCATGATGATACCAATCACCAGACTCAGGCCCATCGCCGCAGCAGGCCCCTGATCAAGACGCCAATACATGGACATATACAGGTTGGAGCCAAACGGTGAAAACCATTTACGCCCGCGACGTCCGCGCCCTGCTTGCTGATACTCGGCAATGCATGCGTAGCCAGACGGCAATTGATCCATCCGATCCAGCAAATACTGGTTAGTAGAATCGATAACAGGAATAACCGCCAGATTAGGTTGATGCAGGAGAGACAGAATGATTTCTTCATCCAGTAACTGAATTGGCTCTGGTAAGCTGTAGCCTTTACCCGTTACCGTATATACATCCAGACCCCAACTTTTGAGAGTCTGTATATGTTTATTAATGGCAGCACGGCTCATACCAAGCGCTTCGCCCAGCTGCTCACCAGAGTGAAATTCACCATCGGCCACCAATGCCACTAACTTTAACGGCACGCTATTATCTTTCATGAAATTACCTCAACGGCATTACGCTCGCCTCGAGCACCGATAAAGCGCACTTCTGGCTCCAGCCAAACATCAAACTTTTGTCCGACTCTATTTCTAACCTGATGCGCTAAATCGACAATATCCTGTGGAGTGGCATAATCTTCATTTATCAGTACCAAAGCCTGCTGACGGTGAACTGCGGCGCCACCTACACGGAAGCCTTTAAGACCACATTGGTCGATCAACCAGCCAGCTGCTAATTTCACTTCGCCACTGGCCTGTGGATAATGAGGAATGGATGGCCACTGCTTAATTAGCGCATCTGCATGCTCAGCTGTGATCAGCGGATTTTTGAAGAAACTACCGACATTACCTGTGATTTTTGGGTCGGGCAGTTTGCTTTGGCGCATATTGCAAATAGCATTGAATACATCCCAGGCACACACTGTTGCTGGGTTTAACTTAGTCAGCTCGCCATAAGTTAGAACAGGTTTCCACTGTTTTGCCAGACGTAATCCCACTGCAACAATGACATAGTCATCCTTCATTGCATGTTTGAAAATACTATCGCGATAGCTAAACTGGCACTCTTCTCGATACAAACGAATCATATGTTGCGTTGGGAGATGTATAGCTTCAACGTAGTGACAGATATCTTTAAATTCGACACCATATGCACCGATATTTTGAATCGGTGCTGAGCCGGCCATACCAGGAATCAGCGCCAGGTTTTCCAGCCCTGTAATACCCTTCTTTAGCGTCTTTTCAACTAAAGCATGCCAATTTTCGCCGGCACCAACATGCAAGTGCCAGGCTTCGTCATGCTCTTCGATAGCGATGCCTTTAATCGCATTAATTACCACCGAGCCGCTAAAATCTTCAAGAAAGAGTACGTTGCTCCCTTCGCCTAATACAATAAAAGGCAGATTTGATTGCTGACTGTTTTTCCAGGCCAAAGTAATAGCGTCAGGAGTTTCAGCGATGGTCAGCGTTTGTGCATTGATCGTAAGACCAAGAGTGTTGAAAGCTTTCAGGGATGTATTGGGGCTGGACATTTCACGGCCTTTACTGATTAATCTGACCGTAGTTTACCTGATCGGTAGGTTGCGAGTTTGATGTTTTCTTATTTCTGATGGGAAATTGCTAATGTATAGACGTAAAAAAGCCCCGGACTTTCGTCCGGGGCTTCTTCACTATTTGATGCCTGGCAGTTCCCTACTCTCGCATGGGGAGGCCCCACACTACCATCGGCGCTACGGCGTTTCACTTCTGAGTTCGG
>NZ_JBHTGO010000016.1:0-25742 GCF_042666835.1 Pantoea sp. GCM10028869 | reverse complement strand
ATATTTTTTTGCGTCCGGAGACGCGGATATCAATCCTGCGAGTGCCCACACAGATTGTCTGATAAATTGTTAAAGAGCGTTGCGAACAGCGGCTGAACCGTCTGTCGCGAGGTGGCGTATACTACGCAACTCTCCTTCGGAGTCAAACACTTTTTTCAGTGTTTTCATCCGGCGGGATGAATTTCTTCACTCCCTGCCGAGTCGTCTGCGTTGCCGCTTTGCCGTCTCAGTGGTGGCGCATTATAGGGATCCGAATTTTTTGCACAACCCCTTTTTTCGATCTTTTTAATCGACTGGCGAGTTTTCACTCTTTTCGCTGCGATCGCGAGCGATCCGCTCAAAAATCATCTTGTTTATCCGCCTTTTAAGCCGCAGGCTTGGGTAAAAACGTAAAAGGAGAAGATCATGTCCACAGCCCTACGACCTTATAAGAACCATTTCCCGCAACAAGGCGATCGCGTGATGATCGATAACAGCAGCGTGGTGGTGGGTGAAGTACAACTCGACGATGACGTTAGCATCTGGCCGCTGGTTGCGATTCGTGGTGACGTCAATAAAGTGGTGATAGGCAAAAGAAGCAATATTCAGGATGGCAGCGTATTGCACGTCACTCACAAGTCCAGCAGCAATCTGGAAGGTTATCCGCTGATTGTTGGCGAAGATGTCACGGTAGGGCATAAAGCGATGCTGCACGGCTGTACTATCGGCAATCGCGTACTGGTTGGAATGGGATCCATTCTGCTGGACGGCGTGATCGTTGAAGATGATGTGATGATTGGCGCTGGCAGTTTGGTGCCGCCAGGTAAACGACTGGAAAGTGGCTACCTGTATTTAGGCAGCCCGGTTAAGCAGGTCCGCCCACTCAGTGAAGCGGAAATCGCCGGGCTGCTTTACTCATCCAATAACTATGTCGGTTGGAAGAATGAATATCTCTCTCAGGAAAGCCAATCTCATTCCTGATCGCCAATTTTATCCCTGCTGCATCGACTGCTTTAGTTTGGCTATCACTGGCGTGATCTCTGGCATCACGCCATGCCATAAATGGAAAGCGTGAGCGGCTTGCCCTACTAACATGCCAACACCATCCGCCAGCTGCTGCGCGCCCTGCTGCTGGCACCACAGTAAGAATGGCGTCAAACCTTGTTGATAAAACATGTCATAACAACGCGTTTGCGCATTAATTAGCGATGTGGCTAACGCCGGAACTTTGCCATCAACACCGCTCGAGGTCGCATTAATGATCAGATCAAATTGCTGATCCGCTAATTGCTCAAAGCTGGCCGCTTTGATATCCCCGCTATGCTGGAAAATCTCTGCCAACTGCTCGGCGCGTGCCACGGTGCGATTCACTACCACCAGCGAACATCCGAATGAAAGCAGCGGCAGGATTACGCCACGCGCAGCACCACCGGCGCCCACCAGCAGAATTCGATCGCCTGGATGGATCATCTGCAGTCGTTCCAGATCGCTGAGCAAGCCGATGCCATCGGTGTTATCGCCGAAGATCTTGCCCTGCGCATCTTTCTTTAACGTATTAACCGCACCAGACAATGCCGCACGCTCGCTAAGCTCATCGGCAAATTCCCACGCCTGCTGTTTAAAAGGCAGCGTGACATTGGCACCTTTGCCGCCATGCGCAAAAAAATCGGCGATCGACTGAGGAAAACCCTCAAGTGGCGCGCACTCCTTGCCATATTGATGCTCAATGCCGGTTTGCTCAGCGAACAAGCTATGAATGAAAGGAGATTTGCTATGCGCAATCGGGTGACCAAATACGGCAAAATTTTCCATGCGTTAGCCCTGACGAATAAGTTCACCGCTAATAACGTCGCGGATTTCAGAAGGATTCAGTCGCCCACCCGTTTCAGCATGTAAGACCGTGAACTGCGGACCAAATTGCTTAGCAACCTCTTCCGCATTACGACAAGGCGGTTCGCCGGAAAGATTGGCGCTGGTCGAAACCAGAGGTTTACCAAAACCGCGACACAAAGCCTGTACGTCAGGATGATCGCTAACGCGAATGGCCAGTGAGTCAAAACGCCCCGTTAACCAACGCGGCGTATGTGGCGAAGCTGGCACTACATAGGTTACCGGGCCAGGCCAACTGGCAAACATACGCTCGCGCTGCAGCACAGAGAGTTCACGGTCGGCGATATAAGGTTCCAGCTGCGCGTAATCGGCTGCAATCAAAATGAGTCCCTTCTCGACTGGACGCTGCTTGAGCGCCAAAAGCGCCATTACGGCATTCTCGCTGTCGGGATCGCAGCCCAATCCAAATACGGCTTCGGTTGGATAGGCGATAACTTCCTGTTGCTGTAGCCTCTCAATGCAAAAATCGAGACTACCCGCTGAATACTGGCTTGGCTTCATGATGATGATGCGTCCTGGACAATGGGCTTACCGCAGCGTTTGCTGGCGCAGAAGCGCTTCATGCCTTGTGCGGTTTTCTTCTCTATTAATAAAGGGAACTGGCAATGCGGGCAAACGCCTTCAACCGGCGCTGCGTTAAGGACAAACTGGCAATCTGGATAGCGATCGCAAGAGTAGAAGGTTTTGCCATAGCGCGAGCGCCGCTGTACCAGTTTACCGCTCTGACATTGCGGACAGGCGATAGCTGTTTCATCAGGCTTGTCGATAGTTTCGGTGTAATCACATTCCGGGTAGTGACTGCAACCCACGAACATGCCAAATCGCCCCTGACGCAGAACTTTGTCTGCGCCACACTGGGGGCATGCATGGCCTTCCAGCACTTTAACGACGTGTCCATCTCCCTGACTTTTCAGCGGGCGAATGTAATCGCAGGTTGGATAATTTACACACCCCAGAAAAGGGCCGTGTTTGCCGGAACGTATGGCTAATTCTGCCCCGCAAGCGGGGCAGGGATCGTGTTTAGGCACGGAAAATAGTGCTGATTTACTCATATTACCGGTTGCATCAATAGCCAATTATTAATGCAGCATACCTTCATTGACGTCGAATAACAGTTCTTCCATTTGCTGATAGGCGTTTTCACATCCTGGAATGTTAAACAGCACCATCAACACCACCCATTTGAGATCTTCAAGATCGAATTCGAGGGTATCAAGGGCCATTACACGTTCGATGACCATCTCGCGCGTTTCCATATTCAGCACCTGGACCTGTTCCAGGAACAAAATAAAACCGCGACATTCTGCATCTAAACGCTGGTTTTCCTCTTCGGTATAGATTCGCATTGAGAGCGGATCGTTTGCCATGAGTACTGGCGCAACCAAGCCTTCCTGATAATCCGCTAACCGCTCAAGCCAATTCAACGCATTGTAGATATCTTCACGATGAAAACCGGCATCGGTTAAATCATCGGTCAATTTATCCTGATCAACGCGCATTTCAGCTTCGTTGTGGATATACGTCTCAAACAAGTACATAAGTACGTCGAACATGGCATGCCCTCCTCAATCGGACATAGCCGCCGGGTACAGCTGCGATCCATCCTGCTAACTCCAGCTCCAGCAGGTGAGCTGCGATAACTGGCACAGGTTGGCCGGCACGTTCAGCGACGACGTCAACAGGTGTAACCTCATCACCTACGTTAGCCAACACAGTTGCAAATGGCAATGGCACATCGTCACTGTGTTGTGAATATATTGTTTCTGAACTGCTATCAGGCAACCATTGCAGCGTTGAATGTAAATCTTCAAGGATATTGTTAGGATGCGCCACCAGCAGCGCGCCTTGCTGTATAAGCCAGTGCGTACCTTCACTACCCGGATTGCCTAGCGCGCCGGGTAATGCATAAACGTTACGATTTTGTTCCAAAGCGTAGCGTGCCGTCACCAGCGAACCGCTTTTTAACGTGGCTTCAACTACCAGTACGCCAAGACTTAAACCACTGATGATGCGATTACGCCGCGGAAAGTTAACCGCATGCGGTGCCGTATCAAGGGGGAATTCCGAGATCAGTGCCCCACCGCCAGCGATGATCTCACGTGCTAACGCTTGATGACTTTTAGGGTAGATATGCTGCAGACCGCTGCCTAATACTGCAACGGTCTTGCCCTGCACTTCTAACGCGGCCCGATGCGCCACGCCATCGATTCCGCGTGCAAGGCCGCTGGTGATGGTCAATCCACTTAGCGCTAATTGCTGCGTAAACCAGCTTCCCCATTGCTTACCATAATGCGTGCAGTGACGGCTGCCCACGACACCGAGTTGGGGCGTCTGCAAGATGTCCATATTTCCCGCGACATACAGCAATGAGGGACGTCGACTGATTTCCGCTAACGCCGAGGGATAATGTTCGTCGATACAGGTAACTACATGATGCTGTTCATCCTCCAGCCATAGATGTGTTCGTGCTAACTGGCGTGGACAAAGCTCTTTAAACTGTTGTCGCTGGGTTTCGTTTAATCCCTGATCCAGTAAAAGATCGTCATCAACCTGAGCATTATCCTGCAATGCCTCAGCTAAATGTCTGACAACTCCAGAGCTTAAGCCTTTCACATTTGCCAGCCTGAGCATCCATTCAATTCTCTCCATGCTGCACTCCCTGTCAGCCGCGCTATCATGCGGTGCAATGCTGTCAATCAGACATCAAAAAGTCTACAATATGAGGCAGTAATCTTTTCTTCAACGCATACAGATCTGGATATTTATGTCAGTTTTGCAGGTATTACATTTCCCTGATGATCGCCTTCGCAAAATCGCTGCGCCGGTGGCAACCGTAAACGCAGACGTGCAGCGTATTGTCGACGACATGTTTGAAACCATGTACGCCGAAGAAGGTATTGGCTTAGCGGCGACCCAAGTCGATATTCATCAGCGCATCATTGTTATTGATGTTTCTGAAAACCGTGACGAGCGTTTGGTGCTGATTAATCCGGAACTGCTGGAAAAAAGCGGTGAAACCGGTATTGAAGAAGGCTGCCTTTCCATTCCTGAGCAACGTGCTTTTGTGCCGCGCGCAGAGTGGGTCAAGGTGCGTGCGCAGGATCGTGACGGCAAAAGCTTTGAGCTGGAAACCGACGGTCTGCTGGCGATTTGCATCCAGCATGAAATCGATCATCTCGATGGCAAACTTTTCATTGATTATCTGTCGCCACTGAAACGTCAGCGTATCAAACAGAAACTGGAAAAATTGGCCCGCCTAAACGCACGCGAAGATTAAGTGCTAATAGAAGGTTAAACTGTGTCTGCTCCGCTCAAAATTATTTTTGCCGGTACACCTGACTTTGCAGCGCGTCATTTAGACGCGCTGCTTGCTTCTGAGCATCAGGTTGTTGGCGTCTTTACCCAGCCCGATCGTCCAGCCGGACGCGGCAATAAGCTTACGTCAAGCCCAGTCAAAGTCCTGGCACAGGCGCACGATATTCCGGTATTTCAGCCAAAATCCCTGAAGCCTGAAGAGAACCAGCATCTGGTTGCCGATCTGCAGGCCGATATCATGGTGGTGGTCGCTTATGGCTTGATCCTGCCAAAAGCCGTGCTGGCGATGCCGCGCCTGGGTTGTATCAATGTGCATGGTTCGCTGCTGCCACGCTGGCGCGGTGCTGCACCCATCCAGCGCTCTCTCTGGGCCGGCGATACCGAAACCGGTGTCACCATTATGCAGATGGATGTTGGCCTCGATACCGGCGACATGCTGCATAAACTCTCCTGCCCGATTACGGCTGAAGACACCAGCGCGTCGCTGTATGAGAAGCTGGCGCAACTCGGCCCGCAAGGCATGCTGCTAACGCTGGATCTGCTGGCAAGCGGTAATGCCAGGCCAGAAGTTCAGGATGAAGCGCTTGTCTCTTATGCCGAGAAACTAAGCAAAGAAGAAGCACGTCTCGATTGGTCACTTTCCGCAGCGCAGTTGGAACGTTGTATTCGTGCCTTCAATCCATGGCCAATGAGCTATTTCATGATTGAAGAGCAACCGGTAAAAGTCTGGCAGGCAACGGTTTTGCCGCATCAGAACAAGCAACCCGGTGAAATCGTCCATGCTGATAAACAAGGCATTCAGATCGCAACGGCCGATGGTGTGCTGAATCTGGTATCGCTGCAACCTGCCGGTAAAAAAGCCATGTCCGCTCAGGACCTGCTCAATTCGCGCCGCGAATGGTTCGTACCTGGAACCGTTCTGGCCTGATCCTCCAAGCCCGGTTTGACCGGGCTTTTTGTTTGATGAAATAACATGAAAAAAGCTACCAACTTGCGCAGCCTGGCCGCGCAACTCATTGAACGCGTTGTGGACAAAGGCGAATCGCTGAGTGCCATTTTGCCGGGCGCGCAAAAGAACCTATCCGATAAAGATGGCGCGCTGCTGCAAGAACTCTGTTTTGGCGTGATGCGCACGCTGCCGCAGCTGGAAGCCTTAATCGGCAAACTGATGGAGCGCACCTTAACCGGTAAGCAGCGAGTGTTGCATTATCTGTTGATGGTTGGCCTCTATCAGCTGCTATATACCCGCGTGCCGGCCCATGCGGCACTGGCAGAAACCGTGGCGGGTGCTGAAGTGCTGAAGCGCACGGCTTTAAAAGGCCTGTTAAATGGCGTGTTGCGCCAGTTCCTGCGCCAGCAAGAAGCGCTGTTAGCCGAAGTCGATCAGGGCTCGCAACGTTACTGGCATCCAGGCTGGTTGCTGAAACGTCTGCAAGCGGCATGGCCAGAACAGTGGCAACAGATTGTTGAAGCTAACAATCAGCGACCGCCGATGTGGCTGCGAGTCAATCGCCAGCATTACAGTCGCGATGCCTGGCTGGCGCTATTGCAGGCAGAAGAGAAAGTTGCTTTTCCTGGCGATGCACAAGATGCATTGCGACTGGAATCACCCGCTCCAGTCAGCCAGCTGCCGGGTTTCGATCAAGGTTGGGTGACGGTGCAGGATCTTTCTGCACAACGTTGCGCACTGCTGCTTGAGCCAAAAGATGGGGAAACTATTCTCGATCTCTGTGCTGCTCCGGGTGGTAAAACCACGCATATCCTCGAAATCGCGCCGCAGGCCAAAGTCTTAGCCGTCGATGTTGACCCGCAACGCCTGCTCCGTGTGCATGAGAACTTACAGCGCTTGGGCATGCAGGCCGAAGTGCGTCAGGGCGATGGTCGTACACCGGCAGAATGGTGTGGTGATATGCTGTTTGATCGTGTCCTGCTCGATGCGCCCTGCTCTGCCACGGGCGTTATTCGCCGCCATCCAGACATCAAGTGGCTACGTCGCGATCGTGATATTCCTGAGCTGGCGAATCTACAGCGCGAAATACTTGAGGCCGTCTGGCCGCGTCTAAAATCTGGCGGCACGATGATATATGCCACCTGCTCAATATTGCCGGAAGAGAATCACAATCAAATCAGCGCCTTTTTGGCAGCGCACAGCGACGCCGTGGCCGAAACGTTACCACAGGGCCAGGCTAATGGCTGGCAGGTTTTCCCGGCCATCGATGGCGGCGACGGCTTCTTCTACGCTAAGCTGATGAAAAAATAGTGCTGCGCACACTGACAAGAGCATCTAAGCCATGAAAATCATTATCCTCGGCGCCGGCCAGGTCGGCGGAACCCTGGCAGAAAATCTGGTCGGGGAAAATAACGATATTACCGTCGTCGATAGCGATGCGACGCGTTTACGCGTATTGCAGGACAAATTTGATCTGCGCGTCGTGCATGGTCACGGATCACATCCGCGTATTTTGCGTGAAGCCGGTGCTGAAGATGCGGATATGTTGGTGGCGGTAACCAACTCCGATGAAACCAACATGGTGGCTTGTCAGATTGCGTATTCCCTTTTCAATACGCCCAATCGTATCGCGCGTATTCGCGCCGCTGAATACTTACGCGATGCTGAGAAACTGTTTGTACCTGAAGCCGTACCAATTGATCATCTGATCTCTCCTGAGCAGTTGGTGATCGACAATATCTACCGCCTGATTCAGTATCCTGGCGCACTTCAGGTAGTGAATTTTGCCGAAGGCAAAGTGAGCCTCGCAGTGGTAAAAGCCTATTATGGCGGACCGCTGGTCGGGAATCCTTTGTCGATCATGCGTGAACATATGCCGCATATTGATACGCGAGTCGCGGCGATTTTTCGTCAGGATCGCCCCATTCGTCCCCAGGGTTCTACGATTGTGGAAGCCGGCGATGAAGTGTTCTTTATTGCCGCGAGCCAACATATCCGCGCGGTGATGAGTGAAATGCAGCGTCTGGAAAAACCGTATAAGCGCATCATGTTAGTTGGCGGCGGCAATATCGGCTTTGGATTGGCGCAGCGGCTGGAAAAACAGTACAGCGTGAAGTTGATTGAACGTAATCAACAGCGCGCGGCAGAACTAGCAGAACGCTTGCACGATACTATCGTGTTTTACGGTGATGCCTCGGATCAGGAATTGCTGGCCGAAGAGCATGTCGATCAGGTGGATCTCTTCATCGCGGTCACTAACGACGATGAAGCCAATATTATGTCGGCCATGCTGGCTAAGAAAATGGGCGCGAAAAAAGTAATGGTGCTGATCCAGCGACGCGCCTACGTCGATCTTGTTCAAGGCAGCGTGATCGATATTGCGATCTCGCCGCAACAAGCCACGATCTCGGCGCTGCTAAGTCACGTACGTAAAGCCGATATAGTGGGCGTGTCCTCATTGCGTCGCGGTATTGCAGAAGCAATCGAAGCGATCGCACACGGCGATGAAACCACCTCACGCGTGGTTGGGCGTTTAATAGAAGATATTAAGTTGCCGCCGGGAACCATTATCGGTGCTGTGGTGCGCGGTGATGAGGTGATCATCGCTAATGATAACGTGCGCGTCGAACAGGGCGATCACGTAATTATGTTCCTGACGGATAAGAAGTTTGTGCCCGATGTTGAGCGCCTGTTCCAGCCAAGTCCATTCTTCCTGTAAAAGCTGCGGGCGAAAGCCCGCCGTGAAAATTTCGCTTAATCCATTGTTCTAATGGCAATTGCACAAAGGTTTGTTAGACTTTAGCCATTGGCCAAGGCAAGGAGATAACAATGAGTTTATTCAAAGAGTTTCGTGATTTTGCAATGCGCGGGAACGTGGTTGATCTGGCGGTAGGTGTCATCATCGGTGCCGCTTTTGGTAAGATTGTTTCTTCACTGGTCGCCAATATCATCATGCCGCCACTTGGCTTGCTGATTGGTGGCGTCGATTTCAAACAGTTTAAATGGATATTAAAACCGGCAGAAGGTGATATTCCTGCTGTGGTAATGGAGTACGGTAACTTTATTCAGACCGTGTTCGATTTCGTTATTGTTGCCTTCGCGATATTCCTGGCAATTAAAGTAATGAACAAGCTGTATCAGAAAAAAGAAGTTGAGAAAGCGGCACCTAAGCCGACGAATGAAGAGTTACTGCTCACTGAAATCCGTGACCTGTTAAAACAACAAAATCACGATAAATTATAATAAAAAAGCCGCCCAAGTAAGGCGACTTTTTTATCTTTAAAGAAGAAGGCCTGTGATAAACTTTTCTGCTTATCACAGGCCTCCCAGTTACGTCCTTTGCCATGTTTGTCTTTACGTTGATAGCTGCCCTTTCCTTTCTGATTCTTCTCAATGCGCTGCCTAAACAGTGGATCATGTAATAATGCTTCCAGTGCATTATCGTTGATTTTACCTTTTTGGTGCTGATAGCGAGTCATCTCGTCCTCCGGTTATTAACGGCGCAACTATATTCCTTCCAGCGCAAAATTCAATCCTTACTACAACAAATTTCAGGCTGCGGCTCCTCACCTCTCTCCAGAGCTTCAAGTATTGAACAGCAAGCGCTGCTATGTATGTCGCCACAGCAGGTTTCAGCTAAACGATGCAATGAACGTTGAATCGTCTGTAGTTCTGCAATCATGCCATTCACTTCATCCAATCGTTTCGCCACAATGGCTTTGGATTCCTGGCAAGTATGATGTTCAGGATCGATGCGGATTGACAATAAACCACGGATTGACTCTAAGCTAAAGCCGAGTTGGCGACCATAACGAATAAAACGCAGCCGCTGTAAATCATCGTCGCTATAAAGACGAAAACCGCCCTCAGTGCGTACCTCATGATTCATCATCTGCTGTTTTTCATAAAAGCGGATGGTGTCTGGCGTCACATCCGCCATTTTTGCCAGCTGGCCAATCCGATACATGCTATTTCTCCCGCTGCAAATGATGATGGATGTTATCGCTATACTCGCCGCGCAAAAATTCGGTACTGATTCCGGCTTGCTGGAGTTTTATTTCTAGCAAAGCTAAGCGTTTCGACAGTTCTCGCGCCTTGCCATCGTCAGGATCCAGTTCGCGTAGCAGATCGTTTACCGCCAATGCTTCTCGACGCATTTCAAGTTCCGGAGGTAAGTAACCAGAATTTTTCAACAGCCGATATGCCGTGCGCAGTTCAACTGGCACTCCGCTGTCATCATCTAGCTGTAAAGGTGCACCTTCGCCGGGCAAATTACTCAGCTCGCCCTTTTCCTGAGCTTCACGTATGTGTTGCTCTACAAGTTGATCAATTAGCCACATAAGGGAGTTCCTGATAGGTGTATCAGCCATCAGCATAGCGAAAGGGGAGTAAATGGAAAGGAATTACGGACAATAAAAAACCCGCCGAAGCGGGTTTTTTACGATACTGCAAATTACTCTGCAGTAGCTTCTGCTTGAGCTTCTGGACGATCAACCAGCTCGATGTAAGCCATCGGAGCGTTGTCACCAGCACGGAAGCCACACTTCAAAATGCGAGTGTAACCACCGGCACGGCTCGCGAAACGCGGGCCCAGCTCGTTAAACAGTTTTGCCACGATCTCGTTATCACGAGTGCGGGCGAATGCCAGACGACGATTAGCTACGCTGTCGGTCTTGGCAAGAGTAATCAGCGGCTCAACTACGCGGCGCAGCTCTTTGGCTTTCGGCAGAGTCGTCTTAATGATCTCATGACGAACCAGAGAACCAGCCATGTTGCGGAACATAGCCTGACGATGGCTGCTGTTGCGGTTCAGTTGACGACCACTCTTACGATGGCGCATGACCTTATCCTTCTCAGTGAAACCTTAACCTGTGATCGGGTTATTCATCAGCAATGCTTGCTGGTGGCCAGTTTTCCAGGCGCATGCCCAGAGACAAACCACGTGAAGCAAGCACATCTTTAATCTCGGTAAGAGATTTTTTACCCAGGTTAGGCGTTTTAAGCAGCTCAACCTCGGTACGCTGTACCAGATCACCGATGTAGTGGATAGCTTCTGCCTTGAGGCAGTTAGCAGAGCGGACAGTCAATTCCAGATCGTCAACAGGGCGCAGCAGGATCGGATCGAATTCTGGTTTCTCTTCTTTTACTTCCGGCTGACGTACATCACGTAAGTCAACGAAAGCTTCCAGTTGTTCTGCCAGGATGGTTGCCGCACGACGAATCGCCTCTTCAGGATCGATTGTGCCGTTGGTTTCCATTTCGATGACCAGCTTGTCCAGGTCGGTACGCTGTTCTACACGCGCTGCTTCAACATTGTAGGCAATACGGTCTACAGGGCTGTAGCAAGCGTCAACCAACAGACGGCCGATTGGGCGCTCATCTTCTTCCGAATGAATTCGGGCAGAAGCCGGCACATAACCACGACCACGCTGAACTTTGATACGCATGCTAATAGATGCGTTTTCATCGGTCAGGTGGCAGATCACATGCTGCGGCTTGACGATTTCAACATCACCGTCGTGGGTGATGTCGGCTGCAGTCACAGGGCCAATGCCAGATTTATTCAGAGTAAGGATGACTTCATCTTTACCTTGAACTCTTACCGCCAACCCTTTCAGGTTAAGCAGGATTTCCAGGATATCTTCCTGTACGCCCTCTTTGGTGGAGTACTCATGAAGCACACCATCAATCTCAACCTCGGTCACCGCGCAACCCGGCATGGAAGAAAGCAGAATACGGCGCAGTGCGTTGCCAAGAGTATGGCCAAAGCCACGCTCTAACGGCTCAAGGGTCACCTTGGCGTGCGTCGAACTCACTTGCTCGATATCTACCAGGCGCGGTTTTAGAAACTCTGTCACAGAACCCTGCATTGTGTCCTCTCTTTGGTACTAAGCTTTACTTAGAGTAAAGCTCGACGATCAGGTGTTCGTTAATGTCCGCAGACAGATCAGTACGTTCAGGAATACGCTTGAACACACCTTCCATCTTAGTAGCATCAACTTCCAGCCAGGTTGGCTTTTCACGCTGCTCAGCCAGCTCCAGAGCGGCCTTCACGCGAGATTGCTGTTTGGCTTTCTCACGGATGCTTACGACATCATTCGGAGATACCTGATAAGAAGCGATGTTAACAACGCGACCGTTCACCAGGATAGATTTATGGCTAACCAGCTGACGTGCTTCTGCACGAGTGGCGCCAAAGCCCATACGGTAAACAACGTTATCCAGACGGCCTTCCAGCAGGGCCAGCAGGTTTTCACCTGTGTTGCCTTTCAGACGTGCTGCTTCTTTATAGTAGTTGCGGAACTGACGCTCCAGCACGCCGTACATACGACGAACTTTCTGCTTTTCACGCAACTGGCCGCCGTAGTCAGACAGACGCGGTTTACGCGCACCATGCTGACCAGGTGGTTGTTCAATTTTGCACTTGGTATCGATCGCGCGAACGCCAGACTTAAGGAATAAGTCGGTACCCTCACGACGGCTCAGCTTGAGCTTAGGACCCAAATATCTTGCCATTTTCTTTCTCCAACTAACCTAAAAACGGGCGATTAAACGCGACGTTTTTTCGGCGGACGACAACCGTTGTGAGGGATTGGAGTCACATCAGTAATATTAGTGATGCGGAAACCAGCAGCGTTCAGAGCACGAATTGTTGATTCGCGTCCTGGACCCGGACCCTTAACCATAACTTCCAGATTCTTAATACCGTAATCTTTCACTGCTTCTGCACAGCGCTCTGCAGCTACCTGAGCAGCAAACGGAGTAGATTTACGTGAACCGCGGAAACCGGAACCACCGGCGGTTGCCCAACCCAGTGCGTTACCCTGACGATCAGTAATTGTAACGATGGTGTTGTTAAAAGATGCATGGACATGAGCCACGCCATCTGAGACTTGTTTTCTTACACGCTTGCGTGCACGAACTGGTGCCTTTGCCATTATTTACTCACCCCGATTATTTCTTGATCGGTTTACGCGGACCCTTACGGGTACGTGCATTGGTCTTAGTACGCTGACCGCGAACTGGCAGACCACGACGATGGCGTAAACCACGATAGCAACCAAGGTCCATCAGACGCTTGATGCTCAGGGTGATTTCACGGCGCAGATCACCTTCAACAACGAATTTACCAACTGCTTCACGCAGCTGTTCAATTTGTTCTTCAGACAGCTCTCTGATCTTAACATTTTCAGCAATACCCGTTGAAGCACAGATGGCTTTAGAACGAGTTTTACCGATACCGAAAATCGAAGTTAATGCGATAACGGTATGTTTTTGATCAGGAATGTTAATGCCTGCTATACGGGCCACTATGCACTCCTATAATTAAACAAATGCGTCCCATGCTGAAAAGCCCGTTTTCAGGATACTCAAATGGTAACGCATCGACATACAAAAGATTGGCTGGCTAATCTAGCCAGCTCAACCCGACTTTGCAAGAAAAATATGTGACAATATCAGCCTTGGCGCTGTTTATGCTTTGGCTCGGCGCTGCAGATCACACGTACGACACCGTCGCGGCGAATGATTTTGCAGTTACGACATAATTTCTTGACGGAAGCACGAACTTTCATTTTTACTCTCCGTAACTTCTCAAGCACCCGAATTAACGGCCGTAGCCCTTCAGGTTAGCTTTCTTCAATGCAGACTCGTACTGACTCGACATCATCAGAGTTTGCACTTGAGCCATAAAGTCCATGATGACGACCACTACGATGAGCAGCGATGTACCGCCAAAGTAGAATGGAACTTTCATAGCATCACGCATGAACTCCGGGATCAGGCAGATAAAAGTAATATACAGTGCGCCGATTAAGGTCAGACGTGTCATTACTTTATCGATGTACTTCGCCGTTTGCTCTCCCGGACGAATTCCCGGTACGAATGCACCAGACTTCTTCAGGTTATCTGCTGTTTCACGTGGGTTGAAGACCAACGCCGTGTAGAAGAAACAGAAGAAGATGATTGCAGTCGCATAGAGTAGCACATAAAGCGGCTGTCCTGGTTGCAAATACAGCGAAATTGTTGTCAGCCAGTTCCAACCGGTACCGCCCCCGAACCATGATGCTATGGTCGCCGGGAACAGAATAATGCTGGAAGCAAAAATAGCTGGGATTACGCCCGCCATATTCACTTTCAACGGTAAATGTGTGCTCTGTGCAGCATATACACGACGGCCTTGCTGACGTTTAGCGTAGTTGACCACAATGCGGCGCTGGCCACGCTCGACGAAAATAACAAAGAACGTCACTGCAAATACTAGAACTGCAACCAACAGCAACAGAAGGAAGTGCAGGTCACCTTGCCGCGCTTGCTCGATGGTATGGCCAATGGCCGGCGGGAGTCCCGCAACAATACCTGCGAAGATAATGATCGAGATACCGTTACCGATACCTCGCTCAGTAATCTGTTCGCCCAGCCACATCAGGAACATTGTCCCAGTAACCAGACTTACAACAGCGGTAAAGTAGAATGCAAAGCCTGGATTCATTACCAGCCCCTGCATTCCAGGCATATTCGGTAAACCGGTAGCAATACCGATCGACTGGAATACAGCCAGAACCAGTGTGCCGTAGCGAGTGTACTGGCTAATCTTGCGACGACCAGCTTCACCCTCTTTCTTAATCTCAGCTAACGCTGGATGAACCACCGTCAGCAGCTGGATAATAATAGAAGCCGAGATATACGGCATGATACCCAGAGCGAAGATTGAGGCACGACTGAGAGCACCACCAGAGAACATGTTGAACATTTCAATGATGGTGCCACGCTGTTGCTCAAGCAGTTTGGCAAGTACAGTGGCATCGATACCGGGGATTGGAATAAAAGAGCCAATTCGGAAGACAATGAGTGCACCGATTACAAACAACAGTCTGCGCTTCAGTTCACCAAAGCCACCTTTGGCACTTTGAAAATCTAATCCCGGTTGCTTTGCCATCTGCTACTTATTCCTCGATTTTACCGCCAGCAGCTTCGATTGCAGCACGAGCACCTTTGGTGACACGCAGACCGCGAACCGTTACCGGTGCAGAAACTTCACCAGAAAGAATCACTTTCGCGAATTCAATCTGAACACCGATAATATTGGCCGCTTTCAGCGTATTCAGGTCAACAATACCGCCTTCAACTTTCGCCAGATCAGACAGACGAACTTCTGTGGTGATCATTGCTTTGCGAGAGGTGAAACCGAATTTCGGCAGACGACGGTACAGAGGCATCTGACCACCCTCGAAACCGCGACGTACGCCACCGCCAGAACGAGAGTTCTGACCTTTGTGACCACGACCACCAGTTTTACCGAGGCCAGAACCGATACCACGACCCAGACGCTTAGAAGCGTGTTTAGACCCTTCGGCCGGAGACAGAGTGTTTAAACGCATCTCTTACTCCTCCACTTTCAGCATGTAGGAAATCGCGTTAATCATACCGCGTACAGCAGGCGTATCTTCACGCTCAACGGTGTGATTGATGCGACGCAGACCCAAGCCAACCAGAGTCGCTTTGTGCTTAGGCAGGCGGCCGATTGAACTGCGGGTTTGTGTAATTTTAATTGTCTTAGCCATCGTGATTACCCCAGAATTTCTTCAACGGATTTACCACGCTTGGCAGCGACCATTTCCGGAGAATTCATATTGCCCAAGCCATCGATAGTTGCACGAACCACGTTAATCGGGTTGGTAGAACCATACGCTTTAGCCAGAACGTTATGTACTCCAGCAACTTCTAAAACGGCGCGCATTGCACCGCCGGCGATGATACCGGTACCTTCAGAAGCTGGCTGCATGAACACACGAGAACCTGTGTGAGCACCTTTAACAGGGTGCTGCAGGGTGCCGTGAGTCAGCGCGACGTTAATCATATTGCGACGGGCTTTCTCCATCGCTTTCTGGATCGCTGCTGGAACTTCACGCGCTTTACCGTAACCAAAACCAACGCGGCCGTTACCATCACCCACTACAGTCAGTGCGGTGAAGGAGAAAATACGACCACCTTTTACAGTTTTAGATACACGGTTTACCGCGATCAGTTTTTCCTGCAGTTCGCCAGCTTGTTTCTCGATGTTTGACATCTTAGACCTCTACCTTAGAACTGAAGGCCAGCTTCACGGGCAGCATCTGCCAGTGCCTGGACACGACCATGATATTGGAACCCGGAACGGTCGAAAGAGACATTAGTAATGCCTTTCTCAACAGCGCGCTCAGCCAGAGCTTTACCTACAGCTGCAGCGGCGTCTTTGTTACCGGTATACTTCAGTTGTTCGGCAATAGCTTTTTCTACAGTAGAAGCAGCAACCAGAACTTCGGAACCGTTCGGGGCGATCACCTGTGCGTAGATATGACGCGGGGTACGATGTACCACCAGGCGAGTAGCACCCAGCTCTTTGAGCTTGCGACGTGCACGGGTCGCACGACGGATACGAGCAGATTTCTTATCCATAGTGTTACCTTACTTCTTCTTAGCCTCTTTGGTACGCACGACTTCGTCGGCGTAACGAACACCCTTGCCTTTATAAGGCTCAGGACGACGGTAGGCGCGCAGATCAGCTGCAACCTGACCAATCAGCTGTTTATCAGCGCCTTTCAGCACGATCTCAGTCTGAGTTGGACATTCAGCAGTGATGCCGGCCGGCAGTGCATGGTCAACAGGGTGAGAGAAGCCCAGGGCCAAGCTCACAGAGTTGCCTTTAACAGCTGCACGATAACCAACACCAACCAGTTGCAGCTTCTTGGTGAAGCCTTCGGTAACACCGATAACCATGCCGTTCAGCAGCGCACGAGCAGTACCTGCTTGTGCCCAACCATCCGCATAACCTTCGCGTGGAGCGAAAGTCAGGGCGTTGTCTGCATGCTTAACTTCTACAGCACTGTTGATAGTACGAGTCAGCTCGCCGTTTTTGCCTTTGATCGAAACTTCCTGACCGCTGAGTTTTACCTCTACGCCCGCAGGAACAACGACAGGTGCTTTTGCAACACGAGACATTTTATTCCTCCGATTACGCTACGTAGCAGATAATTTCGCCACCAAGACCAGCTTGGCGCGCTGCACGATCAGTCATGACACCTTTAGAGGTAGAGATTACAGCGATGCCCAGACCAGCCATTACTTTTGGCAGCTCATCTTTTTTCTTATAGATGCGCAGACCTGGACGACTAACACGCTGAATGCTCTCTACCACAGCCTTGCCCTGGAAATACTTTAAAGTAACTTCCAGTTCAGACTTGATATCGCCTTCGATTTTAAAATCTTCAATATAGCCTTCTTCCTTCAGCACGTTGGCAATTGCCACTTTCAGCTTGGAGGAAGGCATAGAGACCGCAACTTTGTTCGCGGCCTGACCGTTACGGATACGGGTCAGCATATCCGCGATCGGATCTTGCATGCTCATCTGTGTTACTCCCGTGATTCAAATGGTGACAATTACCAGCTAGCCTTTTTAAGACCCGGGATTTCACCGCGCATTGCGGCTTCACGGACCTTGATACGGCTCAACCCAAACTTCCGCAAGAAACCGTGCGGACGACCTGTCTGACGGCAGCGGTTACGCTGACGGGAAGGGCTGGAATCACGCGGCAGACTCTGCAGCTTGAGAACGGCATCCCAACGATCTTCGTCGGATGCGTTCACATCAGAAATGATCGCTTTCAGTTCAACGCGCTTGGCGAAGAACTTGTCTGCTAATTTCACACGCTTAACTTCGCGTGCTTTCATCGATTGCTTAGCCATTAAGTAACCCTACCTTACTTGCGGAATGGGAATTCAAAGGCAGCCAGCAGAGCACGGCCTTCATCATCAGATTTCGCAGTAGTGGTAATGGTAATATCCAAACCACGAACGCGATCGACTTTGTCATAATCGATTTCTGGGAAGATGATCTGCTCACGAACGCCCATGCTGTAGTTACCACGACCGTCGAACGACTTAGCAGATAAACCGCGGAAGTCACGAATACGTGGTACAGCAATAGTGATCAGACGCTCAAAGAACTCCCACATACGCTCACCGCGCAGAGTTACTTTACAGCCGATCGGATAGCCCTGACGGATTTTGAAGCCTGCAACTGATTTGCGTGCTTTGGTGATCAGCGGTTTTTGACCGGAGATTGCTGCCAGGTCAGCTGCTGCGTTATCCAGCAGTTTCTTGTCAGCGATCGCTTCACCAACACCCATGTTCAGGGTGATCTTCTCGACCCGAGGGACTTGCATGACAGAATTGTAGCCGAACTCTGTCATGAGTTTCTGGACTACTTCGTCTTTGTAGTAATCATGCAGTTTCGCCATCGTACTACTCCAAATTACTTGATAGTTTCGCTATTAGACTTGAAGAAACGGACTTTTTTGCCGTCTTCGAATCTAAAGCCTACACGGTCAGCCTTGCCGGTTGCCGCATTGAAGAGTGCAACGTTGGAAGCTTGAATAGCCGCTTCTTTTTCAACGATGCCACCTGGCTGGTTCAGGGCCGGAACCGGCTTCTGATGTTTCTTAACCAGGTTGATACCTTCAACGATGACTTTACCAGAAGTCAGGACGTTCTTTACTTTACCGCGTTTACCTTTGTCTTTGCCGGTAAGCACGATAACTTCGTCGTTACGACGGATTTTCGCTGCCATTGCTCGCTCCTTAGAGTACTTCTGGTGCCAGAGAGATAATTTTCATGAACTTTTCAGTACGAAGTTCACGAGTTACCGGCCCAAAAATACGCGTACCGATAGGTTGCTCGCTGTTATTGTTTAAAATAACGCATGCATTACCATCGAAGCGAATGACAGAACCGTCCGGGCGACGAACACCCTTCCTGGTGCGCACCACTACCGCTTTCAGGACATCACCTTTTTTCACCTTGCCACGAGGAATTGCTTCCTTGATGGTCACTTTGATGATATCGCCGACGCCTGCGTAGCGACGGTGCGAGCCACCCAGAACCTTGATACACATTACGCGACGTGCACCGGAGTTGTCGGCGACGTTCAGCATAGTCTGTTCTTGGATCATTTTAGTGCTCCGCTAATGTCAACTACTACTTCGGGACCCAAACCTCAGGTCGTTAAAAAGCCCCATAATTGAGGGCGCGGCATTATAACACCGGTTCTCGCACATGGGTAGAAAAAACGAACGGCTCAGACGAGCCGTTCGTTTTATTTTTTAGAGGAAACGGATTCTATTACAGAACCGCTTTCTCTACAACGCGAACCAGCGTCCAAGACTTAGTCTTGGACAGCGGACGGGTTTCGCGGATTTCAACCACGTCACCAATACCGCATTCATTGTTCTCGTCATGGATGTGCAGCTTAGTCGTACGCTTGATGAATTTACCGTAGATCGGGTGTTTCACGACACGTTCGATAGCAACAACTGCAGATTTCTGCATTTTGTCACTAATAACACGACCCTGCAGAGTACGGATTTTATCGGTCATTACGCCGCCTTCTCAGTCAGTAAAGTCTTAACACGTGCAACATTACGGCGAACTTCTTTCAGCAGATGGGTTTGCTGAAGTTGGCCGGATGCTGCTTGCATGCGCAGGTTAAACTGCTCACGCAGCAGGTTAAGTAGCTCAGTATTCAGCTCTTCAACGCTTTTTTCACGCAGCTCATTTGCTTTCATTACATCACCGTCTTAGTAACAAAGGTGGTTTTGATAGGCAGTTTTGCTGCTGCCAGCTTGAAGGCTTCACGGGCCAATTCTTCCGAAACTCCGTCCATTTCATACAGGACTTTACCCGGTTGAATGAGGGCAACCCAATACTCCACGTTACCCTTACCTTTACCCATACGCACTTCCAGCGGCTTCTCGGTAATTGGTTTGTCCGGGAATACACGGATCCAAATTTTACCTTGACGCTTAACTGCACGGGTCATAGCACGACGTGCTGCTTCGATCTGACGAGCAGTCAGACGACCACGGCCAACAGCTTTCAGACCGAAAGTACCGAAGCTGACATCCGTACCTTGCGCCAGACCACGGTTGCGGCCTTTGTGCACTTTACGGAATTTCGTACGCTTTGGTTGTAACATCAGCGACTCTCCTTACTTACGGCCTTTACGCTGCTGCTTTTTAGGTTGAGCAGCCGGTTCCGGTTGTTCAACAGCAGCCATACCACCCAGGATCTCGCCTTTGAAGATCCATACCTTAACGCCGATTACACCATAAGTGGTGTGCGCTTCAGAGGTGTTGTAGTCAATATCTGCACGCAGTGTGTGCAACGGTACGCGACCTTCACGGTACCATTCGGTACGTGCGATCTCGGCACCGCCCAAACGGCCGCTGACTTCGACTTTAATACCCTTCGCGCCCAGACGCATTGCGTTCTGTACAGCACGCTTCATAGCACGACGGAACATCACACGACGCTCCAGCTGTGAAGTGATGCTATCAGCAACCAATTTAGCGTCCAGTTCCGGCTTACGGACTTCGGCGATGTTGATCTGTGCAGGAACGCCAGCGATTTTCGCGACGACCGTACGCAGTTTTTCTACGTCTTCACCTTTTTTACCGATAACGATACCCGGGCGAGCAGTATGAATAGTCACACGGATGCTCTTAGCCGGACGCTCGATAACGATACGAGATACAGACGCTTTAGACAGTTCCTTGGTCAGGAACTGACGGACTTTAAAATCGCTGTCCAGGTTGTCAGCGAATTCTTTGGTGTTCGCAAACCAGGTAGAGTTCCATGGTTTTACAATACCCAGGCGAATACCATTAGGATGTACTTTCTGACCCATTGCTAGTCTCCAGAGTCTCAGCGATCGGACACAACCACAGTAATGTGGCTGGTGCGCTTCAGGATGCGATCTGCACGACCTTTCGCACGCGGCATAATGCGCTTCATGCTTGGGCCTTCGTCTACGAAGATTTTCGCGACTTTCAGATCGTCGATATCAGCGCCATCGTTGTGTTCGGCGTTCGCAATGGCAGATTCCAGGACTTTCTTAACCAACACAGCAGCTTTCTTGTTGGTGTAGGTCAGAATATCCAGAGCCTGCGACACTTTCTTACCGCGAATCAGGTCTGCCACCAGGCGAACCTTCTGAGCAGAAGAACGAGCATGGCGATGTTGAGCAATAGTTTCCATCTCTTCCTCCTACTTATTTCTTCTTGGCTTTCTTATCTGCAGCATGGCCGCGATAAGTACGTGTCGGTGCAAATTCACCCAGTTTGTGGCCGACCATTTCGTCGGAAACAAAGACAGGAACGTGCTGACGACCATTATGGACAGCGATGGTCAAACCGATCATGTTAGGGAAGATCGTTGAACGACGGGACCAAGTGCGCAGGGGCTTCTTGTCACCGCTTTCCACCGCTTTCTCTACCTTCTTCAGCAAGTGCAGGTCAATAAAAGGACCTTTCTTGAGAGAACGTGGCATGGCTTATCCTCTAAAATTATTTGCTACGGCGACGTACGATAAATTTATCAGTACGCTTGTTGCTACGGGTCTTCTTACCTTTGGTCTGAACGCCCCACGGAGTTACCGGGTGCTTACCAAAGTTACGACCTTCACCACCACCGTGCGGGTGATCGACTGGGTTCATCGCAGTACCGCGAACGGTAGGACGAACACCACGCCAACGGGTTGCACCAGCTTTACCCAGTACGCGCAGCATGTGCTCAGAGTTGCCGACTTCGCCAAGAGTTGCACGACATTCGGATTCAACTTTGCGCATTTCGCCTGAACGCAGACGCAGGGTAACGTAGGAACCTTCACGCGCAACGATCTGCACGTAAGTACCAGCTGAGCGAGCAATCTGACCGCCTTTGCCTGGTTTCATTTCTACGTTATGAACGGTAGAACCCACCGGGATGTTACGCATCGGCAGGGTGTTACCTGCTTTAATCGCAGCATCAACGCCAGATTGAATCTGATCGCCGGCTTTCAGGCCTTTAGGGGCCAGGATGTAACGGCGCTCGCCATCTTTGTACAGAACCAGTGCGATGTTCGCAGAACGGTTCGGATCGTACTCAAGACGCTCAACAACTGCTGGGATACCATCTTTGTTGCGTTTGAAGTCAACAATACGGTAAGCCTGCTTGTGACCACCACCGATATGACGGGTAGTGATACGACCATTGTTGTTACGACCACCGGATTTGCTGTTTTTTTCTACCAGCGGAGCAAATGGTTTGCCCTTGTGCAGCTCTGGGTTCACCACTTTAACTACGTGGCGACGACCCGGAGATGTCGGTTTACATTTAACAACTGCCATTGTCTTTCTCCTCCGACTTACTCAGCGCCGCCGACGAAGTCCAGATTCTGGCCTTCCTTCAGGGTGACGTAAGCTTTTTTCCAGTCGCTACGACGACCGATACGCTGTCCGTGACGCTTAACTTTCCCTTTAACTACCAGGGTGTTTACGTCTTTAACTTCCACTTCGAACAGCTTCTCAACAGCAGCAACGATCTCTGCTTTGGTCGCGTCTTTAGCAACTTTGAGAACGATGGTATTGGTTTTTTCCATCGCAGTAGATGCTTTTTCTGATACGTGCGGTGCACGCACTACTTTCAGCAGACGTTCTTCACGGATCATGCCAGCATCTCCTCAACTTGCTTAACTGCTTCCGCAGTCATAACGACTTTGTCGAAGGCGATCAGGCTAACTGGGTCGATGCCCGCTGCATCACGCACGTCAACCTTGTACAGGTTACGCGCAGCCAGGAACAGATTCTCATCCAGTTCACCGGTGATGATCAGCACATCTTGCAGCGCCATGTCTTTCAGTTTCTGTACCAGCAGCTTAGTTTTAGGCGCTTCTACAGAGAACGTCTCGACAACGATCAGACGGTCCTGACGTACCAGCTCGGACAGAATGCTTTTCAGCGCGCCGCGGTACATCTTTTTGTTAACTTTTTGACTGTGGTCCTGTGGACGTGCAGCGAAGGTTACGCCACCTGAACGCCAGATCGGGCTCTTTACAGAACCTGAACGCGCACGGCCGGTACCTTTCTGGCGCCAAGGCTTTTTGCCTGAACCAGTAACTTCAGCACGAGTCTTCTGCGCACGAGTACCCTGACGAGCACCAGCGGCATAAGCAACAACAACCTGGTGAACCAGCGCTTCGTTGAAATCACGACCGAAGGTAGTTTCGGAAACAGTCAGCGCGCTCTGCGCGTCTTTCAGTACTAATTCCATTGCTATCCCCTTACGCCTTCACAGCTGGTTTAACAATCAGATCGCACCCAGTTGCACCCGGGACGCCACCTTTGACCAGCAGCAGGTTGCGCTCAGCGTCAACACGTACTACTTCCAGGCTCTGAACGGTTACGCGCTCATTACCCAGCTGACCAGCCATTTTCTTGCCTTTGAACACTTTGCCCGGAGTCTGGTTCTGACCGATAGAACCCGGAACGCGGTGTGACAAGGAGTTACCGTGTGTAGCATCCTGGGTACGGAAGTTCCAGCGCTTAACGGTACCTGCGAAACCTTTACCTTTAGAGGTACCGGTAACGTCTACTTTTTTAACGTCAGCGAAAATTTCAACACTGATGCTCTGGCCAACAGAGAAATCTTCACCTTCGGTGCGGAATTCCCACAGACCACGGCCAGCGTCAACGCCAGCTTTAGCAAAATGACCTGCTTCAGGCTTGCTCACACGGCTTGCTTTTTTAGCACCAGTGGTAACCTGAATAGCTTGGTAACCATCGTTGTCCAGGCCTTTGACCTGAGTAACGCGGTTTGCTTCAACTTCGATAACGGTTACTGGGATTGAAACGCCATCTTCAGTGAAGATGCGGGTCATACCCACTTTTTTACCGACTAAACCAATCATTGTATCAACCTCTCAATCGCTCGATGACCTGATTAACCCAGGCTGATCTGCACGTCAACACCGGCAGCCAGGTCCAGACGCATCAGAGCATCAACGGTTTTTTCAGTTGGCTCAACGATGTCTACCAGACGCTTGTGAGTGCGGATTTCGTACTGATCACGCGCGTCTTTGTTAACGTGCGGAGAGATCAGAACGGTAAAACGCTCTTTGCGGGTTGGCAGCGGGATCGGACCACGTACCTGCGCACCAGTGCGCTTGGCAGTCTCAACGATTTCCGCGGTTGATTGATCGATCAGGCGATGATCAAACGCTTTAAGACGGATACGGATTCTTTGGTTCGACATGAGACCAAGGCTCCAAACATTTTATAAACGAAAAGAATTACTACCCGCATCCATTACGATTGATGGAGGAGTGTAATCGTTCAGCATATAACTCCCCAATTGGGAGTATTGTTAGGCGATACATAAACAGCTATCCCCTGCGATTCTGCTCGAATCGCGCCACACCAATATCGGCAGGCCCGCGCATTATACGTAAATCAGTTCAGGAAGCAACCCGTGTTGTGTTTTTAACCACATCAATCTGGTTACAGACCGAAAAAAACCCGCAGCAATCGTTTTGACTGAGCGGGCTTGCGTGACGATGGGCATATGGCTAATGTTCGTTCTGATCTTTTAATTGAGACTGAAGATAATTTTGCAGGCCGAGTTTGTTCACCAGATCGAGTTCCGTTTCCAGCCAGTCTATGTGCCCTTCCTCTTCCGTAAGAATCTCAATCATCATGTCTCTGCTGACGTAGTCATGAACCTTGTCGGCATAGGCTATCGCCTCACGCAAATCCTTTGCGCCTTCCAGTTCTAATGCCAGGTCAGATTGCAGCATTTCCGGCACGTCTTCACCGATGCGTAATCGACCTAGATCTTGCAGGTTAGGAATTCCTTCAAGAAAAAGAATGCGTTCGATATATTTGTCCGCATGTTTCATTTCATCGATTGACTCATGATACTCAACGTCATTGAGCCGGGTCAGACCCCAATTTTTGAACATACGCGCATGAAGGAAGTACTGATTAATCGCAACCAGTTCATTCCCCAGCAATTTGTTGAGATGAAATATGATTTTACTGTCGCCCTTCATTTTTGCTTCCTCCGCTTCCAACTAAATAGAGCGTAGATGCGGATGAAAGGAAGTCAAAAAAACGCGACAGTTATTGTGGGTATTAGGAAGTGCAGAATTACTTTATTAAGCTATCTCTTTGTAGAGCGGCACGTTTTGCAGTTCATCTTCCATAATTTCACGCGCAAACCGCACGCACTTGCCACATTGCTTTCCAATGGGAACCAACTGGCGCAATTGTTGAATCGATTTGGGTTGATAGCGGCGAACCACTTCGCGCAGAGTTTTATCACTCACGGCGTTACACAAGCAGACGTACATTTACTGCGGACTCCCGTACAATTTATGATCAAATTGTAAATGAGAATGGTTTTTATTTCAAACGCAGCTTTTATGTGGGATTAATCGAAACGGCAAAATTCAGACATAAAAAAAGAGCACCGAAGTGCTCTTTTTCATGCTGCGATGACTGCCGAAACAGCCATCAACATTAACGCAATTAAGCGATAATTTCAGCAACAACACCCGCACCAACAGTACGGCCGCCTTCACGGATTGCAAAACGCAGACCCTGATCCATAGCGATTGGCTTGATCAAAGTAACGGTCATTTTTACGTTGTCGCCTGGCATTACCATCTCAACGCCTTCTGGCAGTTGAACGTCACCGGTCACGTCAGTAGTACGGAAGTAGAACTGAGGACGGTAGCCTTTGAAGAACGGAGTATGAC
>NZ_JBHTGO010000015.1:0-26141 GCF_042666835.1 Pantoea sp. GCM10028869 | reverse complement strand
CATTATGTGTTCACTCGTGAGGCTTTGATATTTTTTTGCGTCCGGAGACGCGGATATCAATCCTGCGAGTGCCCACACAGATTGTCTGATAAATTGTTAAAGAGCGTTGCGAACAGCGGCTGAACCGTCTGTCGCGAGGTGGCGTATACTACGCTACTCTCCTTCGGAGTCAAACACTTTTTTCAGCGTTTTCATCCGGCGGAAGTTCTTATCGAATCTTCCTCACCAACACCGCACTTCGTAAACCGTTGTGCCGTGTTGATGGATGCGCATTATAGGGAGTTGTTCTCAGCACGCAACCGCTAAATTCAATAAAAACAACCGTTCGCTGCATTCCACAGCAAAACCCCGCCTTATACGCAGTTACACACAGTGTTATCCACACTCTGCCGCATAAATGAATTTAGGCGAGCATCACGCAAACGTTTTCGCTACAATGCCCGGCGACGTCAAGGATGCCCCTTTTGGGGCGTTACATGAGGCAAGCGTTTCCTTCTATATAGAAGAGAGACACTAAGCTTGATGTAACGCTCTTTATTACGCGAAACAAAGCCAAGGGATAAAACCACCATGCAACAACGTCGTCCTGTACGCCGCGCTCTACTCAGTGTCTCTGACAAAGCCGGTATCCTCGAATTTGCTCAGGCACTCTCCAGTCGTGGTGTTGAGCTGCTCTCCACAGGCGGTACAGCACGTCTGCTGGCAGATGCGGGCTTGCCCGTCACCGAAGTTTCTGACTACACCGGTTTCCCGGAAATGATGGATGGACGCGTCAAAACGCTGCACCCGAAAGTGCATGGCGGCATTTTGGGTCGTCGTGGTCAGGATGATGCGATCATGGCTGAACACGCCATCAACCCAATCGACATGGTGGTCGTCAACCTCTATCCCTTCGCACAAACCGTTGCCAAACCTGATTGCTCATTAGCTGACGCGGTTGAGAACATCGATATCGGTGGCCCAACCATGGTTCGCTCAGCGGCGAAGAACCACAAAGACGTGGCGATCGTGGTGAAGAGCAGCGATTACGAAGCGATCATTGCCGAGCTGGATGCCAACGAAAACTCGCTCACGCTGGAAACGCGTTTCGATCTGGCCATCAAAGCTTTCGAACACACTGCCGCCTACGACAGCATGATCGCCAACTACTTCGGTAGCCTGGTGCCGGCTTATCACAGCGACAGCAAAGAACCGGCTGGCCGCTTCCCGCGCACGCTGAACCTCAACTTCATTAAGAAGCAGGATATGCGTTACGGCGAGAACAGCCATCAAGATGCTGCCTTCTATATAGAAGAGAATGTTGCTGAAGCTTCAGTGGCCACTGCGCGGCAGGTTCAGGGCAAAGCGCTCTCATACAACAATATCGCCGATACCGATGCCGCACTTGAATGCGTGAAAGAGTTCGACGAAGCCGCTTGTGTGATCGTCAAACACGCTAATCCATGCGGCGTGGCAGTTGGTGGTTCGATTCTTGACGCTTACGAGCGTGCCTACAAAACCGATCCTACTTCCGCTTTCGGTGGCATCATCGCCTTTAACCGCGAGCTGGACGAAGCCACCGCGCAGGCGATCATCAGCCGTCAGTTTGTTGAAGTGATCATCGCGCCATCCGCCAGCGAAGCGGCACTGAAAGTTACCGCAGCCAAGCAGAACGTGCGCGTTCTGGTGTGTGGTCAGTGGCAAGGTCGCGTTGCGGCGCTGGATTTCAAACGCGTTAACGGCGGCGTGCTGGTTCAGGATCGCGATTTGGGCATGGTCAATGCCAGTCAGCTGCGCGTTGTCAGCAAACGTCAGCCAACTGAGCAGGAACTGCGTGATGCGCTGTTCTGCTGGAAAGTGGCGAAGTTCGTTAAATCCAACGCCATCGTCTACGCACGTGACAACATGACCATCGGCATTGGCGCCGGCCAGATGAGCCGCGTTTACTCGGCCAAAATTGCCGGTATCAAAGCCGGTGACGAAGGTCTGGAAGTGAAAGGGTCCGCGATGGCGTCTGATGCCTTCTTCCCGTTCCGCGACGGTATTGACGCCGCTGCGGCTGTCGGTATCAGTTGCGTGATTCAGCCGGGCGGTTCAATCCGTGATGATGAGGTGATTGCCGCCGCTGATGAGCACGGCATCGCGATGATCTTTACCGACATGCGTCATTTCCGCCATTAATTGTTGGGAGCAGTACAGATGAAAATTTTAGTGATTGGTAATGGCGGACGTGAACACGCGCTGGCATGGAAAGCGGCACAATCGCCACTGGCGGAAACAGTATTTGTCGCGCCTGGCAATGCGGGCACCGCGCTCGAGCCGGCTCTGCAAAACGTGGCAATCAGCGCCACCGACGTTCCCGCGCTGCTGGCCTTTGCTCAGCAGGAAAAGATCGATCTGACTATCGTTGGTCCGGAAGCACCGCTGGTGATTGGCGTGGTTGATGCGTTCCGTGCTGCAGGTCTGAAGATCTTTGGCCCAACGCAAGCCGCTGCCCAACTGGAAGGCTCAAAGGCGTTCACCAAAGATTTCCTGGCACGTCAGCAGATTCCAACCGCCGAATACCAGAACTTCACCGAAGTGGAACCTGCGCTGGCGTATCTGCATGAGAAAGGCGCACCGATCGTGATCAAAGCTGACGGTCTGGCGGCCGGTAAAGGCGTGATCGTGGCGATGGAACTGGCGGAAGCGGAAGCCGCTGTGCAGGATATGCTGGCTGGCAATGCGTTCGGCGATGCTGGTCACCGTATCGTGATTGAAGAGTTCCTCGATGGCGAAGAGGCCAGCTTTATCGTGATGGTCGACGGCAACAACGTGCTGCCGATGGCCACCAGCCAGGATCACAAACGTGTCGGCGATGGCGATACCGGTCCAAATACCGGCGGCATGGGCGCGTATTCTCCGGCGCCCGTGGTAACCGATGAGATCCACCAGCGCGTGATGGATCAGATCATCTGGCCAACCGTCAACGGTATGAAAGCAGAAGGCAACATTTATACCGGCTTCCTGTACGCTGGGTTGATGATCGATAAAGCCGGTCAGCCTAAAGTGATCGAATTTAACTGCCGCTTCGGCGATCCGGAAACTCAGCCGATCATGCTGCGCCTGCAGTCGGATCTGGTGGCGCTGTGTCTGGCGGCGACCGACGGTAAACTGGATCAGCAAACCTCGCAGTGGGATCCGCGTCCCTCTCTCGGCGTGGTGTTAGCGGCGGGTGGTTATCCGGGCGATTACAACACGGGCGATCAGATTCACGGTCTGCCGCTGGAAGAAGTACCGGATGGCAAGGTGTTCCATGCTGGCACCACCATGAAGGACGATCTGGTGGTCACCAACGGTGGTCGCGTACTGTGCGTGACCGCACTGGGCGACGATGTTGCCGCTGCGCAGAAGAACGCGTATGCGCTGGCGCAGCATATCTCGTGGGATGGCAGCTTCTGCCGCCGCGATATCGGCTACCGCGCGATTAACCGTAAATAAGTACGCAAAGGGGCACAGCAGGTGCCCCTTCTCTTTTCCACCTGTCAGAAATCACTCTCTTTTGGCTGCCAGCTGCATTCGTCATTCGGCGTGGCACGCAGCAGCTGCACACCTTCCGGCGCTTCCAGCCACGACACCATCAATGGCGCAGTCTGGCTCTGCTGCTGGCGACCTAGCGTATACAGCGTGTCGCGATCAAAGGCCACATTCAACAGCTTGTCATCGCACTCACGCACCTGATTGCCACCCAGCCAATGGCCCTGACGCAGTAATACGCGGCCTGCGAGCAACGCATTGCTCTGATCCAACATGCGCTGCGCATCGAAGCGATATAGCTCAACGCTATCAGCGCTGACCGCTTCACGTCGCCCCGCCAGCTGGCGCTGCATGAAATTGAGATTGCCCTGATGATCGAAGCGTAAGGTGACATCATCCGGCTGTGCACCCGCGACGCGCCGTTCGACGCTAATCAGCTTCTGCTGCTGCCAATTGTAGTCAGTGGTTTCCATCGCATCGCCATTAAACGGCGTGAAGACCGTACGCAGGTGAACAACTTGATGGTCGCTATTCTTGCGCCAGATGCGCACAGTGCCGCGGTCGGCCAGATAGCCGCTCGCCGTGAAGGCAGGAAGTTCAGGAGTGGAGCTACAGCCCGTCAGCAGCGCACCAAATAACAGGGCGCAAACGCGCTGAGGAATTGAATTCAGCATGGCAGGTCCCGGCAACAAAAAGGGGCGCTAACGCCCCCTCTTTTAAAGCTAAACCGCAATGCGGAAACTTACTTAACAGCGTCTTTCAGAGCTTTGCCTGAAACGAACGCTGGCACGTTAGCTGCTGCAATTTTGATCTCTTTGCCAGTCTGCGGGTTGCGACCGGTACGCTCAGCGCGGTGGTTCACTTTAAAAGTACCAAAACCAACCAGTTGTACAGCATCACCTTCTTTCAGAGACTCAGTGATCGCAGCCAGGGTAGATTCCAGCGCAGTCTTAGCCTGGGTTTTAGACAGGTCAGCTTTCTCTGCGATCACATCAATCAGTTGAGTCTTGTTCATAAGTTATCCTTAAAGTGTATTTATCGCTTGCTAAGCAACGAGTGCGAGGGAAAAGCCATTCTCAGACCTTGTTCAGCCGGCACGCACCGATAGCCACAATTTTCAGCCCCCCAAATGTAGACCAGACTGGGGGCTGATGTGAAGCCTCCAGGCGCGGTAATTCGGGCCTGAAGTCACGTTTTCTTGCCTTATTGCTGAAAAAGTATACCGATGTTACTGATTCCCGCTTCGCGCAGGTCTGCACGCAGACCTTTAATCAATTCAAGGTCGCGCTCCTCACACTCTGACAGCAGGCGGAAAATCTCCCACTGCAGGTCCCATTCATCGATGACAGCCTGATTTCCACGCAGCTCTTCGTCGGTCATTTCGCGACCGGCCTGCGTCATTTCCAGAATCGCCACGGTGGTGATCGATGTACGGCTGACTTCAACGGCGTGCTCAAGCGTTTCGCCGCTGAGCTGTGCATGCAGCAGTTCACTCAAGGCCACGCAGGCATCAATCGCCGGATGAACACCGTAAACCTCAAAATCGTCACCATCAGGGATCGCCGCTTCAAATTTCTCCAGCTGACCGTCGAAATTGATTTTGGCATCTTTGACCGTCAGGCTTTCCCAGATGAGATCGAGGATGCGGCGATAGAGTTGCGGATCGGCGAATGCGGTCTGCTGACAAAAAGCCCAATAGTTGGGGAACATACGCTCGCAAAGGCAGGCCATGAAAGTCATATGCTGCCAGCTTTCAAGCTTCGCCAGACGCAAATGGACGGGATTCTGTAACATCAAACTTACTCTCAATAGGTTAGCTGGCGGCAGTGTACCGCAAAAGCCGGGCACAAACAGCGTTAAGGCGTGTTTTGCCAGCGCAGAAAGGCCGGGCGTCCGGAGGCGACAGCATCCGCCCAACGCGTCGGTTCCGGCAAACGATAGCCCGCAGTACAGGCTTCCACCCATTGCAATGCACTATCCATGCTGACGCGATGGCCGGTCGAGATAAACAGCGGATTACAGCGCGCTTTACTGCGCCATACCCAGCCAATCTGTTCGCCTTTGTCGAGCAGCGGCTGACGGCTGCCTGGCTCGGCGTCCAGCTCAGCAAAACGTCCACACAAACGCTTCTTCGCCACGCCAATGGTGGGCACATCCACCAGCGAACCGAAATGCGCCGCCACGCCAAGCCGACGGGGATGGGAAATACCGTGTCCATCGACAAACAGCAGATCGGGCAACTGGGAGAGCTGCTGCCAGGCTTCCAGCAGCGCTGGCATTTCGCGGAAGGATAAGAAGCCCGGAATATAGGGCATGGCGGTGGCCACGCGCGCAATGCGGTGTTCCACCAGCTTTAAGGATGGATACTCGAGGATGACCAGAGCCGCGCGCGTGATCTCGCCGCCCTGTTCAAATCCCACGTCGGCACCACCAAGAAAGCGTGGCGGCAGCACATCGAAATCATCCTGCCGCACCACATCAGCAGCGCGCTGTAACTGTTCCTGGCGTAGTGCGGCTAAATCCATCATCAGCCCTGATGATACGGACGTGACAGACGATGCACCGCTTCAACAAACGCACCAGCATGCTCAGGCGGCACATCAGGATGGATGCCGTGGCCCAGGTTAAACACGTGACCTTCGCCAGTGCCAAAACCTTCGAGAATCCCGGCGACTTCCTGCTCAATGCGCGCAGGCGGTGCATACAGCATGGAAGGATCCATGTTGCCCTGCAGCGCCACTTTATCACCCACACGACGACGCGCATCGGCGATATCGGTGGTCCAGTCGAGTCCCAACGCATCGCAGCCGGTCGCCGCTATCGCTTCCAGCCATTGGCCGCCACCTTTGGTGAACAGCGTAATAGGAACGCGGCGACCTTCATTCTCGTGCAGCACGCTATCGACGATTTTGTGCATGTAATAGAGTGAGAATTCGCGATAGTCGCGTCCGGTCAGCACGCCGCCCCATGTGTCGAACACCATGATCGACTGCGCGCCAGCTTTAATCTGCGCATTGAGATAAAGAATCACGCTGTCTGCCAGCTTATCCAACAGCTTGTGCAGGGTTTGTGGCTCGGCGTACATCATCTTTTTAATTTTGGTGAACGCTTTGCTGCTGCCGCCTTCAACCATGTAGGTTGCCAGCGTCCATGGGCTGCCGGAGAAACCGATCAGCGGCACTTCGCCTTTTAGGTTGTGACGAATGGTACGCACCGCGTTCATCACATAACCGAGCTCTTGCTCTGGATCCGGCACTGGCAGCTTGTCGACATCCGCACGGCAGGTGATCGGATTGGAGAAACGCGGGCCTTCGCCGGTCTCAAAGTAGAGCCCAAGTCCCATCGCATCCGGAATGGTGAGGATATCGCTGAAGAGAATTGCCGCATCCAGCGCATAGCGACGCAGCGGTTGCAGCGTGACTTCACACGCCAGCTCAGCATTCTTACACAGCGACATAAAATCACCGGCTTCAGCGCGCGTGGCTTTGTACTCCGGCAAATAACGCCCGGCTTGTCGCATCATCCATACCGGTGTGACATCTACCGGCTGACGTAACAGGGCGCGCAGATAACGATCGTTCTTCAGTTCACTCATAATGGGCTCTCTCATGCTAAGGCCGGCAGTGTAGCATTTTCACGCCGCGCTGGCGCGACACAGGGCAACGGTATCTTCAATCAGGCGACGCGCCACCGTGCCGGGCGGCGGCAACAGCGGCAGATCGTCGTAGCGATACCAACCGGCATCCAGCAGCTCTTTGCCGTCGTGTTGCAGATCGCCGCCGTCATATTCCGCCATATACGCCATCATCAGAGAGTGCGGGAACGGCCACGGCTGCGAGGTAACGTAACGCACGTTTTTCACCCGCACGTTGCTCTCCTCCATCACTTCCCGCGCCACCGCTTGTTCTAAGGTTTCGCCCACTTCGACAAAGCCCGCCAGCACGGTGTAGATATTGTTACGATGACGCGCATGATTGGCGAGCAGGATCTCATCGCCACGGCGGATAGCCACGATGATGCACGGCGCAATTTGCGGGTAATAACGCTCGCGGCAGTGATTGCACAAGCAGGCAAATTCGCGTTTGCTGATGTGCATCTCATGGCCGCAATAGCCGCACCAGCGATGCGAGCGGTAAAACTCCGCCAGCTGCACGCCACGTCCGGCGATTTGGAACAGGCCGACATCCTCATCAATCAGTTGGCGCACGGAGCCCATGCTGTCCGGACGCGATTCACGTACCAGCCAGACATTCTCGCCCTGCCACTCGCCGATCAAAATCGCGTTGCTGCCGCTGAGGCCAAAATCGCTGGCTAAGCCATGCGGCAATTCGCCCTGCGGCAACCAAAGTTTTTGCTCATGGCTGACAACCCACCATCCAGCGTCTAAGCTTGAGATCTCACGTTGCATCTTAATCGTTGTCCTTAGCGTCAAATCGCACGCTGAAATCCTAATATTAAGTGTGTAATAAACAACTATAACCTACCTGGAGCCCCATATGCTTAACCAGTTAGATAACCTGACAGAGCGTGTAGGCGGCGGAAATGAATTGGTTGATTCATGGCTGCGCGCCCGTCGACAGCTGCTCGTCACTTACTACGAGCTTATTGGCATGAAGCCACAAAAAGATGCGTTATCCACGCTGGATGAACAGGCGCTGGACGCATTTTGTCACAACCTGGTGGATTACCTTTCCACCGGCCATTTCAGCGTGTATGAACACATCATTAGTGAGATGCAGGGTGATAGCCCCTTATTCGTCGCTGCGCAGATTTATCCGGCACTGGAGGCGAATACCGATCGCATCATGCAGCTCTACGATAGCCATCTGCAGCAAGCGATTAACGATGATAATTGCGTGGATTTTCAAACCGCGCTCTCCGAAGTCGGCGAGGTGCTGGAATCGCGCTTCACGCTGGAAGATAAGCTGGTGCAACTCGCCTGGGACAACCAGCTGGCGCTTCCGCCGGTTGCCAACGACAGCGCCATTGCCCGCCCGGCTTAGAACCCCGAAGATGTAAAAAACTTGTTATTCAAGAAAAGCCCTCTTATGCTAAATGGGCTTTTTTATTGTCTTCTTTAACGACAATCAAAAGGCAAATTTTGCGGTTTAAGCGTAGCGTGCGCAGCCAGTTTGCACTCGGACAGCGCGCAGGGACCGGAGCGTACACGTAGTACGTGACGGTCACGAGCACTGCCCAGGTGCAAAATGGCAAGCAAAGTAGCTTAAACCACAAAACACCAACTTGTCGGAGTGCCCTCTAGGGCTGAGACCGTTAATTCGGGATCCGCGGAACCTGATCAGGTTAGTACCTGCGAAGGGAACAAGAGTAGACATTATCAGCACGGTGCATGCTGGCGCCCGGCACCGTACCTGTTACTCCTTCCGAACTCTGGACAAGCAACTTCCAACCGTTACCGGAAACTTGCTATGTCTGCTAAAACTTCTCGTCGTGAACAACGCGCTCAGGCGCAAGAATTTATCGATTCCCTGCAGGGAACCGCTTTCCCCAACTCCAAACGTATCTGGATCACCGGCAGCCGCGCGGATATTCGCGTGCCGATGCGTGAGATACAGCTCAGTCCAACGCACATAGGCGGCAGCAAAGAGAATCCGCGCTATGAGCCAAATGAAGCGGTACCGGTTTACGACACCGCCGGGGCTTATGGCGATCCTCAAGCCACCATTAATGTGCATCAGGGACTCGACAGGCTGCGTGCCAATTGGATCGAAGAACGTGACGACAGCGAAACCATCCACCAGCTGAGTTCCCGTTACACGCAGCAGCGCCTGGCGGATGAAGGCCTGGACCATCTGCGTTTTGAGCAGCTGCCGCAACCGCGCCGTGCCAAAGCGGGTCGCCGTGTTACCCAGTTGCACTATGCGCGTCAGGGCATCATCACGCCGGAGATGGAGTTTATCGCGCTGCGTGAAAATATGGGCCGCGAGCGTATTCGCGGTGAAGTGCTGTTACAGCAGCATCCGGGTCACAGCTTTGGTGCCAATCTGCCAGAAAATATCACCGCGGAATTTGTCCGTCAGGAAGTCGCCAGCGGCCGCGCCATCATCCCTTCGAACATCAACCATCCCGAATCCGAACCGATGATTATCGGCCGCAACTTCCTGGTGAAAGTGAATGCCAACATTGGCAACTCTGCGGTGAGCTCATCTATTGAAGAGGAAGTGGAGAAGCTGGTGTGGTCAACACGCTGGGGCGCAGACACTGTGATGGATCTCTCAACCGGCCGCTACATCCATGAAACGCGTGAGTGGATTTTGCGCAACAGTCCGGTGCCGATTGGTACGGTGCCGATTTATCAGGCGCTGGAGAAAGTGAACGGCATTGCAGAAGATCTCAACTGGGAGATTTTCCGCGACACGCTGCTGGAGCAGGCGGAACAAGGCGTTGACTACTTCACCATTCACGCTGGCGTGTTGCTGCGCTATGTGCCGATGACGGCCAAACGCCTGACCGGCATTGTGTCGCGCGGCGGCTCGATTATGGCGAAATGGTGCCTGTCGCATCACACCGAAAGTTTCCTCTATCTGCACTTCCGCGAGATTTGTGAAATTTGTGCCGCCTATGATGTGGCGCTGTCACTGGGCGACGGCCTGCGTCCCGGCTCGATTCAGGATGCCAACGATGAGGCGCAATTTGCCGAACTGCATACGCTGGGCGAACTGACCAAAATCGCCTGGGAATACGATGTGCAGGTGATGATTGAAGGTCCGGGCCATGTGCCGATGCAGATGATTCGACGCAATATGACCGAACAGCTTGAGCATTGTCACGAAGCCCCGTTTTACACGCTTGGCCCGCTTACCACCGATATCGCGCCCGGCTACGACCATTTCACCTCCGGCATCGGCGCGGCCATGATTGGCTGGTTCGGCTGCGCCATGCTGTGTTACGTGACGCCGAAAGAGCACCTCGGTTTGCCGAACAAAGAGGATGTGAAGCAAGGGCTGATCACCTACAAGATCGCTGCGCACGCGGCGGATCTGGCAAAAGGTCATCCCGGTGCGCAGATCCGTGACAATGCGATGTCGAAAGCGCGTTTTGAATTCCGCTGGGAAGATCAGTTCAATCTGGCGCTCGATCCGCACACCGCACGCGCCTATCACGATGAAACCCTGCCGCAGGAATCAGGAAAAGTAGCGCACTTCTGCTCGATGTGCGGCCCGAAATTCTGCTCGATGAAAATTACCCAGGAAGTGCGTGAGTTTGCCGCCCGCCAACAGGCTGAAGCCCAGCCGATTGAGATGGGTATGGCGCAAATGTCGGACGCCTTCCGCAATCGTGGCGGCGAGATCTATCACGCTGCCGATACCCTTAAAGAGGAAAATGTATGACCGACGCCTTTCCTGCCACAGCCTCAAAGCTGGGGCTGTATCCGGTTGTTGATAGCGTGGAATGGATCGCACGCTTGCTGGAAGCCGGTGTGCGCACCATACAGCTGCGCATCAAAGATTGTGAAGATCACGAGTTGGAAGATGCGGTGCGCGAGGCGATTGCACTCGGCAAACAGTATCGCGCTCGCCTGTTTATCAATGATTACTGGCGCTTAGCCATTAAATATCACGCTTATGGCGTGCACCTCGGCCAGGAAGATCTCGATGTAGCCGATCTGGCGGCCATTCGCGAGGCGGGATTGCGCCTGGGTTTATCGACGCATGACGATGCCGAGTTAGATCGGGCTCTGGCGCTGCGCCCTTCTTACATTGCGCTTGGCCACATCTATCCTACGCAAACCAAAGATATGCCTTCTGCGCCGCAAGGCGTGGTGGAATTGAAACGCCACCTGGCGCGTTTGCAGAATGTGCCAACCGTGGCGATTGGCGGTATTTCTCTGGCGCGCGTGCCGGAAGTGCTGGCTACCGGCGTGGGCAGCATTGCGGTGGTGAGCGCGATTACCCAAGCCGCCGACTGGCGCGCAGCAACGCAGCAGTTACTGTCACTGGTGGAAAATGGAATCGAACCTGCAGAAGCAGTGTAATGCGCGGCAAGTAAAGATGAAACGCTGGAATCTGCCGCGCAGCAGCGTGATGTAGGGGCTGGCGTCATTTCCTGACAAGACTAAAGTGTGCCTGCCCGCTGTCGCTTGCAGCGGGCCAGGGCTGGTCTCAACCTCTCCCAGCCCTGCCTTTCTTCACGTGATCAGGGAGGAGGTATGCACGGATTCATGACTACAAGCCAGCATGGCACGTTCTACCGCTGCGCCGAGTTGAGCTATCGCCTGCTCTGTGTGCTCATTCATTGGCAAACCATAATTCAGGCGCAAGCAGTTGCGATACTTACCCGAGGCCGAAAACAGCGAGCCTACGGCAACCTGCATGTTCAGCTCACGCAATTCGGTATTGAGCCTGACCGCGTCAAATGCCTCTGGCAATTCAATCCACATCAGGAAACTGCCCTGCGGACGCGACACACAAATCCCACACGGAAAGTAGTGGCGTACCCAGCAGCTAAAGGTTTCATAATTGCGTTGATATACCTGACGCATGCGCCGCAAATGCGGCAGATAATGACCAAGACGAATAAACTCGGCGACCGCATGTTGCGGCTGGGTAGCCGTCGATCCGGTGCTGATATATTTCATATGCAGCACGCGATCGCGATAGCGTCCCGGCGCCACCCAACCGACACGCAGCCCCGGCGCCAGCGTCTTGGAGAAGGAACTGCACAGCAATACCCGTCCATCGTGATCCAACGACTTAAGGGTAACCGGACGCGGATACTCCCACGCCAGCTCGCCGTACACATCGTCTTCAATAATCGCGGCATCGAAACGCTGTGCCAGCGTCACCAGCGCACGTTTGCGAGATTCCGGCATGATAAAGCCCAGCGGATTATTGCAGTTTGGCACCACCACAACCGCTTTAATCGGCCACTGTTCGAACGCAAGTTCCAGCGCTTCCAGGCTGATGCCGGTAACCGAATCGGTAGGAATCTCAATGGCGCGAATGCCGAAGCCGCGCAGAGTTTGCATGGTGCCGTGGAAAGTCGGCGACTCCACCGCAATGATGTCACCAGCCTGACATATCGCACGAATCGAGATCGACAACGCTTCATGGCAGCCGGTGGTGATCACGATATCGTCTGCCGTGAGCTGACAACCGCTGTCGATCGTCAGGCGCGCAACCTGTTCGCGCAATGCCGCGACACCCAGCAAACTGTCATAGTTGAGCTGATCGATATCCTGCTTCTGCGCCATACGGCTTTGAATTTTCCACAGCGGTTTCAACGTGGGCTGGGTCAGATCGGGCATACCGCTGCCGAGTTGCAACACATCGTTATTAGTTCGGCTGCTGAGCAACTCCAGCACCGATTCCCACTGCGTGATTTCCACCGGACGCTGTGCAGGTCGGGTGATGGCCGGCATCGGCGGCGTCGCTTTGCGTGTTGCAACGAAATATCCGGAACGTGGCTGCGGCACAATCAGCTGTTTCTCTTCCAGCAGATGATATGCCTGCTGAACGGTGCTGATACTCACGCCGTGTTCAAGACTCAGCGTGCGCACCGACGGCAAGCGCTCGCCGCTGCGGTACAGCCCTTGCTCTATACGATCCGAAAGCAAACATGCTAAATGTTGGTAGCGCGTCATCGTATGCCTCACTCAGCCATCAATCATAATAAACCAGTACAGATAGACCTCATTATTACCATTCAGATCCACTTCAAGGCAATCTGTATGTTAAAGATAAGTGTTTTTTGCGTCTGTATCATAATGCGAAGGAATCAGACAATGCTTCTCAGGCAACCTACTGAGGGCAAGGATTATGGAATTCGATCAAAACCGCGCGGCTAAACCTTTTGACGTCACTTTACTGGATATCTTCCGCGGCGCAGTACGTATGGTTAAACACTGGAAAGCACGGCGTGAAACTCACCGCATCCTGTCAAAACTGAGTGATAACCAGCTGCGTGATATCGGACTGACACGCGAAGATGTCTGCCGCAAGTTCTGACAAAATGAAGACGAAAAAAAACCCTGCCGAAGCAGGGTTTTTTATTGGTCAGCTTTGGCAGACGAATTACTCGTCGTCGCTTCCGCCCAGACCGGCGTTCAGCAATTCTGCCAGGCTTGCAGAGGCTTCATCCGCAGTAACCTGCGGTGCAACCGGTGCTTCGCCCGCAGAGCGGCGACGCATACGATCCTGGTGATAAGCATAACCGGTACCGGCTGGGATCAGACGACCCACGATGACGTTCTCTTTCAGGCCGCGCAGTTCATCACGCTTACCTGCAACTGCTGCTTCGGTCAGGACACGCGTGGTCTCCTGGAACGATGCTGCAGAGATGAACGATTCGGTTGCCAGTGACGCTTTGGTGATACCCAGCAGATCGCGCATGAATGTTGCGCCGATTTTGCCATTCGCTTCAAGTTCACGGTTAGAGATCTTGATGCGTGAGTATTCAGCCTGCTCACCTTCCAGGAAGTCGGTGCTTCCCACGCTCGAGATGGTTGCTTTACGCAGCATCTGACGAACGATGACTTCGATGTGTTTATCGTTAATCTTAACGCCTTGCAGACGGTAAACTTCCTGCACTTCGTTAGTGATGTAACGGGTCACAGCATGGACGCCACGCAGACGCAGGATGTCGTGCGGAGACTCTGGGCCGTCAGATACGACGTCACCACGTTCTACGCGCTCACCTTCGAATACGTTAAGCTGACGCCATTTTGGAATCATCTCTTCGTACGGATCGCTACCATCAACCGGCGTAATCACCAGACGACGCTTACCTTTGGTCTCTTTACCGAAGGAGATGATACCGCTGATCTCCGCCAGGATTGCTGGCTCTTTCGGACGACGCGCTTCGAACAAGTCAGCAACGCGCGGCAGACCACCGGTAATATCCTTGGTACCGCCAGACTCCTGCGGAACACGCGACAGCGTGTCACCGGCACTGATCTTAACGCCATCTTCCAGCTGAACAATTGCTTTGCCCGGCAGGAAGTACTGTGCTGGCATGTCGGTACCTGGAATCAAAACATCATTTCCGTTGGCATCAACAATTTTCAGCGCAGGACGCAGATCTTTACCACCCGCAGTACGTTCTGCAGAATCCAGAACCACCAGCGATGACAGACCGGTTAAGTCGTCAGTCTGACGCGTAATGGTCTGACCGTCGATCATGTCAGTGAAGCGAATGAAACCGCCCACTTCGGTGATGACCGGCATGGTATGCGGATCCCAGTTTGCTACGGTTTCGCCCGCGGCAACCTGCTCGCCATCACCTTTAGCCATGACCGCACCGTAAGGTACTTTATAGCTCTCTTTGGTACGACCGAACTCGTCGATCATCTTCAGCTCAACGTTACGTGAAACGATAACCAGTTTCCCTGAAGAGTTGGTTACAGACTTCGCGTTGGTCAGCTTGATAGTACCTTTGTTCTTCACCTGGATGCTGGATTCAGCAGCCGCACGAGATGCCGCACCACCGATGTGGAACGTACGCATTGTCAGCTGTGTACCCGGCTCACCGATGGACTGTGCTGCGATAACACCGATGGCCTCACCTTTGTTGATGATGTGACCACGTGCCAGATCGCGACCGTAGCAGTGTGCACACACACCGAAGTCGGTTTCACAGCCAACAACCGAGCGCACTTTAATCGCATCGACTGAATTCAGTTCGATCACATCACACCAGTGTTCATCGATCAGGGTGTTACGCGGGATCAGGATGTCCGCAGTGCCTGGCTTCAGAACGTCTTCAGCCGTTACACGACCCAGTACACGCTCACGCAGCGGCTCTTTAACGTCGCCACCTTCGATGACCGGAGTCATCATGATGCCTTCGAACGTACCGCAGTCATCTTCGGTAACAACCAGATCCTGCGCTACGTCTACCAGACGACGCGTCAGATAACCGGAGTTAGCGGTTTTCAGTGCGGTATCCGCAAGACCTTTACGCGCACCGTGCGTGGAGATGAAGTACTGGAGTACGTTCAGACCTTCACGGAAGTTCGCGGTGATCGGCGTTTCTATGATTGAGCCATCTGGCTTAGCCATCAGACCACGCATACCGGCCAGCTGACGAATCTGTGCAGCAGAACCACGCGCACCGGAGTCGGCCATCATGTAGATGCTGTTGAACGATACCTGCTGTTCTTCTTCGCCATCACGGTTGATCACGGTTTCAGTTTGCAGGTTATCCATCATCGCTTTGGAAACGCGTTCGTTAGCTGCGGCCCAAATATCGATAACTTTGTTGTAACGTTCGCCAGCAGTTACCAGACCAGACTGGAACTGTTCCTGAATCTCAGCAACTTCCGCTTCCGCTTCCGCTACGATTTCCGCTTTCTTCGCTGGGATGACCATGTCGTCGATACCTACAGAGGCACCTGAACGGGCTGCGTAAGCAAAACCGGTGTACATGGTTTGGTCAGCAAAGATAACGGTCGGCTTCAGGCCAAGAATGCGGTAACAGGTGTTCAGCATCTTAGAAATGGCTTTCTTACCCAGCGCCTGGTTGACGATGGAGTAAGGCAGGCCTTTCGGAACGATCATCCACAGAATCGCACGACCAATGGTGGTGTCGATAATGCTGGTTTTCGCAACGAACTCTTCCTGCTCGTTCTTGGTGTATTCAGTGATACGCACTTTAACGCGTGCATGCAGCTCGGCCAGGCCAGCGCGATAAACACGCTCAGCTTCTTTCGGGCCAGTCAGCACCATGCCTTCGCCTTTGGCGTTCACTTTGTCGCGGGTCATGTAGTACAGACCCAAAACAACGTCCTGTGAAGGAACGATGATTGGCTCGCCGTTCGCTGGTGACAGAATGTTGTTGGTCGACATCATCAGCGCACGCGCTTCCAGCTGGGCTTCCAGCGTCAGCGGTACGTGAACAGCCATCTGGTCACCATCGAAGTCGGCGTTATATGCCGCACAAACCAGCGGGTGCAGCTGGATCGCTTTACCTTCGATCAGAACCGGTTCAAACGCCTGGATACCCAAACGGTGCAGAGTTGGTGCACGGTTCAGCAGTACCGGGTGTTCGCGGATCACTTCGTCCAGGATATCCCAAACGACAGCCTCTTCGCGCTCAACCATTTTCTTAGCGGCTTTGATGGTGGTGGCCAGGCCACGCAGTTCCAACTTGCCGTAGATGAACGGTTTGAACAGCTCAAGAGCCATTTTCTTCGGCAGACCGCACTGATGCAGACGCAGGTATGGACCAACGGTGATAACTGAACGGCCAGAGTAGTCAACACGTTTACCCAACAGGTTCTGACGGAAACGACCCTGCTTACCTTTGATCATGTCTGCCAGAGATTTCAGCGGACGCTTGTTCGAGCCAGTGATGGCGCGACCGCGACGGCCGTTATCCAGCAGTGCATCAACCGCTTCCTGCAACATACGTTTTTCGTTACGTACGATGATATCTGGCGCAGCCAGATCCAGCAGGCGTTTCAGACGGTTATTACGGTTGATCACGCGACGATACAGATCGTTCAGATCCGACGTTGCGAAACGACCACCGTCCAGCGGTACCAGCGGGCGCAGATCTGGCGGCAGAACCGGCAGAACGGTCAGGATCATCCACTCTGGCTTGTTACCAGACTGAACGAACGCTTCCAGCAGCTTGATACGCTTGGTCAGCTTTTTACGTTTGGTCTCGGAGTTGGTCTCGTTCAGCTCTTCACGCAGCTGCTCGCACTCTTGCTCCAGATCCATGTTTTTCAGCAGCGCCTGGATAGCTTCCGCACCCATCTTCGCGTCGAATTCGTCACCGAACTCTTCCAGCGCGTCAAGGTACTGCTCTTCGGTCAGAATCTGACGTTTTTCCAGGTTGGTCATGCCGCCTTCGATAACCACATAAGATTCGAAGTACAGCACGCGCTCGATATCACGCAGTGGCATATCCAGCAGTAAGCCGATACGCGAAGGCAGTGATTTCAGGAACCAAATGTGCGCAGTCGGTGAAGCCAGCTCAATGTGGCCCATGCGCTCACGACGTACTTTGGTCTGTGTAACTTCAACGCCACACTTCTCACAGATCACGCCGCGATGTTTTAAACGCTTGTACTTACCGCACAGGCATTCGTAGTCTTTTACCGGTCCAAAAATACGGGCACAGAAAAGACCGTCACGCTCAGGCTTGAAGGTACGGTAGTTAATGGTTTCCGGCTTTTTAACTTCACCAAAAGACCATGAACGGATCATGTCTGGCGAGGCCAGAGCAATTTTGATCGCATCAAACTCTTCGGTCTTAGTTTGCGCTTTCAGAAACTTAAGTAAGTCTTTCACGGATTAGCTCCCGTCGGAGTGGAACTCTCAGGGACGCGCACCCGAAGTGCACGTCCCGTAACCAGTACTTGCGAGTACTTACTCGTCTTCCAGCTCGATGTTGATACCCAGCGAGCGAATCTCTTTCAACAGTACGTTGAAGGATTCCGGCATGCCCGGTTCCATCTGATGGTTACCGTCGACGATGTTTTTATACATCTTCGTACGGCCGTTAACGTCATCAGATTTAACGGTAAGCATTTCCTGCAGGGTATACGCGGCACCATATGCTTCCAGTGCCCACACTTCCATCTCACCGAAGCGCTGTCCACCGAACTGCGCTTTACCACCCAGCGGCTGCTGAGTAACCAAGCTGTAAGAACCGGTAGAACGTGCGTGCATCTTGTCGTCAACCAGGTGGTTCAGTTTCAGCATGTACATGTAACCTACGGTTACCTGACGCTCAAACTGCTCACCAGTACGGCCGTCGAACAGGGTGATCTGACCGGAAGAAGGCAATCCGCCGAGCTGCAGCAGCTCTTTGATTTCGCTCTCTTTCGCACCGTCAAACACCGGAGTCGCGATTGGCATACCCTTCTTCAGGTTCTCTGCCAGACGCAGTACTTCGTCATCTGTAAAGGTGTTCAGGTCAACTTTCTGACGCACATCAGTGCCCAGATCGTAAGCACGCTGGATGAACTCACGCAGTTTGGAGACTTCTTCCTGCTTCTTCAGCATCGCATTGATTTTTTCACCAATGCCTTTAGCCGCCATACCGAGGTGAGTTTCCAGAATCTGACCGATGTTCATACGCGATGGTACGCCCAGCGGGTTCAGTACGATGTCGACCGGCGTACCGTTCTCATCGTAAGGCATGTCTTCGATAGGGTTGATCTTCGAGATAACACCCTTGTTTCCGTGACGACCTGCCATCTTGTCACCAGGCTGAATCTGACGTTTAACGGCCAGATACACCTTAACGATTTTCAGCACGCCTGGTGCCAGATCATCGCCTTGGGTGATCTTGCGACGCTTAGCTTCAAGTTTCTTCTCAAACTCGTGCTTCAGTTCGTCGTACTGCTCAGCCAGCTGCTCCAGAGAGTTCTGCTTCTCTTCGTCAGTCAGGCCCAGCTCCAGCCAGCGCTCACGTGGCAGTTTGTCCAGCTTCTCAGCTTCAACACCACCCGAGATCAGTACGGCCTGGATACGGCCAAATAGGCCAGCTTCGAAGATCTGCAGTTCTTCAGACAGGTCTTTCTTAACCTGCTTCAGCTGCATCTCTTCGATTTCCAGCGCGCGCTTGTCTTTTTCCACGCCATCGCGAGTGAAGACCTGCACGTCAATAACAGTACCGGATACGCCGTTCGGAACGCGCAGTGACGAATCTTTTACGTCAGAGGCTTTTTCACCGAAGATCGCACGCAGCAGTTTCTCTTCTGGCGTCAGCTGGGTTTCACCTTTCGGTGTTACCTTACCAACCAGAATGTCGCCACCGGTCACTTCCGCACCGATATACACAATGCCGGATTCATCCAGTTTAGAAAGCGCAGCTTCACCCACGTTCGGGATATCAGCGGTGATCTCTTCTGGCCCCAGCTTGGTGTCGCGAGACACACATGCCAGTTCCTGGATGTGGATAGTGGTGAAACGGTCTTCCTGAACCACACGCTCGGATACGAGGATGGAGTCTTCGAAGTTGTAACCGTTCCATGGCATGAACGCCACGCGCATGTTCTGACCCAGCGCCAGTTCACCGAGGTCGGTAGACGGGCCATCTGCCAGCACGTCGCCACGCTCAATCGGCTCACCCAGATTGACACACGGCATCTGGTTGATGCAGGTGTTCTGGTTAGAACGGGTGTACTTGGTCAGGTTGTAGATGTCGATACCCGCTTCGCCCGGATACATCTCTTCTTCGTTAACTTTGATAACGATACGAGAAGCATCAACGTACTGAACGGTACCACCACGTTTCGCGACAGCAGTTACACCGGAGTCAACCGCTACTGCGCGTTCCATACCGGTACCAACCAGCGGCTTATCAGCACGCAGAGTTGGAACCGCCTGACGTTGCATGTTCGCACCCATCAAGGCGCGGTTAGCATCATCGTGCTCCAGGAACGGAATCAGTGAAGCACCGACAGAAACCACCTGTTGGGTGGAAACGTCCATGTAGTCAACCTGATCGCGGCTGAACAGGCTTGACTCACCCTTGCTACGGCAGGTGACGAGATCGTCAACAAAGCTGCCATCTTCTGCGAGGTTGGTGTTTGCCTGAGCGATAACGTAGTTACCCTCTTCAATTGCAGAGAGGTAATGAATTTCATCACTCACTTTCCCGTCAACAACGCGGCGATACGGGGTTTCAAGGAAACCGTATTCGTTAGTCTGCGCGTAAACCGAGAGTGAGTTGATCAGACCGATGTTCGGGCCTTCCGGAGTTTCGATAGGACATACACGACCGTAGTGCGTTGGGTGTACGTCACGTACTTCGAAGCCGGCGCGCTCACGGGTCAGACCGCCTGGGCCCAGAGCAGAGATACGACGTTTGTGCGTAATCTCGGACAATGGGTTGTTCTGATCCATAAACTGGGACAGCTGGCTTGAACCGAAGAACTCTTTCACCGCCGCCGAAATCGGCTTAGCGTTGATCATGTCCTGAGGCATCAGCGTATCGAGGTCGCCCAGAGACAGACGCTCTTTAACTGCACGCTCAACACGCACCAGACCCACACGGAACTGGTTTTCTGCCATTTCGCCAACAGAACGAATACGACGGTTACCGAGGTGATCGATATCATCCACTTCACCGATACCGTTACGGATACCGATAAGCTTTTTCATCACTTCGATGATGTCGTCTTTGCTCAGGATACCTGAACCTTCGATCTCATCACGCAGCAGAGAACGGTTGAACTTCATACGGCCAACCGCAGAAAGATCGTAACGATCTTCAGAGAAGAACAGGTTCTCGAACAGGTTTTCAGCAGCTTCACGCGTTGGTGGCTCACCAGGACGCATCATGCGGTAGATCTCAACCAGCGCGCTTAGACGATCGTTGGTTGGGTCTACACGCAGAGTCTCGGAGATGTACGCACCGTGATCCAGGTCGTTGGTGAACAGCGTTTCAATGCGCTTGTGGCCTGACTGGCTCAGTTTCGCCAGCAGATCCAGTGACAATTCCATGTTTGCAGGAACGATCAGCTCGCCGGTGTTCAGATCGACGTAGTCTTTAGCAACCACTTTGCCAGCAATGTATTCAACTGGCACTTCGATGTGCTGAATGTTGTCTTTTTCCAGCTGACGGATGTGGCGCGCAGTGATGCGACGACCTTTCTCAACGTAGACCGTGCCGTTTGCTTCGATATCGAAGGAGGCGGTTTCACCACGCAGGCGCTCAGGCACCAGTTCCATCTGCAGTTTGTTATCGCGGATTTCATAAACGACTTTATCAAAGAACAGATCAAGGATTTGTTCTGAAGTGAAGTTTAACGCGCGCAGAATGATACTGGCTGGCAGCTTACGACGACGGTCAATACGGACGAAGAGGTTGTCTTTCGGGTCAAACTCGAAATCGAGCCATGAACCGCGGTAAGGGATGATACGTGCGTTATACAGCACTTTACCGGAAGAGTGCGTTTTACCCTTATCGCTGTCGAAGAACACGCCAGGACTACGGTGCAGCTGAGAAACGATAACACGCTCAGTACCATTGATAACAAAGGTACCATTGTCCGTCATGAGTGGAATCTCACCCATGTAGACTTCTTGTTCTTTAATGTCTTTTACGGTGCCTTCCGGCGCTTCGCGCTCGTAGATCACCAGACGCAGTTTCACGCGCAGCGGTGCCGAATAGGTCACGCCACGGATCTGACATTCAGTTACGTCAAAGACAGGCTCACCCAAACGGTAGCTGACATACTGCAACTCAGAGTTGCCGCTGTAGCTTGAGATTGGGAATACGGAGCGGAAGGCTGCTTCCAGACCGTACTGGCCTTCTGGATCTTGCTCGATGAACTTCTGGAACGAGTCAAGCTGGATAGAAAGGAGATAAGGTATGTCCAAAACTTGTGGACGTTTACCAAAATCCTTACGAATACGTTTTTTCTCGGTATAGGAGTAAACCATGGGGTTCCTCAGCTAGCTGACATGTCGAACCACGCTGTCCGTCCTGAAAAGGACAGTTCATGCAACACTATTTTTTGTTTTTCATGCGATGCGCAGCACCCCATGCAATACATCTTTCTATCACTCTTAAATCATTTCATCGCCGTTGTTCAGGCAGGGAACCTTCGCAGGAGAGCGATATATTAAGGCGTCGATAGAAAAAGATATTGAAGAGGAATGATGGACAAACAGTGCGAAACGCCATCATTCCCCTGTAGCGCAAAAAGGCTGGTGACCTAAACAGTCACCAGCCATCAGCCTAATGTTACTCAGGCTGCAACCCGAAGGTTGTCTTACTTAACTTCAACTTCAGCGCCAGCTTCTTTCAGAGCAGCTTCAAGAGCGGCTGCGTCATCTTTGCTGATGCCTTCTTTGATAGTACCGGTAGCTTCAACCAGGTCTTTAGCTTCTTTCAAGCCCAGGCCAGTTGCAGTACGTACTGCTTTGATTACTGCGACTTTGTTAGCGCCAACAGCTTTCAGAATTACGTCGAATTCAGTTTTCTCTTCAACAGCTTCAGCTGGGCCAGCAGCAACGGCTACAGCGGCAGCAGCAGAAACGCCGAATTTTTCTTCCATAGCAGAAACCAGCTCAACTACTTCCATTACGGACATAGCGGCAACAGCTTCCAGAATTTGGTCTTTAGTGATAGACATATCGATTGTTCCTAAAAATCAGAAAAAGTTTATACGGTAGCAAGCACGAAGGAAAAGAATTTGGCCTTAAGCCGCTTCTTTTGCATCGCGCACAGCAGCCAGAGTACGGACCAGTTTGCCAGCAGCGGCTTCTTTCATGGTCGACATCAGACGTGCCAGTGCTTCTTCGTAAGTCGGCAGAGTTGCCAGACGGTCAATATTGGCCGCCGTGATCAGCTCACCTTCAAAGGCTGCAGCTTTGACCTCAAATTTTGCATTCGCTTTAGCGAAATCTTTGAACAAACGAGCAGCAGCGCCCGGGTGTTCCAAAGAGTATGCAATCAGGGTCGGACCAACAAACGTGTCTTTCAGGCACTCGAAAGGAGTACCTTCAACGACGCGGCGCAGCAGGGTGTTACGAACAACACGCATGTAAACGCCAGCTTCACGACCTGCTTTACGCAGTTCGGTCATTTTATCAACGGTCACGCCACGGGAATCCGCAACAACCGCTGAAAGCGCGCCTTTGGCTACTTCGCTAACTTCAGCAACAATCGCTTGTTTGCCTTGAAGATTTAATGCCATTAGCTTTTGCTCCTGGATTGACCGGGAATAATTTCCCGGAACTCACTTCACTTATTCACCCGAAGGCGATAAGCGCTATTACACGGTGAGCAGAATCCAGCGAAGAAATAATTCTTTTTGGTTCTGTCACCGTCTACGCAGGGTATTAAGCAAGATATCCGAAAATATTCTGCTCCTGCGGTCTCGGACGGAGGCCAGGATAAGGCCTGGCTCCAACCTAAGCGACTGAACAACCAAGTGTTTAGACTTTGTCACTCACTCGCTTTGAATCTGGGTTCTGAATTGTGCAAACAACCAGAACAACGGGCGTAAGATTCTAGATGAATTTTTCGCCCGTTACAAGCAGCAATTAGTTTGCTGATGCACTCAGACCGGCCTGGTCAACGGCAACGCCGGCGCCCATGGTGGTAGAGATGCTGACTTTCTTGATGTACACGCCTTTCGCCTGTGATGGTTTAGCTTTTTTCAGCGCAACCAGCAAAGATTCCAGGTTTTCTTTCAATTTGTCAGTGTCAAAATCCACTTTACCGATGGTGGTGTGGATGATGCCGTTTTTGTCGTTACGATAACGAACCTGACCTGCTTTAGCATTTTTAACTGCTTCAGCAACGTTCGGCGTTACAGTACCAACTTTCGGGTTTGGCATCAGACCGCGTGGGCCCAGAACCTGGCCCAACTGGCCAACAACGCGCATTGCATCTGGAGATGCGATTACAACGTCAAAGTTCATTTCGCCTTTTTTGATCTGCTCAGCCAGGTCTTCCATACCAACCAGTTCTGCGCCAGCTGCTTTAGCAGCTTCAGCGTTTGCACCTTGGGTGAAGACGGCAACACGTACTGAACGACCAGTACCGTGTGGCAGAACGGTCGCACCGCGCACGTTCTGATCAGATTTACGTGCATCGATGCCGAGGTTAACGGCAACGTCAACGCTTTCTACGAACTTGGCAGTAGCCAGTTCTTTCAGCAGAGCAACAGCTTCGTTAATGTCGTACTGCTTAGTAGCATCAACTTTGTCACGGATTACGCTCATGCGCTTGGTCAGCTTAGCCATTTCTTAATCCTCTACTACCAGGCCCATGGAACGAGCAGTACCTTCGATAGAGCGAGTCATCGCTTCTACGTCAGAACCAGTCATGTCCGCAGCTTTAGTTTCTGCGATTTCACGTACCTGAGCACGGGAAACTTTACCGACTTTGTCTTTGTTCGGCTTACCAGAACCAGACTTGATGCCCGCTGCTTTTTTCAGCAGTACGGCAGCCGGAGGCGTTTTGGTAACGAAGGTGAAAGAACGGTCACTGTATACGGTGATAACAACAGGAGTAGGCAGGCCTTTCTCCAGGGATTCAGTCTTAGCGTTGAACGCTTTGCAGAATTCCATAATGTTAACACCCTGCTGACCCAGTGCTGGACCAACAGGTGGACTTGGGTTAGCCATACCAGCTGCAACTTGCAACTTAACGTAGGCTTGTACTTTCTTGGCCATGATAATTCCTCAATTGGGTTATAACGCCTGAAAAACAGGCTCCCCGTGATAACGATTTATATGCCGTTGCGGGCACATAAAAACAAAAGGCGCGAAATTATAGGTAAATTTCGCGCCTTCCGCAAGAGCTAAAAAGTGAACAGAAGGGTTAACCTTTCTCCACCTGAGCGAAGTCGAGTTCCACTGGCGTTGCACGGCCAAAGATGGAAACGGACACTTTCAGGCGGCTCTTCTCGTAGTCCACTTCTTCGACCACTCCGTTGAAGTCGGCAAACGGGCCGTCGCTGACGCGTACCATCTCGCCTGGCTCGAACAGCGTTTTTGGACGCGGCTTATCACCCACCTGCTGCAGGCGGTTCATAATCGCATCTACTTCTTTATCACTGATTGGCGCAGGACGGTCGGAAGTACCACCGATAAAGCCCATTACACGCGGTACACTGCGTACTAAGTGCCAGCTGGCGTCATTCATTACCATCTGAACCAATACGTAGCCAGGGAAGAATTTACGTTCGCTTTTGCGACGCTGGCCGCCACGGATTTCGACGACTTCTTCAGTCGGCACCATGACTTCGCCAAAAAGCTCTTCCATGTTGTGCAGTTTGATATGCTCGTGCAGCGATTTCGCTACGCGGGCTTCAAAACCAGAGAACGCCTGAACGACGTACCAGCGTTTTTTTGGAGCTTCAGACATCTCAGAACCTCAGGCCAGTGATAAACGATACCAGACGGACCAGAATACCATCCAGCCCCCACAAAATCAGTGACATCACGGCAGTAACCGCGGCAACGATTAACGTGGTGTGCAGTGTTTCCTGGCGAGTCGGCCAAATGACCTTACGCATTTCGGTTTTAGCTTCACGGGCAAATGCCACAGTCGCTTTGCCTTTGATTGTCAGCAAAGCAATGCCGCCCGCTGCAGCGATCAGCACAACCACAGCCAGCGCGCGCAGAGGCAATGTTACATCGCGATAGATATAGTTGCCGACGATTGCTACCAGGAGCAATGCGATCACAACTACCCATTTCATCGCTTCAAGGCCGCGCCCGCTTCCTTGAGCTTCGGTATTCGCACTCATAAACCAACCTGCCACAATAATTCAGAAACTATACTGCCCCGCAGTGCGAGGCATCCAAACCGAATGAGCTTTTGAGCGTAACTCGGTATCCAACGCCGTGAAACAGAGCCTGTCTCAGCAATGATTATGATGCAAAATCACTGATGAGCCAGGTTCTATACAACAGCGTGCAAAAAGGGCATCAAATGATGCCCTTTCCTTGTGCATTGCGTCAAATCTTATCGCAGTTAAGCGATAATTTCAGCAACAACACCCGCACCAACAGTACGGCCGCCTTCACGGATTGCGAAACGCAGACCCTGATCCATAGCGATTGGCTTGATCAAAGTTACGGTCATTTTTACGTTGTCGCCTGGCATTACCATCTCAACGCCTTCTGGCAGTTGAACGTCACCGGTCACGTCAGTAGTACGGAAGTAGAACTGAGGACGGTAGCCTTTGAAGAACGGAGTATGAC
>NZ_JBHTGO010000014.1:0-64533 GCF_042666835.1 Pantoea sp. GCM10028869 | reverse complement strand
ACTCTCCTTCGGAGTCAAACACTTTTTTCAGCGTTTTCATCCGGCGGGATGAATTTCTTCACTCCCTGCTGAGCCGTCTGCGTTGCCGCTTTGCCGTCTCAGTGGTGGCGCATTATAGGGAGTTATTTGGAGCTGACAAGTGCAAATTTGAAGTTTTCGCGCGACCGCTCACTTTCCAGGCTATACGTTGCAAAAAGCAGCTAATTCTTGCAAAAAGGCCAAAAAAAACGGGCCCGCAGGCCCGTTTTAATCGGAAGGGATCACTGATGAGCAACAATCACATCGTCTTTTACATCCATTTCAATGGTTTTTCCCGGAACCAGGGCACCAGAAAGAATCTGCTGAGCCAGCGGGTTTTCAATCTGCTGCTGAATAGCACGTTTCAATGGACGCGCACCATACACCGGGTCGTAGCCATTCTCGCCGAGCAGTTTGAGCGCCTCATCGGAGATATGCAGCTGATAGCCACGCTCCTCAAGACGTTTATACAAACGTTGCAGCTGAATCTGCGCAATTGAAGCAATGTGTTTTTCGCCCAATGGGTGGAACACCACCATGTCATCGATACGGTTGATAAACTCTGGGCGGAAATGCTGCCCCACAACCGTCATCACCACCTGTTTCATCTCCGCATAATCCAGAGAACCGAAACGTTCCTGAATAAGATCGGAGCCAAGGTTCGAGGTCATGATCACCACGGTATTGCGGAAATCGACCGTACGGCCCTGTCCGTCGGTTAAGCGACCATCATCCAGCACCTGCAACAGAATGTTGAACACATCAGGATGCGCCTTCTCCACTTCATCCAGCAGAATCACCGAATAAGGCCGACGACGTACCGCTTCGGTCAGATAACCGCCCTCTTCATAGCCGACATATCCCGGAGGTGCACCCACCAGCCGCGACACCGAGTGTTTTTCCATAAACTCGGACATATCAATACGCACCATCGCGTCATCGCTATCGAACAGGAAGCTAGCCAGCGCTTTACACAACTCGGTTTTCCCTACCCCCGTTGGTCCGAGGAACAGGAAGGAACCAATTGGACGATTCGGATCGGACAAGCCGGCACGACTACGACGAATCGCATTCGAAACCGCTTCTACCGCTTCGTTCTGGCCGATGACGCGTGAATGCAGTTCCTGCTCCATACGCAGCAACTTGTCGCGCTCGCCTTCCATCATGCGTGCGACAGGAATTCCGGTCCAACGCGCCAGTACATCGGCAATCTCCACATCCGTTACGCGATTACGTAACAGCTTCATGGTTTTACCTTCAGACTGCGTAGCGATGGCTAACTGTTTCTCCAGCTCCGGAATTTTACCGTACTGCAGCTCAGACATCTGACCCAGGTCACCAACGCGACGGGCTTGCTCCATCGTCAGGCGCGCTTGTTCCAGCTCGGCTTTAATGTTCTGCGTGCCGGTTAATGAGGCTTTTTCCGCTTTCCACTCCTCTTCCAGCTCAGCATATTCACGCTCTTTCTGGTCAAGTTCACTTTCCAGCATTTCCAGACGCTTCACGCTGGCGTCATCAGACTCTTTCTTCAGCGCCTGCTGCTCAAGTTTCAACTGGATGATGCGGCGCTCAAGGCGATCAAGGGACTCAGGCTTCGAATCCATCTGCAAACGAATGCTTGAGGCCGCTTCGTCTATCAGGTCGATGGCCTTATCCGGCAGCTGACGATCGGAGATGTAACGATGCGACAACGTCGCCGCAGCCACAATCGCCGGATCGGTGATCTGCACATGATGGTGCAGCTCATAGCGTTCTTTCAGTCCGCGCAGAATGGCAATGGTATCTTCGACACTCGGCTCAGCAACGAAGACTTTCTGGAAACGACGTTCCAGCGCCGCATCTTTCTCTATGAACTGACGATACTCATTCAACGTAGTTGCGCCGACACAGTGCAACTCACCACGCGCCAATGCGGGTTTCAGCATGTTGCCGGCATCCATGGCGCCATCGGCTTTACCTGCGCCCACCATGGTATGCAGTTCGTCGATAAACAGAATGACGTTGCCTTCCTGCTTCGCCAAATCGCTAAGCACGCCTTTGAGGCGCTCTTCAAATTCACCGCGATATTTGGCGCCCGCCACCAGCGAACCCATATCCAGAGCCAGCACGCGACGGCCTTTCAGCCCTTCCGGTACTTCGCCATTGATGATGCGCTGCGCTAAACCTTCGGCAATAGCCGTTTTACCGACGCCGGGTTCACCAATCAGCACCGGGTTATTTTTGGTACGACGCTGCAACACCTGAATGGTGCGGCGAATTTCTTCATCACGACCGATAACCGGATCAAGCTTGCCGAGTTCGGCACGCTCTGTAAGGTCGATGGTGTATTTTTTTAATGCCTGACGCTGATCTTCAGCCCCTTGATCGTTCACGCTGTCTCCTCCCCGTATTTGCTCGATGGCCGCAGAGAGTTTTTCCGGAGTCGCGCCAGCTGATTTCAATAGATCAGCCAGCGAGCCACGTGAATCAAGGGCCGCCAATACAAATAATTCAGATGATATAAAGTTGTCGCCGCGCTTTTGCGCCAGCTTGTCGCACAGATTGAGTACCCGAATCAGATCGGCGGATGGCTGCACATCGCCGTCCGTGCCTTCAACCTGAGGTAGTCGATTAATCGCTTGTTCAATGCTGGTACGCAGGCCAGCCACGTCGGCACCCGCTGCGCTGAGCAACGGACGCACCGATCCGCCTTCCTGGTTGAGCAATGCGCTCATCAAATGAAGGGGTTCAATGAATTGATTGTCATGTCCCAGAGCAAGGGACTGTGCATCGGCAAGTGCCAGTTGAAATTTATTAGTAAGACGATCCAGACGCATAATTCCTCCCATTACAGGTCAAAATGCTACTGGAGATTAAATGAGGTCATCCCTCAAATTTTTCAAGGTTAATGACCTGAGTTGTGAGCAAAAAATACGCTAACTGGACCGTCTTGTGGCGTAAGGTTATCTCAGCCAAATCAAAGTTGCCATACGCCCGGTGATTCCGTCGCGTCGGTAGGAGAAAAAATCATCGCGCTCATGGAAGGTACATCGCGTTGAACCGCTGATGGAATACACGCCGGCGGCCTGCAGACGCTGACGCGCCAGCAGCCAAATATCGGCGAAGTATTTGTTACCCGCCGGGCGGAAAGCCTCTTCCGCTTGTGAATCATGGGCCATAAATGCCGTTCTGACTTCCGAGCCAACTTCAAATGCCAGCGGCCCAATTGCCGGACCAAGCCATGCATGAATGTCATTTGGCGCGCAGTGAAACTGCGACAACGTCTGTTCCAGCACACCATTACAGAGTCCACGCCAACCGGCATGTGCTGCCGCGACTTCACTACCATCCTTGCTGCAGAACAGCACCGGCAAACAATCCGCCGTCATCACTGCGCAAACCACCCCGCTTACACGCGTGATTGCGGCATCAGCGCGCGGCAGCGGATCGCTGGCGGGTAAACGCGCAACCACTTGACCATGGATCTGATCCAGCCATTGCGGCATTGCAGGTAACGTCAGTTGCTCAACCAGGCGCTGACGATTCTGAGCAACATGCGCCTCAGCGTCGCCAACATGCCCACCAAGATTCAACGAATCCCATGGAGCAGCGCTGACGCCGCCGTAACGCGTGGTGGAACATGCCCGAACATGCTGCGGCGCAGGCCAATCCGGGATGATCCATTCACTCATAGCCAATCCATCTGATCGCGGAATTCAAGGGTATCGGCTTTCAGCGCATCAATTAAATCGACCATATCCTGCGGCAACGGCGCATGCCATTCCATCTCAATACCGGTGATTGGGTGATAGAGACGTAACATCGTGGCATGCAGCGCCTGGCGATCAAAACCCCGTAGCGTAGTGATGAAAGCTTCAGATGCCCCTTTTGGCGGACGTGGGCGGCCACCGTACAGCGGATCGCCCACCAGCGGATGGTTAATATGCGCCATATGCACACGGATCTGATGGGTACGACCGGTTTCGAGACGCAAACGCAAACGCGTATGGGCACGAAAATGCTCCATGATGCGATAGTGCGTGGTTGCCGGTTTACCCATCGGGTGCACCGCCATGTGCGTACGTTTGGTTGAGTGGCGCGCCATGGGCTGATCCACCGTACCGCCCGCAGTCATGGTGCCAATAGCCACCGCTTCATATTCACGCGTGATTTCGCGCAGCTGCAGCGTTTCAACCAGATGCGTTTGCGCAGGAACGGTTTTCGCGACCACCATCAAACCGGTGGTATCTTTATCCAGACGATGAACAATGCCTGCACGAGGTACGTCAGCGATCGGTGGATAGTGATAAAGCAGTGCGTTAAGCACTGTGCCATCAGGATTACCGGCGCCAGGATGTACCACCAAACCGCGAGGTTTGTTAATGACCAGAATGTCGTCATCTTCATAGACGATATTCAGTGGGATATTTTGCGCTTCCCAGCGTTGCTCTTCTTCGATCTCAGCATCAATCGAGACATGCTCACCGCCAAAAACTTTTTCTTTTGGTTTATCGATGATAGTGCCGTTGACGCTGACTCGGCGCTCAAGAATCCATTCTTTTATGCGAGAACGTGAATAATCAGGGAACAATTCTGCCAAAGTCTGATCTAAGCGTTGTCCAAGCTGTGCTTCGGACACCGTTGCGGTGAGTTGAACTTGTTGTGCCATATACAGCTTCTTCGTTAACGTTGGGTTTTCACGGCGATGCCGTTTAATATAATGTGCTATCGTACCTGGTCATAACTGGGAGCTATACGGACAGCTTCTGCTACAACACTTTGAGGATAATCATTTCGTCATGACGCGTATGAAACATCTGGTGGCTGCTGCCACACTGAGCCTGAGCCTGGCGCTTGTGGGTTGTTCTGGCTCATCAGATCCAGTCCCGGACAGCCCGCCGTCTGAAATTTACGCCACGGCCCAGCAAAAGCTGCAGGACGGTAACTTTAAAGCGGCGATTAAGCAACTGGAAGCACTGGATAACCGCTATCCGTTTGGTCCTTACTCGCAGCAAGTACAGCTGGATTTGATCTACGCGTATTACAAAAATGCCGATCTGCCACTGGCGCAAGCCGCTATTTCTCGCTTTATGCGTCTGAATCCAACCCATCCGAATATCGACTATGTCATCTATATGAAAGGTCTGACGGATATGGCGCTGGACGATTCTGCACTGCAGGGCTTCTTCGGTATCGATCGTTCCGATCGTGATCCGACGCACGCTCGTGATGCTTTCCGTGACTTCTCGCAATTACTGCGCGGTTATCCAAACAGCCAATATGCTGCGGATGCGCAGAAACGTTTGGCATTCCTGAAAGAGCGCCTGGCGAAGTATGAACTCTCGGTGGCGCAATTCTATACCAAGCGCGGTGCCTATGTCGCTGTTGTTAACCGCGTGGAAACAATGATGAAGGATTATCCGGATACTGAGGCGACCCATGAAGCGTTGCCGTTGATGGAGAATGCTTACCGCCAGCTGCAGTTGACGGCTGAAGCCGACAAAGTGGCAAAAATCATTGCGGCAAATAATCAGTCCTGATTATTACACCCACAAAAAAGCAGCCCATGAGGCTGCTTTTTTTATGTCACTTTGTGGATAATTCAGCAGTTTTACAGATTTATCGCTGCAGTTATCCAGTCAATCATGCGCCCTTCCCCAGTCGTCTTCAAGTATTTCCCGCCACTTTCCCGGCCTTTCTCACAATTAAGCGGCATTGACAAAAAGTGACATTTCAACGTGATTTAGATCACACATTTTCTTAATTTCCGCGGTATGCTGGACCTACCCACACGGAAATGACAGAGAGGTTTAACTATGATTCTGAACATTACCAGCAAACAAATGGAAATCACCGAGGCCATCCGTAATCACGTTGAAGAGCGTCTCGCCAAGCTGGAAAAATGGCAAACACATCTGATAAACCCTCACATTGTGTTATCGAAAGAGCCGAAGGAGTTTGTGGCTGATGCCACCATCAATACGCCTAACGGTACGCTGGTTGCCAGCGCGAAACATGATGATATGTATACGGCCATCAATGACTTGATTGCCAAGCTGGAGCGACAACTCAATAAAGCGCAACACAAACCCGAAGCCCGTCGCGCCAACAGCAGTGTGAAAGATTTTCTTCCTACGGAATAAGCAAACATCTTTAGTAACGCGCCTCCGGGCGCGTTTTTTATTGACAGCTTTAAATCACTGCGGTTACTCTCAAGCCACTTTATTTATGGAAACAATCATGAAACATCTGCCGTTCTTCTTCGCATTCTTTTTTACCTTCCCCTGATTGGGAGGCGATTCGTCATGTGAAAATGAATGCGAAGACGAACAACAAAGCCTCCCAAATGGGAGGCTTTTTTATTGGACATTTTACAGGTGAGCCCTATGAATCCCGAAAATCCGCTGCTGGCATTACGCGATAAAATCAGCGCCGTTGATGAAAAACTCTTAGCGCTTTTGTCAGAGCGTCGCATACTGGCCGTTGAAGTTGCGCAGGCCAAACTGGCAACGCATCGCCCTATCCGCGATGTTGAGCGTGAGCGCGCTCTGCTGGAAAACTTAATTTCACTGGGTAAAAAGCATCAGCTTGATGCGCATTACATCACTCGCCTGTTTCAGTTGGTGATTGAAGATTCAGTTCTAACTCAGCAAGCCTTGTTGCAAAAGAATCTCAACCATCCACATGCTCACGCACCGCGCATTGCATTCCTCGGTCCGAAAGGTTCCTACTCACATCTTGCGGCGCGCAAATACGCCACCCGACATTTTGATTCAATGGTTGAGATCGGCTGCCTGAAATTCCATGACATCATCCATCAGGTGGAAAGTGGACAAGCGGACTACGCGGTGATGCCGATTGAAAATACCAGCTCTGGTTCGATCAACGACGTTTACGATCTGCTTCAGCAAACCACGCTATCGATTGTGGGTGAACTGACCATTCCAATTGAGCACTGTGTGCTGGTCAACGGCAGCACCGATTTGCAGCAGATCGAAACGGTATATAGCCATCCACAGCCATTCCAGCAGTGCAGCCAGTTCATTAATCGTTTCCCGCAGTGGAAAATCGAATACACCGAAAGCACCGCTGCAGCTATGGAGAAAGTGGCAGCGATGAATTCAACAAAGGTTGCCGCATTGGGTAGCGAAGCGGGCGGTGAGCTGTATGGATTGCAGGTGCTGGAGCGCAATCTGGCCAATCAACAGCAGAACCACACGCGCTTCATCGTGCTGGCACGTAAAGCGATTGAAGTTTCGGGTCAGGTTCCGGCGAAAACAACATTGATCATGGCGACGGGTCAACAAGCAGGCGCATTGGTTGAAGCGCTGATGGTATTACGTAACCACGGCCTCATCATGAGCAAACTGGAAAACCGTCCAATCAACGGCAATCCGTGGGAAGAGATGTTTTATATTGATGTGCAGGGCAATCTGCAGTCAGAAAATATGCAGTTGGCGTTAACCGAGTTGAGCGGCTTAACCCGTTCATTAAAAGTTCTTGGCTGCTATCCAGGCGAGAATGTGGTGCCGGTTGAGCCGCGCCTCTAAGCAAAAAGGCATCCTCACGGATGCCTTTTGTTTTTTACTGCCGGCTATCGTTCGCCGATCGCAGCATGCTTCTGCTTTCGACCAGGAAGCGTTTCGCGTAATCACCAAACCAGTGTTCGACGCGCTCAAAGCTATCGATAAAGGCTTGCTTATCGCCCTGCTCGAGCAGTTTGATCGCATCGCCAAATCGCTTGTAATAACGTTTAATCAGCGCCAGATTACTCTCCGAGGACATGATGATGTCCGCGTAAAGCTGCGGATCCTGCGCAAACAGACGTCCAACCATTGCCAGTTCAAGGCGGTATATCGGTGAAGATAGCGCCAGCAGCTGATCCAGATTAACGTTCTCTTCCGCCAGATGCAGACCGTAAGCGAAAGTCGCAAAGTGACGCAGTGCCTGAATAAACGCCATATTCTGGTCGTGCTCAACGGCACTGATACGATGCAACCGCGCGCCCCAAACCTGAATCTGCTCAAGGAACCACTGATAAGCTTCCGGCTGACGGCCATCACACCAAACCACAACCTGCTTTGCCAGGCTGCCGCTGTCCGGACCAAACATCGGATGCAAGCCCAGAACCGGTCCGGTGTGCGCGGCCAGCATCGCCTGCAGCGGGCGATTCTTCACCGAAGCCAGATCGACCAGAATGCAGTCTTCTGGCAATTTCGGCAGCTCACCGATGATTTGCTCGGTCAGATGAATTGGCACACTGATGATCACCATGCCCGCATCTTTCAGCAGCTCGTCAGAGCGTTCCCAATCGCCTTTATCCAGAATGCGGACCTGATAGCCAGAAAGCGTCAGCATCTTTTCAAACAGACGCCCCATCTGGCCGCGGCCACCTACAATCACTACCGGACGCAACGTCGGACAGAGCGTTTTGAAGCCTTTGTCATTTTCATGCGCATAGGATTCACGCATCAAACGACGCAATACATCTTCAATCAAGTCCGGCGACACGCCGAGCGCTTCAGCTTCCTGGCGCCGTGAAGCCAGCATGCTGGCCTCACGCTCAGGAACATAGATCGGCAAACCGTAGCGGCTTTTAACTTCCCCTACTTCAGCTACCAGCTCCAGTCGTTTTGCCAGTAACCCAAGCAGTGCTTTATCTACTTCATCGATTTGATCGCGTAGCGCGGTCAGTTCAGCCACCATGACTCATTACACCTCGTGTGACAGACGCGCCGACAGCACTCCCTGCAGATCCTGATGGATTTCACGCAGCAAGGTTTCAGTGGTTTCCCAGTTGATGCAGGCATCAGTGACGGACACACCGTATTTCATTTCGCTACGTGGCTGTTCAGAAGACTGGTTGCCTTCATGAATGTTGCTTTCCAACATCAGGCCAATGATGGAACGGTTTCCATCTTTAATCTGCGCAATAGCCGATTCGGCTACGCCAGGCTGGCGACGATAGTCTTTATTAGAATTACCATGGCTGCAATCTATCATTAAGGCCGGACGCAGTCCCGCTTTCAGCATCTCTTTTTCACACTGAGCGACATCTTCTGGACCGTAGTTAGGTGCTTTACCGCCGCGCAGAATCACATGTCCATCTGGGTTACCCTGCGTTTGCAGCAAGCAAACCTGGCCGGCCTGATTGATGCCAACAAAACGGTGCGGCATTGCGGCGGCGCGCATGGCGTTAATCGCGGTGCCCAGGCTGCCATCCGTACCATTTTTAAAACCAACCGGCATGGAAAGGCCTGAAGCCATTTCACGGTGGGTTTGTGATTCAGTGGTACGCGCACCAATCGCTGACCAGCTAAACAGATCGCCAAGATATTGCGGGCTATTCGGATCCAGCGCTTCGGTCGCCAGCGGTAAACCCATCTCAACGAGATTAACCAGCAGTTGACGCGCGATATGCAGGCCAGCTTCCATATCAAACGAGTTGTTCATGTAAGGATCGTTGATTAACCCCTTCCAGCCGACGGTGGTTCGAGGTTTTTCAAAATAAACGCGCATAACGATGTACAGCTGATCCTTCAACTGTGCAGAGAGAGATTGCAACTGACGGGCATAGACAAGTGCGGCTTCAGTATCGTGAATCGAACAAGGGCCACAAACCACCAACAGACGCGGATCGCGGCCCGCAATTATGTCGGCAATGGTTTGGCGAGAAGACGCAATTTGCGCTTCCTGCGCCGCAGTGAGCGGGAATTTGGCTTTCAGCTCTTGCGGGGTAATCAAAATTTGTTCGTCGGCGATATGCACATTGTTCAGCGCGTCTTTTTGCATGATGCGATCCTTTTCACTCGTTTATGCGGTTTGGGATCCTCACTGAGGATGTCGCTTACTTTATCACATCCTGTACAGGTTGCAATCCAACTATGTACACATTTATTACCACATCAAATAAAAAACACATAAAACATTAAAATAACAATTAAAATCATATACATAATTGAAATGACGGAAGGGTGAAAGTGTAAACTAAAGGTTACATACAATTATGTTCTGATGATGCTCTCAACTAAAAGTTTGGTATAACATTTTGATTTTCATTATTTTCAGGAAACATACACTTTCCATCTTAGGGATGATCCTGCGCCCTTATACGCCCATAAAAAAAGGGGCTGGCCAAATGGCCAACCCCTTGTTTGCTATTAACTTTGAGAAGTCGCTTACGCGCCAAGACGCTCTTTGATACGAGCTGACTTACCGGTACGCTCACGCAGGTAATACAGTTTGGCTTTACGCACAGCACCACGACGTTTAACAGCAATGCTGTCAATTACTGGAGAGTGAGTCTGGAAGACACGCTCAACACCTTCGCCGTTAGAAATCTTACGAACAGTGAATGCAGAATGCAGACCGCGGTTACGAATAGCGATAACCACGCCCTCGAATGCCTGCAGACGCTTCTTAGAACCTTCTACGACCCATACTTTCACTTCCACGGAATCACCCGGACGGAATGAAGGTACGTCCTGCTTCATCTGCTCTTGTTCAAGTTGCTTGATAATGTTGCTCATAATTAAATCTCTTATCCTGGGTAAACTGATAGTGAGGGAAGATTACTCTCCCGCCTCATAGTTTTGTTGCTGCTGATGTTCACGCTGGAACTCATTTAGCAACCGTGCTTGCTCTTCAGTCAGAGCCAGGTTTTCCAGAAGTTCAGGTCTTCTTAGCCAGGTACGGCCTAACGACTGTTTCAGGCGCCAGCGGCGAATATCGGCATGGTTGCCCGACAGTAAAACTGGCGGAACTTCCATCCCTTCTAACACTTCAGGTCGGGTGTAGTGCGGGCAATCCAGCAAACCATCCGAGAACGAATCCTCATCGGCTGACGCCTGTTTTCCCAGTACGCCGGGAATAAACCGCGCGACCGAGTCAATCAACGTCATGGCTGGCAGCTCACCGCCACTGAGCACGTAATCACCGATTGACCACTCTTCATCAATCTCAGTGTGAATCACGCGCTCATCTATCCCTTCGTAGCGACCACACACCAGAATCAACTTCTGATGGGTCGCCAGTTCGCAAACGCCCTGTTGGTCCAGTTTGCGTCCCTGAGGTGAAAGATAAATCACCTTAGCACCTTCTCCCGCCGCTGCTTTCGCTGCGGAGATGGCGTCCCGTAAGGGTTGCACCATCATCAACATTCCCGGTCCGCCGCCGTAAGGACGATCGTCCACGGTACGGTGCCGGTCATGCGTGAAGTCACGAGGACTCCAGCTTTGAATGTCGAGCAGGCCATTTTTTACTGCCCGGCCAGTTACCCCGTACTCGGTAATAGCGCGAAACATCTCTGGAAACAGGCTAATAACACCAATCCACATCGCGTTCGCCGTTACGTTACCGGATTGTCCGGAGATCAAAAACCAGGATCCCAATCTACTTCAATAAGGCCAGTAGAGAGATCGACTTTCTTGATAACCTGTTCATCAAGAAACGGAATTAACCGCTCTTGCGCACCGAATGCATCCTTCAGGTTTGCCTTAACGACGAGAACGTCGTTCGATCCGGTTTCCATCAAATCAATGACTTTGCCCATCTCGTAGCCTTCGAGGTTCACTACTTTCATTCCCATAAGGTCTTTCCAGTAGTAATCGCCTGCTTCCAGCGCTGGCAACTGCGTGGAGTCGACCGTAATTTCGCAATTGGTCAACTGTGCCGCAGCGTCCCGATCGTCAATGCCTTTGACTTTGATGATCAGGTCCTGATTGTGGTGCTTCCAGCCCTCGAGTTCGACCTGCTGCCATTTACCGGCGCGCTGGATGAACCAAGGTTGGTAGTCGAAGATGCTTTCAGCGTCTTCAGTGGAGGAAAACACTTTGAGCCAACCCCGAATTCCGTAAGCCGCGCCCATTTTTCCCAATACAATCGGGTTAACGGGAGGCTGCCCGGCAGGTTTAATGCTCATGCTCACCACCGTGACAGATTAAGCTGCTTTCTTTGCTTCTTTGATCAGCGCGTTAACGCGATCAGAAAGCGTTGCGCCCTGGCCAACCCAGTGCTCAATACGGTCCAGATCCAGACGCAGACCTTCAGCCTGACCAGAAGCGATCGGGTTGAAGAAACCTACGCGCTCGATGAAACGACCGTTACGAGCATTGCGGCTGTCAGTGACGACGACCTGATAGAACGGACGCTTTTTAGCGCCGTGACGTGCCAAACGAATTGTTACCATAACATCCTCATTAGTTAATAAAGCGCTCGGGCCCCATCGAGGAACGGGGCCCGAGCGCGATATAAAAAGCCCGAAAATTTTACTCATTTTGGCGCAAAAAGCAACCTAAGCGTGCCAAATTTCCGGCTTTATGACGGCCGCCTTAGCGACCAGGGAATCCAGGCGGCATCATACCTTTCATGCCACGCATCATTTTGGCCATGCCGCCTTTCTTCATTTTCTTCATCATGCGCTGCATATCATCGAACTGTTTCAGCAGTCGATTGACATCTTGCACCTGCATGCCTGAGCCCAACGCAATACGACGTTTGCGCGACCCCTTGATAATTTCTGGCTTCTCACGCTCTTTACGCGTCATCGAATTGATGATGGCTTCCATGCGGACCAGCACTTTGTCATCCATCTGCGATTTCACGTTGTCAGGCAGTTGCCCCATGCCCGGCAGTTTGCCCATCAGGCTCGCCATGCCGCCCATGTTACGCATCTGCTTCAACTGCTCAAGGAAGTCGTTGAGATCAAAACCGTCGCCGGTTTTCAGTTTCTTCGCCAGTTTCTCCGCCTGATCGCGGTCAACTTTGCTTTCGATATCTTCGATCAGCGACAGAACATCGCCCATGCCAAGAATGCGCGACGCGATACGCTCTGGATAGAAAGCTTCCAGCGCTTCGGTCTTCTCGCCCATCCCCATAAATTTGATTGGCTTGCCGGTAATGTGACGAATCGACAGCGCCGCACCACCGCGCGCATCACCATCGACTTTAGTCAGGATCACACCAGTCAGCGGCAGCGCTTCGTTGAAGGCTTTCGCAGTGTTGGCGGCATCCTGACCGGTCATGGCATCGACCACAAACAGGGTTTCCACCGGATTTATCGCGGCGTGTACCTGTTTGATTTCGTCCATCATCGCTTCATCGACGTGTAAACGACCGGCGGTATCCACCAGCAGCACATCGTAGAATTGCACTTTGGCTTGTTTTAGCGCGTTCTGAACAATATCGACCGGCTTTTGACTCAGATCGGACGGACAGAAATCCACGCCGACCTGGCCAGCCAGGGTTTCCAGCTGTTTGATCGCCGCAGGGCGATAAACGTCAGCAGAAACTACCAGCACTTTTTTCTTATGCTTCTCGCGCAAGAATTTACCCAGTTTCGCCACGCTAGTGGTTTTACCAGCACCTTGCAAACCTGCCATCAGCACCACGGCTGGCGGCTGAGCATTCAGATTGAGCGCATTATTTTCAGCGCCCATCGCCGCAACCAGTTCGTTGCGCACGATTTTGATGAACTCCTGGCCTGGCGTCAGGCTTTTGTTCACATCGTGGCCAACGGCGGCCTCTTTCACGCGATTAATAAATTCACGCACTACCGGCAGCGCAACGTCAGCTTCCAGCAGCGCCATGCGGACTTCACGCAGCGTGTCTTTGATGTTGTCTTCAGTCAGCCTTCCGCGGCCGCTGATATTGCGCAGGGTTTGCGACAAACGATCGGTTAAATTATCAAACATGCTCTCTCACTTAGAACCGTAGCGAGGCCGCCATAGGCGACACAATGCGGCGGATTATAACACGAAGACGAAGCGATCTCTGCAATTGACCGTCAGATCGTTTGGAGCCTGCTGCTGCTGGCGCTATACTGCTTTTTTCCTTATCTGACCGATACCTGAAAGGATCTATGTTCGTTTTCGCGATCGTGGCGCTGTTCGCCTACTCCCTCAGCCTTGCATTGATCATTCCCAGCCTGCTTAAACGCAACGGTGGCTGGCGTCGTTTTGCTGTGCTTTCTGCCTGCGTGGCGCTGATTGCGCACGCCGTTGCTCTGCAGCAGCGCATTTTTGCTGTTGATAACGGGCAAAACCTCAGCCTGCTTAATATCGGCTCGCTGGTTAGCCTGCTGATCTGCGCAATCATGACAATTGTCGCCTCGCGCAATCGTGGCTGGCTGCTGCTGCCGATTGTTTACAGCTTTGCATTGATTAATCTGGCCTTTGCCACCTTTGTGCCCAATGCCTTTATTACGCATCTGGAAACCACGCCGGGCATGATGGTTCACATCGGTCTGTCGCTGTTTGCCTATGCCACGCTGATCATCGCGGCACTGTATGCGCTGCAGCTGGCGTGGATCGATTACCAGTTGAAAAATAAGAAACTGGCTTTCACTCAGGATATGCCGCCGCTGCTCAGCATTGAGCGCAAAATGTTCCACATCACGCAGATTGGCGTTGTGCTGTTGACGCTGGTGCTGTGCACCGGTTTGCTCTTCATGCATAACCTGTTTAGCGCTGAGAATGTGGATAAAGCGGTTCTCTCCATCATTGCCTGGTTTGTCTACATCGTTCTGCTTTGGGGACACTATCGTGAAGGCTGGCGCGGACGCCGCGTCGTGTGGTTTAACTGTGGCGGCGCATTGCTGCTAACCATGGCCTACTTCGGCAGCCGCGTGCTTCAGCACCTGCTCACCTCTCACTAAGGATTTTGTGTTGGAACACGTTTCAACCACCACGCTGATCATTACGCTGGTCATCATGGTGCTGGTCTCTGCCTATTTCTCCGGTTCAGAGACCGGCATGATGACGCTTAATCGCTACAAACTGCGCCATAAAGCCAAAAGCGGCAATCGCGGTGCGCGTCGGGTAGAAAAACTTCTGCGTCGTCCCGACCGCCTGATCAGCCTGGTTTTAATTGGCAACAACCTCGTTAATATTCTCGCCTCCGCACTCGGCACCATTGTCGGTATGCGCCTGTATGGCGATGCTGGCGTAGCGATTGCCACCGGCATTCTGACTTTTGTCGTGCTGGTTTTTGCCGAAGTGCTGCCGAAAACGGTCGCGGCGCTCTATCCAGAAAAAGTAGCCTATCCCAGCAGCGTGTTACTGGCTCCGCTGCAGTATGTGATGCTGCCGCTGGTGTGGCTGCTGAATACCATAACCCGCATTCTGATGCGCATGGTGGGCATTAAAACCGACGGTTCCATCAGTTCGGCGTTAAGCAAAGAAGAGTTGCGCACCATTGTGCATGAGTCGCGCTCGCTGATGTCGCGGCGTAATCAGGACATGCTGCTGTCAGTGCTCGATCTGGAGAAAGTCAGCGTGGATGACATCATGGTGCCGCGCAATGAGATCGTCGGCATCAACGTCAATGATGACTGGAAATCGATTGAGCGCCAGCTGAGTCATTCGCCGCATGGGCGTATCGTCTTGTTCCGTGACTCGCTGGATGACTGTGTTGGTATGCTGCGCGTGCGTGAAGCCTGGCGCATGATGACCGAGAAGAAAGAGTTCAACAAAGATCGCCTGCTGCGTGCTGCTGATGAGATTTACTATGTACCGGAAGGCACGCCGCTTAACGTGCAGCTGGTTAAATTTCAGCGTAACAAAAAGAAAGTCGGCATGGTGGTTGATGAATATGGCGATGTTAAAGGCTTAGTGACGATCGAAGATATTCTGGAAGAGATCGTCGGCGATTTCACCACCTCCATGTCGCCGTCGCTGGCCGAAGAAGTCATGCCGCAAAATGATGGTTCGGTATTGATTGAAGGCAGCGCCAATGTGCGTGAAATCAACAAAGCCTTTAACTGGACGTTACCGGAAGAGGATGCGCGCACCATTAACGGCATGCTGCTGGAAGCACTGGAAGAGATTCCGCTGGTCGATACTCGCGTCACCCTTGGCGCCTACGATATCGATATCCTTGATGTGCAGGACAACATGGTGAAGCAGGTGCGCATTACGCCACACCACGCACTGAAATCCACCATCGGCTCCTGAAGCCTGTAAACAAAAACGCCGCGATAATCGCGGCGTTTTTCATGGTGTCTCAACTAGATGTGCAGCTCTTTCAGCTTTTCCGCTGGCAGCTTCAAATCTTCGTTGCGGTTCACGCCGATGTCGTGCGCCAGCACATTACGCGCGATCTGCTGCGCTTCATCCAGTGAGTGCAGTTTATAGCTGCCGCACTGATATTCGTTCAGCTCTGGAATCTGGCCCTGCTCTTTGACTTTCAGAACATCTTCCATCGCGCCTTTCCAGGCTTTCGCTACACGCTGCTCGTCAGGCGTACCAATCAAACTCATGTAGAAGCCGGTGCGGCAACCCATTGGCGAGATGTCGACGATTTCAACGCCATCACCATTCAGATGATTACGCATGAAGCCAGCAAACAGGTGCTCCAGCGTATGGATGCCACGCTCAGTCAGAATATCAATATTCGGACGGCAAAAACGCAGGTCGAAAACGGTGATGGTATCGCCATGCGGAGTTTTCATGGTTTTTGCTACGCGTACTGCAGGTGCGCCCATGATGGTGTGATCAACAGTAAAACTATCCAGTAGTGGCATACGTCACCTCCTGTTTTGAGATTTTTTTTAAAACGATGAAACTTTTCTGTTCGTCCAGCGTCTGAATATATGAAAGACGCGCATTTGTTATCATCATCCCTGACAACAGAGATGTTTATTTTGGCCACATTGATGTGGCCATTTTCTTTTCTAGCCTTCGCGACCCGCAAGGTAGCTTTCGAAATCCAGCGTATCGCTCTGTTCCAGCTTCTCTTGTGCCTGCACCGACTCCAGCGCCTGACGACTAAAATCTTCTTCAGTCAGAATCTCTAACGACTCTTCACACAGCAGATGACGATATTGCTCTGCCAATGCCACGCCCGCGCCGGTCAAACCGTTTTCTTTGATCGCATGCAGGATGCGCGCCGAATAGGTTAGCTCAGGATCGTCGAAAGATGCCACCAGTTGATCGCAAACCTGTTGATATTGCGTGTTGCCGTGATTGCTGTCGAGCACTTCCGCCACGCGACGCAGATCGGCAAACAGCGCTTTACCCACTTCAACCAGCGTATGTTCTTTTTCGCTGCAACCTACTGCAATGACCTGGCCAGGCTTACGCCCTTCCATCACCACGCGATTCCAGTTTTTACGCGTACACAGCAGCTCATCCGCGCTCATTTCTGGCGCATCAGCCAGCGTACACCAAATCAGGAACAGATCGAGGAAGCGCGCCTGATCGGCATCTACGCCAATCGCGGAGAAGGGGTTGATGTCCAGCGAACGCACTTCAATGTATTCAATACCGCCGCGCAGCAGCGCATCAGATGGTGCCTCGCCTGAACGCGTAACGCGTTTCGGACGAATCGGCGCATACAGCTCGTTTTCAATTTGCAGCACATTGGTGTTCAGCTGCAGCCAGTTGCCTTCAGCATCTTTGGTACCCATGGCGGCATACTCTTCCGACGGCGTTTTAATCGCTGCCTTCAGTGCTGCAACGTAACCTTCCAGCGAGTTAAAAGTGATACCCAAACCGCTCTGCGATTTGTTGGTATAACCAAGGTCGCTCAGGCGCAGTGAGGTGGCGTGAGGCAGCCACAGCGTACCCTTGCCATCACCTTCAAACGGCAAATTGCTCTCGCGCCCTTGCAGGAACGAGGAGCAGATCGCTGGCGATGCACCGAACAGATACGGAATGACCCAGCCGAAACGATAGTAGTTGCGAATCAAACGCAGATAGCCGGCAGAGATGGTCTCTTTACCGCTTTCGGCATCTTTTACATCCGCCCACTCCTGCCAAAACGACAGCGGCAACGAGAAGTTGTAGTGCACGCCAGAGATAATCTGCATCAGCGCGCTGTAGCGATTCTTCAGCCCCTGACGATACAGCGTTTTCATTTTGCCAATGTTCGAGCTGCCATACTGCGCCAACTCGATGCTATCAACGTCATCAATGAAGCCCGGCATGCTGAAAGGCCACAAGCGCTCCTCGCCTAACTCACGCGCCACATGACGGTGAATATCGCGCAGAAACGCCAGTGAGCGATCGATGCTCTGATCAACTGGCGTGATGAACTCCATCAGCGTTTCGGCAAAATCGGTGGTGATCCAATCATGCTTAAGCGCCGAACCGAGTGACTCAGGATGTCCTGTGGTTGCCAGGTGACCATCGGGTTTTACGCGTAATGATTCGCGCTCAATACCACGGCCGATACCCTTTAACGCGTCAGGATGCGCCTCCAGCCAGGAAAGTGCCTTAGATACGTCCGGGATCACGTTAACCTCCCGCTGTGTTAATAATTTATTTTTGTTCAGCATAATGTTAGCCGTAGCCTCGAATCTGTGCGAATCAATGCCACCATTGCATTGTTTGCAATGTGGCGGTCGCGATAACGATATAACGCAGCGTTTTACCCATGGCGAGGAACAGCACTGAAGGTAGCCAGGCAAAGCGCAACCAACCTGCGAGCACGCAGAGTAAGTCGCCCACTACCGGCAGCCAGCTAAAAATCAGTGCTGCAGGTCCTAATCGGTGTAACCACGTCATTGCTGTGTCGTGCCATCGCCCTTGCCCTTTTGGCGGCATCAGGCGACCAAGAAGAATGTTGGTCAGGCCACCCAGCGTGTTTCCCACTGATGCAGCCAATAACAATCCATAAACCGAACCTTTTTGGGCGATCAGCAGTGCAACCAGCACCGCTTCCGAGCTTCCCGGTAACAGAGTCGCGCTAAGAAAGCTGCTGCCGAATAACGATCCATAGGTCAGAAATTCATTCACAGTAAACGGACATCAACCACGTCCATGCCTGCTGCTTTGGCGGCTTGTACGCCGAAGTCAGCATCCTCAAACACTACACAGCGCTCGGGTGCGATACCCATTAATTCAGCGCAGCGTAAAAAGGTATCCGGCTGCGGCTTATGACGCTGTACGTCATCCGCTCCGACCACCGCATCAAACAGGTGGTAAACACCTAACTCTTCGAGTAAGGCTTTTGCCAGGCTGTGTTCACTGCCGGTGCCCACCGCCATCGGACGGCGACCATGATAAGCCTTTACCACGTCCATCAACGGCAGCGGACGCACGTCATCCAGCAACATCGCTTTCAGTGCAGCGGTTTTTTCCGCCGCCAGCAGATGCGGATCGTGCGTTGCATTGTTCTGCTCAAGAATGAACTGCGCCAGTTGCCAGGTTGGAGCGCCATTGAAGCCCACCATTTTTTCTTCATCCATGGTGAAACCATAGCGGCCAAGCACCTGCTGCCAGGCTTTTCGATGTGTCGGCTCAGTATCCAGAATTGTGCCGTCCATATCGAAAATCAGGGCGTCATATTGGTCGTACATTGTCACTCCATCGAGCACCACAAAATGAGCCATTACTTTAGCGTAATGCGCTCAGGTTGTCGCCAGGCACGCTTAACCGCAAATGCTTTGAAAGCATTAGTTTTTTTCGTTTTCAGAAAAAGGTCAGAGTGCAATGCCGTGGATAAACGCCGGTAAATTCAGCGATTTTTTTACAAGTTGATTTGATTGCTGCAGGATTCAGAAACTGAGAGTCAAAAACAGAAAGGTATCGAAGAAGAGATGGTGCATCCAGGAGGATTCGAACCTCCGACCGCTCGGTTCGTAGCCGAGTACTCTATCCAGCTGAGCTATGGATGCATTGAGTTACTGCTGAAGAAAATTTTGAGAAGTTTGAAGAGGAATGGTGCATCCAGGAGGATTCGAACCTCCGACCGCTCGGTTCGTAGCCGAGTACTCTATCCAGCTGAGCTATGGATGCATTGAGGTTTTCTTACGATGGACTAACTGAAACAACCTGAGGATGATACGAAGAATGGTGCATCCAGGAGGATTCGAACCTCCGACCGCTCGGTTCGTAGCCGAGTACTCTATCCAGCTGAGCTATGGATGCATCGAGTTAATTCTTGTACAACGCAGGGTGCTAACAACTCACCATGAAAGGAACTGCTCGTTCACTCTTACTTCACCTTTCCGAATGGTGCATCCAGGAGGATTCGAACCTCCGACCGCTCGGTTCGTAGCCGAGTACTCTATCCAGCTGAGCTATGGATGCATCGGAAATGGCGGTGAGGCGGGGATTCGAACCCCGGATGCAGCTTTTGACCGCATACTCCCTTAGCAGGGGAGCGCCTTCAGCCTCTCGGCCACCTCACCTTACGCGTTCTTCCGAACCGTGCTTCTGAACTTGTTTCTGCTCATCGGCACTGCGTGGCGCACATATTACTTTCCCGGACTTATAAGTCAAACATTTATTTCCAGCCTTTTGTTTGATTGCACAAATGACACTCAATTCGGATGCTTTAGCGACAAAAAGAGTGATTTATCAACAAAGAAAGCCTGCTGGAGAACAGAAATGGGCGTTAAAGAGAATTGGTAATAGAGAGCGAAAAGCGGAAGATGTGTGGGGCTGGAGAGGAAAAACCGGTAGCGCCTCGCTCATGAGCGAGGCGCTGAATCCGTTAGTAACTCGAGGCTTGAGTTTTTTCGGCTTGAATACGCTGATAGATCTCTTCGCGATGTACCGAAACTTCTTTAGGCGCGTTAACCCCAATGCGAACCTGGTTACCTTTTACACCCAGCACCGTTACAGTCACCTCATCGCCAATCATGAGGGTTTCACCAACTCGACGAGTTAGAATAAGCATTCTTTGCTCCTTGAAAGATTAAAAGAGTCGGGCTTGTTCGGTCTCCCGGCCGTATCCATCATATAACGCTGAACAATGCCTATGACAAATACACCATTGTGCTTCGCCATGCCAATACATTCTGCTGATAGTTAGTTTAGCCGAAATACACTACATCAACCGGACTTTGTCATTACCTGGTGTGCACCGCGTTAAAAAAGCGCCAGAAAACGGGCTTCTGGCGCTTATCACAATGCGAAGTTTTATACGTTACAGTCGGTTACTGACCCATTCCTGCACGCCTGCCAGCGCACCCGCTAGCGCCTGCGGATTTGTACCGCCTGCCTGAGCCATATCTGGGCGACCACCGCCTTTACCACCAACCTGAGAGGCCAGTTCGCCAATCAGCTCGCCGGCTTTTACACGGTCAGTAAGATCTTTGGTCACGCCAGCAATCAATGAAACTTTGCCATCATCAACCGTTGCCAGCACGATAATGGCAGACGTTAACTGGTTCTTCAGATCGTCAACCATGGTACGCAACATTTTCGGCTCAACGTTGCTCAGTTCACTGACCAGCAACTTCGTGCCTTTAACGTCAATCGCCTTACTGCTCAGTGACGCGCTTTCCTGCGCAGCTTGCTGATCGCGCAGTTGCTGCAACTCTTTTTCCAGCGCGCGGACGTGATCAACTAAGCCGCGCACTTTCTCATTCAGGTTACTGCTATTGGCTTTCACCAATTGCGCCACATCCAGCAACTGTTGGCTCTGCGCATTCACTTGTGCCAACGCACCTTCGCCGGTTACAGCTTCAATGCGGCGTACACCTGCAGCAGTGCCCGATTCAGACTGAATGCGGAACAGGCCAATATCACCGGTACGCAGCGCGTGAATACCACCACAGAGTTCGGTAGAGAAATCGCCCATGGTCAGCACACGTACGCGCTGATCGTATTTCTCACCAAACAGCGCCATTGCGCCCTTCTGTTTTGCATCATCGAGATCCATGATTTCGGTCTCAACGACAAGGTTGCGGCGAATCTGCGCGTTAACAATATCCTCGACCTGACGGATTTCCTGCGGTTTCATGGCTTCAAAATGAGAGAAGTCGAAACGCAGATATTTATCGTTAACCAGCGAGCCTTTTTGTCCTACGTGATCACCCAACACCTGACGCAGTGCGGCATGCAGTAAGTGCGTGGCGGAGTGATTCAAACGGATGCGCGCGCGACGCGTTTCATCAACCTGCGCATGCAAACGGTCACCAACGCGTAACTGACCGCTGCTCAGCTTACCGATATGACCAATCGCTTTACCATACTTCTGTGTATCCTGAACGCTAAATTCAGCATTCTGCCCAGCCAGCACGCCAGTATCGCCAACCTGTCCACCTGACTCGCCGTAGAACGGCGTTTCGTCCAGCACGACCACCGCGTCCTGACCCGCGCTGATCTGCTCAACTTGCTGACCGTCGACGAACAGTGCTTCGACTGTCGCGTTCAGTTCCAGATGGTCATAGCCTTTAAAGTCGGTTGCGGCATCAATGCGAATGACATTGTTATAGTCGGCACCAAAACCGCTGGCTTCACGCGCACGCTGACGCTGCTGCTCCATCGCGGCTTCAAAACCCGTTTCATCAATCTTCAGATTGCGCTCACGGCACACGTCAGCGGTCAAATCCGCCGGGAAACCGAAGGTATCGTACAGACGGAACACCGTTTCGCCATCAAGCGTATCGCCCTGCAGTTTGGCCAGTTCTTCATCCAGCAGTGCAAGTCCACGCTCCAGCGTTTTAGCAAATTGCTCTTCTTCGTTCTTCAGCGCGTTTTCAACATGCTTCTGCTGACGTTTCAGGTCTTCGCCTGCAGCTCCCATCACTTCAATCAGTGGCGCAACCAGCTTGTAGAAGAAGGCTTCTTTCGCACCCAGCATATTGCCGTGACGTACCGCGCGACGAATAATGCGACGCAACACATAGCCGCGGTTTTCATTCGATGGGATTACGCCATCGGCGATCAGGAAGGCACAAGAGCGAATATGGTCAGCGATAACGCGCAGCGACTTGTTATCCAGATCGGTTGCGCCAGTTACCTGCGCAACTGATTTGATCAGTTTGGCAAACAGATCGATTTCATAGTTGGAGTTAACGTGCTGCAACACGGCAGAAATACGCTCCAGACCCATGCCGGTATCCACTGACGGTTTAGGCAGCGGCTCCATGGTGCCGTCGGCCTGACGGTTGAACTGCATGAAGACGATGTTCCAGATCTCGATGTAACGATCGCCATCTTCTTCCGGGCTGCCCGGTGGGCCGCCCCAGATATGATCGCCGTGATCGAAGAAAATTTCGGTACAAGGACCGCAAGGTCCGGTGTCGCCCATCTGCCAGAAGTTATCTGATGCGAAAGCGCTGCCTTTGTTGTCACCGATACGGATAATGCGCTCGCGCGGCACACCAATATCGTTAGCCCAGATTTCGAAGGCTTCATCGTCTGTTTCATAGACGGTCACCCACAGGCGCTCTTTAGGCAGCTTGAACCACTGCTCACCCGTCAGCAGTTCCCATGCATAAGCGATCGCTTCTTTCTTGAAGTAATCACCAAAGCTGAAGTTGCCCAACATTTCAAAGAAGGTGTGGTGACGTGCCGTGTAGCCCACGTTTTCGAGGTCGTTATGCTTGCCGCCGGCACGCACACAGCGCTGCGACGTCGTTGCCCGCGCATAGTCGCGCTTATCCTGCCCGAGGAAAACGTCTTTAAACTGGACCATCCCGGCATTGGTAAACAGCAAAGTCGGGTCGTTGTTCGGTACGAGGGAGCTGCTGGCTACAACCTGATGTCCCTTGCTATGAAAAAAGTCGAGAAACGCTTGACGGATCTCAGCAGTGCTCTTGCTCATAAAATTCCTGGAATCACGCTAACGAACGTTCCCTTTCGCTGGCAAACCCTATCCATCCGGCCTGCCGCTGACTGAGGAACAAAAAGTGGGAATAAGATAAATTTTCTTCAGTGGGAAGTAAAATCACATCGCCTTTCAGTCGTCACTATTTCTGAAAACAGCCTGAATATCTTCCATCATAAAGCCTTTCGACATTAAAAAACGCTGTACCTTGCTTTTCTCAGTCCAGGTTTGCGGTAAGGGTTCGCCAAATTTGCGTTTGGCAAGATCGGCTGCGCACTGGCTCCAGTCTACGTCGGTATCGAATAGCGCCTGATTGATCTCCTCACGGCCAATCCCCTTTTGCTGCAATTCCATACGCACGCGCTGTGGACCATATCCTTTACGTGCACGGCTTTGAATAAAGCGTTCGGTAAAGCGCTCATCGTTGAGCCAACCGCTCTCCTGACACCAGTCGAGCACTTTTTCCAGTAACTCGTTGGGAATGGGCGTATTTTCCTGCTGCTGCAGATAAGCCGCACGTTGGGAAGAGAGCTGCAATTTACGCTTCAGCTCTTCACGGCTATGGTCGCGCTGCGAAAGGATGCGCATAGCGCGGTCGAGTAAACGGGAATATGTTGGCACCGGTGCCGCAGATGGTGATGATGACATAGGATCAACCTTGTTCTAACAGTCGTGCAGGGTCGCAGGGTAAAGCAAGAAGGCAGAGAGGAAAAGCGCTGGCGGGGAAAAGCAAAACGGGAGCATCTCGGCTCCCGTTAATATTTTAGAAATCTTCGTTGGTTTCGCTGGCTTCTTCGCGATCATCCGCGGAGATTTTCGCGGTGTCTGCGGCGGCGACATCACCACTTAGCAGTAAGTCACGCAGCTTCTTGTCGATTTCATTCGCAATCGCCGGGTTCTCTTTAAGGAAGTTGGTGGAGTTAGCTTTACCCTGACCAATCTTCTCACCGTTGTAGCTGTACCACGCGCCGGCTTTCTCAACCAGTTTGTGCTTCACGCCAAGATCCACCAGCTCGCCAAAGGTGTTGATACCTTCTCCGTACATGATTTGGAATTCAGCCTGCTTAAACGGTGCCGCAACTTTGTTCTTCACGACTTTCACGCGGGTTTCGCTACCTACCACTTCGTCGCCCTCTTTAATCGCACCGATACGGCGGATATCAAGACGAACAGAAGCGTAGAATTTCAGTGCGTTACCGCCTGTTGTGGTTTCCGGGTTACCGAACATCACACCAATCTTCATACGAATCTGGTTGATGAAGATCAGCAGCGTGTTGGACTGCTTCAGGTTACCCGCCAGCTTACGCATTGCCTGGCTCATCATACGAGCGGCCAGACCCATGTGCGAATCGCCAATCTCGCCTTCGATTTCCGCTTTCGGCGTCAGCGCCGCCACGGAGTCGACGATGATGACGTCAACTGCGCCTGAACGCGCCAGCGCATCACAAATCTCCAGCGCTTGCTCACCGGTATCCGGCTGTGAACACAGCAGGTTATCGATATCAACGCCCAGTTTTTTCGCGTACACCGGATCCAGTGCGTGCTCAGCATCGATAAAGGCACAGGTTTTACCTTTACGCTGTGCAGAAGCAATAACCTGCAGCGTCAGCGTGGTTTTACCCGAAGATTCTGGTCCGTAAATCTCAACGATACGGCCCATCGGCAAGCCACCCGCGCCCAGCGCGATATCCAGTGACAGTGAGCCGGTAGAGATGGTTTCGACATCCATTGAGCGGTCTTCACCCAAGCGCATGATGGAGCCTTTACCAAATTGCTTCTCAATCTGGCCCAGTGCGGCAGCTAAAGCCTTCTGTTTGTTCTCGTCGATCGCCATTTCCACTCCTAATCATGCTGGGTGAGTCGACATCAAGTATGTCGCTCGTTCTGTTGCCGCTAATTATACTGTATGGTCATACAGTATCAAGTTTTAATTTATCAGAAATTCATCAAGCAGCGTTTGCAGCGCCCAAGCCACTGACTGACGGCGTACCGCATCACGGTTGCCAGCAAAGATCTGGCGCTGCGCTAGTACGCGTCCCTCTGGGCCCACAATCGCAAACCACACGGTGCCCACCGGTTTATCGGGCGTGCCACCTTCAGGACCGGCAATGCCGCTTACAGCGATGGCGTATTCTGCCGCTGCCGCTTTAGCCGCACCGGTAGCCATCTCACGCACCGTCTGTTCACTTACGGCGCCATGCTGCTGCAGCGTTGTCTCCTGTACGCCGACCATCTGCTGCTTAGCTTCATTGCTGTAAGTGACGAAACCGCGCTCAAACCAGGCAGAGCTACCGCTGATATCAGTAAATACTTTCGCAATCCAGCCACCGGTGCAGGATTCTGCAGCGGTCACCGTGGCCTGGCGTCTTTTCAGCTGTTCGCCAATGCGGTGACTTAGCTGCTGTAACTGTTCATCGTTCATCGCCTTCTCCCGTTGTGGCGCTTCACGTTAGCAGTAAATGGTGCGCTGAAAAGCCCTTTTCAACCTTCAGCCATCATTTCTGCGTAGTGGCTTCCAGATACCTTAGCCAGTTTTCACTGCAACCATAAACAGACGTGGGAAGGCTAACAAAACCTGGCCGTTACTGCGTGCGGGGTAAGCCGGAATGAGAGCCTGATGATAATCATGGAGAAATGCTGCCTGCTGCGTTTCATCCAGCCCCGCGAGGAAAGGACGCAGCCCGGTGGCACGCAACCAGGTAATGATGCCCTGCGCATCTGCCATCGGGTGATAATAAGTAGTGCGCCAGACATCAACCTGACAACCCGCATCGGTCAGCAGATCGTAATAGCGATCGGTGGTTAGCAGACGTTTGCGATCCGCCGCTTGTGGCGAAATCAGCGCCTGCCATTTTTCATTCGCCGCCACTTCACGCATCAGACGGTGCGATGGTTCTTCAAGATTATCCGGCATCTGAATCGCTAGCGCGCCACCGATGGCCAATTGATCAACCAGATGCGGCAGCAAGGTGTGATGCTCGGTCAGCCACTGCAGCGAGGCGTTGGCATAGACAACCTGCTGCGGCTGTTCAGCCTGCCAGCGACGAATATCGGCCTGCAGGAAATGGCAGTTGGGGAGACGTTCGCGCGCCTGTTCTAACATTGCCGCAGAACTGTCAATGCCGGTTATCTGCGCCTCCGGCCAGGCTTGTGCCAGTAGCTCGGTGCTGTTGCCGGGTCCGCAACCAAGATCGGTGGCAAAGCGCACATCATCGAGCGGAATGCGCTCCAATAGCTCGCGCGCCGGGCGGGTTCGCTCTGATTCAAATTGGCGATACAGCTGTGGATTCCAGTCTTGCATGGCAATGCTCCTGTCTTGGCTGAGGGGTTAAACACTACCTGCTTTTCATGCGTTTATAGAAAGAGAAAAGTGCGATATCTCACCTTTTTGCCCTCGTTAGCTGGTTAGCCTGTGCAGATGGCATTAAGTTAAAACGACGTTTCATTTTCCAACCAAGGAGCTTGATATGTCTGCACAACCTGCATTGCCCGGCGTATGGTGTCCGTCAGTAACTCCCTTTGATAGCAACAATAATCTGGATATTGATGCGCTTGGCCGCCATTTTTCGCGCCTGAGCCAATCAGGTATTGATACCTTGCTGCTGATGGGCAGTATTGGCGAATTTGCCTCGCTCTCGCAGCAGGAGCGCCTGTTACTGATCCGTGAGGCGCGTCAACTCTCGCCACTGACCATGGTGGCAAATGTCTCCAGCACCTGTATTGCGGACATGCTGCAACTGGCAGATGCGGCCTGGCAGAACGGATTTGATGCTGTGATGGTGCTGCCTCCTTACTATTACGGGCAGACACATAAACAGCTGCTGAGCTATTTCAAAGCGCTGGATACACAGCTGGGCGGCAAGTGGTTCGCCTATAATTTCCCCGCACGCACCGGCTGTGATTTAACGCCTGCGTTGGTCGCAGAACTGGCGGCAGAGCTGCCCAACTTTATTGGCATCAAAGACACCATGGATTGCTTGTCGCACAACCGCGCAATGATTGAAGAAACGAAGCAGGTGCGCAGCGATTTCACCGTGCTTTCCGGCTATGACGAATATCTGTTGCCCAATCTACTGGCTGGCGGTTCAGGTGTGATCTCCGGCTTGAACAATATTGTACCGGAGCTATTTGCCCGTGCGATGCAGGCCTGGCGGGCGGGCGATGTAGCGCAGCTCAGTGAGATTCAACAACGTATTGGTAAACTGATGGCGATTTACACTATCGGCGATGATTTTGTTACCACCATAAAAACGGCTGTTGCACGTCGATTTGATTCAATGCGCAGCGACTCGCGCAATTATGGTGGCGAGCTAACAGCGGAACAGTGCGAGGAAGTGGATCGTTTACTGAGTTGAAACAAACAGGACGGCGCAAAGCAGTCCCATAATTAATTCTTTTTGACGAACTCAGATTTGAGTTTCATCTGGCCAAAACCATCAATTTTGCAATCAATGTTGTGATCGCCTTCGACCAGGCGAATGCTTTTGACTTTGGTACCAATTTTCAACGTCGAAGAGCTGCCTTTAACCTTAAGATCTTTAACGACAGTGACGCTGTCGCCATCGGCTAACAGGTTGCCGTTGGCATCGCGTACCACCAAACCGTCCGATGCATCATCGGCGTTTGCCGCCCAGATATGGCCGCAAGATGGGCAGTTCAGGTTCTCGCCATCTTGCCAGGTGTAATCGGCGTGGCAGACAGGACAGGCAGGTAAGGTACTCATAAGCGCTCCTCAGAAGTCGGATGCGGTGAAGATGGCACCGCAAATGGGGCGCCATCTTATACCCTCACACTTTATATGGACAGCATTAAAACAGGCTGCCCTGACGTGCTTTAGCCACGGCTTCACCCAACTGCCACACCGCCATTGCATAGTGGGTGCTGTGGTTATAGCGCGTAATGGCATAGAAGTTGGGCAGACCATACCAATATTGATAGCTGGTGCCGAGATCCAAACGCAGCAAACTGACCTGAGTATTGCCGTCCAGCGATCCCTGCGGCGTTAACCCACTCGCGGCTAAGGTGCTGACCGGGTACTTGGTTTTAAAGCCATTCTCCAATGCCGGAGCCTGCCCGCTGGCTGGCACCGCAACGTTCTCGCCCGCACGCCAGCCATGTTCTTTGAAGTAGTTGGCTACGCTGCCAATCGCATCAACCGGATCCCAAAGGTTGATATGACCATCGCCATTAAAATCGACTGCGTATTGCTTATAAGAGGATGGCATGAACTGTCCATAACCCATCGCACCGGCAAAGGAGCCGCGCAGATCCAGCGGATCGTCTTGCTCTGTTCGCGCCATCAGCAGGAAGGTCTCCAGCTCACCGCTGAAGTAAGCTGCACGACGCGGATAGCTAAATGACAAGGTTGCCAGCGCATCCAGCAAGCGCGTTTTGCCCATTACCCTGCCCCAGCGCGTCTCAACGCCGATAATGCCAACTATGATTTCCGGCGGCACGCCGTAAACCTGCTGCGCACGCTGTAGCGCATCCTGATACTGATTCCAGAATGCCACGCCGTTCTGCACGTTATCCGGCGTAATAAACTTGTTGCGATAGCGAATCCACGCGCCATTCGGTCCGGTTGGCGGCGTATAGCTCGGGGCTTGCTGGTCCATCAGACGCAGCACGTAATCCAGACGCTTCGCCTGGCCGATAACCGCATGCAATTGCTCACGGTTAAAACCGTGTTTTGCCACCATTTGATCAATGAACTGTTCAGCGGCGGGGTTACCCGCAAAATCGCCAAACATCGGTTGAACCGCGTGCGAAGGTTCCAGCAAAAAACCGCCTTTCGGTGCAGGCACAACGGCGGGCTGCTGATGGGATGCAGGCTTACTGCTGCAGGCAGCAAGCAGAGTAATAAGCGGAAGAAGAGCAACCTTAAAACGCATTGGATATCCATAAGCCAGGTGAAACCGGAAGCACTCATGGTAATCGTTCATCGGGGTGACATACAGAGCAATATCTTAAAATTTAGCCGTTTCCCGCCCGTTTCCCGCCCGTTTCAGCCGGTTGCAACGCGAATTTGCGAAACCGCTCCACACTTTACCTTTTTCATTAAATTTTGCTTTTTACCGTTTGCGGCAATTTGTTATGGTCGGCAGCCATAAAGCCCTGCTGGCGGATGAAGGTTACGCGGCAAAAATGGTAATATCCCGCTTTCGTTATCCGCCCAAGTGATAACGACACTTCCGGGCTGCATTGACCCAGCCTCAGGTAATTAAAAGAATGAATGTTGAGTGAGAATGAGATGAAAGGAGCAGAGCAAATGGACTTTAGTGGCCATACGCCGATGATGCAGCAATACCTGCGCCTGAAGGCCGATCATCCTGACATCCTGCTGTTTTATCGCATGGGCGATTTTTACGAGCTGTTTTACGATGACGCGAAACGCGCCTCGCAACTGCTGGAAATCTCTCTGACTAAACGCGGCGCCTCTGCTGGGGAACCTATTCCGATGGCGGGCGTGCCTTACCATGCGGTTGAAGGCTATCTGGCGAAACTGGTCCAGCTCGGCGAATCGGTGGCGATCTGTGAGCAGATTGGCGACCCTGCCTTGAGCAAAGGCCCGGTTGAGCGAAAAGTGGTGCGCATCGTTACACCCGGCACCATCAGCGATGAAGCGTTGCTGCAAGAGCGCCAGGATAACCTGCTCGCCGCCATCTTCCAGAGCCAGCGCGGTTTTGGTTATGCAACGCTGGACATCAGTTCTGGTCGCTTCCGCCTGAGTGAACCCGGCGATCTGGAGACGATGGCAGCAGAACTGCAGCGCACCAATCCGGCTGAACTGCTCTATCCCGAAGATTTCCAGGCAATGACGTTGATCGATCAACGCCGTGGCCTGCGTCGCCGCCCGCTGTGGGAATATGAAATCGATACGGCGCGCCAGCAGCTCAATCTGCAATTTGGCACCCGCGATTTAAGTGGTTTTGGCGTTGAGCAGGCGCATCTGGCGCTACGCGCTGCAGGATGTCTGCTGCAATATGTTAAAGACACGCAACGCACGTCGTTACCGCATATTCGCTCGCTGAGCATGGAGCGTCAGCAGGATAGCGTGATCATGGATGCTGCTACGCGCCGCAACCTGGAGATAACGCAAAACCTGGCCGGCGGCATCGAGAACACACTGGCGGCGATACTGGATAAAACCGTCACGCCGATGGGCAGCCGTATGCTGAAACGCTGGCTGCATATGCCGCTGCGCGATGTCACTACCATTGCCCGGCGTCAGGAGTCTATCGCAGAACTGCAATCACTTAGTCAGGAGCTGCAGCCGGTGCTGCGCCAGGTGGGCGATCTGGAGCGTATTCTGGCGCGACTGGCACTGCGCACCGCGCGCCCACGCGATTTGGCACGTATGCGCCATGCCTTCCAGCAGTTGCCCGAGTTAAACCAACAACTCGAGGGCGTTGAGGCCACGCAGTTAATTAATCTGCGCTCTCAGATGGGCGAATTTACTGAACTGCGTGAGTTGCTGGAACAGGCGATCATTGAATCGCCACCGGTGCTGGTGCGCGACGGTGGCGTGATCGCTCCAGGATACAATGCTGAACTCGACGAGTGGCGTGCGCTAGCCGATGGTGCCACCGATTATCTTGATCGTCTGGAAATCCGAGAGCGCGAGAAACTCGGGCTGGATACGCTGAAAGTCGGCTTTAACGCGATTCACGGCTACTACATTCAAGTCAGCCGTGGTCAAAGCCATCTGGTGCCGATTCATTACGTTCGCCGCCAGACGCTGAAGAATGCTGAACGCTATATCATTCCTGAACTAAAAGAGTATGAAGATAAGGTCCTGACGTCGAAGGGCAAAGCGCTGGCGCTGGAGAAAGGTCTTTACGATGAGCTGTTTGACCGCTTGCTACCGCATCTTGAAGCCCTGCAAATCAGTGCGGCTGCACTCTCTGAGCTGGACGTGCTAGCAAACCTGGCCGAACGTGCATGGACGCTGAATTATTGCCGCCCGGTGCTGCAAGAAAAAGCCGGCATCCGTATTACTGCAGGCCGCCATCCGGTGGTCGAGCAGGTATTGAAAGAGCCGTTTATCGCGAATCCGCTGTCACTCTCACCGCAGCGTCGCATGCTGATCATTACCGGCCCCAATATGGGCGGTAAAAGTACCTACATGCGCCAGACAGCGTTGATCGCGCTGATGGCGTGGATAGGCAGCTATGTGCCAGCAGAAGAGACCGTCATCGGCCCTATCGATCGCATCTTCACGCGCGTCGGGGCTGCTGATGATCTGGCTTCCGGACGCTCAACCTTTATGGTGGAGATGACGGAAACCGCCAACATTCTGCATAACGCTACCGAAAACAGTCTGGTACTGATGGATGAAATCGGGCGTGGCACCTCGACTTATGATGGTTTGTCGCTGGCATGGGCCTGCGCTGAAAGTTTGGCGAATCGCATTAAGGCCATGACGCTGTTTGCCACCCACTATTTCGAGCTGACCACGCTGCCGGAAAAAATGGAAGGTGTCGTGAATGTGCATCTGGATGCGGTCGAACACGGAGACACCATCGCCTTTATGCACAGCGTGCAGGATGGTGCAGCAAGCAAAAGTTATGGTCTCGCGGTGGCGGCGCTGGCGGGCGTGCCGAAGGAAGTGATTAAGCGCGCGCGTAACAAGCTGAAGGAGCTGGAAGCGTTATCTGGCAGCTCCGCCGCATCCACAGTGGAAGGTTCGCAAATGCAGTTGCTGGTGGCAGAAACCTCACCGGCGGTTGATGCGCTTGAGGCACTGGACCCAGACAGCTTAACGCCGAAGCAAGCGCTGGAATGGATCTATCGCTTGAAAACGCTGGTGTAGTTATTCGCCCGCCCAGAAGCAACGTTCTGTGCGGGCCATTTTTTCTTTCTTACAATTCCCTGGTGTTAAGCAATTTCAGCGGGCTCATACTAATCAACTCGCCCGGCTTTAAATCACACTATATCCCCCATCGATCACTAAATTCTCGCCATTGACCATTGCCGCTTCATTGCTGCTGAGATACAACACCGTACTCGCGACTTCGTCAGGTGTGGCAAAACGTCGTGATGGGATTTTTGATTTCATCTGCTCCGCTCGCTCCCCATGCCAGTAACGCTTACCTAATTCCGTCTCAACCACCGTTGGTGAAATGGCATTAGCGGTAATACCAAACGGCCCCAACTCCGCTGCCAACACCCGCGTGAAAGACACCATACCCGATTTGCTGGTGCAATATGCCGCGTGCTCATTGAGTGCAATGACGCTGGCCTGTGAGGCGATGTTAATCAGGCGGCCAAAACCGTGTTCTTTCATATATCGAGCACAATGCTGAGCGAGGAAGAATGGCGCGGTCATGTTAATCAACATCGTGGTATTCCAGCTGGCGAGTTGCACTTCGCCCACGGATTCCAGCATGCCAATACCGGCGTTATTGACCAGGATGTCAATGCGGCCAAAATCATGGTGAATCTGCTCAACCAGTTCGCCAAGCGCTTCGACATTAGCCAGATCGAAAACGTAACCTCGCGCAGGGTTGTCCATCTTGCTGGCAACCGTTTTTACCTCTTCTGCGCGATCGATCATCGCCACTTGAGCACCCGCAGCACTTAAACAGCGGGCAATGGCGTAACCAATTCCCGATGCGGCGCCGGTGACGATGGCGACCTTATTTTGCAGTGAAAATGGTGTTGTCATATTGTGGTCCTTTTCATTGGGGGTATTTATTCGGATTCGCTGGCCGTGGTCTTGAAAGGAGCGTTACGCTCTATTTTTGGTTGGGGATCACGAATAAAGAATGTCATGACGCCGCCAGCAAAATAGAGAACGGAGAAAGTAATAATCACGTGCTTGATTTCAAATGACAGGCCGAACATTAGTGCGGCAACCGCCGGACCAATTAGATTACCGAAACCACCACCCAGATTTTGCACCGAAACCGCAGCGCCTTTATGCTGCGGCGCCAGCATCGGGAAAATAGCCCCCATTGGCACAAAGGAGGTAAGCGTTAAGGCTAATAACAGCGCGCAGACAATGGCTAACGCCAGATTACCTGGGAAAAATGAGGGTAAATAATAGAAAGCGGCAGTGGTAATCGTGCATCCGAAGAAACCAAACCAGCGCATTTGAAAAATCCAGCCAATACGATCGCCAATAATGCCCCAAAGCACATTGGTTAGTGGTTGAACCAGGAAAAATACGCCCCAGATAGTCGCCCACTCTTTAGTAGAAAATCCTAATTCACGGGTGAAATAGATCGGCATAAATACCGGCAGGCCAAATAATGCCACATTACATAAGATGCGTGTTATCAGCGCAAAGAACATACTGCGGTCTTCGAAGATCAAGGTTATTCCGCGCGATATTTCCCGCAATTTTTCTTTGCGACTGACGCCGTTACTATTTAGATTGTGTTCACTCTGAGTTTTAACCGTAAACAATATAATCACACCGCCCACCGCAGCAAACAGCAGTGAAAGCCAAAGCGTATTAATGAAACCAATTTCAGGCACCAGAAGGCCGGAGAGGAAGGAAGCGGTAATGCCATAACCAATGGTAAACATCGACCATATCCAGCCGGTTGCGGAGGCAAGTCGATGCTCAGGCGTGCGCTGCACTACTAATACATAGAATCCATAAAAGAACAGCGGATAAGCGAAGCCGCGCAACGTATAACTCACCAACATTAAGGTAAAGTTATTTTCACTTACGCCAAAATAAACAAATACGGCATGTAACACCATCCACCAAATAGCGCCGGTGAGCATAATTTTCTTCGGACCATAAATTTCACTGACGGCACCGGAAAGCCAACTTGAAACTGCTGCCGTTAACGCATAAACGGTGAAAACTAATGAAACTTGTTTTTCTCCATAGCCGAGATCGTAGAGATATCGGGAGAGATGAGCCAGTTCGATGCCATCGCCGGTCATGAAGATGGCCATCGCAATATATCCCCATAGCAGAGATATTGGCATCCCAAAAACCACTCTGGAGTATTGTGACTTTGTACTGCTGCTTTGCACACACATTGTTCTTCTCACTCCCTTTTAGTTATTCATTGCTTGAATATCCTGGTGATACAGCGAGCAAGAAAATGGCATAGCACCATGTTAAAAACTTTTATCAGAGTGACACGGAGAAAAGAAATAAGGCAAAATTGCAAAGAAAGTCGTGCGCAACATTACAATTCTCTAAATGAGAGCAAGATAAATTGAGCATTTATTAGATGTTTAATTAACATCTAATGGATTTAATTTACGTTTATCTATTTAGGTGAGGGTTTAAGTGATAGCGTTAAAAGATTTTACTTTGATCAATTAACAAGTGCTGTATGTATATTTTAACCAATAAAAAAGCGGTGGTTTTCACCACCGCTTCTTGTATTAACCACGTATTCTGTTATTCACGAAACAGTGCTTCGATGTTCAAACCTTGCGTCTGCAGAATCTCACGCAGACGACGCAGTCCTTCCACCTGAATCTGACGTACGCGTTCACGGGTCAACCCGATTTCACGACCGACATCTTCGAGCGTTGCCGCTTCGTAGCCTAACAGGCCGAAACGACGCGCCAGCACTTCACGCTGCTTGGCATTCAGTTCAAACAACCACTTAACGATGCTCTGTTTCATATCATCGTCTTGCGTGGTGTCTTCTGGACCGTTGTCTTTCTCATCGGCCAGGATATCCAGCAGCGCTTTTTCGGAATCGCCACCCAAAGGTGTATCGACCGAGGTAATGCGCTCATTGAGACGCAGCATACGGCTCACGTCATCAACAGGCTTGTCTAGCTGCTCGGCAATCTCTTCAGCACTTGGCTCATGATCAAGCTTGTGCGAAAGTTCACGCGCGGTACGCAGGTAAACATTTAACTCTTTAACGATGTGGATTGGCAGACGGATGGTACGGGTTTGATTCATAATCGCCCGTTCAATTGTCTGACGAATCCACCACGTGGCGTAAGTTGAGAAACGGAACCCACGTTCTGGGTCAAACTTCTCTACGGCGCGAATCAAGCCGAGATTACCCTCTTCAATCAGATCCAGCAGCGCCAGACCACGATTGCTATAACGACGGGCAATCTTTACTACCAAGCGTAAGTTACTTTCAATCATGCGGCGGCGAGATGGAATGTCACCCCGCAGTGCACGGCGCGCAAAGAAGACTTCTTCTTCTGCCGTCAGCAGCGGTGAATAACCAATCTCTCCGAGGTAAAGCTGCGTCGCATCCAAAACGCGTTGCGTCGCACCCTGTGACAACAGCTCTTCTTCCGCTACGTCGTTGTTATCACCAGGTTCGTTCTCAACGAGAGCCTTCTCATCAAAAACCTCAGCTCCGTTGTTTTCCTCGAATTCCGCATCTTCATGTAAATCGTTAACTTTCAGCGTATTCTGGTTCATTAGCGGCTCCTACCCGTGATCCAAGGGCAGAACCAAGGTTCTGCCGGATTATCGCTGCGGTAAATAACGCAACGGGTTTACGGATTTCCCCTTGTAACGAATTTCAAAGTGCAATCGTACTGAACTGGTACCGGTGCTACCCATGGTAGCGATTTTTTGCCCCGCCTTAACTTCCTGTTGTTCCCGGACCAGCATAGAGTCGTTATGGGCGTAGGCGCTCAGGTAGTCATCATTGTGTTTGATGATGATTAAATTACCGTACCCACGGAGCGCGTTGCCTGCGTACACCACTCTTCCCGAAGCTGTGGCGACAACAGGTTGTCCACGCGAACCGGCGATATCGACCCCTTTATTTCCGCCTTCCGCAGCGGAGAAGTTATCGATGATCTTCCCATCAGTCGGCCAACGCCAGCTTCCCACTGGAGTTGTGCTATTAGTCGTGCTGCTGACTGTAGGTGGTGCGACAACCGGAGCTGTGGTCGTTGCCACATTATTTGCTCCTTTCGACGGCAGCAATTTGCTACCCGACGAATTACCCGAATCATCAGAATACGTAATAACAGGTTGCTGTGCAACAGGGGTGGATTTAATTTGCGTCTGGCTCGGTGTAACTGGCACGCCGCCCTGCGTTGCATCGGCGGCAGTAATCGCGTTTCCACCGGTAATGGTCTGGCCGTTACCATTACCAACCTGCAGCGTTTGCCCAGCGTTCAAGCCATACGGGGCTGCAATATTGTTACGCTGTGCCAGATCGCGAAAATCGTTGCCGGTAATCCAGGCAATGTAGAACAGGGTATCGCCACGTTTAACGGTATAGGTTTCACCACCGTAGCTACCTTTAGGAATATTCCCATAATTGCGATTGTACACAATGCGACCATTTTCCGTGGCCACATTGTTATTGTCACTTACCATTCCACCTGACGGTTGTGCCGATGGTGTGCCGCCGCTTAACATTCCGCCACGTGGCATCGCGGGCACAGCGCTGTTTTGCGAAGAGATCATGCCGCCGACTGGGGCTGAAGCCATACCGCTATCGCCGCTATTGCCACCAATCTGGCTAATGGGTGCCTGTGTATTATCGCCAGAACTACAGCCCGCCAGCCAAAAACCTACCAAAGAAAGTGCCGCCAAACGGCGTAATTGAAATGCTGTGCTTCCCATGCTCACTGATCCCCCGTGATGGCAACCCTGAATATAAATGTGTAACGGCGTTAACCGCATTATCCACTGCGCGTAACGTTAAAAACGGTTTTTAGCATTGATAAACAAGGATAGTAACAATATCAACTGTGCCGTGCCATGTAACAGTTGTGAAGAATTGCGTAATGCTGTCCTAGGCCAGATCGCCCTGAACCAACGGCACAAAGCGCACGGGTTCGATGATTTCTTCAATCAATTCATCGCCCTGACGACGCAAACGCTTCAATACCTGCTGATCCTCACCAACCGGCAGCACCATTTTGCCGCCGTCACCTAATTGCGCTATCAGCAAAGTCGGAATTTCAGGCGGTGCGGCGGTCACGATAATGGCATCAAACGGACCTCGCGTCGCCCAGCCCTGCCAGCCATCGCCATGCCGGGTAGAGATATTATGCAGATCGAGTTGCTTGAGGCGACGCTTAGCCTGCCACTGCAAGCCCTTGATGCGTTCGACGGAATAAACATGATTAACCAGATGCGCCAGAATCGCGGTCTGATAGCCAGAACCGGTGCCGATTTCCAGCACGCGCGATTCCGGCGTGAGCTCTAACAAGGCGGTCATGCGCGCCACCATGTAAGGCTGAGAGATGGTCTGGCCGTTGCCAATCGGCAGCGCAACGTTTTCCCACGCTTTATGCTCAAACGCCTCATCGATAAAACGCTCACGAGGCACATCGGCAATGGCTTTCAGCAGGTGTTCATCATGAATGCCCTGCGCGCGCAGCTGCTCCAAAAGCGTTTCGATGCGGCGATTCACCATGCGAGTTTTACCTCTGCCTGGGTCAGCCAGTCACTCAATACTTCTTGTGCAGCATGCGCGGTCAAATCCACATGCAGCGCGGTCAACGAAACGTAGCCCGCATCCACCGCAGCGAAATCGGTATCCGGGCCTGCATCCAGCTTTTGCCCCGGCGGGCCAATCCAGTAAAGCGGCTGGCCGCGCGGGTCTTCGGTGCAGATAACCTGATCGGCGGGATGGCGGCTGCCGCAGCGGGTCACGCGGAAACCTTTGATCTCCGCTAACGGCAAATCAGGCACGTTGATATTGAGAATACGGCCGGTACGCAGCGGAGCGCGCGACAGCGCACGTAACAGCGTACAAGTGATGGATGCGGCGGTGTCGTAATGCTGATGTCCGTTGAGCGAAACGGCGAGCGCAGGCAAGCCAAGATGGCGCCCTTCCATTGCCGCAGCGACGGTACCGGAGTAAATCACATCGTCGCCAAGGTTTGGACCGGCGTTGATGCCGGACACGACGATATCGGGACGCGGCTGCATCAGCTTGTTCACGCCGAGGAACACGCAGTCGGTCGGCGTGCCCATCTGCAACGCGATATCGCCGTTTTCATGTGTAAAGGTACGCAGCGGCGTCTCCAGCGTGAGCGAGTTAGATGCGCCGCTACGATTGCGATCGGGCGCGACAACCTGCACCTCGGCAAACTCACGTAAAGCACGCGCCAGCGTCTGAATACCTGGCGCATGAATTCCATCATCGTTACTCAGCAATATCCGCATTGTTACCTTCTTGTTGGAGAAGCTCACGCACCACGCTGGTGGCAAAACTGCCCGCGGGCAGCCAGAACTGCATCTCCAGCGTCACATCGTCCCACCATTCCCAGCGCAGATCCTTTGGCACCACCAGCATTGCACGACGCGCGGCATCAACCCGCTCGCGCTCAAGCAGTGTAATCAATTCTTCTGCGCCTGCCAGGCTCTGCTGCTCAAAAAGCAGCGCGTCGCCTTGCGGACCCGCATCACCGCGACCCGGCAGCGGCGCAGTGATGCGCAGTTGATGATTATCGATGCGCTGCTGCACGTCAGGCAACTCTTCCGCCTGCGCCACGAACCAGCTGCCGCGACCGGCCAGCTGTACCGCATCGCCCACCTGCACCACATCCAGTGCGCCATCACGCTGCAAACGCGCGCTGGTCACCTGATTAAACAGATGACTGCGGGTCGCTGACAACAGCAAACCTTTCATATTGCGATCGCGCGGACGGAATGTCTCTTGCGCCCACTGTTTCGCCTGCGTTAGGTTGTTGCCGCCACGACCAAAGCGCTGCTCACCAAAGTAGTTCGGCACGCCGCGCTGTTGAATCTGCTGTAAACGTGCGTCGACTTCACGGCGATCGGAGATCTGACGCACCACTAAGCGGAACGCATTGCCCGCCAGCGCGCCGGTACGCAGTTTGCGTTTGTGGCGAATCACCTGCAGGATTTCAACGCCTTCCAGCTGGAATCCGGCCAGATTCGGCATGCCATTGCCGGGCACGCGGAAACAGAGCGTTTGCTCGGTGACGGCATGACGATCTTTCATGCCGGCGTAGCTAAGGTCACGCACCGGCACGCCGAGAAATTTGGCGATGGCTTCAGCGACAAAGCGCGTATTGCAGCCAATTTTACGGATGCGCACCAACAGCTGTTCACCTTCGCCATCATAGGGATAGCCAAGATCTTCAATCACCACGAAATCTTCGGGATTGGCTTTTATGACGCCGGTGGCAGTCGGCACGCCGTGCAGGTAATGCAGTTCACTCATGCCTGATCGGCCTTTATCAGCAGCGCAACCGCTTCACAGGCAATGCCTTCGCCACGCCCGGTAAAGCCCAGCTTTTCGGTGGTGGTGGCTTTGACGTTGACGTCATCCATATGGCAACCGAGATCTTCGGCGATATTGACGCGCATCTGCGGCACATGCGGCAACATTTTCGGTGCCTGCGCAATGATGGTCACATCAACGTTACCGATGCGATAGCCTTTCAGCTGAATCCGACGCCAGGCTTCGCGCAGCAAACCGCGGCTGTCAGCGCCTTTAAACGCCGGATCGGTATCCGGGAACAACTTGCCAATATCGCCCATCGCCACCGCGCCGAGCAAGGCATCCGTCAACGCATGCAGCGCCACATCACCATCAGAATGGGCAATAAAACCGTGTTCGAAGGGAATACGCACCCCGCCAATCACTAACGGACCTTCGCCGCCAAAAGCGTGAACGTCAAAACCGTGACCGATACGCATCATGCGCTCTCCTGTAACTGAATCTGGGTAAGATAGAAGGCCGCCAGCGCCAGATCTTCTGGCCGCGTCACCTTAATATTGTCGCTGCGTCCACTCACCAATTCCGGGTGATAACCGCAATACTCCAGCGCCGACGCTTCATCGGTAATGGTAGCGCCTTCATGGAGTGCGCGCGTCAGGCAAGCGGTGAGCAGTTGATGCGGGAAAAATTGCGGCGTTAACGCGTGCCATAAATCCTCGCGTTCAACGGTGTGGGCGATGGCGGTTTTGCCCGGTTCGGCGCGTTTCATGGTGTCGCGCACCGGCGCCGCCAGAATTCCGCCAACCTTGCTGTACTCACGTACCGCCAGCAGACGTGCTAAATCGTCCGGATGCAGGCAAGGACGCGCGGCGTCATGCACCAGCACCCATTCGCTGTGGTGAATGGCGTTTAAGCCCGCCAGCACTGATTCGGCGCGCGTGTCGCCACCGGTCACGCGGAGAATACGGGAATCCTGCGCCAGCGGCAGTGAATCGAACCAGCCATCATCATTGCTGACCGGCACAATCACCTGTTTTACCGCAGGATGTGCCAGCAGACGAGCGACGCTGTGTTCAAGAAGGGTGAATTGACCAATGGTCAGATACTGTTTTGGGCAGGCAGCCTGCATTCGGCTGCCCACACCTGCGGCGGGCACCACGGCAATCACATCCGCAAGGATCGGGCGCTTGTTCATGGCTTATCGTTGTTGATTTTGCGCAGCTTGTTGCGCGTTACGTTTGTTCTGGTCTGGCACCAGACGATAGAAAGTCTCACCGGGCTTAATCATGCCCAGTTCATTACGTGCGCGTTCTTCGATCGCTTCAGAGCCGCCATTGAGATCGTCAATTTCGGCGAATAGCTGATCGTTACGCGCTTTAAGCTTGGCGTTATTCGCCTGTTGTGTCGCGACGTCTTCGTTGACGCGCGTATAGTCATGAATACCGTTCTTACCCAGCCACAGGGAATATTGAAGCCATCCCAGCAGCACGAGTAGCAGTAACGTCAGTTTTCCCATCCCCGCCCCCTGAAAAACGGCCCAATCATCCCATAACTTGACGCTGGACTCCACTGCGACGGCGAAAATGCCGCGCACGGGCGTTTAGCCGTGCAAATAATGCCAGAGTGGGAGGCGAGACGGCAGGTAAAGTTTTGTAACCTGCCGATGCGTTTGCACATCAGCTGGGCGTTACCAACCGGAGAGAAATGAGAACAGCAGCCAGAACAAGCACACCACCACAATCGCCGTGGCGATCCCGCTCCAGAATAAATGAGTGCGGATCATCAGGCTGAGCACGATACCAATCAGTACCGAAACCGGCAGCAGCGCGAGGAAGAATGGCCAGGTGTAGAGGAAGAAGAACAGCGTGTTGGAGCCGTAGAGCATGAACGGAATCGCCAGTGCGCACCAGTACGAGAGAAAGCCAAACACGCCGCCCGGCAGTGATGAGCGAGACTCATCCGGGGTGCGTTCATCTTTACGGGCTAGCATGGGCGTTACGTTCTGCATAGAGATCCTGTTGACGCTAAGCGCGGCAAACCCAAAGGGATTTGCCGCTGTCGGTTCAGGATCTGATGATATCGCGGTGACGCAGCAGGTCTAACAATTGGCCGGCGAGTTTTGTAACCAATTGTTCGCCATCAAGGTGGATTTCCGGGGCGTCTGGCGCCTCGTAAACACTATCGATACCGGTGAAATTACGCAGCTCACCGGCACGGGCTTTTTTGTACAAACCTTTGGGATCGCGCGCTTCGCACACGGCCAAGGGCGTATCGACAAACACTTCGATAAACTGCCCTTCAGCCAGCAGATCGCGCACCATGTTGCGTTCCGCGCGATGCGGCGAGATAAATGCAGTCAGCACCACCAAACCGGCATCGACCATCAGTTTCGCCACTTCGCCGACACGACGAATGTTCTCTTTACGATCGTCATCGCTAAAGCCGAGGTCACGGCACAAACCGTGACGCACGTTGTCGCCATCCAGCAGATAGGTGTTCACACCGGCCCGATGCAGCGCCTGCTCCAGCGCGCCGGCTACGGTGGATTTCCCCGAGCCGGAAAGCCCGGTGAACCACAGCACCACGCCTTGATGGCCGTGCTGCTGTTCGCGCTCCTCGCGCGTTACCGGATGATCGTGCCACACCACGTTTTCATCGTGTTGCGCCATTACTTGCCACCCAGCAGATCGCGCGCGTTCCAGTGTGGGAAGTGACGACGCACCAGCGCGTTCAGCTCCAGCTCGAAATCGCTGAACTGACCTGATTGCGTACGCACATCGGTCAGCGGCTGATTAATCATGCCCGCGCCAACCGTCACGTTGCTCATACGATCGATAAAGATCATGCCGCCAGTCACCGGATTCTGGCGATACGCGTCCAGCACCATCGGTTCGTCAAAGGTCAGTTCGACCAGTCCGATCCCGTTAAGCGGCAGGCTGTCCACGGTGCGCTTCTCCAGCGAGTTGATCTCCACCTGATGGATCACTTTCTCGACGCGCGCGCGGGTTTTCTTACCGGCGATCTTCACTTCGTAACTTTGGCCCGGCTGCAGCGGTTGTTCCGCCATCCACACTACGTCAATGGTGGCGGATTGCACCGCTTGCAGCTCGGCTTCCGCATCCACCAGCAGATCGCCACGACTGATGTCGATCTCATCTTTCAGCACCAGCGTAATCGCTTCACCGGCACCCGCTTCAGGCAGGTCGCCATCGAAGGTGACGATGCGCGAGATGGTCGATTCCACGCCCGATGGCAGCACTTTCACGCGCTGACCGACGTTGACCACACCCGACGCCAGCGTACCGGCATAACCACGGAAATCGAGGTTAGGACGGTTCACATACTGCACCGGGAAACGCATTGGCTGATGATCCACCACGCGGTTCAATTCAACGGTTTCTAATACGTCGAGCAGCGTTGGGCCGCTGTACCACGGCATGGTGACGCTGGGCGTTGCCACGTTATCGCCTTCCAGCGCCGACATCGGCACAAAGCGAATATCAAGGTCTTCCGGCAGCTGCGCGGCGAAATCGAGGTAATCCTGTTTGATCTGCTCAAAGGTCTCTTGCTTGTACTCCACCAGATCCATCTTGTTGATGGCGACCACCAGATGCTTAATGCCCAGCAGCGTGGAGATAAAGCTGTGACGACGCGTCTGATCCAGCACGCCTTTACGCGCATCGATCAGCAGGATCGCCAAATCGCAGGTCGATGCACCGGTCGCCATGTTGCGGGTGTACTGCTCGTGTCCTGGCGTGTCGGCAATAATAAATTTGCGCTTCTCAGTGGAGAAATAGCGATACGCCACATCAATGGTGATGCCCTGCTCGCGCTCGGCCTGCAAGCCATCAACCAGTAACGCGAGATCCAGCTTCTCACCCTGCGTCCCGTGACGTTTGCTGTCGTTGTGCAGCGAGGAGAGCTGGTCTTCATAAATTTGACGCGTGTCGTGCAGCAGGCGACCAATCAGCGTACTTTTGCCGTCGTCGACGCTACCGCAGGTCAGGAAACGCAGCAGGCTTTTATGTTGTTGCGCGGTCAGCCAGGCTTCTACGCCGCCCTGATCGGCAATCTGTTGTGCAATAACGGTATTCATCTGCGTCTCCTTAGAAATAACCCTGACGTTTCTTCATTTCCATCGAACCGGCCTGGTCGCGGTCAATCACACGTCCCTGGCGTTCACTGGTGGTGGAGACCAGCATCTCTTCAATAATTTCCGGCAGCGTCTGCGCCTCTGATTCAACTGCGCCGGTCAGCGGCCAGCAGCCGAGCGTACGGAAACGCACCATGCGCTGCTTGATCACTTCACCTGGCTGGAGATCGATACGGTCGTCGTCGATCATCATCAGCATGCCATCACGCTCCAGCACCGGACGCGGCGCGGCGAGGTAGAGCGGCACGATCTCGATATTCTCGAGGAAGATGTACTGCCAGATATCCAGCTCGGTCCAGTTGGAGAGCGGGAACACGCGGATGCTTTCGCCTTTGTTAATCTGGCCGTTGTAGTTGTGCCACAGCTCAGGGCGCTGGTTTTTCGGGTCCCAGCGGTGGAAGCGATCGCGGAAGGAGTAGATACGCTCTTTCGCGCGCGACTTCTCTTCATCACGACGTGCGCCGCCAAATGCCGCATCAAAACCGTATTTGTTCAGCGCCTGCTTCAGGCCTTCGGTTTTCATGATGTCGGTGTGCTTGGCGCTGCCGTGCACAAACGGGTTGATGCCCATCGCCACGCCTTCCGGGTTGCGATGCACCAGCAACTCCGCGCCCATCGCTTTCACGGTGCGATCGCGGAACTCGTACATTTCACGGAATTTCCAGCCGGTATCAACATGCAGCAGCGGAAACGGCAGCGTGCCCGGATAGAAGGCTTTACGCGCCAGATGCAGCATTACCGAGGAGTCTTTACCGATGGAGTACATCATCACCGGATTGCTGAACTCGGCCGCCACCTCGCGGATGATATGGATACTCTCTGCCTCCAGCTGGCGCAGATGAGTAAGTCGATTTTGGTCCATAATTTTTCCTCAAGCCAAATTGACAACGGCGGACTCGCGAGCCCCCTGCTGTGCCGAATGTTGGAACCAGGCCAATTGCCCGTGCAAATTTACGACTTCGCCAATCACTAACAGTGCTGGCGTGGGCGCGGCCGCAGCCAGCGCCTCCAGTTGATCCAATGTGCCGGTCAGCACCTGCTGATCCTGACGCGTGCCGCGCCCAATCACCGCCACCGGCGTGGAGGCGGCGCGGCCATGTTCGATAAGCCCGGCAGCGATTTCCGCCGCTTTCACCGTGCCCATATAAATCGCTAAGGTTTGACGTGCGCGCGCCAGCGACGGCCAATCAATGCCGTCGCCATCCGCGCGACAGTGACCGGTAATAAACAGCACGCTCTGCGCGTGGTCGCGATGGGTCAGTGGAATACCGGCATAGGCGGTTGCGCCTGCTGCAGCGGTGATGCCCGGCACCACCTGGAACGGAATGCCCGCGGCCTGCGCCGCCTGCAGCTCTTCGCCACCGCGGCCAAAAATAAACGGATCGCCGCCTTTCAGGCGCACCACGCGTTTACCCTGTTGCGCCAGCGTCACCAGCATCTGATTGGTCTCTTCCTGCGGCACAGAATGCGCACCGGCGCGTTTGCCGACGCAGATGCGGTCGGCATCGCGCCGCACCAGCTCAAGCACTTCGTCGCTGACCAGATGGTCATACAGCACCACATCGGCCAGCTGCATCACCTGCAAGCCACGCAGCGTCAGCAAACCGCTGTCGCCCGGACCGGCGCCTACCAGCGTGATTTCGCCCTGATTGTCGCTATCGTTTTCCAGTTCGTGATCCAGCGTGCGCCGCGCTTCATGGACGTTACCCGCCGCCATCTGGCTGGCGAACAGACCGTTAAAGGCGCGTTCCCAGAAGCGACGGCGGTCAGACATGCGGTGATAGCGCTGCTTCACTTTGTCGCGCCACTGCCCAGCCACTTCCGCCATCTGTCCGAGATTGGCCGGCAGTAACGCTTCAATTTTTTCACGCAGCAGACGCGCCAACACCGGCGCGGTGCCACTAGAGGAGATCGCCACCACCAGCGGTGAACGATCGACAATCGACGGGAAGATAAAGCTGCACTTCGGCTGATCGTCCACCACGTTCACCAGCTTGTGGCACGCATTGGCGGCATCGAACACCTGCGCGTTAAGCGCGTTGTCATCGGTAGCGGCAATCACGAGGAACACGCCATCCAGCTGCGCCGGATCAAAGCGTTCAGCGATCCATTCAATCGCCTCAATTTCCAGCAGCGCCTGCAGCTCATGACCGAGTTCGCGCGCGGCGACCAGCACGCGCGCACCGGCACGCCGCAGCAGTTCTATTTTGCGCGCCGCGATGTCGCCACCGCCGACAACCAGCACCGGACGGCTTTTGAGATCGGCAAAGAGAGGCAGATAATCCACGTTAACCTTGCTAGTTTTACAATAAGTTAACGCGACTATACGTCCCGCCCTTCCAGCAGATGAAATTACGAATTGGAATGAGTAGTTACCGAATGGAATAACGACCCAGGATTGCTGATAACATTTTGTGCTTAACAAATGATATTGCTGGTGTTTCGGAGCAAATCAAATTGTGCAAGTGTCGTCACAGTTTCATACTAAGTCGGAATTTTTTTAGCATGACCGGATGTCAGAAAAGGACGCTAACTATGTTTGCCACTCTCCGCCGCACTGTGCTGGCTGCACTGCTCGCGGGCGGTTTGCCTTTCTTTGTTCAGGCTGCGAGCAACAGCGCGCAAGGGCATTTTGCCGAACAGCAGCTTCGCCATATCGCCACTTATTTCCCCGGCCGCATGAGCGGCAGTCCCGCCGAGTTGCTGACTGCCGATTATCTGCAGCAGCAGTTCAGCCAGTTGGGATATCAGAGTAATACCCGCCAGTTTAAAACCAGCTATAGCTGGCTGGAGAAAAAGGGCGAGAGCCGCACCCACAAAGTTACGGCCACGTCGGTGATTGCCGCGCGTGCCGGTGAAGTGCCGCAGGAGATCCTGATCGTTACGCACCTGGATACCTGGACGCCGCTCAGCCGCCACGAAGCCGATAACAATCTCGGCGGCCTGCGTTTGCAGGGCGTGGATGACAATGCCTCCGGGCTTGGCGTGATGCTGGAGCTGGCGCAGGCGCTAAGCAAAACGCCGCTGCACTACGGCGTGCGCTTTGTGGCGCTGAGCGCCGGTGAAGCGGGTTTGCACGGCATGGATGATTATCTGGCGCGCATGAGCGCGCAGGAGAAGAAGAACACGCTGCTGGTGATCGATCTGAATAGCCTGATTGTCGGCGATCATCTCTACTTTAACAGCGGCATCAATACGCCAGCGGCGGTGCGCAAACAGACCAGCGCGCGTGCCGTGCAGCTGGCGCACCGTTACGGTATCTCCGCCGCCAGCCACGCGATGACCGCACGCGATTATCCCGGCGTCAATCCGTTCGACAAAGCCGGCATGCCACTGATGGATGTCACCGCCGCCAACTGGACGCTGGGCAACAAAGATGGGCAGCAGCAGCGCGCGCGTTCCAGCCACTTCCCGGAAGGCAATGTGCGCCATCAAACCGAGCGCGATAATCTCAACTACCTCGATCACTGGCTGCCTGGCCGCATCACCCAGCGCACGCATGACAGCGTGAAGATTCTGCTGCCGCTGCTGACCGAGCTTGCTAATCCGACAACCTGAGGATTCCCTATGTACGTGGTATATCTGAACTATTTTCGTCCGGTAGAAGAAGTGGAAGCGTTACTGGAACCGCACATTAGCTGGCTGGATCGCTATTTCGCTAACGGCGTGTTTATCGCGGCGGGACGCAAAGATCCACGCACCGGCGGCGTGCTGTTGGTGAAGGATATTGATCGTGCGCGATTAGATACCATCCTGGCGGAAGATCCGTTTGTGGCGGTGGCGCATTATGAAGTGACGAAAGTGAATGTGACGCGTGCGGCGGAAGAGTTTGTGGGGTTGCAGGGGGTCTGATTGTGCTGACAATCCTCTACTCGATTGTGCTGGCTGTCCCCCATCCCGGCCTTCCCCCGCTAGCGGGGGAAGGAGACGCTGCCACATGCAGCTTCAGAACTCACATATGGCAGCATCTTCCTCCCCCATTTATGGGGGAGGACCGAGGAGGGGGAAAGCGAGCACCAACTGGCAGCATCTTCCTCCCCCATTCATGGGGGAGGACCGAGGAGGGGGAAAGCGAGCACCAACTGGCAGCATCTTCCTCCCCCATTTATGGGGGAGGACAGAGGAGGGGGAAAGCGAGCACAAACCAAAGACGGGGGACAACGAGCACCTACCAATCAACCTTCATGCAACCCGCACTCGCGCTTCAGGCCGAAGAAGCGTGTCTCTTCCTCTGCCATGCCCGGTTCCCACTTTTTGGTGGTATGCGTATCGCCCACTGACAGATAACCTTCATCCCACAGCGGATGGTATTTCAATCCGTGTTGGGTCAGATACTGATGCACCTGACGGTTATCCCAATCAATGATCGGCAGAATCTTGAACACGCCGCGCTGCACCGCCAGCACCGGCAAACTGGCGCGACTGCCAGACTGATCGCGGCGCAGGCCAGCAAACCAGGTTTGCGCGCCCAGCGTTTCCAGCGCGCGGTTCATCGGTTCCACTTTGTTGATCTGGTTATACTGCTCAATCCCTTCGACGCCCTGCTCCCACAGTTTGCCATAACGCGCTTCCTGCCATGCCGCTGAGGTCTCCGCACGGAAGATTTGCAGGTTGAGATTGAGCTTGTCGGTCAGCTCATCAATAAAGCGGTAAGTTTCCGGGAACAGGTAACCGGTATCGGTCAGGATCACCGGAATGTCCGGCTTCTGCTGCGTCACCATATGCAGCAAAACCGCCGCCTGAATACCAAAGCTGGATGACAACACAAATGCGCCTGGCAGCTGTTCTAATGCCCAGCCCACGCGTTGTTCAGCGGAGAGTTTCTCCAACTGCACGTTGCTTTCCGCCAGCGCCATGATGCGGTCAACTTTTGATGAACCATTCAGTGCTGCGAGATCGAGTACCGTCATACTGCCTCCGAGTCCCAGAAATCACGGGCGGGATCAACCACGGCTTTAATAATGCCGGTGCGAATCACGAAGTCGCCGAAGCCTTCGTTGGCCTGACGCTCGGTTGCCCAGCGCGCCACCAGCTCATCAATGCTGGCGAGGATTTCGCCTTCGTTGATGTTCTCGCGGTACATGCGTGGAATGCGCGTACCTTCGCGGTTGCCGCCAATGTGTAAGTTGTAACGGCCCGGCGCTTTGCCCACCAGACCTAACTCCGCCAGCAAAGCACGGCCACAACCATTTGGGCAACCGGTAACGCGTAACACTATGTGCTCTTCGCCGACACCATGCTTATGCATGATCTCTTCCACTTTGGTCACGAACGACGGCAGGAAGCGCTCGGCTTCGGCCATCGCCAGCGGACAGGTCGGGAACGCCACACACGCCATCGAGTTCTCACGCTGCGGCGTGACCGCTTCCATCAAACCGTGTTCACGGGCGATGGCTTCGATCTGCGCTTTTTGCTTCTCCGGCACGCCAGCCACAATCAGGTTCTGGTTAGCCGTCAGACGGAAATCGCCCTGATGGATTTTGGCAATTTCGGCGATGCCGCGTTTCAGCGGACGGCCAGGATAATCCAGCAGACGGCCGTTCTCAATGAACAGCGTCAGGTGCCATTTCTCATCGATGCCTTTCACCCAGCCAACGCGATCGCCGCGCGAGGTGAACGCATACGGACGAATCGGTTCGAAGGTCAGACCGGCACGCTTTTCCACTTCCGCTTTGAAGGTTTCAACACCGACGCGTTCCAGCGTGTATTTGGTCTTGGCATTTTTACGATCGGTGCGATTCCCCCAGTCGCGCTGCGTGGTGACCACCGCAGCCGCCACGTCGAGGATCTTCTCGACCGGCAGAAAGCCGAATTCGCTTGCGGTGCGCGCATACGTTGCTTTGTTGCCGTGATCAATCGACAAGCCCCCGCCCACCAGCAGGTTAAAGCCAATCAGCTTGCCCTGCTCGGCGATGGCGATGAAGTTCAGGTCATTGGCGTGCAGATCGACATCGTTGTGTGGCGGTACCACCACCGTGGTTTTGAATTTACGCGGCAGATAGGTTTCGCCAAGAATCGGCTCTTTGTCGGTGGTGGCGACCTTCTCTTTGTCCCACCAGATTTCCGCGTAAGCGCGGGTTTGCGGCAGCAGATGCTCTGACAGCTTTTTCGCCCACTCGTACGCTTCCTGATGCAGCTCTGATTCCACCGGATTCGAGGTGCAAAGCACGTTACGGTTCACGTCGTTGGCGGTCGCCAGCGCATCCAGCCCGACTTCGTGCAGCATCTGGTGCGTCGGCTTGACGTTCTTCTTCAGAATGCCGTGAAACTGGAAGGTCTGGCGGTTGGTCAACCGGATGCTGCCATAAATGGTTTTATCGGTGGCGAATTTATCAATTGCCAGCCACTGCGTTGGCGTGATGATGCCGCCCGGCAGACGGCAACGCAGCATCATGGCGTGACGCGGTTCGAGTTTCTGCGCTACACGCTCGGCACGAATGTCGCGGTCATCCTGCTGGTACATACCGTGGAAACGGATCAGCAGGAAGTTGTCGCCGGTGAAGCCGCCGGTCAGGCCATCGTCGAGATCGTCGAGGATGGTGCCGCGCAGGTAGTTGCTCTGTTTTTTCAGACGCTCAGCGTCGACCAGCTTGCCTTCAACGACCAGCGGTCCAGGATGTTTTTCGCTCATTAGTAAACGTCTCGCTGATAACGGCGCTCAATGCGCAGCTCACTTAAAAATTCGTCAGCCGTTTCACGATCCATGCCGCCGTGTTCGACCACCACATCCAGTAATGCCTGCTCAACGTCTTTCGCCATACGATTGGCGTCGCCGCAGACGTAAAGGTGTGCGCCTTCCTGTAACCAGCTCCACACCTCCGCACCTTTGGCGCGGATTTTATCTTGTACGTAAACCTTCTCGGCCTGATCGCGCGACCATGCCAGATCAATATGGGTCAGCAGGCCATCTTTGACATACTTCTGCCACTCCACCTGATAGAGGAAATCATCGGTGAAATGCGGGTTACCGAAGAACAGCCAGTTTTTACCGCCTGCGCCATCGTTATCGCGCTGCTGCATAAAGGCGCGGAACGGCGCGATGCCGGTGCCCGGACCAATCATGATCACTGGCGTTTCCGGGTTAGCCGGTAAACGGAAGTTATCGTTGTGCTCGATGAAGACGCGAATTTCGCCTTCTTCCTCAATACGATCCGCCAACCATGTTGAGGCGCCGCCGCCGCGCTGACGACCGTCGATTTCAAAGCGCACCGCACCTACGGTGATGTGCACTTCGGTTTCGTTCTCCGCCTGCGATGAGGCGATGGAGTAGAGGCGCGGCGTCAGCGGACGCAGCAGGCCGGTTAATTGTTCAGCATTCAGTTCGGTCGGTGCCTGACGCACCATATCGACAATCGGGAAGCTCTGCGCATAACTCTGCAGCTTCGGCTTGTCACCGGCCAGCGCCAACAGCGCATCATTGCGGGACAGCGCCGCATACTGTTCAACGATTTGTGGCGTGTTAACCGTCAGTTCGAAATGGGTTTTCAGCGCTTCGGCTAGCGGCAGGGTTTTGCCCTGCACCTCAACCTGCTCGTCACCTTTCAGCCACACCAGCTGCAGCAGTTCCTGCACCAGCTCGTCATCGTTTTCAAACCACACGCCGAGTGCGTCGCCCGGCTGGTAGCGCAGGCCAGAATCGCCAAGGTCGATCTCAATGTGACGCACATCTTTATCCGAATCGCGTCCGGTGATCTTCTGGTTGGCCGCCAGGCTGGCCACCAGCGGCTCTTCTTTGGTGTACGGGCTGCTGTCGACCAGGTTAACGCTGCCCGCCGCGGTGATGGCGGCCTGTGCTGGCGATTCGCTCGGCACACGCGCTTTCAGAATCTCGGTGATCTGCTGACGCCAGGCGTTCGCCTGCTCTTTGTATTCAACATCGGCATCCACACGATCCAGCAGTCGTTCTGCACCCAGCTCAGCCAGACGTTCATCAAAGTCTTTACCGGCTTTGCTGAAAAACTCATAAGAGGTATCGCCGAGACCGAACACAGCAAACGCTGTGCCTGCGAACTTCGGCGCTTTCTTCGACAGCAGGAATTTATGCAGCGCCACGGCCTCTTCCGGCGGCTCGCCCTCGCCTTGCGTGGAAGTCACCACCACCAGCAGCTTTTCCTGACCGATCTGCTTGAATTTATAATCGCCGGCGTTAACCAGATTGACGCTCAGCTTAGCAGCCAGCAGGTCATCACGCAGTTGCTCAGCCAGGCGACGCGCGTTACCGGTCTGCGAGGCGGAGATCAGCGTGATGGTTGGGGTTTCTGCCTGCACAGGCGCTGGCGCGGCAGCCGCACCCGGCGTCTGATTGACCATGCCCCAGAAATAGCCGGAGAGCCAGGCCATCTGAGTGGTGTTGAAATCCGTGGTCGCCGCCTGTAAGCGCGCGAGTTGCTCCGGTGATAACGGAAGCAGTGAACCTGGTGCCTGAGTCGTCATTGCGTTAAAAATTCCAGTGTCAGAAGTCCGGATCAATATGTTGCGAAAGAGTGCGTAGGTTACCGGGCTGTATATTAACGATTAAATACGCCTTCGACATATTAAATAACCAAAATGACTAAGTGGTTTTTCGGGTAAAGTTAACCAGCAAAAGTGGTAAATGAAGGCGATATGATTCAATGAGTTAATTAGGCGTTTTGCTGTCGGCATGGCGCAAAATGCCCTTTTCGTTGCCAGCGGGTGCGAAAAATCTGCAATTCAGGTAGACTTCAGCGGTTTTTAAGTCTGAGAGCCATTATGTCTACCACGTTATTTAAAGAGTTCCAGTTTGAATCTGCCCACCGCTTACCTCACGTGCCGGAAGGCCATAAATGTGGGCGTTTGCACGGCCATTCATTCCTGGTGCGATTAGAAATTACCGGCGAAGTGGATGCGCATACCGGTTGGGTGATGGATTTTGCCGAACTGAAGGCGAAGTTTAAGCCGCTGTATGAACGCCTCGATCATCACTATCTGAATGACATTCCGGGTCTGGAGAATCCTACCAGTGAAGTGCTGGCGAAATGGATTTGGGATCAGATGAAGCCGATTCTGCCGGAATTGAGTGCGGTAATGATTAAAGAGACCTGCACCGCCGGCTGCGTTTATCGCGGTTGAGGTCAGTGAAGCCGTAACCGTGAGTGAGGTCGCCATGCATGGCGACCTTAGAACTCAGGCAATATTCAGGTATTTGTGCGTCTGCATCGAAAGCCGCCAGTTGCGGGCGATACAGGTTTCAATACAGAGTTTCGTTGCCGCATCACCACGGCTGATCGGTTGCAGTGCCACAATACGCTTTTTATCGTCGTGTAATCCTGCCAGCAACGTATCTAACGCTTCCACATCACGCTCACGCGCCACCGGATGTTTAATCTCATCGGCACGCTGCAGTGCCTGCGGCAAAACATCATAGCCACCGCGCATGTTCACCTTGGGTGAAACCGTCACCCATGTTGCGTCGGAACACTGCACGTCGTGCGTGCCGCTGGTTTCGATCTGGCAGGCAAAACCCGCCGCTTCTAATTGTTCCGTCAAAGGGCGCAGATCAAAAATCGCCGGTTCGCCGCCGGTGATCACCACATGACGTGCGGTCCAGCCCTGACGTTGGATGGTGTCGATCAACATGGCCGCATCGGCGCTGCCCCACGCATCGCTTTCCACGGTTTTGACCAGAATATCACCCAGCGAGGTCTCCCGATCCGCCCGCTTTTCCCAGGTATGTTTGGTATCACACCAGCTACAGCCCACCGGACATCCTTGTAAGCGGATGAACAGCGCCGGAACACCGGTGTAAAAACCTTCGCCCTGCAGCGTCTGGAACATTTCGTTAATCGGGTAGAACATTATTTACTCACGTCTAAAATTTGAGGCGCAGATTATGGCAGATCTTATGCGCCAGGTCACAGCTGCTTCGTGCCAAATAAAAGCAAAAGCCCCGCACAAGGCGGGGCTTCATTCAGACGATGCTGCCCGCAGGCAGCATACTCAGGCGATTACGCCTGGCCTTTAACTTCTTTCAGACCGTTGAACGGTGCTTTGCTGCCCAGCGCTTCTTCGATACGAATCAGCTGGTTGTACTTAGCAACACGGTCAGAACGGCTCATAGAACCGGTTTTGATCTGGCCAGCCGCCGTACCTACCGCCAGGTCAGCGATGGTTGCATCTTCGGTTTCACCTGAACGGTGTGAAATCACCGCGGTATAACCCGCATCTTTCGCCATCTTGATTGCAGCCAGAGTTTCGGTCAGTGAACCGATCTGGTTGAATTTGATCAGGATGGAGTTAGCGATGCCTTTATCGATACCTTCTTTCAGGATCTTGGTGTTGGTTACGAACAGATCGTCACCCACCAGCTGGATTTTGTCGCCCAGCACTTTGGTCTGGTAGGCGAAACCAGTCCAGTCAGATTCATCCAGACCGTCTTCGATAGAAACGATTGGGTACTGTTTGGTCAGGTCTTCCAGGAAGTGGGTGAACTCTTCTGAAGAGAAGGCTTTGTTGCCTTCGCCAGCCAGCACATATTTGCCGTCTTTGTAGAATTCAGATGCTGCGCAGTCCATCGCCAGGGTGATGTCTTTGCCCAGTTCGTAGCCTGCTGCTTTTACCGCTTCAGCGATAACAGCCAGCGCTTCGGCGTTAGAACCCAGGTTTGGCGCGTAGCCACCTTCGTCACCAACTGCAGTGCTCATGCCTTTAGACTTCAGAACTTTCGCCAGGTGATGGAAGACTTCAGAACCCATGCGAATCGCTTCTTTCAGGGTTGGCGCGCCAACCGGCTGAATCATGAATTCCTGGATGTCGACGTTGTTATCGGCGTGCTCACCACCGTTGATGATGTTCATCATTGGCAGCGGCATAGAGTATTTGCCTGGGGTGCCGTTCAGTTCAGCGATGTGTGCGTACAGCGGCAGGCCTTTAGAGGCAGCAGCAGCTTTAGCAGCAGCCAGTGAAACCGCCAGAATGGCGTTAGCACCGAAGTTTGATTTGTTCTCAGTACCGTCCAGCTCGATCATGATCTTATCGATCTTCGCCTGGTCTTTGGCATCTTTACCGGTTACCGCGTTAGCGATTGGACCGTTAACAGCCGCAACCGCTTTGGTTACGCCTTTGCCCAGGAAACGAGATTTGTCACCGTCACGCAGCTCCAGAGCTTCGCGAGAACCGGTTGATGCACCTGATGGCGCAGCAGCCAGACCAACGAAACCGCCTTCCAGATGCACTTCTGCTTCTACAGTTGGGTTGCCACGGGAGTCGATGATTTCGCGACCGATGACTTTTACGATTTTGGACATTCGATTTTCCTCAGTACAAGTTAGTCAATCCTAAGACAAACAACGCGCGAAAAGTTCGCGCGTTGTTCGTGAAACTTACTTCGCTAAACGCTTCTGGTGTTCCTGCGCGGCTTTCACAAAGCCAGCGAACAGCGGATGACCATCGCGTGGGGTCGACGTGAATTCCGGATGGAACTGACAGGCAACAAACCACGGGTGGTTCGGGATCTCAATGATCTCAACCAGCTGATCGTCGCCAGAACGACCGGCAATATGCAGACCCGCCGCTTCAATCGGCTTCAGCAACATATTGTTTACTTCGTAACGATGACGGTGGCGTTCGGTAATGATTTCAGAACCGTACAACTGACGCACTTTGCTTTCCGGCGTCAACTGGCACTGCTGGCTGCCCAAACGCATGGTGCCGCCCAGATCGCTCTGCTCAGTACGCTGTTCAACGTTGCCCTCTTCGTCACGCCATTCGGTGATAAGCGCAACCACCGGATACTTACAGTCTGGCACAAATTCCGTAGAGTTCGCGCCTTCCATACCGGCAACGTTGCGGGCAAATTCCATCAGCGCAACCTGCATACCCAGGCAAATTCCCAGGTAAGGCACGTTGTTCTCACGGGCGTATTGCGCCGTCATCATTTTGCCTTCCACACCGCGGTAGCCAAAGCCGCCAGGGATCAGAATAGCATCCAGATCTTTCAGTAATTCGACACCGCGCGTTTCAACATCCTGCGAGTCGATCAATTTGATATTCACGGTAACGCGATTTTTCAGGCCACCGTGTTTCAAGGCCTCAATCACTGACTTGTACGCATCCGGCAGTTCGACATATTTGCCGACCATACCGATGGTCACTTCGCCGCCCGGATTGGCTTCTTCGTAAATAACCTGTTCCCATTCGGCCAGGTTCGCTTCCGGCGCGTTCAGATTGAAACGCTTGCAGATGTAATCATCCAGACCTTGCGATTTCAGCATGCCTGGAATCTTGTAGATGGAATCCACATCTTTCAGGGAAATAACCGCTTTTTCTGGCACGTTACAGAACAGCGCGATTTTAGCGCGTTCGTTCGCCGGCACCGCGCGGTCAGAACGGCAGATCAGCACGTCTGGCTGAATCCCGATCGACAGCAGCTCTTTCACTGAATGCTGGGTTGGCTTGGTTTTCACTTCGCCTGCGGCCGCCATATATGGCACCAGCGTCAGGTGCATGTACATGGTGTGTTCACGACCGACATCGACCGCCATCTGACGAATCGCTTCGAGGAACGGCAGGGATTCGATATCACCCACGGTACCGCCGATCTCGACCAGAACCACGTCATGACCTTCGCCGCCTTCAATAATGCGTTCTTTGATGGCGTTGGTGATGTGTGGAATAACCTGAATCGTGGCGCCCAGATAGTCACCGCGACGCTCTTTGCGCAGCACTTCTGAGTAGATACGACCGGTAGTAAAGTTGTTACGGCGCGACATTTTGGTGCGGATGAAGCGCTCGTAGTGACCTAAATCCAGATCGGTTTCGGCCCCATCATCGGTAACAAATACTTCACCGTGCTGCGTTGGGCTCATGGTACCCGGATCGACGTTGATGTACGGATCGAGTTTCATGATGGTCACATTCAGACCACGTGCTTCAAGGATGGCTGCGAGGGAGGCTGCGGCAATGCCTTTGCCCAGAGAGGAAACAACCCCGCCGGTCACAAAAATATAATTCGTTGTCATGCTGAACCTGAGAGTTTAGGTTTAAAGACGGTGGAATAACCAAGACGGGAAAATAGTATACTTGAAGTCGTCTTAAGCCACAATTGATGAATCACACCATCGTCCTCCACAGGTAAGCCGGTAACATAGCGGATAGCATAGTGCGAAATGTTGATGTACGTCACAAAGTCGCCGCAAGGCTGAATCGAGTAAGCTCAAGCGGCGAATTTATGCGCAGTGCTGGAATAAGCGCCAGATTCGCTTACTGTTTGTTCTCGCTCACTTTCACCTGCTGCCAGGCGGCTTCCATTTGATCCAGGGTCGCATCGCTCATGGCTAACCCTTGTGAGGCGATGATGGCTTCAACTTCACGGAAGCGGCGCTCAAATTTATCGTTGGCTTTTTGCAAGGCGACTTCCGCTTTGCTGCCTAAATGGCGCGACAAATTGACGGTCGCGAACAGCAAATCCCCGATTTCCTCTTCCAGCCTGGCGTTATCCACCACCGCTTGCTGCGCTTCGTGCATCACCTCATCGATCTCTTCATGCACTTTATCCAGCACCGGGCCGAGATTGTTCCAGTCGAAGCCCACCGAGCTGCAACGCTTCTGAATTTTGTGCGCGCGCATTAATGCCGGCAGCGCTTTAGGAATGTCGTCCAGCGCCGAGTGCTGCGATTTTTCTGCGCGTTCGCTGTGCTTGATGGCTTCCCAGTTTTTCAGCACTTCTTCGCTGGTTGCAGCCTGAACATCGCCAAAAATGTGCGGATGACGGCGCTCAAGTTTGTCGCTGATGGCGTTGCAGATGTCATCGAAATTAAAGCGCTGCTGCTCATCGGCCATCTGCGCGTAGAACACCACCTGAAACAGCAGATCGCCAAGTTCACCGCGCAGATCGGCAAAATCTTCACGTTGGATGGCATCGATCACTTCGTAGGTTTCTTCCAGCGTGTAAGGCGCGATCGAGGCGAAGGTTTGCTGACGATCCCACGGGCAGCCGCGCTCCGGGTCGCGCAAGGTTTGCATGATGGTGAGCAGGCGATTTAAGGGCGTCATGAAAGGATCCTTTGGGAAAATTTTGGGAGAGACTGCGCCGGTTACAAATACGGCAGCGTCTTCTTCCCCCGCGAACGGGGGAAGGTCGGGATGGGGGACAAACGGCTCTGAATCAATGCAAACGGCGCGCGTCGATAATATCCGGCACCTGATTAAGACGTGCCAGCACGCGGCCAAGCACTTGCTGGTTATAGATCTCAATATCCATATCAATGGTCGCCAGCTGCTTTTTGGTGTCACTGCGGCTGGAGACGCCGAGCACATTGACCTTCTCGTTTGCCAGAATGGTGGTGATATCGCGTAGCAGGCCGCTACGATCGTTGGCGGTAACGCGTACCACCAGCGAATAACCGCTGGAGTAATCCTCGCCCCACACCGCATCAACGATACGTTCCGGTGCGTGCGAAATCAGCTCGGTTAACTGGTCGCAGTCGGCGCGGTGAATCGAGATGCCGCGCCCCTGGGTGATAAAGCCCACGATATCGTCGCCAGGAATCGGCTGGCAGCAGCGGGCGATGTGGTGCAGCAGATTGCCCACGCCTTCCACCACCACGCGACCGCTCTCTTTGCGCGCGGACGGCGCATGTGACTTCTGCGTCAGCAGGCGCAGCGCCTCGCGATCTTCCTCTTCGGCGCTCGGCTTGTTGAGCTTGCCCTGCAGGAAATTCACCATCTGATTGAGGCGAATATCGCCGCCGCCAATCATCGCCAGCAGCTCATCCTGCGAACTGACGTTATAGCGCGGCAGCAGCAGTTTTTCCGCTTCGCGCATGCTGATATCCATCTGATTTAGCTCGCTTTCGAGGATCTGACGGCCAGCAATGATATTTTTGTCACGATCCTGTTTGCGGAACCAGGCGTGAATTTTCGAGCGTCCGCGGCTGGTGGTGATATAGCCGAGGTTCGGGTTCAGCCAGTCGCGGCTTGGGTTTGGCTGTTTCTGGGTGATCACTTCAATCTGATCGCCCATCTGCAACTGATAGGTAAACGGCACGATGCGCCCGCTGATTTTGGCGCCAATGCAGCGGTGGCCGATATCGCTGTGAATATGGTAGGCGAAGTCGAGCGGCGTTGATCCCGCCGGCAGATCGACCACGTCACCTTTCGGGGTAAACACATACACGCGGTCGTCGAATACCTGGCTGCGCACCTCTTCCAGCATCTCGCCGGAATCAGCCATCTCTTCCTGCCAGCTAATCAGCTTACGCAGCCAGGCGATGCGCCCTTCATGTCCTGCCGCGCCGCGCGCGTTGCTGGAGGTTGGACCTTCTTTGTACTTCCAGTGTGCGGCGACGCCCAGCTCGGCGTCTTCATGCATCTGGCGCGTACGAATCTGGATTTCCACCGTTTTGCCCTGCGGACCCAGCACCACGGTATGAATCGATTGATAGCCGTTAGGCTTGGGATTGGCAACGTAGTCGTCAAACTCACTCGGCAGATGGCGAAACAGCGTATGCACCGTACCAAGCGCGCCGTAGCAATCCTGCAGCCGTTCCGCCACGATACGCACCGCGCGCACGTCAAACAGCTCATCGAACGCTAATGACTTCTTCTGCATCTTGCGCCAGATGCTGTAGATGTGTTTCGGACGACCATACACTTCAGCACGCACGCCCTCTTTCTGCATCTCGGCACGCAGGTTGGCAACGAAGCTTTCAATATAGCCTTCGCGGTCAATACGGCGTTCATGCAGCAGCTTAGCAATGCGTTTGTATTCATCGGGATGCAGATAGCGGAAGCAGTAATCTTCCAGCTCCCATTTGAGCTGGCCGATACCCAAGCGGTTGGCCAGCGGCGCGTAGATATTGGTGCTCTCTTTCGCCGCGAGCACGCGCTCATCTTCTGGCGCGTCTTTCATTTCACGCAGATGGGCGATACGTTCTGCCAGCTTGATGACCACACAGCGGAAATCTTCCACCATCGCCAGCAACATACGGCGCACGTTATCCACCTGCTCGGAGGCCATCGAATCGTTGTGAATCGCTTTCAGCTGGCGAATGGCATCCATGTCGCGCACGCCGTGCACCAACATCACAATCTCTTTGCCAAAGGCTTTTTCGAGATCCTCTTCGCTCACCACATCGGCGTTGGCGAGCGGGAACAGCAGCGCCGCGCGCAGGCTATCAATGTCCATGCTGAGCATGGTGAGAATTTCCACCATCTCAATACCGCGCCACAGCAGCAGAGCTTGATCAGGATGGTTGTGCGTTTCGGCTTCACAGTAGCGCCACGCATCCGCCAGTCGCTGACAGGATTGCGGATTGTTGATACTCAAACTGGCGATCCACTGGTCGAGGGCAAATTCGCCCGCCGTATTTAAATGCGCACTTCTAACCGCAACCATATCCTCTCCTGCCACAGCGATGTGGACATCGCTTATGCTTTGCTAAACAGCACCATGGATTCGAGATGACTGGTATGGGGGAACATATCCAGCATCGCGACCCTTTCCAAATGGTAGCCCGCTGACAGCAATGTCAGACTGTCACGCGCCAGCGTTGTAGGGTTACAGGAAACATAGACCACACGTTGCGGCGCAAGTTTAACCACATGCGCCATTACGCCCGCGGCCCCAGCACGCGCTGGATCCAGTAACACCTTGTTAAATCCCTGCGTCGCCCACGGCTGACGCGATACATCTTCCTCCAGGTTATGCTGGAAAAAGCGAACATTCTTGAGATTAGTCTGCTCAGCATTATACGCTGCCTGCTGCACTAATGCTGCAACGCCCTCCACACCTACAACATTTTGTACGAACTTTCCTAATGGCAAGGTAAAGTTTCCCATGCCGCAAAACAAATCCAACACACGATCCTCTGGCTGCAAATCCAGCCATTGAATGGCTTTGGCGACCATCTGCTGATTCACACCATCGTTGACCTGAATAAAATTCTGCGGGCTAAAGGATAGTGGCAAATTCAACGAGTGATAAAAAGGTTTGCGCGCATTCAGCGCCAGCAAACTTTCACTGCCATCAGCCAGATAGAGCGACAGTTGCTGCTCATGCGAAAAGCGTTCCAGTTTTGCGCGATCGCCGGCAGATAATGCATCAAGATGACGCAGTACCATCAGCGGGCCATTATCCGCCAGCACCAATTCTACGTGGCCTAACCGTTTAACTGCCTGTAAATCGCTGAGGCACTGGTGCAGCGGCTGCAGCAACGCTTCAAGTTCGGGCACCAAAACCGGGCATTGATTCAGTTCAACCAGATCGTTGCTGGCGGCCTGACGGAACCCCATTTGCAGACGCTGCTGTTTTGGCTGCCACTGCAATCCTAAACGCGCCCGGCGACGGTAGCCCCACGCGCTGCCGCTGATGATCTCATCCACCTTCACCGGCAGCGGCGCTTCGCGGCTTAACATGCGGCTTAAGGCGCGCGCTTTACTCTCCTGCTGCAAAGCCACCGAGGCATGTTGCTGCTGGCAGCCGCCGCACATGCCAAAATGGACACAGCGCGGTGTTTCCCGCTGTGGGCTGGGATTAATGATCTTGTTGGCTTTGGCGCGTGCGTATTTGCTTTTATCCTCGAACACCGTCACTTCCGCCTGTTCACCGGGCAGCGCGCCGCTAACAAACATCGCCTTGCCTTTATGGCGCGCAACACCTTGTCCGAAAGGATCGAGGTCTTCAATGGTGACGGATATGCGAGCCTTCGTCGTCACACGCTGTTTTGCGGAGTAAAATTGCGCCATAGTATTGTGAAATCTCTACGTTAATTGGGTGTGCAGCCAATAACCGTGCTTGCACAGGGAAAAAATGCCAGGAGTCGCCAGGCCACAATTATGACCAAATACAGCCTGCGGGCGCGAATGATGATTTTGATACTGGCACCAACGCTGATGATTGGTCTGCTGCTCAGTACCTTCTTTGTGGTGCACCGCTACAACGAATTACAGCATCAGGTGCACGACGCGGGAGCGAACATCATCGAACCGCTGGCGGTCTCTAGTGAATACGGCATGACGTGGCACAACCGCGATGCGATTCGCGAGTTAGTCAGTCTGCTGCATCGCCGCCACTCCGATATTGTCCGTGCCATCACCATTTTCGACAACAACAATCACGTCTACGTCACCTCGAATAACAATCAGAATCTGGCGCTGCTGCAAAAAGAGGACATCTCCACGCTGGAAGATGGCGTCTCGGTGGAGCGGCAAGGCACAATTATGATTCTGCGCACGCCGATTATCTCTGAACGCTATTCGGTGGATGAGCTGCCGGGCGAAGATGCCAAACCAGCCGGGAATCCGCTGGGTTATGTGGCGATCGAACTGGATCTGCAATCGGTGCGGCTGGAGCAGTACAAAGAAGTATTTGTCGCCACGCTGCTGCTGCTGTTCTGCCTGTGTATCGCCATGCTGTTTGCCTATCGCCTGATGCGCGACGTCACCGGCCCCATTCGCAATATGGTTACCACTGTGGACCGCATTCGTCGTGGCCAGCTGGACAGTCGCGTCGATGGTTACATGCTGGGCGAGCTGAGCATTCTGAAAAACGGCATCAACGCCATGGCAATGTCGCTCACCGCCTACCACGAAGAGATGCAGCAGAACATCGATCAGGCGACTTACGATCTGCGTGAAACGCTGGAGCAGCTGGAGATTCAGAACGTGGAGCTGGATCTGGCGAAGAAGCGCGCGCAGGAAGCGGCGCGCATCAAATCGGAATTCCTCGCCAACATGTCGCATGAGCTGCGTACGCCGCTGAACGGCGTAATTGGCTTTACCCGTCAGATGCTAAAAACCGGGCTGAGCACCAACCAGCGCGACTACATGAGCACCATCGAGCGTTCGGCGAATAACCTGCTGAGCATCATTAATGACGTGCTCGATTTCTCGAAACTGGAAGCCGGCAAGCTGGTGCTGGAGTCGATCCCGTTCCCGCTGCGCGCCACGCTGGATGAAACCCTGGTGCTGCTGGCGCCGTCCGCCCATGACAAAGGGCTGGAAATTACCGTGTGCCTGGAAAAACAGGTGCCGGATAATGTGATTGGCGACCCGCTGCGCCTGCAGCAGATCATGATTAACCTGATTGGTAACGCGATTAAATTCACCGAGCACGGTCATATCGATTTGCGCGTTGAGCTGCGCAGCATCAACACTACGCGCGTCGAGCTGGAGATTCAGGTGCATGACACCGGCATCGGTATCTCTGAACAGCAGCAGTCGCAGCTATTCCAGGCGTTTCGTCAGGCCGATGCCAGCATTACGCGCCGTCATGGCGGCACCGGTTTAGGGTTGGTGATCACGCAGAAACTGGTGAGCGAAATGGGCGGCGAAATTGCCTTCCACAGCCGCCCGAATCAGGGTTCGACCTTCTGGGTGCATATTCATCTCGATCTCAATCCCAATGCGCCAGCCATTCCGCGCATGTTGGACGATTTGCGCGCCACGCCGCTGGCGTATATCGAGCCACATCCAGCGGTGGCGAAAGCGGTGCAGGAGATGCTAAGCATCACGCCGCTGCAGGTGCAGCACTTCTCCAGCCTGGAAGAGATGCCCGAGACGCACTTCCCGCTGCTGCTGATGGGTTTGCCGGTCACCGAGCCGCATCCTGCGACGTTGCCGGATGCATTGATTAAACGTCTGCATGCGCGCGCCGATTCGGTGCTGCTGGCGCTGCCGAGTGAAATGATGCTGTTTGCCGATGACTTACGGGCGCGCGGCATTGCCGGGTGTATCGCCAAACCGGTCTCGTTGACGCGCTTGCTGCCGATGCTGCTGGACTTACATGACTGGCAAAGCGATGCGCTGCCGCGCGGCGCACGTCAGCCGCTGACGGTAATGGCGGTGGATGACAATCCCGCCAACCTGAAACTGATTGGCGCACTGCTGGAGGAGCAGGTGCAGCACATCATTCTGTGTGATAACGCCGAGCAGGCGATTCGTCAGGCGCGCCTGCACAAGCTGGACGTGATTCTGATGGACATTCAGATGCCGGATATCGATGGCATCCGCGCCAGCGAAATCATCCGCAGCCTGCCGCTGCACGCCACCACACCGATTGTCGCCGTTACTGCGCATGCGCTGGACGGCGAACGTGCGCAGCTCATCAACGCTGGCATGAATGACTATCTGGCGAAGCCGATTGATGAGGACAAACTGAGCCAACTGCTGCAGCGTTACGCGCCGAACCGGGTCATGCCACAGCCGCAACAGCCACATGTGGCGCCGTCACTGGACTGGACGCTGGCGCTACGTCAGGCCGCCAATAAACCCGATTTAGCCCGCGATTTGCTGCAAATGCTGCTCGATTTCCTGCCGGAAGTGGAAGAGCGCGTAGAGAGTGCAATGGCGAGCAATGATGTGGTGGGATTGCGCGAGATTATCCACAAGCTGCACGGCAGCGCCAGCTACAGCGGCGTGCCGCGCCTGAAGCAGCTGTGTCAGCAGCTGGAGAAGAGTTTGCATCAGGAGAGCGATATCGACGCGCTGGAGCCGGAGCTGCTGGAGTTGAGCGATGAGATGGCGAACGTGGCGCGTGAAGCGAGGAAATTGTTGGCGTTGGGTTAGTGCGGTGCGATTTTCCCCTCACCCCAGCCCTCTCCCGCAAGCGGGCGAGGGAGTTGCCCTGAGCATGCTGAAGTTACGTGCAAACTTATTCCATCGCTCCGATCGGTTCCCTCTCCCTCTGGGAGTGTACAGTCCGGGGACATGGTGAACACTTGTTCGGGGACATGGTAGACACTTACAACTAAGGCATAAGAACCCGTTTATGGAGTCGCTTATGTCCTGGGATGCGAGAGATACCATGTCATT
>NZ_JBHTGO010000013.1:15981-95800 GCF_042666835.1 Pantoea sp. GCM10028869 | reverse complement strand
ATGACATGGTATCTCTCGCATCCCAGGACATAAGCGACTCCATAAACGGGTTCTTATGCCTTAGTTGTAAGTGTCTACCATGTCCCCGAACAAGTGTTCACCATGTCCCCGGACTGTACACTCCCACAGGGAGAGGGAGATGCTGCAATATGTCAGATGGGCTCGATCGGTTCCCTCTCCCACTGGGAGAGGGTTAGGGTGAGGGAAAATTACTTCTGCGTCGCCGCCGAAACCGGGCGCATAATCTCTGGCTCGATATCCTGAATCACCGCCTCGTTCGGACGCTTAGCCACTTCTTCCAGCGCCTGCTGGCACTCAACGGTTGGGCGATCCACTTTATGCAGTCTCAATCCATCGTAACGCAGCTCACCGTTCTCCAGCACCAGCGGCATCACGCGCACCTGACGCGTCACGTTAACCCAGTCATCGCCCAGACGCGTTAATTTGCCGGGTTTGGCAATCACGCGCTGCCACTGACGGCAATCCAGCGTGTCGCCTTCGGCACCAATAATCAGGCTGCCCATCGCTTGCTTGCTGATCAGCTTGCTTTGCGGCCCCACGGTTTGCCAGTTGCCCTGCAGCTCCAGCGGTGCCGGGGTTTTCACCGCTTGGTCATAATTGCTGATCTGCGCACAGCCACTCAGCGCCAGCGCGGCCACTATCATCCACTTTTTCATTCTCGGTCCCTACACTCGCATCAATGGCGGCTACGTTATAATTTTTCCCGCAGGTTGCGCAAGGTATCTGCTGCTCGCCATATGATTTTCCTCAAGCTGCTCACTTCTGCGCCGATAACTCTTCTGGAGTTAAAAGTGCCTGTAAAAACAATAATGACCGATTACACACTCACCTTCGTTACGGAGAATCCCGTTATGCGATTGACCCTTCGCGCGCGTCTGACATCGATTGTTGGCCTGCTGTGCATTTTACTGATTGTTGCCGCCATCTGGGGAATCATCGGCCTGCGCGCCGCCGACCAACGGGCGCAAAACGCCTACCAGAATGAGCTGTTACCGCTGCAATATTCATCCCGCCTGTACCGCATGGTGCAGGAACAATCCGCGACCCTGTTCGATGCCCTGCGCTACTGGACCGACAGCAGTGAAGTGGAGAAACGTCTGGCGCGCATCGCGCAGTACGGCGAGCAGATAGCCAAAGACCGCCAAACCTGGCAGCAGCTGTCGTTTGATGCGCAAACCAAACCGCTTAGCCAGCAATTCATCACCCATCTCGATGGCTGGCAAACCGCGCTGAAAGATGCCGGTGAACTGCTTAAGGGCGGCAACCCGTCCGGCGCGCTGGTGGTGATTGAAACCCACCTGCGCAGCGGCAGTCAGCTGCTGCAACAGGACATCGATCAGCTTGATGCGTTAATGCGCCAGCATGCGGAACTCACCTATCAGCAGAGCAACAGCGATTACCAGCTGGCGCGTAACAGCCTGATTATCATATTGCTGGTCGGGCTGAGCGTGGCGCTGGTGTTCGGCTGGCTGCTGATCCGCTCGATCAACCGCTCGATTGCTCAGGCGCGCGAGCTGGCCGAATCGATTGCAGCCGGTGAACTGAACCACGATATCGGCAGCGTTTCACGCGATGAGATGGGCGAACTGATGCAGTCGCTGCTGCGCATGGATGTGCGTCTGGCGGAGATCGTGCGCGACGTGGGCGAAAGCGCCACTGCGCTGAGTGATGCGGCGCGTCAGATGGCCGATGGCAATGACGATCTCTCTGAACGCACCCATTCGCAGGCCAGCTCGCTGGAACAAACCGCCGCCAGTATGGAGCAGATGACCGCCACGGTGAAACACAACGCCGATAACGCTGCGCAGGCCAACGAACTGGCTACCGACGTGCGTCATCAGGCCGAACGTGGCAGCAGCGTGCTGCGTGATGCGGTTAGCGCGATGGAGGAGATCGAATCTTCCAGCAAACGCATCGCGGATATCAACCGGGTGATCGATGAGATCGCCTTCCAGACCAACCTGCTGGCGCTCAACGCGGCTGTCGAAGCAGCGCGCGCGGGCGAACAGGGGCGCGGCTTTGCCGTGGTGGCGTCCGAAGTGCGTCAGCTGGCGCAGCGATCCGCTGGAGCCGCGCACGAGATTAAAGCGTTGATCGATGCCAGCGTGGGTAAAGTGGAAGCCGGCAGTGCGCTGGTGCAGCGTTCCGGCGCGATGCTCAATGACATCAATCTGGGCGTGGCGCGCGTGGTGGATATTGTCGGGGAAATTGCCGTAGCCAGCCGCCAGCAATCCAGCGGCATTGAACAGGTCAACACCGCAGTGATTCAGATGGATGGCGCGACGCAGCAAAACGCCTCGCTGGTGCAGGAAGCCAGCGCCGCCAGCCAGACCGTCAGCGAACATGCCGGATTGCTGGTGGAGAAGATGGCCTTCTTCAACCTGCAACAGCGCTAAGGAGCGAAATGATGCGTAAACTTCTCGCGATAATGGCGGCGTTGCCGCTGTTGAGCCACGCCGCGACCACGCTGAATATCGCCACCATCGCCAACGGCGATATGACCATCATGCAGCAGCTCGCCACGCGCTATGAGCAGGAACATCCTGACGTCAAACTGCAATGGCATGTGATGGACGATGGCGCGCTGCGTCAGGCGGTGCTGTCGGCGATGAACAGCGGCCAGGCGCAGTTCGATGTCATCACCGTTGGCACCTATGAAGCGCCGCTGTGGGGTGAAAAAGGCTGGCTGGCGCCGCTCAATAAGCTGCCCGCCGATTACGACAGCGAGGATCTCATCGCGCCAGTGCGCAAAGCGCTGTCGTTCCAGCAAACGCTCTACGCCCTGCCGTTCTACGGTGAAAGCAGCATGACCTACTATCGCAAAGATCTGTTTGCGCAAAAAGGGTTAACCATGCCCGATAATCCCGACTGGACCGATATCAAAAACTTCGCCGCCAAACTCACTGACCCGCAAAAAGGCATTTACGGTCTGTGCCTGCGTGGCCAGCCAGGCTGGGGCGATAACGTGGCGTTCATGACCACCATGGCGAATGCCTATGGCGCGCAGTGGTTCGATGAAAACTGGCAGCCGACGCTCAACTCGCCGGAGTGGCGCGAGGCGCTGGGTGATTATCTGCAGGTGGTGAAGCAGGATGGACCGCCGGATACGGTGAAAAACAGTTTCGGCCAGATTCTGCGCCTGACCGCGCAAGGTAAATGCGCGATGTGGATCGACAGTACGGTGGCAGCCGGTTTGCTGGTGAATCCGCAGATCTCATTAGTCGCCGATAAGCTGGCCTTTGCGCCTGCACCGGGCGGCATAACGCGTAACGGCTCCAATTGGTTATGGTCGTGGGCGCTGGCGGTACCGGCGAATACGCCGAATCGCGAGGCGGCGATTGCCTTTATTAGCTGGGCGACGTCAAAACAGTATATCCAGCAAGTGGCCGATACCGTCGGCTGGGGCGCGGTGCCGCCGGGCAGTCGCAATTCGACGTATCAGCAGGCGAGCTATCAGCGCCTGGCGCCGTATGCCGCGCAGGTGCGTGCGGCGATTGATTCGGCCACCGTCGAGCAGCCGACGCTCAATCCGGTGCCTTATCAGGGCGTGCAGTACGTGAGTATTCCCGGGTTTGATCAGATGGGTAACGCCGTCGGGCAGAATCTGGCGGATATGCTGAGCGGTAAACTGACGCTGGATGAAACGCTGGCAAAGAACCAACAAGATGTGACGCGGATTTATCAGCAGATGCATTGATAGGCTGTGATCACAAGTTGCACATACCGTAGCGGCGCGCTTTATCGCGCAGTAAATTGCGCCGCTACGATGCCCATGTTCTGTAAGATCGGAAACTGACAAGGCCACATGCGCGCGTTACACTAGCGCGCAAGTTGATACGCAGGAACACCGAATGAAAACCCCAGAAGAGTATTACGCTCAGGCGCGCACGATGTTTTTCGCCGCTCACCCCGACTTCCAGTCTGCACTGGATGAACTCACCGAAAGCGATGCCCGCCAGGCGAACCTGTCATTAGCGCAGTTACGCGACTGGCATGCAGAACGTATTTATGCCGCGTTTTTGCGTCAGAAGAAGCTGGATGGCATGCTGTTTTCCATTCAGCTGGCGGAACCCGACAAAGCCGTTGCCGCGGATGCCATTGAAAAGTATCTGAAATCCCACGCGGAAGCCTTAGGCATGACGTGGGAAGAGTTCTGCATCAAAAACGAGTTGTAATCGGCCACGTACTGAAACGGCATCAAAGATACATCTCCAACCACACAAAATGTTCAGGAAAAAGTTGTACAAGCTGAGAAAACTTGTATAACTTACTCATCACGACGTCAGTCGTAGATTGTCCTTGAACGAATGGTGCTGTTGCACCGCCTCTGGAAGTGTTGCTGGATTTCCACTTCCAGAGGTAATATTTTTTTTCTTACCCTTCCCGCTCAATCCCTTTTACTTCGATGTAACTTGCCACCGCCAGCAGACGATTGACGTGGGTCAGCAGCAGATCAACATCGGACTGTAAAAATTCCTGCGATGCGCGCGAAGCGGTAACAATCGCCTCCTGCACCGTATCGGAAATAGTCAACGAGTTATTCTCTTTCGCCTGAATCAGCAGCGCGGCAATCAATAACGACTGCGCCTCTACCTGCGCCACCAGCTCTTTTGCTTCCACATCCATTTTTGCCATTTTCAATAAGATATCGATAACCAGTTGGCGCATATTTACCCCTGTTTTTATTTACAGTACTATATCGCACCCGATCCAATGAATGGAACGACCCTGATGTTTGTGGAGTTGATTTACGATAAACGTAACGTGGCCGGATTACCGGGTGCACGCGAGATGATTTTGCAGGAGTTGGAAAAGCGTGTACAGCGCGTCTTTCCCGATATTGAGGTGCGCGTCAAACCGATGGAGCGTAACGCGATAGATACTGATATGAGTAAGAACGATAAAGCAACAGTTGCGCGGATTGTTGAAGAGATGTTTGATGAGGCGGAAATGTGGCTGGTGGCCGATTAGGCCACCAGTACGCTAGGCGCTTAGCTTTCCTGCTCAGCATGGTTGATGGCGATTTCGAGATCCTGAATCGCCGCATCAATGTCATCCAGCAGCTTACCCTGTTTGTTCAGCAAGGTGTCGAAGCGTCCCGCGTATTCGGTGTCTTTGTACTCACCCGCATCAAACGCCAGCCAGTGGGCAGACAGCGTCTCAGTGTTGGTCTGCGCGTAGTGGCGCATCTCTTTAAGCTGGGAGGTGACATCACGCAAGTATTCAGTTTTGGTTTTTACAGTTTCTGTATCACTCATGCTATCTTCCTTTTCGCTTAATAAGACGATTTAAATAACGCTTGAATGATTAAAGGTAGTGCAAAATATCGAAGCTGCCTTAGGAATAATCGGAAGTGACTAAAACCTGTTTGTAAACAGGGGACATCCCGGTCCCCGATGCTGAGTCGTCAGGCATTACAGATACTTCCTCGCCAGATCAATCAGCTCATCCTTCGCGGCATCGCCCAGCTTGATTACGCCCTGCTCGACAAAGCTAAACGCTCTGACAAAATCCTTCACCCCTTCTGAGAACGCCTGAGTCCCGTCGTGGCTCTGCGCCGTTGCGGCGGCTGGCGGCGCATTGGCTGCAGCGGGAGCAGCGATGTCCGGTTCGTTGGGCGGCGCAACCTCGGCTGGCGCAGGCGTTACCGCCTCAGGCGCGGCAGTGGCCGCCACCTGCGCGGGTGCAGCGGTTATCGCCTCGGGTGCCGGTGCCGGTGGAACTTCAGCCTGTGCCGCTGCCGCTGCGGGCGCAACTTCAGGTGCTGCTTCTGCGACGACGGCGGGCGTCGCTTCAGGAGCTGCGGTCGCCGTCGGTGCAGCAACGGGCGTGGCGACTTCGTTGGCGAAATCTTCCGCTGGTGACGATGCGATGGTGCTGGTTGGATTGATGACAGTTTGATCGCTCATAATGCTCTCCTTCATACTGAATAAAGATCGCAGTCGGGCAAGACGGGCTGCAATCCACGGGGTAATTCGCATGATGCCCTCCTTAACGCTTGGGTTGAGGTGGCGACTTATCTCCTTCTGCCAGTTTCCCTTTGTCAGCGGGATTGTTGACCGGGTGCTTCACGGTGCCATCGAGCTTGTTCTGCAGCGCCACCAGCTGGCTGGTAAGCTCCGCCACACGTGCTTCACGTCGTTCCGATATGGTTCGATATTGCTGTCGAATCTCTTCAACACGCTGATTGGCGCTGTTACTGACGAACAGGAATAGCACCGTCATCGCCACGCACATCAAAGACAACATCAGCAAAAAGCCGCCGAAGAACAGTTGGCGCCGATGGTTTTTCACTACGTACTCACTGTTTATCTGCATCATCACGACTCTCCTCCAGAGTGGTAATCAGTTGGTTAACCTGGCTGCGAAACTTATCGCTGTGCTCGGCTTCCGTGGTGGCCAGCAAAATGCTCAGGGCGTTTTTTATCAGCCGCAGATCGGTTTCCAGCGAAGAGATACGCCGCAGGTTTTTGTCATGTCGGATGCGCAATTCATCGTTTTCCTGGCGCATCAAGGCGTGACCTTCTTTGAGCAGCATCACCTGTTCTTTGTAACTGGTGATGATCTCCCCACCGGCACGATTGCTGGTGACGATAGCGGCGATACCTGCCATTAACGGTTTCCAGAACACAGCTGCTGCGCCGCCGCCGAGAAGCAACGCACCTATGCTGGTGACTAAACTACTTTCCATGCTTCACCTCTCACCCCTGGCAAGGGATGTGCCCCATAAGCACGCTGACCACCCTTGCCAGCTTCGCGGTCAACGCCTGAATTTAAGTTTACTTTAACTTATGAATTTAAGTATACTTAAGTCGTTACTTCAGGAGATGTCAAGATGATGAAAAAAGAATCTTCCGGTGAGCGCATCCGGGCAAGACGTAAAGCACTACAGTTGACGCAGCAGGCGCTGGCCAAAAGCATTGGGGTGTCGCATGTGGCTGTATCGCAGTGGGAAAAAGAGGAAACCGTACCGCGTGGCGAGAATTTGCTGCGGCTCGCGCAGTGGCTGCAATGCACCGCGGCATGGATTATCGACGGGGATGGCGAAGTGTTTGCCACCCACGCCAAAGCCGCACCGGTTGCGGCGGTGCCATTGATTAGCCTGGCGCAAGCGTCAGCGTGGTTGAGCGAGGAACGGTTGTTGCTCAAACAGCAGGCTGCGCATTTTCTCTATAGCGAGAGTCAGTTGGGCGATGGCGCGCTGGCGGTCACGATAGACGATCAGGCGATGCAGCCCGATTACCGGCCCGGTGACAAAGTGATCTTTGATCCTGACGTTCAGCCGCAGCCGGGCGATGTGGTGCTGGCGCTGGTGGATGGCGTGGCACGAGTGCGGATTTATCGCCTGCAAACGCAACAGCAGGATGAGCAGATCTTCACATTGCGCGCGTTGAATGACGATTTTCCGCAGCTGCATTCGGCGGAATCGGCGCTAGAAATTATCGGCACGCTGATGGAGTTGCGACGTTACCGAAGCGGCTAGCCGCTTCGCTTAAGCTGTTATAATAAAAAAAGTTTAGCCTGATCGCGGTAAGCTATGGACAGACCCCGCGGTAAGGCTGCTAATCTAGTCGCAAAATAATAAATTATCCGGACAATCTCGATGCTCACCACAATTATTTACCGCAGCCATCTGCACGATCACGTGCCAATCAAAACGCTCGAAGATATGGTTGCTAAAGCCAATAGCAAAAATAAAAACTTCGACGTTACTGGCATCCTGCTGTTCGACGGCCTGCACTTCTTCCAGCTGCTGGAAGGACCGCGTGAGTCCGTTCAGGGCATATACAAGCGTATTTGTCAGGACGCACGCCACCATAATCTGGTGGAGTTAATGCACGACTTCGCGCCTGAACGCCGTTTTGGCAAAGTCGGCATGGAGCTGTTCGATCTGCGCGAGCATGACAAGGACACTGTGCTGCAAGCTGTGCTGGATAAAGGCACCTCGCGTTATCAGCTCACCTACAACGATCGCGCGCTGCAGTTTTTGCGTACCTTCGTGGTGGCGCGCGACAAAGAGAACTACTTCGAGATCCCGCCAGCCAATACCTGGGAATTTGTTCCGGATATTGAATGGCAGAACGATCTGGAGGGTATCGATCAGAGCCTGCAGGATTGCCGCTTTGCTTTTCAACCCATCATCGATCCCTTCGCGCGCCGCGTCACTTCGTTTGAAGCGCTGATCCGCACGCCAAACGGTGGCTCACCCGATGAGTATTTCTCCGCGTTTGGCGGCGAAGCGATTTATCACGCGGATATCAAATCGAAACGTCTGGCCTTTCGCGTGGCGAACAAACTGGGCATTGGCGAGCATCGTCTGTCGATCAACCTGCTGCCGATGTCACTGGTGACGGTGCCAAACGCGGTGGAATTCCTGCTTACTGAGATCAACGCCAGCGGGCTGGTGCCGCAGCAGGTGATTGTCGAAGTGACCGAAAATGAGATCATTTCGCGCTCGGATGAATTTGCTGCCGAAGTGAGAAAGTTAAAAGCGGCGGGTATCAGCCTGGCGCTGGACGATTTTGGTGCCGGTTTTGCTGGCTTGTCGCTGTTATCGAAATTCCAACCGGACAAAATCAAAATCGATCGCGAGCTGATCCGCGATGTGCACAAAAGCGGCCCGAAGCAGGCGATCATGCACGCCATCATTAAGTGCTGCGCATCGCTGGAGATTGCGGTGATTGCCGAAGGTGTCGAGCAAGCTGAAGAGTGGATGTGGCTGGAAGCCGCAGGCATTAGCCAGTTCCAGGGTTTCCTGTTTGCTTATCCGCTGCTGAATGGATTCCCGGCGGTGGCGTGGCCGGAGATTAAATAGTGTTGGTCGCCATGCATGGCGACCCCACCAATCAGTAATACGTTACCTCAATATTGCCATACTGCTTATCAATCACGTTGCCTGCCGCGTCAACGCTAATAATGTCGCAATAATAGGGAACGTCGTGTTTGTATTTGCAGACATTGCTGACGGTTTTAATTTGGTCATTTCGCTTCACCGTGGTGACCACGTCAGAGATCTTTTTCTTATCTTCTGCTCGCACCGCGGTAGCTCGCGACTCTTCCGTTCCGGCCTGGGTAATACTCAATACCGTCATTTCACCGGCGCTGTTATAAGCGAGGTGAAACGCGGCATCGGAGGCGGGTGATGAGATCTGCTCAACCAAACCCTGTTTGTTATAGGCAATATCCACGGTCATGGTCGGCGTGACTTTCTTCACCATGGCGCAGTTCTTATCCAGCGTCACCACCACGTCCTGACCGTTTTCACTGCCTTTTAATTGGTCGCCATCGCGCGTGACATCAATCACTTCGCCCTGTTTGCGCACCGATTTCACGTGCGTCGGACAGCCGTTGCGGTCAAAATCGACATTCACTTCGAAGATCTGCTGGCCGTCGGCGGTAAACAGCGTTTGATGGGTCGTTTTGACTTTGCCGGGCAGCGCTTCGAATTGATACAGATAGGCAAAGTTTTTCATTTGCGGGTAGTAAGTCGCGTCATCCTTGTCACATCCCGTGAGCAGGACAATAGCGATTAAAAACAGCAGGGTTTTCTTCACGTGAGAATCCTCTTCTCAAAATAAGGCAGCGCGTTTGGCGGTGTACTCACTGTGATGCAGCAACCTTCCCGCCTGATATAACACCATTACCGCGCTGGACTATACCCGAAAGAAATACCCGAAAGAAACTAAACCTGCATGCTCATGATATCGGTATACGCCGACACCAGTTTGTTACGCACCTGCACGCCCATCTGCATGGAAATAGAGGATTTTTGTAGATCGACCATCACATCATTTAACTGGATGCCCGGTTTACCCATTTCGAAATCCTGCGCCTGAGCGCGGGCCGTAGTCTGGGTTTCGCTGATCTTGTCGAGTGCGGCTTTCATGGTGGCACTGAAATCGACCTGATTAGTGGACTCCGCTTGCTTACCGCTAGCCTGCAGAGACGTCATCTGCAGCTGCTGCAGCACACCCTCAATCGCCTGAATTGACATTGCCTGACCCCTAATGAAGAAGTGATTAAATTTTCACGATGAGAAAGTTAACACACTGTCAATAGGACAAAGGCGCTAAATGACCGCAAAAAACCCGGCTTATCCGCCCATCGATGTCGCGGCTTTCAACAAATAATGCCTGCCATTAAGTGGAATTTAATTTTTCTCCTCTCCCGATTTTAGGGGAGAAGTCTTCAGGGAGTACGTTTTGTCACCACAACACCACACCCGATCAATAATATCAGGCAGGAATCGGTCATGAATGCGAGTGCAGCCGCTACACAGGATACAGCTAAGAAAGGCTTCAGTGACCTTCTCGCCCGCCTGCGCGCCAATCCGCGTGTTCCCTTAATTATCGCTGCTGCTGCGGTTATCGCGGTGGTGTTTGCGTTGGTGCTGTGGGCAAAAGCGCCAGACTACCGCGTGCTTTATAACAACCTCTCCGATGAGGATGGTGGCGCGATCGTCACGCAGCTGACGCAAATGAACATCCCTTACCAGTTCGCCGATAACGGTGGAGCACTGATGGTGCCCGCCGATAAAGTGCATGAGCTGCGTCTGCGTCTGGCACAACAAGGCTTGCCGAAAGGCGGCAACGTTGGCTTCGAACTGATGGACAAAGAGAAGTTCGGGATCAGCCAGTTCAGCGAGCAGATCAACTATCAGCGTGCGCTGGAAGGTGAACTGTCGCGCACCATCGAAACGCTCGGTCCGGTGAAGAGCGTACGCGTGCATCTGGCAATGCCGAAACCGACCTTGTTCGTGCGTGAGCAGAAAGCCCCTTCCGCCTCGGTGACGCTGAACCTGCAGCCAGGCCGCGCCTTAGATGAAGGCCAGATTCAGGCCATTCAGCATATGGTTTCCAGCAGCGTGGCCGGTTTACCGCCGGGCAACGTGACCGTTGTCGATCAGGCCGGTCGTCTGTTAACCCGCTCTGACAGCGAAGGTCGCGACCTGAATGATGCGCAACTGAAATATGCGTCTGAAGTGGAAGCACGCTTCCAGCAGCGTATCGAAGCGATCCTCAATCCGATTGTCGGTCAGGGCAATGTGCATGCGCAGGTGACGGCGCAAATCAACTTCGACCGCAGCGAGCAGACCGACGAGAAATACCAGCCGAACGCCAATCCTAACAACAGCGCGGTGCGTTCACGCCAGACCAGCAACTCCGAACAGAATGGCAGCCCGTATCCAGGCGGCGTGCCGGGTGCATTGTCGAATCAGCCTGCGCCAGCCAATACCGCGCCGGTGACCAATCCGCCAACGAATAACAACAATAATGCCAACGGCCAAAACGCCAACGCGCAAACCGCCAATGCGCAGAATAACGGCAGCACCACCAGTACCGCACAGCCTTCTGGTCCGAGCAGCTCAACGCGCAACGACACGGTGAACTACGAGCTGGACCGCACCATTCGTCATACCAAGCTGAACGTCGGCGATGTGCAGCGCCTGTCGGTTGCCGTGGTGGTGAACTACCGCGACGACGGAAAAGGCAAAGCGGTGGCGCTTAACGAGCAGCAGATCAAGCAGATTGAAGATTTAACCCGTGAAGCGATGGGCTATTCACAAACCCGTGGCGACAGCGTCAACGTGGTGAACTCTCAGTTCAACATGACCGAACCAAGCGGTGGCGACCTGCCATTCTGGCAGCAGCAGTCGTTCTTCGATCAGCTGATGACTGCTGGTCGCTGGCTGCTGGTGGCGTTGGTTGGCTTCATCCTCTATCGCAAGCTGGTACGTCCACAGCTGATGCGTAAGAAAGAGCAGGAGAAGGCAGCGGCTGAAGCGCTGGCGGCACGCTCTGCGGCCATGGAAGAAGAAGAAGCCTTTAACGTTCAGCTCAGCAAAGACGAGCTGGATCAGGAGCGTAAATCTACTAACCGCATGAGCGCCGAGGTGATGAGCCAGCGTATCCGCGACATGTCTGAAAACGATCCGCGCGTCGTCGCGCTGGTTATCCGCGAATGGATGAGTAAAGAACTATGAGTCTGACCGGTACAGAAAAAAGCGCCATTCTGATGATGACCATCGGCGAAGAGCGCGCGGCGGAGGTGTTCAAACACCTTAACCAGCGTGAAGTTCAGCACCTGAGTGGCGCCATGGCCAACATGCGCCAGGTTTCACACAAACAGCTGACCGAAGTGCTGCGCGAGTTCGAAGCCGATGCCGAACAGTTTGCGGCGCTGAGCCTCAACTCCAACGATTATCTGCGTTCGGTGCTGATCAAAGCGCTGGGCGAGGAGCGGGCTTCAAGTCTGCTGGAAGATATTCTCGAGAAAAACGAGACCACCAGCGGTATGGAAACGCTCAACTTCATGGAGCCACAGGCGGCCGCCGACCTTATTCGCGACGAGCATCCGCAGATTATCGCCACCATCCTTGTCCACCTCAAACGTGGCCAGGCGGCGGATATTCTGGCGCTGTTCGACGAGCGTCTGCGTCACGATGTGATGCTGCGTATCGCCACCTTCGGCGGTGTCCAGCCGGCGGCGCTGGCGGAGTTGACCGAAGTACTGAATGGCCTGCTCGACGGCACCAACCTCAAGCGCGCGAAGATGGGCGGCGTGAGAACCGCGGCAGAAATTATCAACCTGATGAAAACCCAGCAGGAAGAAGCGGTTATCGAAGCAGTACGCGACTTCGATGGCGAGCTGGCACAGAAGATCATCGACGAGATGTTCCTGTTCGAAAACCTGGTGGAAGTGGACGACCGCAGCATCCAGCGTCTGTTGCAGGAAGTGGAATCCGAGCAGTTGCTGGTGGCATTGAAGGGTGCCGAACAGCCGCTGCGCGAGAAGTTCCTCAAGAACATGTCCGCCCGTGCGGCCGATATCCTGCGCGACGATCTGGCCAACCGTGGTCCGGTACGTATGTCGGCGGTGGAGAACGAGCAGAAGGCCATTCTTCTGGTGGTGCGCCGCTTAGCAGAATCCGGCGAGATGGTGATTGGTGGTGGCGAGGAAACCTATGTCTGATGCCTTTTCCGCCCGCGCGTGGCAGCGCTGGCAGCCTGATGATTTAGGCAGCCCGTTTGGTGCCGAACCGGAACCTCAGTTAGATGAACCGGAGATCGATGTCGAACTGAGCGCCGAAGCGGAACAGCAGCAACAGCTGGAACGCATGCAGCAGCAGATGCGCAAAGATGCGCAGACGCAAGGCTACAGCGAAGGCTATCAGAAAGGTTTCGCCGAAGCGCAACAGAACGGTTATGACGCCGGTTTCCAGCAAGGCTTAGCCGATGCGCAGCAGCAGCAAGCGCCGCTGCAGGCACGTATGCAGCAGCTGGTGACCGAGTTCCATCACACGCTCGAAGCACTCGACAGCGTGATCGCTTCACGTCTGATGCAGCTGGCGCTGGAAGCCGCGCGCACGGTGATTGGCCAGGCCACGCAGGTGGACGGCACCGCCCTGCTGCGTCAAATCCAGCAGCTGATTCAGCAGGAACCGATGTTCAGCGGCAAACCGCAGCTGCGCGTCCATCCGGACGATCTGCAGCGCATCGAGCAGACGCTGGGTCCAACGCTCGATCTGCACGGCTGGCGCTTGCTGGCCGACAGCACGCTGCATCCTGGCGGCTGTAAGCTTAGCGCCGAAGATGGCGACCTTGATGCGAGCGTGGCAACACGCTGGCAGGAGCTGTGCCGCCTGGCCGCTCCGGGGACACTGTAATGACCTCCTCACGCCTTTCACGCTGGCTCGGCGCGCTCGACGCCTTCGAAGAACGCATTTCACAGGTACAAACCGTGCGTCGTTACGGTCGCCTGACGCGCGCCACCGGCTTAGTGCTGGAAGCCACCGGCCTTCAGCTGCCGCTCGGTGCTACCTGCATTATTGAACGTACCGATGGCAGCAAGATCACTGAAGTTGAAAGTGAAGTGGTCGGCTTCAACGGACAGAAACTGCTGATGATGCCGCTGGAAGAAGTCGACGGTATTTTGCCGGGCGCACGCGTTTATGCGCGCGTCAGTGGCGACAGCGGCCACAGCGGCAAACAGATGCTGCTGGGCCCGGAGTTATTGGGTCGCGTACTGGACGGCAGCGGCAAACCCCTCGACGGTTTACCCGCGCCGGAAACCGGCTATCGCGCCCCGCTGATCACCGCGCCATTCAACCCGCTGCAACGTACGCCGATTGAAGATGTGCTGGATACCGGCGTGCGCGCCATCAATGCCCTGCTCACCGTGGGTCGCGGTCAACGTATGGGCCTGTTCGCCGGTTCCGGCGTCGGTAAAAGCGTGCTGCTCGGCATGATGGCGCGCTACACCAAAGCCGACGTGATCGTGGTGGGGTTGATTGGTGAACGTGGTCGTGAAGTTAAAGAGTTCATTGAAAATATTCTCGGTGCCGAAGGCCGTGCGCGTTCGGTGGTGATCGCCGCGCCGGCGGACGTCTCGCCACTGCTGCGTATGCAGGGTGCCGCCTATGCCACGCGTATCGCTGAAGATTTCCGCGATCGCGGCCAGCATGTGCTGCTGATTATGGATTCCCTCACCCGCTACGCCATGGCGCAACGTGAAATCGCACTGGCCATAGGTGAGCCGCCGGCGACTAAAGGTTATCCGCCTTCGGTGTTCGCCAAATTGCCTGCGCTGGTGGAACGCGCCGGTAACGGTACGCACGGCGGCGGTTCAATCACCGCCTTTTATACCGTGCTGACCGAAGGCGACGATCAGCAAGACCCGATTGCCGACTCGGCGCGTGCGATTCTCGACGGCCACATCGTGCTGTCGCGTCGTCTGGCGGAAGCCGGTCACTATCCGGCAATTGATATCGAAGCGTCAATCAGCCGCGCCATGACCTCATTAATTGATGAGACGCACTACGCGCGCGTGCGTCAGTTTAAACAGTTGCTCTCCAGCTTCCAGCGTAACCGCGATCTGGTGAGTGTGGGTGCGTATGCCGCAGGCAGCGATCCGATGCTGGACCGCGCCATCAAGCTCTATCCGGAGATGGAAGCCTTCCTGCATCAGGGCATTTTCGAACGCAGCGACTACGACGATGCCTGTTTGCATCTGCAGGCGATGTTCGGTTAACGCCAAACGAGGTTAAGTGATGAAAACGGCCAGTGCGATCAACAAGCTGCGCGATATGGCGGAGCAGGAACTGGAGAGTGCGGTGATTCACCTTGGCGATATGCGCCGGGGTGTGCAGCAGGCCGACGAACAACTCAGCATGCTGCTGGATTATCAGGATGAGTATCGCAACAAGCTCAATCAGGATATGTCCGGCGGCATCGCCAGCACGCGCTGGACCAATTATCACCAGTTTATTCAGACGCTGGAAAAAGCCATCGAACAGCATCGCCAACAGCTTTCCCAGTGGAATCAACGCCTCGACAGCGCGCTGAGCAACTGGCGTGAAAAGCATAAGCGGCTCAATGCTTATCAAACGCTGATTACGCGCGCTGAGGAAAACGCATTACGACAAGAAAACCGTCTCGATCAGAAACGGATGGATGAATTTGCCCAACGGGCCGCATTGAGGAAAGGCGAATGATTACGCTGCCAACAGTTGCTACGCAAACCTCGGTTTTGGGAGACGCTGACACTTCAGTTTCATCAGATGTTTTGCAGGGCGCGGAGTCGCTGCCGCAGGGATTTATTACTGAACTCGGCAACCGCTTGCTGACGCTGGTAAAGCAACAAGCTGTTAACACGCAATCGACTGATCTGACAGCAGAAGTTGATGAAAAAGACGTCAGTAAGGCTTCGCTAAGCGCGTTATTACAGGCGCTGGAGAAACCCGATGCGTTAAACGCACTTTTACAGCCGGAAAACACTAAAGCCACGCTGAAATCAGCCGATGATAAAGACAAGAGTGAGGCAAGTTCGTTAACTGCCAGCGACTTACAGAATGTGCAGGCGTTATTCGCCATGTTGCCGGTGGCGGTAGAGAACCGCACCAGCCCAACCAGCGTAAGTAGCAGCGCAGGCGAAGGGAAAACCGACACTCGCGCTTCGCTTAATACCGCACTGTTAAGGGGTTCGTTGGACGGGGCAGTAAAAGAAGAGCACGCGCAGCCGGATGGCGCACAGAAGAAATCCAGCGATGCTGTAACGCTCTTAACGCAAACGGCCAGCAGCACGCAGAGCAGCAGCGTCAGCACCACCGCCAGTAACAGCAGCGGGTTGACGCTGGATGAGAGTTTTAAGCAGGTGCTGAATGCGCTGAGTAAGCCGGAAGCGCGCGCCGCCGCGCAGAGCAGTGATGACCCGGTGACGCCATTCACCAGCGCACCGCTCAGCGCCACCAGCTCGTTGGTAAGCAGCACCGCTTCGACCAGCACCACGCCGTCGACGCCCATGCTGAATGCGCAGCTCGGCAGCAGCGAGTGGCAGCAGGCGCTGAGTCAGCAGATTGTGATGTTTAGCCGCAACGGGCAGCAGAACGCCGAGTTGCGTCTACATCCGCAGGATCTGGGCGCTATCCAGATCAGCCTGACCCTTGATAAGGATCAGGCACAGTTAAATATGGTTTCCAGCCACAGCCAAGTGAGGGCCGCGCTGGAAGCGGCTCTTCCTCAGCTGCGTAGCGCATTGGCGGAGAGCGGAATAAACCTGGGACAGAGTAACGTCAGCAGCGACGCCTTCGCACAGGGCCAGAGTTATCAGGGCCAGCAGGAAGGACGTCGTGACGGACAGCACGGCAGCTTTACCCTCTCCCAGGACAGTGACAACGAGATAACGCCTATTGCCGTCCCGGCAGCCCTTCAAGCGCGCGCGGCCGGTAACGGCGCTGTCGATATCTTTGCCTGATAGCCGCTAAACGCTGAAGGTAAGCGTAAAACCCGCGTCTTTTCTTCCCATTGTTTGACTTAAGACGCGGGATAATCTGTCCAGGTAAGCCGAGAGGCTTGCCCATAATTCACAGGAAGTAACTGCAAGATGTCTGATAACGCGAAAGCTAAAGGCCGCAAACGTTCACTACTACTACCGGTGTTACTGATTGTAACGCTGGCCGCTTGCAGCGTGGCAGGCTATGCAGTCTGGCGAATGATGAATAAACACGAAGGCAGCCAACCGGACGCGGCGAAAGTCGAGCCACCGGCTGCTCCCGTATTTTTTGCAATGGATACGTTTACAGTAAACCTGGTCAATCCTGACAACGATCCCGACCGTGTGCTGTACGTGGGTTTCACCCTGCGTCTGCCCGATGAGGATACCCGTCGTCGGTTGAACGATTACCTGCCGGAAGTGCGCAGCCGTCTGCTGTTACTGCTCTCGCGTCAAAGCGCGACGGCTCTGGCAACAGAGCAAGGCAAACAGGCCCTGGTTGAGCAGATCAAACAGGTGCTGGCGCCGCCGCTGGTAAAAGGCCAACCGGCTCAGGTTGTCAATGACGTGCTGTTTACCGCCTTCATTTTGAGGTGATTTAATGGGCGATAGCATTCTCTCCCAGGCTGAGATTGACGCGCTGCTTAATGGCGACAGTGACAGTGCGGAAGTAGAGAACAGTTCCAAAGGGACCGATGGCGATATCCGTCCCTATGATCCCAATACTCAGCGCCGCGTCGTACGTGAGCGTCTGCAGGCGCTGGAGATCATCAACGAGCGCTTTGCCCGTCATTTCCGTATGGCGCTGTTTAACCTGCTGCGCCGTAGCCCCGATATTAGTGTGGGTGCGATCAAGATTCAGCCGTACCACGAGTTCGCCCGCAACCTGCCGGTGCCAACTAACCTGAACCTGATCCACCTGAAGCCGCTGCGCGGCACGGCGCTGGTGGTGTTTTCACCGAGCCTGGTTTTTATTGCTGTCGATAACCTGTTTGGCGGCGACGGTCGTTTCCCGACCAAAGTCGAAGGACGTGAATTTACCCATACCGAACAGCGCGTGATTCGCCGCATGTTGAAATTGGCGCTGGATGGCTACAGCGACGCATGGAAAGCGATTTATCCGCTGGAAGTGGAGTATGTACGTTCCGAGATGCAGGTGAAGTTCACCAACATCACCACTTCACCGAATGACATCGTGGTGAACACGCCGTTCCAGGTGGAGATTGGAAACCTGGTCGGTGAATTCAATATCTGTATTCCGTTTTCGATGATTGAGCCGCTGCGCGAGCTGCTGGTCAATCCCCCACTGGAAAACTCACGCCGGGAAGATAATCACTGGCGCGACAATCTGGTGAAACAGGTGCAGCACTCGGAGCTGGAGCTGATTGCCCATTTCGCCGAAACATCGCTGCGCCTGTCACGTATTTTGCAGCTGAAACCAGGTGACGTCCTGCCCATTGAGAAGCCGGACCGCATCATCGCTCACGTCGATAGCGTGCCGGTGCTGACCAGCCAATACGGCACCATCAATGGCCAGTACGCCCTGCGTGTAGAACATTTGATTAACCCGATTTTGAATTCGCTGAACGAGGAACAGCCCGATGAGTGACAGCAAGAAACCGTCCGACGACGACATCTCCGCGGACGATCTGTGGGCTGCAGCTATGAACGAACAAACCACCACCAGCGCGCCAGATCCAACTGAAAATGTGTTCAAGTCGCTGGAAAATCCTGGCATCAGCGGCTCGCTGCAGGATATCGATCTGATCATGGATATCCCGGTCAAGCTGACCGTGGAACTGGGTCGCACCAAGATGACCATCAAAGAGCTGCTGCGCTTGACGCAGGGTTCGGTGGTGGCGCTGGATGGGCTGGCCGGGGAACCGCTGGATATTCTGATCAACGGTTATCTGATCGCACAGGGTGAAGTGGTGGTGGTGAACGACAAATATGGCGTGCGCATCACCGACATCATTACCCCGTCTGAACGTATGCGTCGTCTGAGCCGTTAAGCATGTTAAAACACACGCAAGCCGAACAACCGGTACCCAGCCAGCCGGTGGTCTCAACCGGTTCGGTGATTGGCCAGGTCAGCAGCGTGCTGGCAGTAATTGTTCTGCTGATTCTCGGCTGCGGCTGGCTGGCCAAACGCCTTGGCTTTGCACCGAAAACGGTGACCGGCCAGGCGCTGAAAGTCAGCGCGACGGTGCAGGTTGGCCAGCGTGAGCGTGTGGTCATTGTCGATACCGCCGATGCGCGTCTGGTGTTGGGCGTGACCGCCCAGCAGATCACCCATCTGCATTCGTTACCGCCGCTGCCGCCGGAAGAACGGGCAAATCACAGCGCTGCGCCACAGGATTTTCGTCAGCTGTTCCAGAACCTGGTTAAACGTCCCGGAAAACCACAATGATGCGTCGATTACTTCCTCTTCTGCCGCTGCTGTTGCTGGCACCGGTTGCCCATGCGCAGCTGCCAGGTTTAATCAGCCAGCCGCTGGCGAACGGTGGCCAGAGCTGGTCGCTGCCGGTACAGACGCTGGTGTTCATCACCTCGCTGACCTTTATTCCGGCGGTGCTGCTGATGATGACCAGCTTCACGCGCATCATTATTGTGTTTGGTTTGCTGCGTAACGCCCTCGGCACGCCGTCGGCGCCGCCAAACCAGGTGCTGCTCGGCCTGGCGCTGTTTCTGACCTTCTTTATCATGGCGCCGACCTTCGACAAGATTTACTCCGACGCCTATGTGCCGTTCAGCCAGGACAAAATCAGTATGGCGGACGCGATTGACAAAGGTGCTCAGCCGCTGCGTGAATTTATGCTGCGTCAAACGCGCGAAGCCGATTTAGCGCTGTTTGCCCGTCTGGCCAACACCGCACCGATTCAGGGTCCGGAAGCGGTTCCGATGCGTATTCTGCTGCCGGCGTATGTCACCAGTGAACTGAAAACGGCCTTCCAGATTGGTTTCACCGTGTTCATTCCGTTCCTGATCATCGATCTGGTGGTCGCCAGCGTACTGATGGCGCTGGGGATGATGATGGTGCCGCCGGCGACCATTTCCCTGCCGTTCAAGCTGATGCTGTTCGTGCTGGTGGATGGCTGGCAGCTGCTGGTGGGTTCACTGGCGCAAAGTTTCTACTCTTGAGTGGCGTTCGCCCTCACCTTTCTTTCTCGAGGAGTGCAGCATGACACCTGAATCAGTGATGGTTATGGGCCAGGAAGCAATGCGTGTCGCCCTGCTGATGGCCGCGCCGATGTTGCTGGTGGCGTTGATCAGCGGATTGATCATCAGCGTGCTGCAAGCCGCGACCCAGATTAACGAACAAACGCTCTCCTTTATCCCCAAGATTCTGGCCGTCGCCGCTACGGCGGTAATCGCAGGTCCGTGGATGCTTAATCTGATGCTGGATTACATTCGCACGCTGTTTAGCAATCTGCCGTACATTATTGGCTAATGATTAACCTCGACAGCGACCAGCTGATCCATTGGGTCGCACAATTCTTCTGGCCGATGGTGCGTTTGCTGGCGCTGTTTGCCAGCGCGCCGGTGCTGAGCGAAAAATCGATTCCCAAACGCGTCAAGATTGGCCTCGCGGTATTGACCACCTGGATCATCCTACCGGTACTGCCGCCGGTGGAGGCGACCCTGTTTACACCCGCGGGATTTTGGTTGCTACTGCAACAGCTGCTGATTGGCGTGAGCATCGGCCTGACCATGCAGTTCGCCTTTGCGGCGGTGCGTATGGCGGGGGAAGTGATTGGTTTGCAGATGGGATTGTCCTTCGCCACCTTCTTCGATCCGGGCAGCCGCCTGAACATGCCGGTGCTGGCTCGTTTTCTCGATATGCTGGCCATGCTGCTGTTTCTTACCTTCAACGGACATCTGTGGCTGATTTCACTGCTGGTGGACAGTTTTCATACGTTGCCAATCAGCGATCAGCCGCTCAACGCCAATGCTTTTATGGCGTTGGTGAAATCCGCGGGATTAATTTTCCTTAATGGCATGATGTTAGCGCTGCCCTTAATAGTTCTGCTCCTCACGCTAAACATGGCACTAGGTTTGTTAAACCGTGTTTCACCACAACTCTCTATTTTCGCGGTTGGCTTCCCGATTACCTTAACGGTGGGCATCCTCAGCGTAGGGTTGATGATGCCGCTGCTTGCTCCCTTCTGCGAACATCTGTTTAGCGAAGTCTTTGATTTACTCGCCCAGTTTGTGTCAGAACTTTCCCGCGCCCGTTGATTAACTATTCTGTAGACGCCCTTAAGTAATAGTTAAGCATTCAAAATCTGTTAGTGCATTTTCTGAACCATATTTCTCAGAAATCAACTGAGGAAATTCTGATAAGTGCGCATTTTTGGTGAAAATTATTCTTATTAAACCGCGCTTCGCGTATTTTAGTCAGACGATTCCTAAGGGGCTAAACCTGCTGAATCGGTTGATTAAATGCTCAAAGGGCTGTTTTTAAACAAAAAAAATTTCACAGCGATTTTTCTTGTCTAAATCCCTTTTTTCCGGCATTGTCAACGCTCGCTGAAGCGTCATACTTTCGCCACACAAATGTTTTTAAGATTTGTCCTATCAGATTTGTCTGTGATCTGCGCGATAGTGACAGGGCTCTCAAAACAGAGCGAATAAAACACTTAATGCAAATCCTTAGCCATTCCCACTATGGCTGAGATGAGAGTGACGTGGATGTACTATAAAAAAAACTTCGCAGCACGGTTCAGGGAAGAGTCATGATGGCGCATGGACAACTATCGCCAATCTGCTGAGCAGAATAAAAAAGTGTCTTTGGAAATTTCTCTCGTACCGCAAACGCGTATTCATCGTTGATTTAAACGGATAACAAATTGGTGAGGGTCGCTATAATGCCAACGATTATTATGGATTCATGTAATTACACACGCCTGGGTTTGTCTGACTATATGTCTGCGAAAGGAGTTAAAAAGAAAAATATTACTCCTGTCTCGGATATCGACCAATTGCAACAAAGATGTGAGCAAATTAAGCCGGGCGTTGTGTTTATCAACGAAGAGTGCTTTATTCACGAATCTGATTCCAGCGATCGTATTCGTGCTATTATCATGCAGCATCCTGATACCTTATTCTTTATTTTCATGGCGATCTCGAATATCCATTTTGAGGAATACCTCTACGTTCGTAAGAACCTGATTATTACATCAAAATCGATAAAAACTTCGACGTTGGATTCGTTATTAGGCACCTATTTGCAAAAGAAACTCAACGCTTCGCCGCGTATTTCTGCCGGGCTCGACGTGCATCCACTGACATTAAGTCAGACTGAATCAAATATGCTGAAAATGTGGATGTCAGGTCATGACACCATTCAGATATCTGAGAACATGCAAATTAAAGCCAAAACCGTATCGTCACATAAAGGTAATATTAAACGTAAAATTAAAACCCATAATAAGCAGGTTATTTATCATGTCGTCCGTTTGACTGATAATGTCACCTCAGGGATTTATGTTAACGTGCGATAATTACCTACAGTGAATAAAAGGGCTAATCATCTGATTGGCCCTTTTCACGTTTTGAGAGTTTGATCCCACTTTCCTGCCTAATCCTTTCCCCCTGCCTGCCGATGCTTATTCTCATAACACCTACCTACATGAGAGCAAGGATATGAAAACAGCATCGATTGATGAGCAATATAAGCTCAGCATCTGGCAGAACCTGCGCCTGATGCCTTTGTTCAGTATGATCTTTGGTGGCATTCTGCTGCTTTTTGCCCTGTGCATTGGACTCGCCAGCTACTTTTTGATTCAGAGTAATAATTCCCTAAACGATGCCACCGAAGAAATCCAAATTCGTATGGGTATCTCTAACAGTTCTAACCATCTGCGTACTGCGCGACTCAATGTGCTGCAATCCGGTGCCGCCGCGCGTATTGGTGAAATGGATGGTTATCGTGCCGATTTAGCGCGCACCGAGACGCGTATTAAACAAGCGCGCGAAGGTTTTAAACTCTATATGGATCGCAAGGCGAAAACGCCGGCGGATATTGCCCTCGATGAACCGCTGACCGCCAGCTTCAATGCCTATATTGATAAAGGTCTCAAGCCGATGATTGAATCGGCTAAACAGGGCAGCTTCGAAGGCATTGTGGCGCAGGAAACTGACGTCACGCGCAAACTGGATGATGCCTACAACGCCGTGCTGCTGAAGGCGATTAAAATCCGTACTGACCGCGCCGAAGCGATTAATGCCGAAGCCGCGCATCAATCACGCATTGGCTTTATTGCTATGGCGGTGGCGTTTGCTGCCGCCTTGCTGCTGGTGCTGCTGACCTTCGTGTTCCTGCGTCGCGTGGTGATCACCCCGCTACGTCAGTCCGTTGATCGCATCGAGCGTATCGCGCAAGGCGATCTCACCGCGCCGGAACAAGCCTATGGCCGCAGCGAGATTGGTAGCTTGCTGCATAACCTGCAGCTGATGCAGGCCTCGCTGGTGCGTACCGTCGGTACGGTGCGAGAAGGCGCGGTAGCGATTTATCAGGGTTCCAGCGAGATTTCCGCCGGTAACACCGATCTCTCATCACGTACTGAAGAGCAGGCCTCCGCGCTGGAGCAAACCGCCGCCAGCATGGAGCAGCTCACCGCCACGGTGAAACAGAACGCCGAGAACGCCCATCACGCCAGCCAGCTGGCCGCCGATGCCTCAGGCAAAGCGCGCAGCGGTGGCGATCTGGTGAGCGGCGTGGTGCAAACCATGAACAATATTTCTGGCAGCTCGAAAAAGATTGCCGAGATCACCAACGTCATCAACAGCATCGCCTTCCAGACCAACATTCTGGCGCTGAATGCTGCGGTGGAAGCGGCGCGTGCCGGTGAGCAAGGCCGTGGTTTTGCCGTGGTGGCCAGCGAAGTACGTAACCTGGCGCAACGCAGTGCGCAGGCGGCGAAAGAGATTGAAACGCTGATTGCTGAATCGGTGGGTTTGATCACCAACGGTTCACGCCAGGTCGGCGAAGCCGGTAATACCATGGGCGAGATTGTTGAAGCGGTGCGGCGCGTGACGGACATTATGGCTGAGATTGCCGCCGCGTCGGATGAGCAGAGCCGTGGCATCCAGCAGGTGAGCCTGGCGGTGACCGAGATGGATAACGTGACGCAGCAGAACGCCTCGCTGGTTGAGGAAGCCTCTTCGGCAGCGGCTTCGCTGGAAGATCAGGCCGGCAGATTGACGCAGGCGGTGGCGGTGTTCCGTTTGAATGACGCGCCAGTGGCGCACGTGGCTAAAGCGGCGCAGTCTGCGTTGCGTACGCCAAATCTGGCGCCACGTCCTGCATTGGCGACGTCAGGGAATGATAACTGGGAGACATTTTGATTTGAGGTAGTGCGCGAAGTCCCTCACCCCGGCCCTCTCCCATACATGGGCGAAGAAGTGGATGTTGCGCCGATCTTTCCCCTCTCCCGCTTGCGGGAGAGGGTTAAGGTGAGGGAAAAATCAATCAAGCCTCTTCATACGGCTCCACAAAAACCCCTTCAGCATGATCGCTTTCATTAAAGAACCAAATCCCCAGCGGGTAATCTTCTAACGCCACCAGATACATGATGCCTTCATTGAATGCTTCCACTGCCAGCACCGTACCCACACGGCGCGGGCCGCCGTCGGTTTTAACCGTAACGCGATCGTTCACCTTCATTGATTACTCTCCACAAATTGTCCTGCGACACAGTTTAACGGAAGATAATCAACACTGCCTGATCGCGATCAGCGTCGGGCGATAACCCACACCGCATGCACGATGCCTGGAATGTAGCCGCACAACGTCAGCAGAATATTGAGCCAGAAAGCCCCACCAAAACCGACTTGCAAGAATACGCCCAGTGGCGGAACCAAAATGGCGATGACAATACGTAAAAAGTCCATATTCACTCCCTGATATCACTTAACAATCAATCGCTAAGCATAGTCGCTGTTACGCACTGTGCACTTAAAGGCAGGTAAAACTCTGTCAAGATGCGCTTTTTCGCTTTCTTAACGTTTCGCAGAGAGACTTTTGACGCAGGCTGCTCGTACACTTCTCAGTACTGCACCAACCCCAAAGGCGCAGTCAACCTAAAAGTAACAAGGATTTTTGCCCGCGCAGCGCGGGCTTTTTTTTGCCTGCCCTTTGCCCTCCGCGCCCTCTTTTCACCAACGACTATACTGGTGTAGATCCGATCGCCTCCGGGAGGCCGCCATGACCACTGCAAAAGAGTACAGCGAGAGAGTTCAGCGCGAAGTGAATGTCGATGTTGATGCGTTGCTGGAAGCGATTCAGAAGAGAACGTCGGGCGAGGTAAAAGAGTTTATGGAAGCCGAAGACGCGCATCGCGTTACGGTAAATGGCGCAGCCTATGACTCTTACTCCGAGCTAGCGGAAGCCTTCGAACTCGACATTCGCGACTTCGCCAGCAGCGAAGTGAACCGCTGAAATCGATTTCAAAAAAATACCCGGCGGGATGGCCGGGTAAAGTAAATCAGTAAGTTCGTTACACCAGGGAATTCTTAACACCCTGTCAGATTACGCCTTAGTCTGATTAAGACAAGACTCATCCCTGCATGTAAATCGAACAATTTTGTATAAGCATTCATGTGAATCGTCCCACGCGCCGCGTCACTGCTGGTTTCAGCTGTGCACGAAATGTGCATCGCGCCTCCCACCACGTTTGCCATTTAAGAATTATCCTGGATGTCGCTGGCCGGGTCGCGGGAAAAAGTGTGATCGCGATTCCGCTATTATACTGATTACTCTTCGCTTTACGGATGCCACTGGCGTAAGGAGTGTGATGATGCTGAGTCTTAACTCTTCCCTGATGATCATTACCGATCTTGATGGCTCATTGCTGGATCATCATGACTATAACTGGGATGCGGCCAGTGCATGGCTGGCGCGTCTGAAACAACATCAGATTCCGCTGGTGATTTGTTCCAGCAAAACGGCGGCCGAGATTATTCCGCTACAAAAGAAGTTAGGCATTGTCGGTGCGCCCTTTATTGCTGAAAACGGTGCGCGCGTGGTGTTGGGCGGTGAACACACCCCGCCGATCGAAACCAGCGCCAGCTATCATGCGCTGTGCCAGACGCTGCAGGCGTTGCAGGCACGATTTCGCTTCAACGGCTTTCATGAATTTAGTGATGCCGAAGTCGCACGTTTTACCGGTTTAACCCTTGCCGAAGCCAGCCAAAGCCGCCTGCGCGAAGCGTCGGAAGTGGTGTTGTGGCGCGATGACGAACAGCGTTTACCGGAATTCCGCGCGGCGCTGGCAGAACACAATCTGGCGTTAACCCAGGGCGGGCGTTTCTGGCATGTGATGCCCGCCGGCACCGGCAAAGGTATCGCGCTGGCGGACATTCAGCAGCATCTCGCCGCGCAGGAAGGAGAAGCGCGCACCACAATCGGCTTGGGCGATGGTCCTAACGATGTGCCGATGCTGGAGCGCGTTGATTATGCCGTGGTGATAAAAGGCTTCAGTAAAACGCCGGTGGCGTTGCAACGCACCGATACTGAGAACGTTTACCACACCGCGCACGTCGGTCCTCAGGGCTGGCGTGAAGGTCTGGACTATTTTCTTGCGCCGAATGAGTAACGGCCTTTAACCAAAAGGATGAGACGATGAGTGATTTTTACCAGAATGGTGTCATTACTAATTTCCATAATCTCACCCACCGCAGCGTCGAATCGCTGGAAAAAGAGATGGTGCGCTTCTCACGCAAACGCAAAATGGGGCTGATATTGCCGTCGCTGTTCTCGGAACTGGAAGGCCCGGCGCTGGATAATATCGTTAACGAACTGGCGAAGGTACCTTACCTGGAGGAGATTGTGATTGGCCTCGACCGCGCCGATCGCGACCAGTTTCTGTTTGCGCGTGAGTTCTTCTCCCGCCTGCCGCAGCGCCATCGCATTTTATGGAATGACGGGCCGCGCCTGAAAGCGCTGGATGCCGAACTGGATAAAGAGGGTTTATCGCCGAGCCAACCCGGCAAAGGGCGCAATGTGTGGTTCTGTACTGGCTACACGCTGGCTTCCGACCGCACTCAGTGCGTGGCGCTGCACGACTGCGATATCGTCACCTATGAACGCGGCATGCTGGCGCGTTTACTCTATCCGCTGGCCAATCCGTCGTTTCAGTATGAGTTTTGCAAAGGTTTTTATGCGCGCGTCGCCGACGGCAAGCTGAATGGCCGCGTTGGGCGTTTGCTGGTCGGTCCGCTGCTGCGCTCCTTGCAGAAAGTCTACGGTCACTCGGAATATCTCGATTACCTCACCAGCTTCCGCTATCCGCTCTCTGGCGAGTTTGCCATGCGCACGCATGTGCTCAACGGCATCAAGATTCCCGGCGATTGGGGATTAGAGATTGGCGTGCTGTCGGAGATTTATCGTAACTACACCACGCGTCAGACCTGCCAGGTTGAGATCGCCGATAACTACGACCACAAGCATCAGCCGCTGGCCGAAGATGATGGTACCGGCGGATTGAAACGCATGAGCAATGACATCGTGCAGTCGCTGCTGCGTAAGCTGGCCACCATGGGCGTGCCGCTCACCAGCGATTCGTTCCGGGTGTTGAAAGCCACTTACTACCGTAATGCGCTGGACATGATGGAGATCTACAACCACGAAGCCACCATGAACGGCCTCAAGTTTGATCAGCACATTGAGGAAGCGGCGGTAGAGATGTTCACTCAGGCGATTCTCGATGCCGGACAAGCCTTTATTGAGCGTCCGAATGAGAAACCCTTTATTCCCAGCTGGAGTCGCGTGCAATCTGCTTTTCCGGATATTCTGCAGCGGATTTATCAGGCGGTGGAAGAGGATAACGACGGCAAGGTGTAATGCAGGGTTGAACCATATTCGGGACGACGGGCATCGTCCCGAATGTGTTTAACTGGCCAGCTGTTGCGCGCTCGATACGTGACTGAGTTCATCACTGCGAAACGCCTCACGTCGCACGCTGTAACCATCATACCAACGACACTCTACCATTCCGCTGGCATAGCCGGTGACCACCATGGTGGGTCCGCCCTGTTTGTGCTGAACTTCGTCACTGATTGCAAAGATCATACCGCACCTCCCTCTTTCATCGTTAAATGACCGAATTTAGGTATAGCAGCTGTGACCGATTTTTTCCTATACGATTAATCTATTACTGCTACTAAATCAGAATAAGCAGTTAAAAACTCTGTAAATAAAAAAAGCCGACAAAATTTATTGTCGGCTTTGATAGCACGTCCTGGACAGGAAAATTAGATTTTGCAGCCTTCGCAATCCGCTTCGTCGCTGATATCCGCAGGCACTTCGTTGGCTTTTTCTGCCGCTTTGGCTTCAGCCTGTTCCAGCTGTGCATCGATATCAAATTCAAACATATCGTCGTTCATCATCGTTCTCCTGACCGTGATTAAAAATTTACAGCGCTTTATAACTGCTAGCCGCGCAGCTTAGCAATCAGATTTACGCCCAACAGCACGATCGACCCAATGATAAAGCCGATCACCAAATTGGCGCCGTTGCTCAGCAGTGCCGAGACCAAACCGTTGAATCCGGCGCTGTATTCCGTAATGGCGTGATGCAGCGGCGTGATGCCGTGCACCACAATGCCGCCACCAACCAAAAACATCGCCAGCGTGCCGACTAACGCTAAGGCTTTCATCAACCAGGGGGCAAAGGCCAGCAATACGCCGCCAATGGCCTGCGCGACCGTGGAAGATTTCTCTTTTAACCAAAAGCCCAAATCGTCAATTTTAACAATCATCGCCACGATGCCGTACACGCCAATGGTCACCAGAATGGCGACACCGGCGAGAATCAGCACCTGATTCAGCAGCGGCGCCTCTGAGACGATGCCCAGCGTGATGGCGACAATCTCCGCCGAGAGGATAAAGTCAGTGCGCACTGCGCCTTTTACTTTGTCCTTTTCAAACGCCCGCGGATCCTGCTGCGCCAGTTTGTCGAGACGCTGCTGACGCGCCTCCGGACTCTGCTCGGCCTTATCGTGATTGAGGCTATGCAGCACTTTCTCCACGCCTTCGTAGCAGAGATAGGCACCGCCAATCATCAGCAGCGGCGTAATCAACCAGGGCGCAAACGCCGAGATCAATAACGCCAGCGGCACCAGAATGAATTTATTAAGAAAGGAGCCTTTTGCAACGCTCCATACAACGGGCAATTCACGGTTGGCTTTGACACCGCTAACCTGCTGCGCATTCAGCGACAGATCGTCACCCAATACGCCTGCGGTCTTCTTTGCCGCAACTTTGCCCATGACCGAGATATCGTCGAGCAGTGTTGCAATATCATCCAGAAGGGTGAGTAAACTGGTTCCTGCCAAAGTGGTATTCCTTATTATTCCGGTTCGTGATCCTGACAACAGGGGCAACGCTCAATCGCCGTCACTGACATATCGGCGATGCCCGCACAGTCCCATTCGACGCGTAACGGCCCCGTCAGATCCCCGGCGTGCAAATACTTGCTCACCGGACTTTCCGTCATGCCGCTGATCTCTTCGGTGGCTACCAGCCGGTCGCCAAGATAAATGCGCGCCGTGGCCTGGGTTGTCACCATCCGCTCATCGCGGAGTTGATACAGGCGCTTAACGGTAAGTTTGATGCTGCTCATGGCTCAATTCCGCGTCCCAGAGAAAAGGGAGATCTAAACTGTTATAGCGGCTAAAAGCAACAATCTCGCATTATTCAACGCGATAGTGATGCAAGCCCTGATGGTCGATTTCGCTGCTGTCGGTTGCGGCCAGCAGCCACTCTTCTAAACGTTCAATCAGCGCGCTGTCCTGCAGCTGCAGTTTGCCGCGCAGCGCGCACTCCCAAACAATCAGTACTTTCCAACCTCCTTCGCGCAGTTGTTCGACGTAACGCCGGTCGCGCTCAACGTTACTGTTAATTTTGCCACTCCAGAATTCGGTGCGCGTGGCCGGCATTTTGAATAAGTAGCAGTGATGTCGATGCCAGAAGCAGCCATGAACAAAGATAATCGCTTTCTCGGCGGGCAGGACAAAATCCGGGCGGCCCGGTAGCGCTTTATCCTGTACGCGATAGGTGAAGCCGCGATCTTTGAGAATCAACGCAATACGCTGTTCAATCGCGGTATCCTGATTGCGAATCGCGCGCATGTTTTTGCTGCGAATGGCTTGCGAGTGAACGTCTGCCATAGCGTCTCCTTGTATTAGCGCTTCTACAACTTTAGCGGTTTAAGCCAAAAGCGAAAGCACACCGCACGCCAATTTCCTCGTTGCGTGATGAGTGTTAGCATAGCCGCTTCACTGTTAAGGAAAAACGCATGCTCGCTATCGACCCCGTCTCGCCCTCCCCGTTAACCGCCGATCAGGATGACGCGACGTCGCTGTTACTGCAGGTGCTCGATATCTATGCCGCACGCGATGTGGTTATCACCTTAACTGAAGCCGGTGGCCGCGACTGGAGCGTGCCGCGTTTGAATCGCATCCGCGCCGGTAAAAGTGCCGCGCCGGCGCTCTCCAGCCGCGAAGTGGCCAGCCTGCAGGCCTTGCTGCCGCAGCGTCCGGCGCACTATGACGACGCCAAATTCCAGTTTGTCGATCTGTTTGCCGGTATCGGCGGCATTCGTCGTGGCTTCGAGCAGATTGGCGGTCAATGCGTGTTCACCAGCGAATGGAATAAAGAAGCGGTGCGCACCTATAAAGCCAATCTGTATAGCGATCCACAGTTGCATCACTTCAACAGTGATATTCGTCTGGTAACGCAGCCCGCGGGCATCAGCGATGAGCAGGCAATTTATCAGCATATCGATCGCACCATTCCCGATCATCAGGTGCTGCTGGCCGGTTTTCCTTGTCAGCCCTTCTCGCTGGCGGGCGTGAGCAAGAAGAATGCGTTGGGTCGCGCGCACGGTTTTGAGTGCGAAGCGCAAGGCACGCTATTCTTCGATGTGGCGCGCATTTTGGCCGCCAAGAAGCCGCCGTTCTTCGTGCTGGAGAACGTGAAAAACCTTAAGAGCCACGATAAAGGCCGCACCTTCGCCATCATTATGGCCACGCTGGATGAACTCGGTTATGACGTGGCCGATGCCAATGACGGCGGTTTGCCGGATGCGAAAATTATCGATGCGCGCCATTTCCTGCCGCAGCATCGTGAGCGTATCGTGCTGGTGGGCATTCGCCGTGATAGCGGGCTCAGCAACGGCTTTTCGTTGCGCGCCCTGCCCGCGCTCTATCCGCAAAAGGTGCCGTCGTTACACAGCCTGCTGGAACCCGAGCCGGAAGCAAAATACACGCTATCGCCCACGCTGTGGAACTATCTGTATCAATACGCAAAAAAGCATAAAGCCAAAGGTAACGGCTTCGGCTTTGGCCTTAACGATCCGCGTAATCTGAATATTTGCGTGCGTACTTTATCGGCGCGCTACTACAAAGATGGTTCGGAAATCCTCATCGATCGCGGCTGGGATCACGCGCAAGGCGAAGCAGATTTCCAGCAGGCGGAGAATATGGCGCGCCGTCCGCGTCGTTTAACCCCGCGAGAGTGTGCCCGCCTGATGGGTTTTGAAGCGCCGGGCGAGGCCAAACTGCGCATTCCGGTTTCCGATACGCAGGCCTACAAACAGTTCGGCAACTCGGTGGTGGTGCCGGTATTTGCTGCGGTGGCGCAACTGTTATTGCCGCTGATTGAACAGTACGCCGCGCAAAAGGCGTAGCGATTCAGGACCACAATTTTATTTAGGGCCGCGCTTTATGCTGTTTTCCGCCTAATCGCGCCCGCTGTCACCAAACTGTCACGCGTGCTGCCAATACTCCTGTTTTATTTTTTGGAGGCGTGTGATGTCACTTCTGTCTGTTATCACTCTGCCGTTGCGGTTACGCGCGCGGTTCTCCCCGCGTATTCCGCTGTGGCTCACCAGTTTACGTAGCCAGTTTTTGCTGTTCATTGCGCTGTTCTGCTTGCTGCAGTTTGCCGGCGTGCTGCTACTGAATACCCACGTTAACCAGACGCAAACCTCGTTGCAGCAGGCGAATCAACTGCGCGAACGTCTGGCCCTGCTGGATAAAGCGCGCATCGAACTGCTTACCGCTAGTGATAACAGCCATCGCGCCGGTATTTATCTGATGCAGGATCAACAAAGTGGCTCGGTGGATAGCTGGAAAAGTCTGGCGGCGGCAGCCGATGACTCGTTGAAGCATGCGCAACAACAGTTCGCCGCCTACCACGCCCATGCGGATAGCCCGCTGGCGCAAGGCTTCGCCATGCTGGCGGCAGGATTGCAGGAGCAGCTGAAAGGATTAGCGGCCAACGACATCAACGCCTTTTTTATGGTGCCGATGCAGGCATTTCAGCAGCAGTTTAATGATGCCTGGTTCAGTGAAATCGAGCAGGCCAATCAGCAGCTCAGCAGCGTGAATCAAAACACCCTCAGCACGTTGAAGCAGAGCCGCAATCTGTCGCTGATGGTCAGCGCGGTGCTGATGGCGCTGTTAGTGCTGGCCTCCAGCCTGCTGATGCGCGGCGTATTGTTGCCGCTGCGTCACGCCAATGCGCAGCTGGAACAGATCGCCACCGGTGATCTGGTCGATGCGCAAAACCTTCCGCGTCGTCAGTCGCTGGAAACGCGCCAGCTGTTCCAGTCAATTGAGACCATGCGACGCGGCTTGCAGCAGATTGTGCGCGACATCAACACGGTGGCGGTCAGCGTGGCCGCCGGCGCAGAAGATATGCAGCAGCACAATGAGAAAGTGATGCAGCAACACCAGCAGCAAAATGCCAGCTTCCATCATCTGTCGCAGCGCTTAGATCGCGTTTCTGAAGAGGTGGAGATTGGTGCCCAGTTCTCGCAGCAGGCGACGCAGGAAGCGCAATCTGCCGATGCGTTGATGCGTAACTGCGCACTGGAAGTCGATAAGATGGAAACCCAGATGCAGCAAATTGTCACCGCGTCGGATGATATCGCCGGGATTGTTGGCATGCTGGATGACTTGTCGATGCAGACGCGTTTGTTGTCGCTAAATGCCGCGATCGAGTCGGCACATGCCGGCGCTTACGGCCGCAGCTTCTCGGTGGTCGCCAAAGAGATGGGTTTGCTCTCGCAGCAAAGCGGTGCCTCGACGCGCCAGATTGACGGATTGATTCAGCATACGCAGCAACATGTGCATGCTGGCTTCGATAAGGTGAAAGCGCTGGAGGTGCTGTTCGCGCAGATCAGCAGCGCGGTGTCTGGCGTGGTGACGCAGTTGAACGAGCTACAGCACAACAGTGCTGCGCAGAGTCATCGGGTGAAAAAGATTGCGCTGGAAGTGGTGGAGATGAGCGGACAGCTGCAGCAGAACGAAGCGCTTAACGCCCATCAGGTGCAATCGGCAATGCAATTGCGCGCCTTATCGGACCGCCTGGCGCAGCGCGCGCAGCAGTTCCGTACTTAATCTGCAGGCATAAAAAAACCCGTCAGTGACGGGTTTTCTGCTTATTTCTTCTTCTTACTTTTCTTCAGCAGTGCACGAATCTGCTTCAGTTCCGCAGCGGAGAGCTGATCTTCCACCGCTTCCTGAGTATCCAGACTATCAATGGCCGGTTGCGCACCCGCATCTAAACTGGCCTGCAGGCGATTAACGATCTCCTGACTCATGGAGATTTGGTTATCGGCGGCTAACTGTTTGATGTGCTCTTTCAGTGCCGGGTCAATTTTGATGGTTAAGTTAACGGTCTCGGTCATTTTCATACTCCCTTTTGATTTACAACAACGTAGCGGAAGCAGATGAAACTTAATAGACTGTCATAAAAATTTAATATTACGAGTGTATAGGGCTGAAATCTCTTAACACCGACTCATCGATGGAGGTCAAATTGCCCTGCAGCTCGGCGCAAAGTTTGCCCATGTAGTGGACGAGAAAATCGGCGTTATGTTCCGCCAGCAGGCGTCCAGCTTCGGTTTGCATGGTTTGCGGTAAACCCAATAGCTTTTTCTGGAAGTGATCCAAGGTCCACTTCACATCATCCAGTTCGCGATCCTTTCCTAACGGATCTTCGCTATCAAACAGCGGACGACCTAACGCGCCCGCCGTATAGAAAACGCGCGCCAGGCCGATAGCACCTAATGATTCGAGACGATCGGCATCCTGCACGATTTTCGCTTCCAGCGTTTGCGGCGCGATACGCGCACTAAAGCTGTGAGCCTGCACCGCGTGCGCAACGGCATCCAGCCGTTCGAACGGGAAGTCGGGGAAATCTTGCTGCAGTATGCGGCGCGTCTCTTCCGCGGCATAAGTTGACGCTAAATGACGTTCGGGATGGTTTTTCGGCAGGTTGACCACATCGTGAAAATAGCAGGCGGTCATCACGACCATAGGATCGGCGTCGCTGTGCTGCATGATGCGCTTAGCACTCATCCAGACGCGGCGCAGGTGCGCGATATCGTGGGCTTTGTCGTCGTGCAGCCAGTTGAGCTGCAGCCAATTCTCGTAGCGTTGTTGCCAGTGAGTAAGTGACATCGTGCTTCTCCTGTTATTGCTGTTATCTACGTTCCTGCGGACATCATAGCGGCCTGGTCATGACACTTTTTTTACATCCGTCCAGCCGGTGCCAGCCGTAAAAAATGAGATCCCGATCTTGTTATAACGCTGTTAACGCCGCTTGCACAGCAGCCATTGCGATTTCGGTATTTCCTTAGTGCGTTTTAGTTAAATAACTCTGTTCAATAGGTTTAATATATTCGCGTCATCAACAAATTTCGCTTTAGGGATAAATTCCAGTTATCTATGCTGATAAATGGGGCTTCTTAGAGGCAGATCAACACGGCATAATCTGAAAAGGTTCCCATAATGGCCTTTATAACGTACTGTATCTGGAAAATTTATGGCTTCTGATCCCTTGCAAAGTCCTTTTCAGCACACATTTTGCTTATGAACCATTTTTTACATCTAAAATTGCCAGAATAGCCTGATACTAAGTCGACAAATTATTAAGCAAACTGATTCAAACCCATTATGCTAGCTCTCACATCTACGGATGTTAGGGGATTCTTCGCAGTTTCCGGGTTTGTGACACATTAAGAGGTATGCAATGAAAGAACGGCCGATTCTTTTTTCCGAACAGCGGGTACGCGCCCTGCTGGTTGGCCAGCAAACGCAGACCCGGCGCATTATGAAAACTCAAGCCTTTGGTCCGGGTCAGGATCATCATGAAGGCGTACACGCATTTGATGTCAGTGCCAATCATCTGCACGGCTATAAATTGATGTCGATGACCGATGTCAGTTCGCACTGCCCATTTGGTCAGGCGGGCGATGGTTTGTGGGTACGTGAAACCTGGCGCGGCCCGATCGTGCCGGAGGCGATGCTGGCGGATTACGAACGCGATCCTCTGCCGTTCCGCAATGCGGCTTACTGCCAATATCGCGCTGACAGCAATGAATTGGGACAGCTGGATGAGAATATGCAGAATGCCGAGCAGTTTGGCTGGCAAACCGCGATTCATATGCCGCGCTGGGCCAGCCGCATCGACCTGCAAATCACCTCGGTGCGAGCCGAGAAGATTCAGGACATTAGTGAAGATGACATCATGGCGGAAGGCGTGCAGACCGATTCGCACTTCCTGAATAACTTTTTCACCATGAATATGAATTCCGAATCGCCAAAAGAAGCCTACCGCAAAGCGTGGCAGAAACAGTACGGCGCCACCAGCTGGGAAGTGAACCCGTGGGTTTGGGTGATCGCGTTCCAGCGGGTTGAACGATAAGACGTCCCCTCCCCCTAACCCTCTCCCGCGGGTGGGCGAGGGAACCGTTCTTAGCGATGTAGAAGTTTGGGGGATCACGTGAAGATTTGCACAGCAAGCTCCCTCTCCCGCCTGCGGGAGAGCGTTGGTGTGAAGGCAAACTTACTTTGCCGCTTTGCCACGCCAATCACAGACAAATCCCCCATTAACTGGTTGAATCTCCGGCTTTGATTCCGCGCTGGTAATTTCCCCTTTGCCGCGCCAGGATACTGTTTTCGTCTGAAGAGTGAGTGACGCAATGTTCAAATGGCCGTGGCATGCGCAAATAGAGACTTCAGTACTGGCGCTGCCCTGGCAACAGGCGCTGGCGCAGCCGATCTTTTCACTGCTCGATCCTGATGAAAAAACCGCGCTGGTTACGCTGGCGCAACGCTTCCTGCAGCAGAAAAAAATCTCGCCGCTGCAAGGCCTGCAACTCGATGAACTATTACTGACGCGTCTGGCGCTGCTGTTCTGTTTGCCAGTGTTGAAGCTCGGTCTCGAATGGCTTGATGGCTTTCATGAAGTGCTGATCTATCCTGAACCTTTCAATGTCGACGATCGCTGGGAAGATGATAACGGCCTGGTGCATCACGCGCCGGCGGTGCACGCTGGACAAAGCTGGACGCAAGGTCCGGTGGTGCTGAATGCGCTGGATATTCAGGATTCGCTCGATCTCTCCGGTTTTAACCTGGTGATCCACGAAGTGGCGCATAAACTCGATGCGCGCGGCAGCGGCTATACCAGCGGCATTCCGGTGATGGCGCTGCGCGATGTCGCCAGTTGGGAGAAAGATCTGCTGCAGGCAATGGCGGAGATTGAAGCGGAAGTTGAGTTAGTCGGTGAACAGGCGGCGACCATCGATCCTTACGCCGCCAGCGATGCGGCTGAATGTTTTGCGGTGCTGTCGGAGTATTTCTTCAGCGCACCGGATTTACTGGCTAACCGTTTCCCGGCGATGTATCGCCATATGCAGCAGTTCTATCGTCAGGATCCCCTGGCGCGACTGGCGATGCTAACAGCAGAACCTGCTTAAATCGCGATCGCTTTGTACTAATGCTAGCCAGTTGAATACAAATGTGTTTTAAGCTGTTGACACCTGCAAGGGGCGCCATTAATATTCGCCTCGTTCACACGATTCCTCTGTAGTTCAGTCGGTAGAACGGCGGACTGTTAATCCGTATGTCACTGGTTCGAGTCCAGTCAGAGGAGCCATATTTAGAGAAGCCCGCTTAGGAAACTAAGCGGGCTTTTTGCTTTTACACTTCCGTCCAGCCGCGCAGCAGGTTGTGATACATGTTCAGCAGCGACAACAGCTCTGCGCTATCACCGTGACGCGCTTTGAGGCTTTGAATATTGCGATCCAGCTCGAACAGCATGGCACGCTGTTTATCGTCGCGCACCATCGACTGAATCCACAGGAATGAAGCGACGCGCGCACCCTGGGTAACCGGCGTGACGCAATGCAGGCTGCTCGACGGATACAGCACCAGATGGCCCGCTGGCAGTTTCACCTTGTGCTGACCATACGTGTCTTCAATCACCAACTCACCACCTTGGTAGCTTTCAGGTTCGCTGAGGAACAGCGTGGCGGAGAGATCGGTTCGCATCCAGCCCGCCGCGCCGTTATGGCGTACCGCGCCATCGACATGAAAACCGTAGGTTTCGCCCTGCTCATAACGGTTAAACAGCGGTGTGGAAATCGATCGTGGTAATGCAGCGGAAAAGAACAGCGGGTTGTTGTTCAGGGCCTGCATCACCGCGGTTTGCAGCTGATCGTACAGTGGCGTGCGGGTATCGATCTGCTGATTGTTTTTCACCGTCGCGCCCTGGCTGCCGACCGTCGCCCTTCCGTCGATCCATTCGGCCTGTTGCAGCAGCGTGCTAAAACTCGCTACCTCTTCCGGCGTCAGTACAGCAGGAATGTGATACATCATCGCGTTGTTCTCTCAAAAATTGTGGGGCGCGCACGCCCCACGACGTTAACTTAGAAATGCACGTTTGCCGTCAGCAGGAAAGTACGTGGCTCGCCCGGATGGTAGCGATAACCGCTCTTGTTGATTGAGGCAACATAGTTGGTATCGAATAGGTTGTACACGTTGAGCTGCAGATCGAGGTTGTTGTTCACCTTGTAGCCCAATTTGGCATCGGCGACCCAATAACCTTCGGTGTGATCCGGCGTACCGACCGCACCATCGCTGCCGCGACGCAGGCTGCCCACATAACGCGCACCGGCACCGACTGAAATCGCATCGGTTGCCTGATAGTTGGTCCACAATGTAAAGGCGTGCTTCGGCGTGTAAGCCAGCGCAGAAGATCCATCCTGCGATACGCTATCCCCTTCGGTCACTGACGCATGCTGCAGGGTATAGCCGGCGATCACTTCCCAATCTGGCGTGATGTTGCCAGTGGCTGAGAGCTCATAACCTTCCACACGTTTTTTACCGGCTTGCGAATAGGTGCCGTCGTCATTAGCGGTGACTTCATTTTCAATATCGGTACGGAACAGCGCTGCATTCAGCAATAGACGTTTATCCAGCACCTGCCATTTGGTGCCCACTTCGCTGGACTTGGCTTTCTGCGGTTTGAAGTCAGTGCGGTTGGCGCTGTTGCCGGTGCCGCCCGCGGCCAGTGCAAAGCTGCTGCCACCTGGCGGTTGCTGAGAAATGGCATAGTTAACATAGACGTTGCCCTGCTCGGTCAGACGATAAAGCGCACCGGCTTTCCAGTTCACCAGATTGCCCGATTTTGCGGTATCCACGGTGGTAACCGGCGTATTGCGCGGCACGCCAGCTGGGCACGTCAACGCACCGCGTCCGGTGCCGCCACAGGCGGTCGCGCTGTCATACTCGGTGTGATAGTTATCGAGACGAATGCCGCCGTTCAGCTCAAAACTTTTGGTAATGGCGAGCGTATCAAAGGCGTAAATGCCTGCGGTATCGGTTTGCCCGTTAGCATTGGCACCATTCCTGTCCAATCCACCCACCGAAATGCTGCTGATAGGATGGTAAATATTAACCGATGGCGGCGTGATCGCATTGACGCCGTAGTTGGTTTGATTTTCACGCGTAAACTCCACGCCCGCGCTGACATCGTGCCCAACCGAACCGGTATAAAACTTCGAGGTGATGTTGGTCTGGTTGGAAAGAATGCGGTTGCTGATGTCTTTGGTGTTCGCCAGGCGCGACCAGCTCCAACTATTCACATCGTTCCGGTTCGGGGCAGTGATATTGGTGGCGCCGCCCATCACCGCCGTCAGCAGATATTCCTGCTTCACGCGCGACCAACGTGTGGTATTGCGGATGGTGGTGCTGTCGTTGATATCGTGCTCAAAGCGTATGGTGGCGCTGTCGGTGGTCGATTTATCAAAGTCAGAATCGGTGCCGTAATAGTTACTGGTCGCGACTTTGCCTGAATTGTTCAGTGCCGATGTCGCCGCATTCGGCGCCGAATAGCCCGGCAGGCCAATGGTTGGAATGCCGCCATCGGGCGTATTGTTTTGATGCACATGCAGATAGTTGAGGTACAAGCGCGTTGCAGTATCCAGACCCAACGCCAGCGATGGCGCAACGCCATAACGCTCGTTCTGCACGTTATCACGCGCCGCATCGTGAGTTTTCTCACCCATCAGATTGAGGCGGAACGCGGCGTTGTCGTTAATCGCCTGGTTGTAATCCAGCGTGCCGCGACGCATCCACGCGCTGCCAACGCTGACTGAGGCGTCGAGCCCGGTATCGAGGCGCGGCTGTTTGCTGATCATATTAATCGAACCTGACGGCGCGCTGCGTCCGTAATCGGTGCCCGATGGCCCTTTAATCACTTCAACCTGCTGAGTGTTGAAGGTATCGCGCGTCACGCTACCAATATCGCGAATACCATCAACGTAAATGCTGTTGGAGGTATCAATGCCACGCATATACACCGCATCACCGGTAGTAGAACTGCCGTTTTCCCCCGCATAGAACGCGCCCACGCCCGGCACGTTTTTCAGCGCGTCGGTAAGATTGGTTACGCCCTGATCTTTAATCACCTGATCCGGAATCACCGTCATGGTGCGGGTGGTATCCACCAGCGGACGATTGAATTTCGGATCGGCAGATGCGTTGGGGGCATACAGCGATGGCGTATGCGCTTCAACCACTAAGGTATCGTCAGATTTTTTGTTGGCATTTTCTGCCGCTAATGCGGCAGCAGGAGAAATACCAATGCAAAGCCCGGTGAACAGGGTCAACGAATTGAAGCTGCCAAACGGCAGGGTGCGATTTTTATCCATTTTTAAGGGAGTGAGTTTCTTGTAATGATTGACGCGCACATCACATCAGCGGATGCCCTGGCGCAGAAGCATTCCGGCGGCAAGGCGTTGAGCTGGCGTGACACCTAGATGATAACGCCAATGGTTATCATTTACTTTTGTATCTTACACGCACGCCGCGAGTTAGGAATACATTTCTTTACGAGAAAATTACGGAATCAAGACAATTGATAGAGAGTGTGAAAATCTGATGAATTTTTTTGAACGAAGGGTCAAATTTCAGGCATAAAAAAACCCGCTGGCTAGAGCGGGTTCTTTATTCAACAGCGCACAGCTCATTCCAGTAGCTGTAGCGGATGACATGGTGCAGGCGCTCATCTCTCATAGTAACGATACACCGAAGGATGGAACTCAACACCGTACAGCTGGCTGATGGGAATCAGCAGGTCGATATGATTACTGAGATCGAATTCGCGCTCTTCTGCGGGTCCAGTCTCGCCATTGATCAGTTGGTTAAACCACTGCTGCAAGAGGTGTTTCATTGTCAGCTTCTCCACAAATGATTGACGCTGACAGTAAACCGTATTCTCTCCTATAACCAAACCGATTAGTTGTGCGCTTCATTGCCAATTAATGCATATACGTAGAGCCCACAATGGGCACCAGCCAATGCCCTATCCCCTGCTCTTCGCCATCATCTTGCGGTAATTGTTCAGCCATTTGCCGCTGTTGAGTCGCCACCAGAAAAATACGCCGCGCACCGTCCAGTCGAGGAACATGCCGAGCCACACGCCTATCACGCCCATTCCCAATACAATCCCAAGGAAATAACCGGCTACGACGCGGGCGCCCCACATGCTAAACATGGACACATACATGGTGTAACGCGCATCGCGCGCGCCTTTCAGGCTGGCGGGCAGCACCCATGAAGCGGTCCAGATCGGCATAAAGGCGGCATTCAGCCAAATCAAATGCTTGGTAACTGAAATGACTTCTGGATCGCGGCTGTAAAACTGCGCGAGTGTTCCGGCGAGCGGTACGGTGATCAGCGCCAGCGAACACAATCCAATCATCGCCAGCCAGAAAACGTGTTTGATTTGCCGTTCAGCCTGCATCACCTGATTCAGCCCCAGCCTGCGGCCGGTAATAATGGTCGACGCCGATCCCAGCGCGTTACCCGGCAGGTTAATCAGCGAAGCAATCGAGAAGGCGATAAAGTTACCGGCGATCTCATTGGTACCCATGCCAGCGACAAAAATCTGCGTGAGCAGCTTACCGCCGTTAAACAGTACCGATTCAATACTGGCGGGCACACCAATGCCCAACACTTCCATCAGAATATTGCGATCCCAGCGCCGGAAATAGCTGGCGATGGAGATTTTCAGGGCTGGCGTAATGCCGCGATACAGCACATAAATCGCCGCCGCCGCACCGATGTAGCGCGAAATGGTCAAGCCCAATCCGGCACCAACAAAGCCCAGCCCTTCCCAACCGAGGCAGCCGTAAATCAGCACGCTACTGATCACGATGTTGAGAATGTTCATGCCGCCGTTGATCAGCATCGGGATTTTGGTATTGCCCGCACCACGCAGCGCGCCGCTGCCTATCAGCGCAATCGCCGCTGCGGGATAGCTCCACGCCGAAGTTTGCAGATAGCTCAGCGCCAGCTCTTTCACTTTGGGATCGGCGCTGCCGGCAATCACATCAATGATCAGATGCCCCCAAAACTCGATGGCGATCACCAGCACAAACGCCAGCGCGGTCATCAATCCCAGCGACTGTCTGGTGGCGGCTCGCGCCCGTTTGCCGTTGCGTTTCGCCAGGCTGAACGCCACCACCACCGTGGTGCCGAGATCGATGGCGGCAAAGAAGGAGATGATCACCATGTTGAAGCTGTCGGCCAAACCGACGCCCGCCATCGCTTCTTTACCCAGCCAGCTCACCAAAAAGGTACTGAGGACGCCCATCAGCATCACGCAGAGGTTTTCGATAAAGATGGGCACGGCTAATGGGGTGATTTCTCGCCAGAACAACGTACGGTAAGCGCGGCGCTTGGGATACCACGCCGTGTTTCTGACCGCCCGCATCACTGCTACGCCAGGATTTTGCAAGGGATTACCAAATCACTTTGGAGAGGAAGAAGAGTAATAATGATGATAGGCCACTGAGAATTATGCAAAGTGTTTCCCCTCACCATTTAATCATTATTACAAACTTTTTGTCGCCACCACCGCAGGATCGGCTGCGCCGCCCAAATAGGCGCTGCGAACGTCGTCATTATTGAGCAGCTCTGCGCCGCTGCCGCTCAGGCGAATCTCACCGTTCACCATCACATAGCCGCGATCGGCTAGCTGCAATGCATGGCGGGCATTCTGCTCCACCAGAAACAGCGTCATGCCTTGCTGGGTCAATTCGCGCAGAATGCCAAAGATCTGCTTCACCACAATCGGCGCGAGGCCAAGACTGGGTTCGTCGAGCAGCAACAGCTTAGGTCGACTCATCAGCGCACGCGCAATCGCCAGCATCTGCTGCTCGCCGCCGGAGAGCGTCATGGCGCGCTGCTTACGCCGCTCCAGCAGGCGCGGAAACAGCTGATACATGCGCTCTTTGTCCTCTTTAACAAAACGTTCGCCGATAGCGATGGTGCCCATCAGCAGGTTCTCTTCCACCGTCATATCAGGAAAGATGCGTCGTCCTTCCGGGGCCTGCGCAATGCCGCTGGCGGCGATGAAGTGCGTCGAACGCTGGCTGATCGCTTCGCCGCGCAAGCGAATCTCGCCGCTGGCAATGCGCGGCTGACCAAAGATCGACATCAGCAGCGTGGATTTTCCCGCGCCGTTAGCGCCAATCAGCGCCACGGTTTCGCCCTGATTCACCGTCAACGACACCTGTTTCAACGCCTGCAAAGGACCGTAAAACACATCGACTTGCTCAAAAGCCAGCATCGGTTCAGCCATGATCGCTCTCCTCTTCTGCGCCGAGATAGGCGGCAATCACTTTGGGATCGTGACGAATTTGCTGCGGCGTGCCCTGGGCAATCACATCGCCATGATCGAGCACCACGATGTGATCGGAAATGCGCATCACCATTGGCATGTCGTGTTCAATCAGCAACACGCTGATGCGATGGTCGGCGCGCAGACGATGCAAAATTGCGCTCAACGCCTCGGTTTCCACCGGATTCAGCCCAGCCGCCGGTTCATCCAGACAAATCAGTTCCGGTCGCGTACACATGGCGCGCGCGATCTCCAGCCGCCGTTGCTGACCGTAAGAGAGCGTGCCCGCCAGGCGGTTGGCGCTGGCGACCAAATCGACGTTTTCCAGCCAGTAAAAAGCGCGATCCAGCGCGCGATTTTCTGCTTCGCGGTAGCCGCGCGTGTTCAGCACGCCCGCCAGCAGCTGACGATTGACCTGCATATGCTGTGCCACCAGCAGATTCTCAATCACCGACATTTCGCGGAACAGCCGGATATTTTGAAAGGTACGCGCCAGCCCGGCGCGGTTCACCAGATGCGCGCCGCCAAACATCTTGTACCAGAGCCGCGAGCCGAGCCGTGTAGGATTGATCCAGTCACCTGCGTGAATTTTTTGCCCCAGCACCTGAATCACATCGGTGCTGCGCTGATTGGCGTTCAGCACAATGCGTCCGCCAGTGGCGCGATAAAAACCGGTCAGGCAGTTGAACACCGTGGTTTTACCGGCACCGTTAGGACCAATTAATGAGGTCACCGAACCGCGCTCCACCGCCAGGCTGACGTCATTCAGCGCCTTGATGCCGCCAAAGCGCATCATCAGGTTGTCCACTTGCAGGATGGCATCACTCATGGCGCACTCCTTTTCGCAGCGGCACGCCAACGCGTGCGGTGCGCACCAGCCCACGTGGCCGCCAGATCATCATCAGCACCATTAGCATGCCGAACAGCAGCACGCGGTATTCGGCAAAGCTGCGCAGCAGTTCCGGTGCCACCGTCAGCACAAACGCCGCCAGCACCACGCCGAGCGTCGATCCCATCCCACCGAGCACCACAATGGCGAGAATCAGCGCCGACTCAAAAAAGGTAAACGAGGTGGGATTAACGAAGCCCTGATAGCTGGCAAAAAACACTCCGGCGATGCCCGCCGTTGACGCGCCCAACATAAAGGCTGAAAGCTTAACCAACACATGGTTAAGCCCCATCGCGCGGCAGGCAATCTCATCTTCACGCAGCGCTTCCCAGGCGCGGCCAATCGGCATACGCGTCAGGCGATGCTTGATCCACAGCACCAGCAACACCACCAGAACCAGCACAACATAGATAAAGATAAACTTCATATTCGGGTTGTAAGTGACGTGTAGAAACTCGTGATACGGCACGCCGCCATCGCGCGCGCGGCGGGCAAACTCGAGGCCAAAGAAGGTGGGTGACGGCACGGAAACCCCGTTCGGACCGCCGGTAAAGGCGACCCAATTGGTCAGCACCAGACGAATGATTTCACCGAAGCCGAGCGTGACAATCGCCAGATAATCGCCGTGCATGCGCAGCACCGGGAACCCAAGCAGCGCGCCGGCGAAAGCCGCCAGCAGCGCCGCCAGCGGCAGCATGCTCCAGAAACCCAATCCGAGATATTGATAGCCAAGCGCCAGGCCGTACGCACCGATGGCATAAAAGGCGACGTAGCCGAGATCGAGTAATCCGGCGAGCCCAACCACAATATTCAAACCCAGCCCGAGGAGCACATAAATCAGGCCGAGAATCGCCACCGTCAGCAGGTATTTGCTGGAAAGAAACGGAAAGGCCAGCGCCACGATCAGCAGCAGCGGCAATATCCAGCGCAAACGCGAACGATAGCCAGGCTCGCGCACGTAAACACCGTCATCGCTGCTGGCAAACTTGCGCATGATGCGCTGACCAACAGGCGCGTGCAGAAACAAACTGAACAGCAAACGCCCCGCCATCACCACCGCCACCAGCAGCGCCACGCGCTGTGGCGACAGTTTGAAGCTGTAACCGTCGAGCACCACGCCAACAATCGGACCAAATACCACCAGCGCCACTAACCCCGCCAGCAGCGTATCGAGCAGCGCCTGGCGCACAGGATTTTGCGTCATTGCATTCATCGGAGCTTCCTCACACTTTAGCGACCAGCGGACGTCCCAGCAGTCCTTGCGGGCGGAAGATCAAAATCACCACCAGCAGCGAAAACGAGAACACATCTTTGTAGTCAGAATTCACCATCCCGGCGAACTGCGCTTCCGCGACGCCCAGCAATAATCCTCCAAGCATCGCGCCCGGCAGCGAACCGATGCCGCCGAGCACCGCAGCGGTGAACGCTTTGATGCCAATGATAAATCCGGCGTAAAAATCAAAGGTGCCGTAATTCATGGTCACCAGCACGCCGGCCAATCCCGCCATCGCCGCACCAATCACAAACACCAGCGAGATAACGCGATCGGTATTGATACCGAGAATGGAAGCCATGCGCCGATCCTGCTGCACTGCGCGGCAAATACGCCCGAGTTTGGTGTACTGGATAATCCAGGTCAGCAGCGCCATGCCGCAAAACGCCGCGATCAGGATGAAGATTTTGGTCCAGGTGATTTGCACCACGCCGCCATCAAATTCCATGCGCAACACGCCGGGCAGCAACGTCGGAATGCCCTGCTGATTTGGCCCCTGACTGAGCTGCACATAGTTCTGCAAAATCAGTGACATGCCAATTGCTGAAATCAGCGGCGCAAGGCGCGTCGAATTGCGCAGCGGTCGATAGGCGATGCGCTCAATCGCCCAGCCGTAAGCCGAGGTGACGATAATGGTGAAGATTAAGGTGCCGAATATCAGTAGCGGGAAGGAGTGAATGCCAAAAAAGCTGAGTAGCGATAAGCCAATGGCACACAGATAGGCGGAGATCATATACACCTCGCCGTGGGCGAAGTTGATCATGCCGATAATGCCGTAAACCATGGTGTAACCGATGGCGATCAGGCCATACACGGCACCGAGCGTTAAACCGTTGATCAGCTGCTGTAAGAAAAAGGCGTCCATAATGTCGTCTCGTACTCAATGGGAGCGCACACCTCGCGCGCAATCGCGAATGGCCCCGCACTGTACGGGGCCGCGTGGCACATTACAGCTGGTGATACTTGCCTTTGTCGTCCCATTGATACACGACGTAATCCGACACCTTGAGATCGCCTTTACTGTCCCAGGCTTTTTTGCCCATGACGGTATCGACGCTGTTGGCTTTCAGCCAGTCGCTGGCCTTGGCGTTGTCTTTACCGGCTGCTTTGTAAGCGGCGGCCAGCGTCTGCACGGAGGCGTAGGCATACAAGGTATAACCTTCTGGCTCAAATCCGCCGGCGCGGAATTTGTCGATGACCGCTTTGCCATCGGCGATAGTGCGCGGATCGTTGCCGAAGGTCATGTAGACGCCTTTGGTGTATTGCGGGCCGCCTGCTGCCGTCACCATCTCTTCCGTCACAATGCAGTCACCGGAGAAGAAAGCCGCATTAACGCCCTGCTCACGCATCTGACGCACCAGCGGACCGGCTTCCGGATGACAGCCGCCGAAATAGACCACGTCCGGTTTCAGCGCGCCGATCTTGGTTACCAGCGCATTAAAATCTTTCTCGCCGCGCGACAACCCTTCATACAGCACTTCTTTCACGCCGCGCTTTTCAAGTGAGGCTTTGGTGGCATCCGCCAAACCCTGGCCGTAAGTGTCTTTGTCATGAATGATGACCACTTTCTTCGCTTTCAGCTTGTCGATGATGTAATCCGCGGCGATGGCGCCTTGCTGGTCATCACGACCACACATGCGGAATAGGGTTTTCATGCCGCGTTCGGTAATTTTTGGGTTGGTGGATCCGGGCGTGATCGCTAAAACGCCGGCCTCATCATAGACTTCCGAGGCGGGCATGGTGGATGAGGAGCAGAAGTGGCCGACCACCGCCATCACTTTATCCTGATCGACCAGTCGGTTAGCGACGGATACCGCCTGCTTCGGTTCACACGCGTCGTCGCCCTGCACCAGCACGATTTTCTCGCCGTTGATGCCGCCTGACGCATTGATATCCTCCGCGGCCTGGCTTGCGCCTTTCCAGTATTGCGCGCCGTACGTCGCATTAGGCCCAGAGAACGGACCCGCTACACCAATTTTAATATCTGCCTGAGCGTAAAAGGCCACGCTTAAACAACCTGCAATCGCCACCTTCATTGGGTGTTTTATGAATTTCAAAGACATGCTTTCAATCCTCAACGGGTCAGGAACGGAGCCATACCACGGCCTGGGAGAAATCAATTTCTGAAACTTCGGCAGAACAGAGTGCGGCCTCCAACACCTGAAGAGTCGCCATTTATGGCAACCTACTTTAAGAACCGGATAGATTAATTAAGGCCACGGTTGAAAACTAAGCAATAAGCTCGCCAATACCGCGAAGGTGGACGATTTATTACTCGGGCATCGCTCCAGAACAGGAGACACGCGATGTAACATCCCTGCTGATCATAAACATAGCCGCGGTTACGCCACGCACCAGCACCGTGATGGTGCAGAATGCGGTCGATCACAGATTCTTCATCGTAGCGAAGGTTTTATCCGCTATGCTCTGGTGAAAACGGTCCATGTTTCTGAAGGAGAACCCATGAATACACAACGGAACGGATTGAGCAGCCAGCAAGCGCTGGACGAACTAGAACGCCTGTACGACGCAGCCGTTGACGCGCTGCGCAACGCCATTCGCGATTTCACTGCCACCGGACAGTTGCCGGATGAGGCCGCGCGTCAGCAAGGGCTGTTTGTTTATCCGCAGCTGCGCATCACCTGGCTGGGTGAAGGCCCGCAGAAAAATCGCACCCGCGCGTGGGGACGTTTTACCCATACCGGCAGCTACAGCACCACCATCACGCGCCCGGCGCTGCTGCGCCACTATCTCAGCGAGCAGCTACAGATGCTGGAGAAAGAGTACGACGTGCTGATTGAGGTCGCTCCTTCACAGCAGGAAATTCCTTATCCCTATGTGATTGACGGCTTGTCACTGGACCGCTCAATGAGCGCCAGCATCGCACGCCATTTCCCGACCACCGAACTGTCGCAAATCGGTGATGAAACCGCCGACGGCCTGTTCCACGCCAATGCGATTTTCCCGCTGTCGCACTTTGACGCACTGCGCACCGATTTCTCACTGGCACGCCTGCGCCACTACACCGGCACCGGCGTAGAGCATTTTCAGCCGTTCGTTCTCTTCACCAACTACACGCGCTACGTCGATGAGTTCGTGCGCTGGGCGATTGAGCAGGTGCAGGATCCAACCACACCTTACGACAGCCTGGCCTGCGCCGGTGAAGTGGTGATCACCGCCGATACGCAAGACCCGACGGCGATGATGTCCGATCTGGCGTGGAAGAAGCACCAAATGCCGGCATGGCACCTGACATCACCGAATCGTCGCGGTATTACGCTGGTGAACATCGGCGTGGGGCCATCCAATGCCAAAACCATCTGTGACCACCTGGCGGTGATTCGTCCGCACGCCTGGCTGATGATTGGCCACTGCGGTGGACTGCGCGAAAGCCAGACCATCGGCGACTATGTGCTGGCGCATGCCTACCTGCGCGACGACCACGTACTGGATAGCGTACTGCCGCCAGATATCCCAATCCCGAGCATCGCCGAAGTGCAGCGCGCGCTGTATGACGCCACCAAAGCGGTCAGCGGCATGCCCGGCGAAGAAGTTAAACAGCGCCTGCGCACCGGCACCGTGGTCACCACCGATGACCGCAACTGGGAGCTGCGCTACTCCGCTTCGGCGCTGCGCTTCAACCTGAGCCGCGCCGTTGCGGTTGATATGGAGAGCGCCACCATCGCCGCGCAGGGTTATCGCTTCCGCGTGCCTTACGGCACCTTGCTGTGCGTATCCGATAAACCGCTGCATGGCGAGATCAAGCTACCGGGCCAGGCAAACCGCTTCTATGAAGGCGCAATCTCCGAGCACCTGCAGATTGGCATCTGCGCGGTCGAACTGCTGCGGGCTGAAGGTGATAAGCTGCATTCGAGGAAGCTGAGAACCTTTAACGAGCCGCCGTTTAGGTAATCATGATGAGTTCCGGCCCATGAAGGGCCGGAACTGTGCAGTAAAGCGCGTCATGACATTTTCAAAACGATATTCTGAACAAACCACGCCAGCACCAGAAGGCCGGTCGGGATCATGATTTTCCAGGTTATGCTGTTATTGAAGGCAGATATTTTATCCTCGAGCTGGTTAAATCTTTGGTCAACTCTTTCAAATCTTTGGTCAATTCTTTCAAATATTAGATCAATTTTGTCGAACTTCGGGTTAAGTTGATCCTGCATCCGCTCTAACTTTTTATCGAGACGTTGTTCAAGCGCCCCCAGCTCGCCCATAATCTCCACACGCATCACGCCCTGCTCGGCTCTGACCTTTTCGATATCCGCTTTAGTCGCAAAATGCTCTGAACGCGCGGTTAGCACAGCAACATCCATCTGAATCTGCTGCGTGGTTTTTTCCAGCTCTTCAACTCGTTTGGTGAGTTGTTCCATTTGATGATCTCCTTTGTTACCAACGTCAAAAATAAGCGGTGGGAACACTCGAGTTGTATTGCTAATGGGGTAATCCATCACCGAATCCTCTTCCATCGCGCAGCTCAATCTTTCCACCACACTGTTAGTGAAACAGATTTGCGCAGCGTTAACATTCCACGATCCCGCCATTCACAGCACATTTTTTGCGGGCAGGTTTAAATAACACGCACAGCCTGGGCTGTTTTGAGAGGGAAGGAAAGTGAGCATCAAAAAGGATTGCGAAGTGTCACGCAGAAAATAAACGAAGGGATGCAACAGCAGACACGGAAGCCCGAGCGGGCTTCCGTTAAGTAACATTTACGCGCTCAGCCAGCCCAGTTTGATAACAAACAGAATCGACAAAATGATCAGCGCCGGGTTGACCTCTTTAGTGCGACCGCTCAGCAGTTTCACCACCGTCCAGGTGATGAAGCCGAACGCAATACCGTTGGCGATCGAGTAGGTCAGCGGCATGGTCAGCGCGGTCACGGTTACCGGCGCGGCGGTGGTGATATCTTTCCAGTCAATATCCGCCAGGCCAGACGCCATCAGCACCGCCACAAACAGCAGCGCTGGCGCGGTGGCATAAACCGGTACGCTGCCCGCCAGCGGCGAGAAGAACAGGCTCAGCAGAAACAGAATCGCCACCACAATCGCCGTCAGGCCGGTGCGGCCACCGGCGCTGACGCCGGCAGCAGATTCCACATAGCTGGTGGTGGTTGAAGTACCAAGCAGCGAGCCGAACAGCGCGGCGGCGCTATCTGCGATCAACGCACGGCCCATTTTCGGCACGTTGCCCTGCTCATCCGCCAGACCAGCGCGCTTGGTCACACCCAGCAAGGTGCCGGTGTTATCGAACACGTCCACGAACAGGAAGGCGAAGATTACGCTCACCAAACCGACGTTAAAGGCACCGGCGATATCCAGCTGCATAAAGGTTGGCGCGATAGATGGCGGAGCGGAGAACACGCCGCCAAACGGTGTCAGGCCAATGCCCATAGAAATGAAGGTCACCACCAGAATGCCGATGAGCACCGCACCGGTAACGCGACGCGCTTCCAGCACCACAATGATGAAGAAGCCTAGCAGCGCCAGCAGCGGACCCGGTTTGGTCAGATCGCCCAGGCCAACCAGCGTTGCTGGGTTATCCACTACGATACCCGCGCCTTCCAGCGCGATAATCGCCAGGAACAGACCGATACCGGCACCAATACCGGCACGCAGCGGCAGCGGAATGCTGTTAATAATCCACTCACGAATTTTGAAAAGCGACATGGCAAAGAAGATCACCGCCGACAAGAACACCGCGCCCAGCGCGACTTGCCAGGTGTAACCCATATGCAGCACCACGGTATAGGTGAAGAAGGCGTTGAGGCCCATGCCCGGTGCAAGTGCAATCGGATAGTTAGCGATCAGGCCCATTAACACACAGCCAATCGCCGCCGCCAGACAGGTCGCCACGAAGACCGCACCTTTATCCATGCCGGTTGCGCCGAGAATGCTCGGGTTAACAAACAGGATGTAAGCCATTGCCAGGAAGGTGGTGATACCCGCAATGATTTCGGTGCGAACCGTGGTGTTGTGCGCTTTTAGTTTGAAGAGTTTTTCTAACATCATCATCTCTCATGAGCGGAGTCGGCACAAATGCGCGCGCTCCTTGCCAATGTGGTTTACATGCTTATTGTTGTTTTGAAAGCGAAGCAAACTGGACAACAGGTTGTGAAACCTTGCGCTTTCCCCTGTCCATGTAGCAATAGCTATGCCACTCCCCTACGCAATCGATTACGTTTTCATTTGCGGCTGCGGCTAAGATTATTCTGAACCAGAATGAGGCGCGATTATGGTGCATTGCACCAGCGCCGCGCAATCGTTTTCCTTGCTGACGATGTTTTGGCAAAAAGAGTGCGGCACTGCACGCTTCCGCACTCTGCCAGGCGATGGCGCTCACGTTTCTGTTGCCTTAATCAGCAGGTAAAAAACATCGGGTTACACTGCTTTTAACCCTTTCGTAACAAAAGAGGCGCATCCATGAAGCCCGCGATTCTGGTGGTCGATGATGATCGTGCAGTGTGCGAATTGCTGCACGATGTGTTGAATGAACATGTATTTACCGTTTATTGCTGCCATCAGGGTAAAGATGCGCTAGCCCTGCTCACGCTACACCCGGAAATTTCACTGGTGATGCTGGATATGATGCTGCCAGACACCAACGGCTTGCTGGTGCTGCAACAGATGCAGCGGCAGCGTCCCGATCTGCTGGTGATCATGTTGACCGGCATGGGTTCGGAAGCGGATATGGTGGTGGGGCTGGAGATGGGCGCGGATGATTACATCGCCAAGCCGTTCAACCCTCGCGTGGTAGTGGCTCGGGCACGCGCGGCGCTGCGACGCTGCGGACGGCTGGCGCAGCCGGAAGCGTTAGCAGATGAAGGTTGGCAATTTAACGGCTGGCGCCTCGACGATACGCGCTGCCAACTGTTCAATCCGCAGCGTGAAAGCGTGCCGCTAACGCAAGGTGAATACACGCTGCTGCGCGCGCTGGTGGCGCATGCGCGCAAAGTATTAACCCGCGATCAACTGCTCGAACTGACGCACAGCGAAAGCCTTGAGGTGTTTGATCGCACCATTGATGTGCTGATTATGCGGCTTCGACGCAAGATAGAAATCAATCCGCATCAACCGAGCCTGATCCGCACCATTCGCGGTCTCGGCTATGTTTTCTCCGCCGACGTGATGCGTCCTGCCTCTTCGGCACGCGAAACGCAAATCGCCTGATCCATCCAGCGCTGCATCTCGGCTAATGGCCGCGTGCCGTCCAGCGCGTTGGCGGCATGCAGATTAAAACAGGCGCAGGTGTGCGCCAGCTTCAGCGTTTCCGTCAGCGACCAGCCTTCATGGCTGGCATAGAGCACACCGGCGCAAAACGCATCGCCTGCCCCCACGCTGCCAACGATCTCTTCTGGCGCTAGGCACCACGCCGGTTGCCAGCGCTCTTCGCCGTCTGCTTGCTGGCCCCACGCGCCTTCGGGTGCGTGGATCACCACGCGCTGACGTACGCCTTGCTGCATTAGCCAGGTAGCCGCCTCGGCAAAAGCTTCGGGGGCGGCAAGCCCGTGCGGCGTGCGCAAACTGATGCCGGTGAGTGATTGCGCCTCCAGTTCGTTGATCACCAGATAATCGAGCCAGCGCAGCGCAGGCACCACCAGCGGTCGATATTCGCCCACGCGCGACACCAAGTCGAGGGAGGTGAGATAGCCGCGCTGCTGCATCTGCGCCAGCAGCCGTGCGCTGCGCGTGCCGTATTGATCGTCCGGCACATCAAGGCTATCCAGCAGCAGCAAATACCCGAGATGGAAGATGCGGTGTGCAGTGGAGACGTCGGCGAAGTGCGCCAAATCAAGCTTGCCATTGGCGCCGCGCGCATGGAAGAAGGTGCGCTGGCCATCCGGCGTGGTCATCACCTGCGTCATCGCCGTATTGATGCTTGCGATGCGCTGCACAAACTGGCGGTCAATGTGATGATCGTCCAGCAGTTGCAGGATGTAATCGCCGTCGCTGTCCTCGCCTACGATGCCGACGCCCGCCAGCGGCAGGTTCAGCTGCATGCGCGCCAGCGTAAACAGCACGTTGAGCGCCGCGCCGCCGCTGCACTTCTCGCTGTGCTGAATCTCGGTTAGCCAGCCTTGTTCCGGCCAATGGCTGATGCGCTGCACGTGATCCACCAGCATGCTGCCGGCACCGATGATTCCGTTACGCACCATGCGGTTATGCCCTCCCGGCGCTGCCGAATACCTGCATCTGCTGCGCCACCACGTTGGCGATGTCGCGCTCTACCGCCATCAACAACTCAGCAAAGGCGTCGTAGCGCGCATCGCGTTGGGCGATCTGCGCTTCAATTGCCCCGAGCGCCGCCTGCGACATGCCGGTATAGAAATTGATTTTGTTGATGCCAAGGCTGACGGCGCGGCGGAAATCCGCGTCGCTAATGCCGGAACCGCCATGCAGCACCAGCGGAATGCCGGCCGTCGCGCGAATCGCTGCCAGCCGGTCGAAGTCGAGTTTGGGTTCGCCTTTGTATTTGCCGTGCGCATTGCCAATCGCCACCGCCAGGCAATCAATGCCGGTGGAGTGCACAAAATCAGCGGCCTGCGCCGGATCGGTAAATTTATCGCTGTCGGCTTCGCCAAACAGCGCACCGCCTTCATCGCCGCCCACCGCACCGAGTTCGGCCTCCACCGACACGCCGAGCGCGTGGCACATCTTCACCACCTCGCGCGTCTGGCGCACGTTCTCCTCATAGCTGAGCGTCGAGCCATCGAACATGACCGAGGTGAAGCCAAGGCGAATCGCCTGCATCACCGCCTCAAAATGCAGGCCATGATCGAGATGCAGCACCACCGGAATAGCGTGCAGTGCCGCTTCGGTGCGCACGGCGGCGACCAAATGCTCGAGGCTGACATACTTAAAATGCACTTCAGCGATGCTGATAATAAACGGCGAGCGCTGCCGCTCGGCGGCCTGATAGAGCGCGCGCAGGAAATGGGTGTCGAGGACGTTAAACGCGCCAAGCGCGTAGCCGTTCTGTTGCGCATGGGCCAAACCCTGCGCCAGTGAAATCAGTGCCATATCAGGCTCCTTTAGTCCAGCCAGCGGTGATATTCGTTACACAGCAGCCAGCGTGGTGCTTCATCTTCATCCAGCGGATTGAAGCGCGCCAGCGGCGTGAGAAACACATTGTCATGTTCGTCGTCATTGGGCATCGAGACTTCACCCACCAGCACATCGCCGTAGCCCTCTTCGCCCCAAAAGCTGTGCCAGATGCCCGGCAACAAGGTAACGCTTTCGCCCGGCGATAAACGCAGCTGCGAACCGGCGGCGTGGGTTTGGCGGATGCCATCGAGTGTGACGTTAACCGCCGTATCAGCCAGCTGATTGCCCGCACGGTTATGCAGCGTGACGATCAGATTGCCGCCGCCGCGATTGATAATGTCTTCCATCTTTTGCGGGTGATAATGCAGCGGCGTGACCTGCCCTTCGCGCACATGCATGATTTTTTCGGCATAAGGTTTGGCCCACGGCTGACCACCCCGCGAACCGTTGCGCAGTGTGAACAGGGTTAAACCGGTTTGATTGAAATCGTCAGCGCCGAAGCTGGTGACATCCCAGCCAAGATGCAGCGCCAGCAGTTCATCGGCGTCATGTTTATCGAGCGCGCGCCACTGGCTGAGGCCGTAATCGGCCCACGGCGGCAGATGCACATCCTGACGCATAAAGAATTCGCGGGTGCGTTGTAGGATCGCATTCACTTCTGAGCGTTGCATCTTCACCTCCTTTCCACGCTGGCCCTCACCCCAGCCCTCTCCCGCAAGCAGGAGAGGGCGCTATTTGTCCTCTCTCCCATTTATGGGAGAGGGTTAGGGTGAGGGACCGCGGCTGCTTACTTCACCGTCCAGCCCTTGTAGCTGCTGACGCTGTTACGATCGATCATCGTCACCGGAATCAGCACCGGCTTATCCGGCGCGGGCTTGCCCTGCAGGATGTCATAGCCGATCTCCACCGCTTTCGCCGCCATCACCTGCGGGTCCTGCGCTGGCGTGGCCACGAACAGCGAGCCTTTGCGTTTTAGCGCCTCTTCACCGTCTGGCGATCCATCGACGCCGACAATAAAGAACTCATTGCGCTGCGCCTGTTTCGCCGCCAGATCGGCACCAATCGCCGTTGGGTCGTTAATCGCGAACACTGCATCAATCTTTGGATTGGCCGACAGCAGGCCGGTCATCACTTCGAGGCCACCTTCGCGGCTGCCTTTGGCGTTCTGGTTGTAGGAGAGCAGCTTGATGTCCGGATGGGTTTTCAGCTCGGTCATGCAGCCTTCGACACGGTTCTGCACCGCAGAAACCGGCGGTCCATTGATGATCACCACGTTGCCTTTGGCCTTCAGGCGGTCGGAGATGTATTTACACGCCATGGCGCCGGCGGCGGTGTTATCGGAGGTGATAGTGGCGTTAGCGCCGTCTGCCGCCACGTCGACCGCCACCACCACAATCCCGGCATCACGCGCACGTTTTACCGCGGGCGCGATACCTTTGGAATCGGCGGCGTTAAGGATGATCATGTCCACTTTAGCGGCGATGAAGTTGTCAATCTGCCCCACCTGCTGGCCGAGATCGTAGCCGCTGGAGACCAGCGTTACGTTGACCTTGTCGCCCGCCAGTTCACGCGCCTTCAGCTCCGCACCTTTGGTGATCTGCACGAAGAACGGGTTGGCGAGATCGCCGACGGTCACACCAATGGATTTCAGCTCTTTGGCCTGCACCAATGGCGCGCTCAGAAGCGTAGCCGCCAGCAGTCCGGTTAGAATCGGATTAAAACGCATAGTCGATGTTCTCCTGCTTTTTGGTTTTTTATGATTAGTGCTCGCTGTCCCCCTCCTCGGTCCTCCCCCACAAGTGGGGGAGGAAGATGCTGCAAAATGTGAGTGTGGAAGCTGCATGTGGCAGCATCTCCTTCCCCCATTTATGGGGGAAGGCCGGGATGGGGGACAGCAAGCACGATATAACTCAACCCACGTGATGCCGCGTCCGGTACTTATCGATCAACACCGCGATAATGATCACCGCGCCCTTAATCACTAACTGCCAGAAATAGGAGACGCCCATCAGCGTCATCCCGTTATTCAGCGTGGCGATAATCAGCGCACCAATCAGCGTGCCGGTGATGGTGCCGATGCCGCCGACAAAGCTGGTACCACCGAGGATCACCGCCGCTATCGCATCCAGCTCGTAACCGACGCCAAGGTTGCCGTTGGCGCTGTAGAGCCGCGAGGCGCTCATCAATCCGGCCAGCCCCGACAGCAAGCCGCTCATGGCGTAGACAAACAGCAGCACCACGCTGACTTTGATGCCGGTCAGGCGCGCCGCCTGCACGTTGCCGCCAACGGCATAAATGTGTACGCCTAAGGTAGTGCGGCGCAGAATGAACCAGCACAGCGCGATCACCGCAAAAGCGATGATGATCAGCCACGGCACCGGCCCGAGATAGCCGTTGCCTATCCACTCAAAGTTGATGTCGGAGTTGATCACCGTGGTGCCGTTGGCCAGCAGATAAGCCGCGCCGCGCATCGCGGTGTAGGTACCAAGCGTGACAATAAAGGGCGGCAGCCCCGCCCACGCCACCAGAATGCCGTTGAATAACCCCATAATCAGCCCGGCACCTAACGCCGCCGGGATCGTCAGTGACGCAAATGCCGGATCGAGCGACACCGCCATCGCCACCACCGCCGTGGTGCCGAGCATCGATCCCACCGACAAATCGATGCCGCCGGTGAGAATGACAAAGGTCATGCCCGCCGCCAGCACGATATTGATCGAGGCCTGACGCGTAATGTTGAGCAGATTGCCCTCGGTGAAGAAGTTCGGCGTGACAAAGCCAAATACCGCCACGATCAGGATCAAAATCGGCAGGATGCCGACGGTTTGCAGCAGGTCACTCATTAACGCGCGCTTGAGGGTGGGACTTTTTACGCGTGCGGATTCACTGGTCATTGCGCTCTCCTCAGGCCTGAACCGGCTGCGCGCCGGTGGCCAGTGTCATAATGTTTTCCTGGCTAATCTCTGCCCCACTCAACTCACCGGCGATGGCGCCTTCACGCATCACATAAACGCGGTCGCTCATGCCCACCACTTCCGGTAACTCGCTGGAGATCATTAAAATCGCCACGCCCTGCTGCGCCATCTGCTGCATCATGCGGTAGATTTCGCTCTTGGCGCCGACATCAACGCCGCGCGTCGGCTCATCGAGAATCAGGATGCGCGGTGCAATCGCCACCCAGCGTGAAATCAGCAGCTTCTGCTGATTACCGCCGGACAAGCCGCCCGCGCGCACCTGCGCATGCGGCACGCGGATGTTCAGCGCATCAATTGCCTCGCTGGCAATCTTCTGCCCTTTGCGCCGATTGAGCAGGCCGTAGCTGGCATCGCGCTCCAGCGTCGCCATCACAATGTTGTCCTGCGCCGCCAGTTCAAGGAACAAGCCCTGCTCTTTGCGGTTCTCGGTGAGAAAACCGATGCCGCGTGCGATGGCGTCGCGCGGCGAGTGAATCTGCACTTTCACGCCGTCGATCCAGATCTCACCGCCGCTCGGTTGATGCACGCCAAAAATCAGCTGCGCCAGTTCGCTGCGCCCGGCACCGACCAGCCCCGCCAGCCCGACAATCTCGCCGGCACGTACCGACAGGCTGCTGGGACGCACTTTGTGTTTGTCGCACAGGTGATTGACGGCGAGACGGATGTCGCCGAGCGGAATATCGCGGTCTTTGTTAAACAGATCGCTGAGCGGACGCCCGACCATCATGCGCACCAGCTCGCTGGCGTTGAGCTGCTCGCGCGTCAGGCTGCCGACGTACTGCCCGTCGCGCAGCACGCTCACGCGATCCGATAGCTCATACACTTCCGCCATGCGATGGCTGATGTAGATGATCGCCATGCCTTCGCTACGCAGCCGTTTAATCAGCGCAAACAGCTGCTCGGTTTCACGGTTGGAGAGTGCGGCAGTCGGCTCATCCATCACCAGAATGCGGCTGTTGCGGTGCAGCGCGCGGGCGATTTCCACCTGCTGCTGCTCGGCAATACTCAGGCGGCTCACGAGATCGGTGGCGCTGAACTGCGCACCCAGGCGATCAATCACCCGCTGCGCCTCTTCCGCCATCTGGCGACGCTTCACCAGGCCTCCACGCGTGATTTCACTGCCGAGAAAGATGTTCTCCGCCACCGTCAAATTGGGTGCCAGATTGATCTCCTGATAAATCAGGGTGATGCCCGCCGCCAACGCCTCTTTTGGGCCTTTTATGACATACGGCTGGCCGTCGATAAGAATTTCCCCGCTGCTGGCGGTATAGGCGCCGGCCAGAATTTTCATCAAAGTACTTTTGCCCGCGCCGTTTTCGCCCATCAGCGCATGCACTTCACCGGGCCAGACCGTGAGATCCACGCCCTTTAGCGCATAGAAGTTGCCGAAGCGTCGGGTGATTCCCCGCATGGAGAGTATCGGTGTGGCATCCATTTACAGACTCCTGCTGGCAAAGGTTGCAGCGAGTAAAACCTGCTTAGATAAATGGAAAATGTCAGCGGCCATTCATATTTGTCATATTTCGCCCCGATCGCGCTTCTATACTCGCCAGCAGTTGAGCGGTAAGGAGTGGCAGCCATGAGTCACAGTCTGCACTGGCACGCGGGCGCGCGCAGTCGTCTGCTGCTGTTTAATCTGCTGGTGATGTCAGTGACGCTGGCGGTGAGCCTGGTCGCGATTTTTGGATTTCGCCACGCAGGTCACATTCAGGAACAGGCGCAGGCACAAACGCTGGCCGATATGAACGGCAGCCTGGCGCTGGCGCGCGACACCGCCAATGTGGCCATTGCAGCGGTGCGGTTATCGCAGGTGGTCGGTGCGCTGGAGTATCAAAGCGAATCGGCGCGCCTGCAGCAAACGCAGCGGGAGCTGCAACAGTCGCTGAGCTTGCTGGCAAATGCGCCGCTGGCGGCACAGCAGCCGCAGCTGCTAGCGCGTATTCGTGAGCGCAGCCAGACGCTGGAACAAACCATCAATCAGTTGCTGCGCGCCGGGCATCAGCGCCATCTGCAGCGCAACGTGATGCTAAGCGGCTTGTGGCAATCGCAGCTGTTACTCAATCGCATTGACCTGCTAACGCGCACCGATTCCCCTTCTGCCGCGCTGCGCCAGCAAACCCACAGCTTATTCAGCGTGGCGATTCAATCCAGCGCGCCGCAGGCCGCAGTGCAGCAATTGCCTTCGGTGCTGCGCCAGTGGCAAGCGTTAAGGCTTAACGGCGCGCTGAATACCCAGGTGCAGCGGCTGATCGCCACCAGCACGGATTTGCAGCCGGTGGCGCAGCAGCTGGAGCAGAGTGATATCGCCATCGCCTACGCGACTTATCGCATCAAAGCGCTGGTGGCGATGCTCAACGATGACATCACCCATTACGTGCAGCTGGTGGCGCAACAGAGTGACGCCCGCAGCGCGGTGACGCATGAAGAGCTGGATTCGATCATCGGCTTTATCGGCCTGTTTATGTTGCTGGCGCTGCTGATCACCGGTTACGCCGGTTACTACATTTACCGCAATCTCGGTTCGAGTCTGACCGCCATCGCCCACGCCATGACGCGGCTGGCGCAGGGTGAAAAGAGCGTCAACGTGCCGGGCCTGGCGCGGCGCGATGAGCTGGGCGATCTGGCGCGCGCCTTCAACGTGTTTGCGCGCAATACCGCGTCGCTGGCGCACACGTCGCGCCTGCTAAAAGAGAAAAGCAACCAGCTGGAATCGACCTTTCTCGCCATGCGCGACGGCTTTGCGCTGTTCGATAACAGCGGTCAGCTGGTGGTATGGAATGCGCAATATGCCGAGCTGCTCGGCATCGCGCCGCGTGAACTGCATCGCGGTTTGCACTATCAGCAGCTACTCAAACGCGTTGATGTCGAGCTCAACGGATTAGCCGATGCGCAGGAAGTACGGCTGGCGGATGGCCGCACGCTGGAGCTGCGCTTCAGCCCGGTGCCGCGGCGCGGCATGGTAAATACCGTGCTGGAGCGCACCACGCGCAAGGCGCTGGAGGAAGCGCTGCTGCACAGCCAGAAGATGAAAGCCGTGGGACAGCTGACCGGCGGACTGGCGCACGACTTCAATAATCTGCTGGCGGTGATCATTGGCAGCCTGGCGTTAACCGTCGATCAGCTGCCGCCCGGCACGCTCGCCAGCCGTATCGAGCGTGCGCGTCAGGCCGCCGACCGTGCGGCGCAGCTGACGCAGCGCTTGCTGGCCTTCTCACGCAAGCAGGCGCTCTACCCGCGCGCGGTGTCGGTGGTGGAGCTGGTGGATAATCTGCATTCGCTGCTGCAGCACGCGCTGCTGCCCGGCCAGCAACTGGTGATTGATGCGCAGCGTCCCGGCTGGCCAGCGTGGATCGATGCCGGACAGCTGGAGAACGCGCTGATCAATCTGGTGGTCAACGCGCGCGATGCCATGGCGCAGCAGAGCGGCGAAATCCGCCTGCGTATCTGGAATCAGCGTAAACAGGAAGCCGACGGCAAGCGCGATCGCGTTACCATTGAAGTGATCGATCACGGATGCGGCATGTCGGCCGAGGTGCGTGAACAGGTGTTTGAGCCGTTCTTCACCACCAAAGCCATCGGCAGCGGCAGCGGTTTGGGCTTATCGATGGTGTATGGCTTTGTGCGGCAATCCGGCGGCCAGATTGAGCTGGAAACCGCGCCGGGACAAGGCACCACCGTGCGGCTATTATTGCCGCGCGCGCCCGAAGCGGCGCAACCGCTCAGCGTGCCGCCGCCGCTGGTGCCGCAGGCCAGCAACGATCGGCTGGTGTTGGTGCTGGATGATGAACCGACGGTGCGGCAAACGCTGTGCGAACATCTGCATCAGCTGGGTTATCTGACGCTGGAGTGTGGCGACGGCGAAAGCGCGCTGAGGCTGCTGCGCCAGACGCCGGATATCGATCTGTTAATCAGTGATTTGATGCTGCCGGGCGGCATTAACGGCGCGGATGTGATTCGCCAGGCGCAGGCGCAGTGGCCGCATCTGGCAACGGTGTTGATCAGCGGTCAGGATCTGCGCCAGACGCAGGTCACGCTGCCGCTGTGTGAGCGGCTGGCAAAACCCTGGCATCAGGCGCAGCTGGTGCAGGCGCTGGAGCGCGCCTGGCAGCGCAGTGAACGGCTCAGTCGCGCGCGGCAGGCTGCCACAACGGCACCCCTTTCCCCGTGATGTAACGCTTGCGCAGCTTGCTGGAGACCACATCCATAATCATCACCACCGCCACCAGAATAAGGGTCAGAAACATCACCACATCCCAGTTCCATAAACGCATGTTCTCGGCATACACCAAGCCGACGCCACCAGCGCCAACAAAGCCCAGCACCGCTGCGGAGCGGGTGTTGGACTCAATCTGATACAGGCTGAGCGCGAGGAAGGTCGGGAACGATTGAGTGAAAATGCCGTAGCGATGTTTTTGCAGGCTGTTCGCGCCTACCGCGCTGAGACCGCGACTCGGCGAACGCTCCACCGCTTCGTGCCCTTCGGCGTAGAGTTTGCCGAGCAGGCCGACATCCTGCATCACGATCGCCAGCACGCCAGCCAGCGGTCCCATGCCGACGGCACGCACGAAGATCAGCCCCCAAATCGCCATATCGATGCCGCGCAGCACATCCAGTACGCGACGCACCACCAGCGCAATCGGACGCTTCAGCGGATCGTGCATCACGTTGCGCGCCGCCAGGAACGAGACCGGCAAGGCGATCAGTGACGCGGTCAACGTGCCGGAAAACACAATTGCCAGCGTAATCCCGACCTGTGTGAAGTAGTAAGCAAACGGCCAGTTGAGGAAGTCCTGCCAGACAAACATGCGCAGGAAATAGCGGCTAAGCTGCTGGCAGCCGATGAGAAAACGGCTCCACTCAATGCCAAAAAACTCGAAAAAGAACAGGTAATAGAGCGCGATGGCCAGCGCCACCAGCGCAACGCGGCGCAGATAGCGATTTTGCGCAGCAAACAGGGCGGCATGCTCCTGCTTGAGTTTGGCGACATCCGGCGCTAAGGCGATCATGCTGCGTCTCCTTCCACTACGCGGCGACGCAGCCAGCCGGATAGCGTATCCAGCAGCGACACCACCACAATGATCAGCAACAGCGTGATGCTGACCTGATCGTAACGATCGAGTTTGATATTGGTCATCAGCTCTTGCCCGATACCGCCCGCGCCCACCAATCCGAGGATGGTGGAGGAACGGAAGTTGATCTCCAGACGCATAAAGCTGTAGGAGAGAAACGTTGGTTTGACCTGCGGCCAGAAGGCAAAGCGCATGCGTTGCAGTTTGCTGGCACCGCACGCCGCGAGGCCGCGCACCGGTTTATCCGAGGCGCTCTCAATCGCTTCGTAGAACAGTTTGGTCAGGCTACCGACGGTGTGCAGCGCCAGCGCAAGGAAGCCGGGAATGGCGCCAATGCCAAACGCCATCACGAACATCACCGCCCACGCCAGTTCGGGCATGGTGCGCAGGAAGGCGACAAACGCGCGGATCGCCATGCGCAGGCTGCGTGGCGTTTGGGTGTTGTCGGCGGCGAAGAACGCCAGCACGCCAGCCACCGCCACCGCTATGATGGTGGACGACAGCGCCAGTTGTAAGGTTTCCCAGATCAGCGGCAGCTGGAAATGCAGGCGATAGCCCCAATAGGCCAGCGAACCCTCGGTTTTGCCGTCAGCGAACAGCAGCGGGAGATGCAGCACCGGCAGGGTTTCGCCAATGTAATCGAAAAAGTGTGGCAGCGACTGCCAGACGGTGAGCAGGTTAAATTCCGCCATCTTGCCCGCGGCCAGATAGAGCGCCAGTAACAGCAGCGACCACAGCAGCGAGTCGCGCTTTTGCTGGCGGCGGATGCGTTGGTAGTAGTGTTCGAAATCGGTCAAGGGGGGATTCCTGTTGGTTGGGAGGGTTCGTGCTGGATGGTGCTCGCTGGATGGTGCTCGCTGTCCCCCTCCTCGGTCCTCCCCCATTAATGGGGGAGGAAGATGCTGCAAAATGCAGCTCCGAAGTCGCATGTGGCAGCATCTCCTTCCCCCACTTGTGGGGGAAGGCCGGGATGGGGGACAGCCAGCACCGACCAAGGAGGGGGACAGCGAGCACCGACCGAGGAAGGTAACAGCAAGCACCCCACCACAACTAACCGCGCGTACCCTTCATCAAATCACGCTTCATATCGATGATATTCTGGTAATCCGCCACGGTAGCCGGGCCGATGTGCTGGGCACCGCCAACCGCTTTAACAAAGCAGCCGTGATCTTCTTTATCCAGTTTCTTGATGGTGGCCACCACTTTCGCTTTGAAGTTAGCGGGCAGATTGTTGCTCACCAGAATCGGACCGTTCGGGATCAGCGGCGACTGCCAGATAATGCGGATCTGCTTCATCAGGTCTGGATGATCCATACGAATCAAACGACCAAAGGCACCCGAGGTATAACCGGTCTCGCGGTCACCAATCAGCGACGTCCAGGTTACTGCGCCTTCGAACTGGCCGTTCAGCACGCCGAGGATGTCCTGCTCGTGACCGCCGGAGAAGGTGACGCTGGAGAAGGTGTTGTTGTACTTATCGTCCACCGTGCCGCCAAACTCTTTCTTGAACGCCTGGTTCGGCATCAGGAAGCCGGAAGTGGAATCCGGATCGGCCATGCCGAACGATTTGCCTTTTAGGTCTTCCAGCTTTTGGTACGGGCTGTCGGCTTTCACGATCACCACTGAGTGATAACCCTGCGAACCGTCTTTGTCGTCCACCACGATGCCCACCACATCCACCGCTTTCGGGTTCTGCAGATAAACCGAGGCAAACGAGGCGGGCGACATGCTCAGCACCAGGTCGATTTTGTTGCCCAGCAAGCCCTGAATCACGCCTGAATAGTCAGACGAGTTGCGCAGTTTTGTATCCACCTGCAGCTCTTTATCGAAGAAATCTTTCACGCATTGGTTATCACCAATCTGCTGCGTGGCATTCTGGCCGCCAAGAATCCCGAGGTTCAACTCTTTTGGTGCATCCGCTGCGTTTGCGCCAAATGCCATCGCAATAGTCAGTAAAGCTAAAGAAGTCAGTTTCATTCTTAGATTTTCTCTTGCCGTGGGAGTTAGTAGAGCTGGTTAATTTCGTCGCCGTACAGCTCATGCATCAGGCCGTCGGTCAACCGGGAAGGATGTCCATCAAACAGCACTTTGCCGCGCTGAATACCGATGACGCGGGTGCAGTAGCTTTTTACCAATTCAATTGAGTGCAGGTTCACCATTACGCTGATGCCCTGCTCGCTCACCTGACGCAGCACATCCATGATGCGCTTGGTGTTTTTCGGATCGAGCGACGCCACCGGTTCGTCCGCCAGCAGGATGCGCGGGTTCTGCATCAGCGCCCGGCAAATCGCTACGCGCTGCATCTGGCCGCCGGAGAGATTTTCCGCACGCTGCAGCGCCTGCGGCAGCATGTTCATCCACTGCAGCAGTTCGATAGCGCGGGCGCGGTCGGTTTCGGAGAAGACTTTGAAGAACGATTTCAGCGTCGAGGTCTGGCTTAAACGACCCAGCAGCACGTTGGTCAGCACGTCGAGGCGCGGCACCAGACAGAAGTCCTGGAAGATCATGCCGCATTCGCTGCGCCACTCGCGCATCTGGCGGCTGTTCAGCGTCACCACATCGCGATCCACTTCGCCGTGGCGATTGCTGAGGATCGCGCCCTGCGAAGCGCTGATGGTGCCGTTGAGCATGTGTAACAGTGTCGATTTGCCTGCGCCCGAGCGGCCAATCACCGCCACTAGCTCGCCCGCATGCAGATCGAAGCTGACGTTATCCAGCACCTGGTTGGCGCCGTACGCTTTGCACAATCCCTGCACCGACAGCACCTTGTTGCCCTGCCCGGTAACGTGCGGGAAGGGATTGTCGACAACGGTTTTCAGTAATGCCTGTGCCATGTTGCACTCCATCTCTTCTGAGCTGTTGATTGCACGCTATTACGGGCAAAACGGATGAAAGCTTGATGACAGTAAAATGATTAAACGGTGACAGCGGCTGGATCGGTCAGCAACTGGCGCAGCGATAGCAGTGTTTCGCTCAACGCACCATCATTATTCAACGCATAACAGTGCGCGGGCAGCGGTTCGGCGGCACGCGCCAGCCGTTGCGCGATCTCCGCTTCTGACTCGCGCCCACGCTGCCGCAAACGCGCTTCCAGCACCGCTGGCGAAACCTGCAATACCAGCGGCAGCAGCTGCGTGCCGTAATGCTGCTGCACCATCGGCAGATGCAGGCGCGAACCGTTCACCAGCACGTCCATTCCGCGCGCCAGCCACAGATCGATCTCCTCGCCCAGCCCGTAATACATGCCGTGCGCCTGCCAGCTGACGGCGAACAACCCCAGCGCCTCACGCCGTCGAAACTCGGCTTCGCTTAGCGCCACATGGTTCTCGCCGCCCGCATCGGCGGCGCGCGTAATGTAGCGATGGGCGATCAGTAGATTCTCCGGCGGCGCCTCGCGCAGCGCGTTCAGCAGGCTGTCTTTTCCCGCGCCCGAAGGCCCGGTAAGCCAGACCAGGCGCGCCATCAGAACACCCGCTTGCCTTGCGACCAGACGTGACGAATGTGCGAATGACCATGATCGGTATGCACCAGCACCAAATCGGCACGCAGTCCTTCGGCGATGCGGCCGCGATCGTGCAGGCCAATTGCCCGCGCCGGATTGCGGGTCACCAGCGCGGCCGCCTGCGGCAGCGTCAGCGTGTTGCGCTCATCGGCCACCAGCCGGAACACCGCGTCGAGCAAGCTGGCGGGATAGTAGTCGGAGGAGAGAATATCCAGCAGGCCGTGGCTGGCGAGTTCTGCCGCCGCCACGTTGCCGGAGTGCGAACCGCCGCGCACGATGTTGGGCGCGCCCATCAGCACCTGCATGCCGCAGTTGCGTGATGCGCGTGCCGCCTCCAGCGTGGTGGGAAATTCGGCGATGGCGCTGCCGACCTCATGCGATTCGGCAACGTGCGCCGCCGTGGCATCATCGTGGCTGGCCAGCGGAATGCCGCGTGAACGGCACAAGCTGGCGATGGCGTTGCGGTTAGGCGTGGAGAACTCGGCGGCCAGCGCCAACTGCTCACGCTCAAACTGATCCATCTGCTCGTCGTTGAGCTGATATTTGCCCTGATAATAGGTGCGATACATCTCCAGCGAGGCGTACTGGCGCTGGCCCGGCGAGTGATCCATCAGCGACACCAGCGACAGCTCCGGCGTGTTGATCAGCGCTTCAAACAGCGGCAGCGTGGTGTTGTGCGGCAGCTCGCAGCGCAGATGCAAATGGTGATCGGCGCGGTTAATGCCTTTGCGATTGCTGTCCTGAATCGCGTCGATCATTTTGGTGAGATTATCCAGACGATGGCCGCCATCGCGGACGTCGCCGACGCCAATCGCATCCAGCACCGTGGTGATGCCGCTGGCGGCCATCAGCGCATCGTGGCTGCTCATCGCCGAATAGGCGGGCCAATCCACCTTCGGGCGCGGCGTAAAGAACTTGTCGAGGTTATCGGTGTGCAGCTCCACCAACCCCGGCAGCAGGAAGGCGTTTTCGCCATCCAGCGCGCCCGGCTGTTGGCTGACGCTGTCGCTAAAGCTGGCGACGCGCCCGTCACGGATTTCCAGCGATCCCGTTACCACTTCGTTTTCCAGCACCAGTTGGACGTTGTTGACGATCATGCTTCTGCTCCTGCTTGCATTGGCTGCATGACGTGCAGGCGATCGGCCACGCGTGCGCGCACCGCTTCGTCATGGAAAATTCCGACAATGGCGGCACCGCGGGCGCGCGCCTGTTCAATCAGTTCCACCACCGCAGCGCTGTTGGCGCTGTCGAGCGAGGCGGTTGGCTCATCCAGCAGCAGCACCGGATAGTCGGCGATAAAGCCGCGTGCGATGTTAACGCGCTGCTGTTCGCCGCCGGAGAAGGTGGACGGCGCCAGTGACCATAAACGCTCCGGCACATTGAGGCGCGTCAGCAGCTCTTTGGCGCGCTTTTCGCAGAAGGCGCGCTCGGTGCCGCGCTCCAGCAGCGGCTGCATCACGATCTCCAGCGTGGGCACGCGTGGGATGACACGCAAAAACTGGCTGACCCAGCCAACGCTGTGGCGCCGAATCGCCAGAATCTGGCGGGCGGGCGCGTTGGCCATGTCGATCCATTCGCCCTGATGTTGCAGCCAGATGTGACCGCTGTTGGCCTGATAGTTGCCGTACAGCGCGCGCAGCAGCGTGGATTTGCCGCTGCCGGAGCGGCCATGCAGCACCACGCATTCGCCGCCGCTGACGTCAAGATTGGCGTCCTGCAATACCGGCAGCGCGGCGCCGCTTTGGTTGTGCAGCACAAAGGTTTTGCTCAGATGCTCTACGCGCAGTAAAGGTTGCATAGTGATGTCCGCCATTAGTTAAGCACCGATGAAACCAGCAGCTGCGTATACGGATGATGTGGATCGTCCAGCACCCGGTCGGTCAACCCGCTCTCCACCACGCGCCCCTGCTTCATCACCAGCAGGCGATGCGCCAGCAACCGCGCCACGCCGAGATCGTGCGTTACAATCACCACCGCCAGATTCAGCTCACGTACCAGCGTGCGCAGCAGATCCAGCAGGCGCGCCTGCACCGACACATCCAGCCCGCCGGTTGGCTCATCCATAAATACCAGCGTCGGCTGCGTCACCAGGTTGCGGGCAATCTGTAAACGCTGCTGCATGCCGCCGGAAAAGGTGGTGGGCAGATCATCGATGCGATTGGCGGGGATCTCCACATCCTGCAGCCAGCGCATCGCCTCTTGACGAATATCACCGTAATGCCGCTGGCCCACCGCCATCAGCCGCTCGCCGATGTTGCCGCCCGCCGTGACTTGCGGACGCAAACCATCCAGCGGATGCTGATGCACCACGCCCCATTCGGTGCGCAGCAAGCGGCGGCGATCGCTCTCGCTCAGCTGATAGAGATCCTGCGCGCGATAAAGAATGTTGCCCTGCTGCGGCGCTAAGCGTGCCGACAGGCTGCGCAGCAAGGTGGTTTTGCCCGATCCGGATTCCCCAACAATGCCTAACACTTCGCCGGGATAGAGTTCAAAACTCACCTCTTCAAACCCTTTGCCGGGCGCGTAAAGGTGGGTGAGATGGTTGACCGCAAGCAGCGGCTGTTCACTGTGCATGCTGTTGTTCCTGCTGCTGGTGGCAAAAATCGGTATCGGAGCAGACAAACATGCGCGTACCGGCGTCATCCATCACCACCTCGTCGAGGTAGCTGTGGCGCGAACCGCACAGCGCGCAGGGTTCTTCCCACTGCTGCACGCTGAACGGGTGATCGTCGAAGTCGAGGCTTTCCACTTTGGTATACGGCGGCAGCGCATAGATGCGTTTCTCACGTCCGGCACCAAACAGCTGCAGCGCCGGCATCATGTGCATTTTGGGGTTGTCGAATTTGGGGATCGGCGACGGATCCATCACGTAGCGATCGTTGACCTTCACCGGATAGGCATAGGTGGTGGCGATATGGCCGTAGCGGGCGATATCTTCATACAGCTTCACCTGCATGATGCCGTACTCCTCCAGCGCGTGCATGGTGCGGGTTTCGGTCTCGCGCGGCTCGATAAAGCGCAGCGGCTCGGGGATCGGCACCTGGAAAATCAGGATTTGATCTTCTTCCAGCGGCGTTTCCGGAATGCGGTGGCGCGTCTGGATCAGCGTGGCATCACGGGTCGCTTCGGTGGTTGCCGCGCCGCTGACGCGCTGGAAGAAGCGACGAATGGATACCGCGTTGGTGGTGTCATCCGCGCCCTGATCGATCACCTTCAGCACATCGGCATCGCCAATAATACTGGCGGTGATCTGAATCCCGCCGGTGCCCCAACCGTAGGGCATCGGCATTTCGCGTCCGGCGAACGGCACCTGATAACCGGGAATCGCCACCGCCTTCAGAATGGCGCGGCGGATGGTGCGTTTGGTCTGCTCATCCAGATAACCGTTGTTGTAGCCGGTTAACTCACTCATGGTTATGCTCCTGATGCGGTTGGCGCAGTTGCTTCAGCAGCTCAAGCTCCGCCTGGAAATCGACGTAGTGCGGCAGTTTCAGATGCGAGACAAAGCCCGCAGCTTCGACGTTGTCGGCATGCGACAGCACAAACTCTTCGTCCTGCGCCGGGCCGGCAATACGTTCGTGGTACTCCGGCGCCTGCAACGCGCGATCCACCAGCGCCATCGCCATCGCTTTGCGCTCGGAACGGCCAAACACCAAACCGTAACCGCGCGTAAAGTGCGGCGCGCTGTCAGTTTCGGTGGTGAAGCCGTTCACCATCTCGCATTCGGTCAGCAGGATTTCGCCAATCTCAATCTCAAAGCCCAACTCTTCCGGGCAGATTGACACGCTGAGATAACCGGTACGAATTTCGCCGGCGAACGGATGATTACGGCCGTAGCCGCGCTGCGTCGAGTAGCCGAGCGCCAGCAGAAAACCTTCGTCGCCGCGCACCAGCTGTTGCAGCCGTGCGGCGCGCGTTGCCGGATAGCCTGGCGGTTCGCGCGTGATGTCGCACGGCTCGCTGCCGTCATCCTCTTCGCGTGCCGCCAAGCCTTCAGCCGTCATCATGCTGAACACGTGCGGACAACGTTGTGGCAGCGCCTGATCGTCACGCGGCGCGGCGGGCGTTTCGCCATTCGCCAGCAGCGTGAAATCGAGCAGGCGATGGCTGTAATCGTAGGTTGGGCCGAGCACCTGGCCGCCCGGCAAATCCTTGTAAACCGCTGAGATGCGGCGTTCGAGGCGCATCTCAGCGGTTGCCAGCGCCAGGCTATCGGCGAGGCGCGGCAGCGTGGTGCGATAGGCGCGTAGCAGGAAAATCGCTTCCACCAGATCGCCGCTCGCCTGTTTAATTGCTAAAGCCGCCAGCTGCGGATCGTAGATGCCGCCTTCGGTCATCACGCGATCGACCGCTAAACCCAACTGTTGCGCCACCTGATCGCAACCCAATTCGGCGACCTCGCGATCGCCACGACGCAGATCGGCCTGCAGCTGATGGGCGCTGGCTATCGCCTTTTCGCCCCCTTTGACCGCAACGTACATCAGCACACCTCCACGTCGGTGGTGCGTGGCAGCGCCATCATCGCTTCACCGCAGGTGAAAATCAGATCCACACCTTGCGGGAACGGATGTGGGCGCTCACGCAGATAGTGCAGAATCGCTTCCGGCAGCTGCGGCGCAACGGCGCGCGGCTCACGTAAGCCGGGACCGGAAAGACGCAGCGTTAAGCCACCGCTCAGTGATGGCACTTCCACAATCAGCGTGGTGCTTTTTTCCGGTGACATATTGTCGCCAGAGGCAAACAGCGCCGGATCGGGATTGGCCGCCGCATGCGTCAGCGCAAAGGGGGCATCGCGTTCATCGACAATCGGCACGCCGGTGTGGAAACGCAGGTTGCTGCGTACCACGTCATTATCGATGCGGCCATCGAGCCACAGCGCGCTCTCCTGATCGACCAGCGTCAGCAGCACCGCCGTGGCCGCCGGCGAGAGATCGCCCCAGCCCTGTTGCAGCGGCAACGATACCATCACGCCCGGCTCGCTCATCGCTTTGAGGATGCGACGAAAAGCACGTTGGGCATCGGCCACCGGATGGGTAAAACTTGCCAGTAAAGTCATCAGTTATCTCCGCGAACCAGCGTAAAGAAATCCACTTTGGAGCTGGCGATTTCACGCGCGCGCAGCTGTCGCTGCTCTTCACGCAGAGCCGCCAGCGGGGCAATCAATTTTTCCTGCAACAGCGTCTGGGTTTCCGGCTGTTGCAGCAGCGCATCAATCAGCGCGCAGCGTTCGGCGTGCGCTTTGTCGCGCCCCAGCACGTAGCTAAAGCCGAGCGTGCCGTTGTGCAGCTTCACCACCGCACGCGTCACCGTGGCATCGCCCATCACAAAGCGCTTACCGCTGCCGCCCATGCGCGCCTGCAGGCGAGTTAAGCCAGTTTCTGCCGGACGGATGCGTTCAAAATCAGTATTGATACGTAACGGCTGCCAGTGCGCTTCAAGCTGGCTGGCTTCACTGTGCGCCAGCACCGAGAGCCAATGCTGGCGGGCGGTTTGCTGTGTCATTCGTGCTCCAGAGTCAGTTCAATCATGTCGCCACGCGTCAGACTGACGGAGTATTCCGCTACCTGACCGTCGCTGTGTTTATTGAGGGTGCGCACACACAGCAGCGGCGACTGCAGCGCAATCTCAAGCTGCTTGCACTCTTTGGCTTGTGCACGACGCGTACTGATGCGGGTTTGGCTGCGCGTCAGGCTCAGGCCAAGCTGCTGCTGCATAAAGTCGTGCAGTGAACCGCTGTGGAACTGTTGCAGCGCCGGCCACCAGCTGAGTTGCGCCAGGAAGTGGTTAATGACGCACACCGCCACACCATTGACGCGGCGCAGCGTGCGCAAGTGGATAACGTTGTCACCTTCGTTGACGCCCAGCGCGCTCGCCACATCACTGCTCGCCGGACGCAGCACCGCCAGCAGACGCTCGCTGGTGGGATGGCTGCCCTGCTCCATCAGGTTCTGGCTGAAGCGCGCCTGCGCATGCAGCGGATAATCGTACGGCCGCATCAGCACCAAAATGCCCACGCCGTGACGCCGTTGCAGCAGGCCTTTGTTGACCAGCTCATCCACCGCGCGCCGCAAGGTGTGACGATTCACTGCGTAGTGATCGGCCAACTGCTGTTCAGAAGGCAGATAGTCGCCGCAGCGATAGCGCTCCTGCAGCGCCTGCTCAAGTTGGGCGGCAACAGCCTGATAAACAGTGGTCGGATGTCTGGATATCTCCATCACGCTCAATACCTCATTCGCATTGGTTGAGGAACGCAGCGGGCTTGCTGCGGGATGGCGATTACATTGCGCATGTCAGATGACAGCGCCGTGACGGCTCAATGACGGGCGGATGAATTTGTTTTAGGGCAGCAGAATTGCAGCGAAACGGACGGCGTTTTAATAAATTATTTTTAACTTTTCTGTTTGTGACAGCATTCAAAAAATTAACGCTAATTTACATCACGCTTTCAGCTCCCTTACAGAATACAGCCTGCGGATGTTCTGCTAGGTTAAAGGATGAACCCTTCTTGTCAGGCCAACTTTTAAAATGATTAACGCAATAAAACTATCGGATGGTTTTCGCCGCAACTTTGTGCGTGAAGTTATTTTGCCGCTGCTGGCAATTTTGCTTCTGACCTTTGTCGGCGCGGGCGTGGGTCTGTTCTGGGGCACAGCGTTAAGCAATAACGAAGCGCGCGATCAGCAACAGCGCATGATCCAGGCTTCGTTTACCCAGAGCCTGACGGAACATCTGCGCCAGCTGCGCAGCCTGACGCGCTGGTCTCCGCTGGCCGATCAGCTGGCGTCGTCGCATCCCGATCAACGCTGGCTGACGCAAAATGTCGGCGGCTGGCTCTATGACATGTTTGATCACCAGCTGGTGGTGCTGCTGGACCGCGACAACCAGCTGATCAACGTGTGGCGCAATGGCCAGCCGGTGCCGGACAAGCGCATCGGACCTTATCTGCAGGACATGCTGAACAGTCCGCTGGTGCAAAACAGCGATGTGGTAGCCGGCCCCACCGATCACGCCGATTTCGTGCGCATCGGTCAACGCGCCGCCGCGCTGGCGGTGGGCGATATCAGCAGTACCAAACAGGCCGGGCGCTATCGTCTGGTAAGCATTAAGTTTCTCGACGATGGCTATCTGCGCAACCTCGCCGATCGCAGCCAGCTGCGTCAGTTGCATTTCAGCGACAGCGAGCCAGCGGGGAAAACCAAAGCGCGCTATCTGCTGAATTCACAACAGGGCGAACCGGTCGGTTATCTCAGCTGGAATCCCGATAAGCCCGGCGCGCAGATGTTACGCACCCTCGGCCCGTCTACCTTGCTGTCGGTGATCCTGATTACCGTGCTGTGTTTGGTGATGGTGCGCCGCATCTGGACCTCGTCACTCAAGCTGTCGCAGTCGCTGCTGAAACTCGGTGCCAGTGAAGCGCAGGCGCAGCATCTGGCCTTTCATGATGTGTTAACCGGTTTGCCCAATCGTTCCCTGGTGGAAGATCGCTTAACCCAGGCGCTGGCGCTGGCCGGACGCCACGATCAGCGCGTGGCGCTGCTGCTGCTGGATCTTGATCGCTTCAAAAATATCAATGATACCTACGGCCATCACGCCGGGGATGAGTTGATTATTGAGGTGGCGCGCCGCCTCAATGAGATTGTGCGCACCAGCGACACCGTGGGCCGCATCGGCGGCGACGAGTTCATCATCGTGATGCCGGAGGTGGAGAATATTGGTCAGGTGCAATCGCTGGCGCAACGCATCATCAGCCGCCTGAGCGAGCCGTATCAGCTGGTGGGCAGCGAGCTGTGGGTAGGCGTCAGCATCGGTCTGGCGCTGGCGCCAAAAGACGGTATTGATCGGCTGGAGCTGATGCGCAAAGCGGATATCGCCCTTTATGACGCCAAAAACCACGGACGCGGCCAGTATCGCCAGTTCGAAAAAGTGATGGATGAATCGCTGCGCACCCGTCAGCAGATGGCGGCGGATTTGCGTCAGGCGCTGGTGAAGTTTAGTGGATTGGCGGTGTGGTATCAGCCGTTAATGGATATCAGCGGCCAGCAGGTGGTTGGCCTGGAGGCGCTGTTGCGCTGGCATCACGCCATGCGCGGCGACGTTGCACCGGGTGATTTCATCGCCATCGCCGAAGAGACCGGCATGATCATCCCGCTCGGCGAATGGGTGCTGCGCGAAGCCTGTAAAACGTCGCTCAAGCTGCCGGATATTGTGGTGGCGGTGAACGTCTCGCCGGTGCAGTTCCGCGCGGTGAATTTTGTTGAGCGCATCATCCATATCGTGCAGGAAGAAGGTGCCGATCCGCAGCGCATGGAGCTGGAGATCACCGAAGGCGTGCTGATCGAAGATGAACACGAGGCGCGCAACAGCATCATTGCACTGCGCGAAGCCGGCTTCCGGATTGCGTTGGATGATTTTGGTACCGGCTATTCAAGCCTTAATTACCTCAGCAGCTTCCCGGTGGACAAAATCAAGATTGACCGTTCGTTTACTCAGTCGCTGGGCGTGGCGCAGAACTCTACTGCGATTGTGGAATCGGTGGTGCGGTTAGGTCACGCGATGGGCTTAACGGTGACCGCTGAAGGCGTGGAAACCGAAGGCCAGAAAAACGCGCTGGCCGATGCAGGCTGTAATCAGCTGCAAGGCTATTTGTTTAGCCACGCGGTGCCGCTGGATGACATTTTGACCATGTTGCCGCCCGCTTCCCGCCCTTAACGCTCCCGCGCGGCGGCCGCCGACTGCCGCGCTTTTCTCGCTCACGCATTGAAAAGCTGCGTGCGCATCGGGACCATTCTCGTACCCTGATTAACGCGTTTAACCCATCCTCTCGTCTGTGCGCTTGCCAGCCCAAGCCGGACCGGCATGTTGCCCGCCCGTTTCGGCAAGCAAGGCGTCAATCCCTTCTTTTACTCTGTTAAGGAACTACAGATGAACACACGCTATCCGGATTACACCCTCGACACCGACCGCGCGTCGCGTGAAAACGGTTCAACCGCCTATATCGCGCTCGATAATTCAACTTATGTGATTGAGCAAACCGCCACCAAAACCCTGAGTAGCTTCCCTGAAAGCCTCGTCAGTGACACACCGGTAAGCTACGCGCACCAGCCTTCGTCTTACGCTTACGGCGTAAAAGCGATCACCCCGGTTATTCGCTATGCCTGGGATGACGTTGGACAGGAGCAAGGCGTGCGTGCCAGCGGCAACCGCACCGATGATGCCGCTCCGACCCTGCGCGGCACCGGCCCGGCGAACACTTACATGGACATTATGTTCACCAATGGCAGCGTAACCCGCTACAACGGTATCACCACCGATGCTGACGGTAACTGGAGCTGGACGCCACGCGCCGATTTGGCCGATGGTACCTGGACATTTAAAGTGCAGGCCGACGGCCAGGACACGTGGAGCAATGCGTTCAAGCTGGTCATCGACACCCCGGCGGCACCGGACGCGCTGATCACCCACATCTACGATAACGTGGGCAGCGAGCAAGGCGAACGTTTCAGCGGCAGCATTACCGATGATGCGATGCCGACCCTGCACGGCACCGGACCGGCTAACACGCTGATTGATATCCTGTATACCGATGGCGGCAGGGTGCGCACCAACAGCACCTTCACCGACAACGAGGGCAACTGGAGCTGGACGCCCTGGCAGAATCTGAATGACGGCTACTGGACATTCCAGGTGCAGGTTGAGGGCGCACCGAGCTGGAGCCAGAGCTTCGCGATCACCATTGATACGCCAGAAGGCCGTATGGCGATGCGCGACGCTGAGATCTCCCATATTACGGATAATGTCGGCAGCGATCAGGGTGACCGCTTCTCTGGCAGCATTACCGATGATGCGATGCCGACCCTGCACGGCACCGGACCGGCTAACACGCTGATTGATATCCTGTATACCGATGGCGGCAGGGTGCGCACCAACAGCACCTTCACCGACAACGAGGGCAACTGGAGCTGGACACCCTGGCAGAATCTGAATGACGGCTACTGGACGTTCCAGGTGCAGGTTGAGGGCGCACCGAGCTGGAGCCAGAGCTTCGCGATCACCATTGATACGCCAGAAGGCCGTATGGCGATGCGCGACGCTGAGATCTCCCATATTACGGATAACGTCGGCAGCGATCAGGGTGACCTTTACAGCGGCAGCATCACTGACGACGCGTTGCCAACCCTGCATGGCACCGGTCCGGCTAATACGTTGATCGATATTTTGTATACCGATGGCGGCAGAGTGCGTACCAACAGCACCTTCACTGACAACGAGGGCAACTGGAGCTGGACGCCCTGGCAGAATCTGAATGACGGCTACTGGACATTCCAGGTGCAGGTTGAGGGCGCACCAAGCTGGAGCCAGAGCTTCGCGATCACCATTGATACCTCAGCAGATACAGCAAGCGGTGATGACGCGTTTAACAACGCGTTAACGTCACTGAGTGTTGGCGATCTGCTGTCCGTTGTTGATAGTGACGTATTGATTGATAACGGTAAAACGCAGTACATGCTGGACAGCGACGCCAACAACGTGGTGAAGCTGGAGGATATTCTGTCCGGCAACGATATTGACGGCTGGCAACAGCAGCAAGGCACCCTCACCGTTGCTGGCATTCAATACGATGTTTATCAGTACACGGATGAGACCGAATTACTGGTGCAACACGCCGTTTAAACGCTGATGATATAGCGGCGCTAATCGAGCATCGCGATTACCAAGCCATACAGCCTTTGCTGTGTGGCTTTTTTGTTTGTGGGCGGCGTGAAAAAGATGCCCGGTACAAAACAGGACGACACCATGATAGGACGCAAGAACAGTCGGTTATTGAATTATGATTTCACCGCTGCGGGCACCTGTTTTCCGCACCCGCCGTTGAGCGGCCAAACGTAATCATCACTCAGAATTTGCACGTCACCGTTTCGGCGCGATTTATCGCGCGTGCCAGAGTTTCTCCCCTGCGTTCCACCAGGAATTTTCCTTCTTTGCAGACGGTTCTTGATACAGGCCCGTAACACGTTGCTCTACCATCCCCGCCGCTGTGCGATGTCGTGTAAACCGCGACGCACTATTGACAACACATTATGGACGATACCTATGAATGATTTATTAGCCCGCAGCCCGGTGATATATCGCGAAAGCGCCGACGGCAAATTGGTGTTTGGTAACAGTAAAACAGCGCTGGAGCCCGGCGGCTTTATCGAGCTGGTGATTGGCACCGACATTTTCCGCGTCCCGGTAAACGATGAAGGCTTTTACCGCTGGGAAGCGCCGACGCCCTACGCCGACGGCGAGTACAGCTTCTCCCTCCGCCACTTTGACGCCGCCGGCAACCGCAGCACGCCGACGCTCGGCATCCAGATTGTCGACACCACCCCGCCGGACGCGCCGGAGCTGGTTAACCTCTACGACGACCAGGGCGCCGTGACCGGCAGCTTTGACCCCGGCAAGGCCACCGACGACAAACGCCCGACGCTGACCGGCATCGCGCAGAAAGGCAGCACCGTTTACCTGCTCAACGACAAAAATGAAAAAATCGGCAGCGCGGTGGCGGACAAGGTCACCGGCAAGTGGGTGATGGAGCCGGCGCAGGACCTGCAAGACGGCATTAACAGCCTGCGCCTGATGGCCGAAGAGACCTTCGGCGGCAAGCTGCGCGCCGGCGCGCCTTCAGCGGCGTTTGACATCGTGATTGTTGGCGACAACGCCACGGTTACCATTACCGATGCGTTTGACGACGCAGGCAGCTTCACCGGGGCGCTCGGCAACGGCGCGCTCACCGACGACGCCACGCCGACCCTGCGCGGCGAGGTCTCCATCGGCAGCACCGTTATCGTCTATTATCGCCTCGCCGGCAGCCCGACCTGGGCCGGCAGCGCCACCGCCACCGTCAGCGGCGAGACCTGGACCTGGACGCCGGGCAGCAACCTGCCGTACGGCCGCTATGAATTCCAGGCCAGCACCGGCGACGTCGCCTCGGCGCTGTTTGAGCTGGAGATCGTCAGCCCGTCCGATATCGTCCTGCGCCCCCGCTTTGAAACGGTTATCGACGACTTCGGCGATGCCACCGGCCTGCTGGAAAGCGGCGCCATCACCGACGACGCCACCCCCACCTTCCAGGGCCGGGCGGAAGCCAACAGCCAGGTGGTGATCCGCTATACGCTGGCGGGCGGCGCTGCTGCCTCCGTCACCGTTGACGCCGACAGCACCGGCCGCTGGAGCTGGACGCCGGACACTGAGCTGGCCGCCGGCCAGTGGTCGTTCGACGTCAAATCTCTGGGGCAGACGCACTGGAACGACAGTTTCGATCTGATCATTGTTTCCGAAAGCGACGGCGGCTTTGCGCCCGTCATCGATTACGCGGTGGATGACTTCGGTCCCGTGACCGGCAACCTCGGCAGCGGCAGCAGCACCGACGACAGCACGCCAGCGCTGCACGGTCGCGCCGAAGCCAACAGCCTGGTGATCCTGCGCTACACCCTGGGCGACGGCCGCTATGCCAGCGCCAGCATAAAAGCAGATGCAGGCGGCAACTGGTCCTGGACGCCGCCGGAGCTGGCCAGCGGCAGCTGGACCTTTGAGGTGAAGAAAACCGGTCAGATGGACTGGAGCAGCTTTACGCTCACCATCGATCCCAATGCCGATCGCAACGCCAGCATCGACAGCGCGCTGGATAACGCGGGCCCGGTGACCGGCAGCCTGAGCAGCGGCGCGTCCACCGACGACACCACGCCAACCCTGCGCGGCACCGGCCCGGCCAGCAGCGTTATCACCCTGCGCTACAAGCTCGGCAACGGTAGCTATACCCTCGACAGCGTGAGCGTGGATGCAGACGGCAACTGGTCGTGGACGCCGGATACGCTGGCGAAGGGCAGCTGGACCTTTGAGGTGCAGAAGGTCGGCCAGAGCGACTGGAGCAGCTTCCAGCTGACCATCGATCCGGACCTCGATCGCTATCCGACCATCGACAGCGCGCTGGACAACGCGGGCCCGGTAACCGGCAGCCTGAGCAGCGGCGCGTCCACCGATGACACCACCCCAACCCTGCGCGGGACCGGCCCGGCCAACAGCGTTATTACCCTGCGCTACAAGCTCGGCAACGGTGGCTACAGCGTCGACAGCGTGAGCGTGGATGCAGACGGCAACTGGTCGTGGACGCCAAATACGCTGGCAAAAGGCAGCTGGACCTTTGAGGTACAGAAGGCCGGCCAGAGCGGCTGGAGCAGCTTTAAGCTGACCATCGATCCGGCGCTGGACCTGAAGCCAACCATTGACAGCGCCTGGGACGACTTTGGCGCGGTAACCGGCAGCCTGACAAGCGGTGACACCACCGATGACAACACGCCAACCCTGCGCGGTACCGGCGTGGCCGGCACCATCATCCACTTCCAGAACGGCCTGGCGGGCGGCAAGTGGTATGACGTGGGCAGCACCGTCGTTAAAGCGGACGGCACCTGGGAGTGGACCTCACCGGTACTGAGCAAAAACGGCACCTGGGAGTTTCACGCGAAGGCGCAAAACGGCGACGTTATCAGCGGCTGGACCGGGAAATTTATTCTGAAGTACGTTGCTGCCGCCGGACCGGTGATTACCGATGCGCTGGACAACGTCGGCCCGGTAACCGGCAGCCTGAACAGCGGCAGCAGCACCGATGACAGCACGCCAACCTTGCGCGGCACCGGCCCGGCCAACAGCACCATTACGCTGCGCTACAAGCTCGGCAGCGGCAGCTACGCCTCCACCACGGTGAGCGTGGATAACGCAGGCAACTGGTCGTGGACGCCGGATACGCTGGCGAAGGGCAGCTGGACCTTTGAGGTGCAGAACGCCGGCCAGAGCGGCTGGAACAGCTTCCAGCTGACCATCGATCCGGACCTCGATCGCTACCCGACCATCGACAGCGCGCTGGATAACGCGGGCCCGGTGACCGGCAGCCTGAGCAGCGGCGCGTCCACCGATGACACCACCCCAACCCTGCACGGCAGCGGCCCGGCCAGCAGCACCATTACGCTGCGCTACAAGCTCGGCAGCGGCAGCTACGCCTCCACCACGGTGAGCGTGGACGGCAACGGCAAGTGGACGTGGACGCCGGATACGCTGACAAAAGGCAGCTGGACCTTTGAGGTGCAGAAAGCCGGGCAGAACGACTGGAGCAGCTTCACGCTGACCATCGATCCGGACCTCGATCGCTACCCGACCATCGACAGCGCGCTGGATAACGCGGGCCCGGTGACCGGCAGCCTGAGCAGCGGCGCGTCCACCGATGACACCACCCCAACCCTGCACGGCA
>NZ_JBHTGO010000013.1:0-15882 GCF_042666835.1 Pantoea sp. GCM10028869 | reverse complement strand
ATACGCTGACAAAAGGCAGCTGGACCTTTGAGGTGCAGAAAGCCGGGCAGAACGACTGGAGCAGCTTCACGCTGACCATCGATCCGGACCTCGATCGCTACCCGACCATCGACAGCGCGCTGGATAATGAGGGCCCGGTGACCGACACGCTGCGCAGCGGCGACACCACCGACGACAGCACGCCGACCCTGCGCGGCTCCGGCGTGGCCAACAGCGTCATCACCCTGCGCTATAAGCTCGACAGCGGCAGCTACGCCAGCACCACAGTAAACGTGGACGGCAACGGCAAGTGGACGTGGACGCCGGATACGCTGGCCAGCGGCAGCTGGACCTTTGAGGTCCAGAAGGCCGGCCAGAACGGCTGGAGCAGCTTCACGCTGACCATCGACCCGACCGTGGACCACGATGCCGTGATCACCAGCGCCTGGGATGATTTTGGCGCCGTAACCGGCACCATTGCCAACGGCGGGATCACCGACGACAGCACCCCGACGCTACGCGGCACCGGCCCGGCCAACAGCAGCATCACGCTGAAGTACAGCAACGGCGACCGCAGCGGCGGCATCATGGTTAAAGTGGATGCCAGCGGGAACTGGACGTGGACCGCGCCAGAGCTGGAGGAGGGACACTGGACCTTTGAGGTGAAGAAGACCGGCCAGGAAAGCGCGAGCCGCTACGAGCTGACCATTGATGCCAACGCGGACCGCAACGCCAGCATCGACAGCGCGTTCGACAACGTCGGTCCGGTGACCGGCAGCCTGAGCAGCGGCGCGACCACCGATGACACCACGCCAACCCTGCGCGGCACCGGCCCGGCCAACAGCGTTATCACCCTGCGCTACAAGCTCGGTAACGGTGGCTACACCCTCGACAGCGTGAGCGTGGATGCAGACGGCAACTGGTCATGGACGCCGAATACGCTGGCGAAGGGCAGCTGGACCTTTGAGGTACAGAAGCCCGGCCAAAACGGCTGGAGTAGCTTTACGCTGACCATTGATCCAACCGTGGATCGCAATGCGACTATTGACTACGCCTATGATAATTTTGGTGAAGTGAAAGGCTTGATCGCGCGTGGTGGTATCACCGATGACGCCACCCCAACCCTTTCCGGTACCGGCCCGGCCAACAGCGTGATCTCCTTACGTTATAAGCTCGGCAGCGGCACCTACACTACGACCAGCGTCAGTGTCGATGCCAGCGGCAACTGGAGCTGGACGCCGGATGCGCTGGCGAAGGGCAGCTGGACTTTTGAGGTGCAGAGGGCCGGTCAGAGCGACTGGAAAAGCTTCCAGCTCACCATCGAACCTACCGCCGACCGCAAGCCGATCATTGAAAGCGCATGGGATGACTTCGGTGCCACCACCGGCCTTATTGCCAATGGCGGCACCACCGATGACAGTACGCCGACCCTGCGCGGCACCGGCGCGGCGAACAGCACGATATTGCTGCGCTATTTCCGCCTGGCCACCATGTATGAAGACACCATCAACGTTGACGCCAGCGGTAACTGGACATGGACTGCGCCAGAGCTCATTGACGGCCAGTGGACCTTTGAGGTGAAAAAACAGGGGGATTACAAATGGAACAGTTATGAGCTGACCATTGATTCCAACGCGGACCGTGACGCCACCATCGACAGCGCGCTCGACAACGCGGGTCCGGTGACCGGCAGCCTTGCGAGCGGCGCCACCACCGATGACACCACGCCAACCCTGCGCGGCAGCGGCCCGGCTAACAGCGTCATCACGCTACGCTATAAGCTTGGTAACGACAGCTACGCCTCCACCACCGTAAACGTAGACGGCAGCGGCAAATGGACGTGGACGTCGTCCGCGCTGGCGAAAGGCAGCTGGACCTTTGAGGTGCAGAAAGCTGGCCAGAGCGACTGGAGCCGCTTCCAGCTGACCATCGATCCGACGCTGGATATGCAGCCCATCATCGACGATGCCTGGGATAATTTTGGCGCGGTCACCGGCAGCCTGAAGAACGGTGATACCACCGACGACAGCACGCCAACCCTGCGCGGACGTGGCGTGGCCGGCACCATCATCCACATCGAGAGATGCCTCTCGGGTATGCAGTGGGCGAGCGTGGGCAGCACCGTGGTGAAAGCCGACGGCACCTGGGAGTGGACTTCACCGGCGCTGAGTAGCAGCAATACGTGGAACTTCCAGGCCCGCGCGCAGACCGGCGATCATTACAGCGCGTGGAGCGACAAATTCGTAGTGGAATACGTCGCGGCAGCGCCTGGCGCGCCTGTTATCACCGATGCGTTTGACGATTTTGGTACCGAGACCGGCAGCCTCGCCAGCGGTGATACCACCGATGACCAGACGCCGACCCTGCGCGGCACCGCGCTGGCAAACAGCGTGGTGATGATCCGTGCACAGCATGCGTCGGGTGAGAAAATCTACAGCGTGAAAGCCAGTGCGGATGGTAACTGGAGCTGGACGCCGGATAAGGCGCTGGCGAAGGGGGACTGGGATTTCCAGGTAAAAAAATCCGGCGCGGAAAGCTGGGGTCAAACATTCGAATTGAATTTGGATAGAGGCCCTGTTAAAAGTTCAATAATTGATTTTGAGGAATTTAATGCGGGTGATGTTAACCCTGGAAATCAGTATTGGTTTGAGGATAACTATGCTTTCCTTCTACTTGATTTTATGGGAGATCAAAAATTCTCTCATGTAGTTGACACGCCAGATGATGCGCCTGATATTTTTGGAGATAAATGTTTTGTTATAGGAGAAGCTACTAAAGCCGCCGTAGGATACTCTACTGTCACAGGTACTCGTCTGTACGATAATTTCAAATGTGACATTTGGAACAGAGCAAATTATGACATTAGAATAGAAGGCTTTTATATATCATACAAAAAAGCGGGTAACCCGCAGGACTTTACGATTATCATAAAAGCTGGGGAAGTTTTGTCGCTAAATATGCAAGATTATTTTGAAGATAAGTCCCTACAGCCTGAAATATATCATATAAGCTTTAAGTTTCAGCCTTACATGCATGAACTTTATATAGATAATTTATATATTGAATACAGCCCTAACACATTTAGACCTTTCGTGGATAATGTAGAAAACCTCGTCCACGTCCTTGACGGCGTCGACGCATTAACCGAGCACGCCATCATCGGCAGTGAAACGCAGGTGGATACCTTGCAATTAACCGGCAAAGATCAGCTGCTCGATTTATCTCAGCATAAAGCAGAGATTCAGTCGGTGGAGATCTTTGATATTCGCGGCAGCGGGGATAATACGCTGAAAATCGATCTCGATGCGCTGCTGCATTATGGCGAAAAGGATCTGTTTATCGAAGACGGTAAAACCCAGCTGATGATCAATGGCGATGCCGGCGATGTGGTGCAGCTGAAAGATATTCTGCCGCAAGGCAGCGATATCAGCGAATGGCAGCATCAGCAGGGCACGGTTACGGTCGCGGGCGTGGAGTATGAGGTTTACAGCCACGGCGATGACGCGGAACTGCTGGTGCAGCAGGGGGTGAAAACCGAGCTGATTTAACGGTTAGATCATTCATTATCTGTCTGGAAAGCCACCGAAGTTCGGTGGCTTTTTTTTGCTGTTTAGCCACTCAGAACGTGCCGGCACCGTGCCCCGGCGGGCATTACACGGCCAGCCTCTGCAGCTGCGGTTAACTCATCTGGCCGTATACGCCCGCCCGGCCCTTCCCCCTTTTCTCTCTCTCCGATCCACCAGGAGTTTTCCTCCTTTGCAGACGGTTCTTGATACGAGTCCGTAACACGCTGCTCTACCATTCCCGCCGCTGTGCGATGTCGTGTAAACCGCGCCGCACTTACATTGACAACACATTATGGACGATCCTTATGATTGATTTATTTGCACGCAGCCAGACCCTTTACTTTGAAAGCGCCGACGGCAAGCTGGTGTTTGGTAACAATGAGAAGCTGGAGCCCGGTGGCTTTATTGAGCTGGTCATCGGCACCGACACCTTCCGCGTCCCCGTAGACGACAAAGGCTTTTACCGCTGGGAAGCGCCTTCCGCCTACGCCGACGGCCACTACAGCTTCTCAATCCGCCACTTTGATAACGCCGGCAACCGCAACCCGCCGACGCTCGGCACCGTGATTGTTGACACCAGCGCGCCCGCCGCCCCTGAACTGCTGAACCTCTACGACGACCAGGGCGACAAAACCGGCAGCTTCGACGCCGGCAAGGCCACCAACGACAAACGCCCGACGCTGACCGGCATCGCGCAGAAAGGCAGCACCGTTTACCTGCTCAACGACAAAAATGAAAAAATCGGCAGCGCGGTGGCGGACAAGGTCACCGGCAAGTGGGTAATGGAGCCGGCGCAGGACCTGAAAGACGGCAGCAACAGCCTGCGCCTGATGGCCGAAGAGACCTTTGGTAAACAGCTGCGCGCCGGCACGCCGTCTGCGCCGTTCAACATCATTACCGGCAACGGCAGCGCGCAGGTTGAACACACCGGTGACGCCGCCGCCGCGCCGGTCAGCGAGGCCGCACCGGCCGCCATCGAACCGCTGGCCCGCAGCAAGACCCTCTACTTTGAAAGCGCCGACGGCAAACTGGTGTTTGGGAACAAAGAGAAGCTGGAGCCCGGCGGCTTTATTGAGCTGGTCATCGGCACCGACACCTTCCGCGTCCCGGTAAACGATGAAGGCTTTTATCGCTGGGAAGCGCCGACGCCCTACGCCGACGGCGAGTACAGCTTCTCCATCCGCCACTTTGACAATGCCGGCAACCGCAACCCGCCGACGCTCGGCACCATGATTGTGGATACCACCGCGCCGGACGCGCCGGAGCTGATTAACCTCTACGACGACCAGGGCGTCGTGACCGGCAGCTTTGACGCCGGCAAGGCCACCGACGACAAACGCCCGACGCTGACCGGCATCGCGCAGAAAGGCAGCACCGTTTACCTGCTCAACGACAAAAATGAAAAAATCGGCAGCGCGGTGGCGGACAAGGTCACCGGCAAGTGGGTGATGGAGCCATCGCAGGACTTAAAAGACGGCATTAACAGCCTGCGCCTGATGGCCGAAGAGACCTTTGGTAAGCAACTGCGCGCCGGCGCGCCTTCGGCGGCGTTTGACATCGTGATTGCCGGCGACAACGTCACGGTTACCATTACCGATGCGTTTGACGACGCGGGCAGCTTCACCGGCGCGCTCGGCAACGGCGCGCTCACCGACGACGCCACGCCGACCCTGCGCGGCGAGGTCTCCGCCGCTGACACCGTTATCGTCTATTACCGCCTCGCCGGCAGCCCGACCTGGGCCGGCAGCGCCACCGCCACCCTCAGCGGCGACACCTGGAGCTGGACGCCGGGCAGCAACCTGCCGGCCGGCCGCTATGAATTCCAGGCCAGCACCGGCGACGTCGCCTCGGCGCTGTTTGAGCTGGAGATCGTCAGCCCGTCCGATATTGCCCTGCGCACCCGCTTTGAAACGGTTATCGACGACTTCGGCGATGCCACCGGCCTGCTGGAAAGCGGCGCCATCACCGACGACGCCACGCCCACCTTCCAGGGCCGGGCGGAAGCCAACAGCCAGGTGGTGATCCGCTATACGCTGGCGGGCGGCGCTGCTGCCTCCGTCACCGTTGACGCCGACAGCACCGGCCGCTGGAGCTGGACGCCGGGCACCGGGCTGGCCGCCGGCCAGTGGTCGTTCGACGTCAAATCTCTGGGGCAGACGCACTGGAACGACAGTTTCGATCTGATCATTGTTTCTGAAAGCGACGGCGGCTTTGCGCCCGTCATCGATTACGCGGTGGATGATTTCGGTCCCGTGACCGGCAACCTCGGCAGCGGCGGCAGGACCGACGACAGCACGCCAGCGCTGCACGGTCGCGCCGAAGCCAACAGCCTGGTGATCCTGCGCTTCACCCTGGGCGACGGCCGCTATGACAGCGCCAGCATAAAAGCAGATGCAGGCGGCAACTGGTCGTGGACGCCGCCGGAGCTGGCCAGCGGCAGCTGGACCTTCGAGGTGAAGAAGAGCGGTCAGATGGACTGGAGCAGCTTTACGCTCACCATCGATCCCAATGCCGATCGCAACGCCAGCATCGACAGCGCGCTGGACAACGCGGGCCCGGTGACCGGCAGCCTGAGCAGCGGCGCGTCCACCGATGACACTACGCCAACCCTGCGCGGGACCGGCCCGGCCAGCAGCGTTATCACCCTGCGCTATAAAATGGACGGCGGCAGCTACGCCTCCACCACGGTGAGCGTGGACAACGCAGGCAACTGGTCGTGGACGCCGTCCGCGCTGACAAAAGGCAGCTGGACCTTTGAGGTGCAGAAGGCCGGCCAGAGCGGCTGGAGCAGCTTCCGGCTGACCATCGATCCGGACCTCGATCGCTACCCCACCATCGACAGCGCGCTGGACAACGCGGGCCCGGTAACCGGCAGCCTGAGCAGCGGCGCGTCCACCGACGACACCACGCCGACTCTGCGCGGTACCGGCCCGGCCAACAGCGTTATCACCCTGCGCTACAAGCTCGGCAACGGTGGCTACACCCTCGACAGCGCGAGCGTGGATGCAGACGGCAACTGGTCGTGGACGCCAAATACGCTGGCAAAAGGCAGCTGGACCTTTGAGGTACAGAAGGACGGCCAGAGCGGCTGGAGCAGCTTTAAGCTGACCATCGATCCGGCGCTGGACCTGAAGCCAACCATTGACAGCGCCTGGGACGACTTTGGCGCGGTAACCGGCAGCCTGACAAGCGGTGACACCACCGATGACAACACGCCAACCCTGCGCGGTACCGGCGTGGCCGGCACCATCATCCACTTCCAGAACGGCCTGGCGGGCAGCTCCTGGGTTAATGTGGGCAGCACCGTCGTTAAAGCGGACGGCACCTGGGAGTGGACCTCACCGGTGCTGAGCAAAAACGGCACCTGGGAGTTTCACGCGAAGGCGCAAAACGGCGACGTTATCAGCGGCTGGACCGGGAAATTTATTCTGAAGTACGTTGCTGCCGCCGGACCGGTGATTACCGATGCGCTGGACAACGTCGGCCCGGTAACCGGCAGCCTGAGCAGCGGCGCGTCCACCGATGACAGCACGCCAACCCTGCGCGGCACCGGCCCGGCCAACAGCACCATTACGCTGCGCTACAAGCTGGGCAGCGGCAGCTACGCCTCCACCACGGTGAGCGTGGATAATGCAGGCAACTGGTCGTGGACGCCGGATACGCTGGCGAAGGGTAGCTGGACCTTTGAGGTGCAGAACGCCGGCCAGAGCGGCTGGAACAGCTTCCAGCTGACCATCGATCCGGACCTCGATCGCTACCCGACCATCGACAGCGCGCTGGATAACGCGGGCCCGGTAACCGGCAGCCTGAGCAGCGGCGCGACCACCGACGACACCACGCCAACCCTGCGCGGCAGCGGCCCGGCCAACAGCGTTATCACCCTGCGCTACAAGCTTGGCAGCGGCAGCTACGCCAGCACCACGGTAAGCGTGGACGGCAACGGCAAGTGGACGTGGACGCCGTCCGCGCTGGCCAACGGCAGCTGGACCTTTGAGGTGCAGAAAGCCGGCCAGAGCGGCTGGAGCAGCTTCCAGCTGACCATCGATCCCACCGTGGACCGCGATGCCGTGATCAACAGCGCCTGGGATGACTTCGGCGCCGTGACCGGCACCATTGCCAACGGCGGGACCACCGACGACAGCACGCCAACGCTGCGCGGCACCGGCCCGGCCAACAGCAGCATCGCACTGAAGTACAGCAACAGCGACCGCAGCGGCGGCATCATGGTTAAAGTGGACGCCAGCGGGAACTGGACGTGGACCGCGCCAGATCTGGAGGACGGACACTGGACCTTTGAGGTGAAGAAAGACGGTCAGGAAAGCGCGAGCCGCTACGAGCTGACCATCGATTCCAACGCGGATCGCAACGCCAGCATCGACAGCGCGTTCGACAACGTCGGCCCGGTGACGGGCAGCCTGAGCAGCGGCAGCAGCACCGACGACACCACCCCGACCCTGCGCGGCAGCGGCCCGTCCAACGGCACCATCACGCTGCGCTACAAGCTCGGCACCGGCAGCTACGCCTCCACCACGGTGAGCGTGGACAACACAGGCAACTGGTCGTGGACGCCGTCCGGGCTGGCGAAAGGCAGCTGGACCTTTGAGGTGCAGAAGGCCGGCCAGAACGGCTGGAGCAGCTTCCAGCTGACCATCGATCCGGACCTCGACCGCTACCCGACCATCGACAGCGCGCTCGACAACGTCGGACCGGTGACCGGCAGCCTGAGCAGCGGCGCGACCACCGACGACACCACGCCGACCCTGCGCGGTACCGGCCCGGCCAACAGCGTTATCACCCTGCGCTACAAGCTCGGCAACGGTGGCTACACCATCGACAGCGCGAGCGTGGATGCCAGCGGCAACTGGTCATGGACACCAAATACGCTGGCGAAAGGCAGCTGGACCTTTGAGGTGCAGAAGGACGGCCAGAGCGGCTGGAGCAGCTTTAAGCTGACCATCGATCCTAACCTGGATCGCAATGCCACCATCGACAGCGCGTTCGACAACGTCGGCCCGGTGACCGGCAGCCTGAGCAGCGGCAGCAGCACCGATGACACCACGCCGACCCTGCGCGGCAGCGGCCCGGCCAGCGGCACCATTACGCTGCGCTATAAATTGGACGGCGGCAGCTATGCCTCTACCACGGTGAGCGTGGACGTAAACGGCACCTGGTCGTGGACGCCAAATACGCTGGCAAAAGGCAGCTGGACCTTTGAGGTGCAGAAGAGCGGCCAGAGCGGCTGGAGCAGCTTCCAGCTGACCATCGATCCCACCGTGGACCGCGATGCCGTGATTAACAGCGCCTGGGATGACTTCGGCGCCGTGACCGGCACCATTGCCAACGGCGGGACCACCGACGACAGCACCCCGACGCTGCGCGGCACCGGCCCGGCCAACAGCACCATCACGCTGCGCTATAAGCTCGGCACCGGCAGCTACGCCTCCACCACGGTGAGCGTGGACAACGCGGGTAACTGGTCGTGGACACCGTCCGCGCTGGCAAAAGGCAGCTGGACCTTTGAGGTGCAGAAGGACGGCCAGAACGGCTGGAGCAGCTTCCAGCTGACCATCGATCCGACCCTGGACCGCAACGCGACCATTGACAGCGCCTATGATGATTTTGGTGCCGTCAAAGGCGTTATTTCCAACGGCGGCGTCACCGATGACGCCACGCCAACCCTGCGCGGTACCGGCCCGGCCAACAGCGTCATCACCCTGCGCTATAAGCTCGGCAGCGGTGGCTACAACACCGACAGCGTGAGCGTGGACGCCAGCGGCAACTGGACGTGGACGCCGAATGCGCTGGCCAGCGGCAGCTGGACCTTTGAGGTGCAGAAGGACGGCCAGAGCGGCTGGAGCAGCTATAAGCTGACCATCGATCCTACCGTGGATCGCAAGCCGACTATCGACAGCGCCTGGGATGACTTTGGCGCGAATACCGGCCTGATCGCCAACGGCGGCATCACCGACGACGCCACCCCCACCCTGCGCGGCACCGGCCCGGCCAACAGCACCATTCTGTTGCGCTACTTCCACCTTGCCACCCTGTTTGAGGGCACGATCAAGGTAGACAGCAGTGGCAACTGGACGTGGACCGCACCGGCGCTGACGGACGGCGACTGGACCTTCGAGGTGAAGAAAAGCGGGCAGTCTCAGTGGAGCAGCTATGAGCTAACCATTGACTCCACCGCCGATCGCAACGCCACCATCGACAGTGCCTGGGACGACTTCGGTCCGAACACTGGCAGCCTGAGCAGCGGCAGCAGCACCGACGACAGCACGCCAACCCTGCGCGGCAGCGGCCCGGCGAACAGCACCATCACGCTGCGCTATAAGCTTGGCAGCGGCAGTTACGCCTCCACCACGGTGTTCGTGGACGGCGGCGGCAAGTGGTCGTGGACGCCGTCCGCGCTGGCGAAAGGCAGCTGGACCTTTGAGGTGCAGAAGGCCGGCCAGAACGGCTGGAGCAGCTTCCAGCTGACCATCGATCCGGACCTCGATCGCTACCCGACCATCGACAGCGCGCTCGATAACGTCGGCCCGGTGACCGGCAGCCTGAGCAGCGGCAGCAGCACCGACGACAGCACGCCAACCCTGCGCGGCAGCGGCCCGGCCAACAGCGTTATCACCCTGCGCTACAAGCTTGGCAGCGGCAGCTACGCCAGCACCACGGTAAGCGTGGACGGCAACGGCAAGTGGACGTGGACGCCGTCCGCGCTGGCCAACGGCAGCTGGACCTTTGAGGTGCAGAAGGCCGGCCAGAGCGGCTGGAGCAGCTTTACGCTGACCATCGACCCGACCGTGGACCGCGATGCCGTGATCACCAGCGCCTGGGATGACTTTGGCGCCGTGACCGGCACCATTGCCAACGGCGGGACCACCGACGACAGCACCCCGACGCTGCGCGGCACCGGCCCGGCCAACAGCAGCATCTCGCTGAAGTACAGCAATGGCGACCGCAGCGGCGGCATCATTATTAAAGTGGATGCCAGCGGTAACTGGACGTGGACCGCGCCAGATCTGGAGGACGGACACTGGACCTTTGAGGTGAAGAAGGACGGCCAGGAAAACTGGAGCCGCTACGAGCTGACCATCGATTCCAACGCGGATCGCAACGCCAGCATCGACAGCGCGTTCGACAACGCGGGTCCGGTGACCGGCAGCCTGAGCAGCGGCGCGTCCACCGACGACACCACGCCGACTCTGCGCGGCAGCGGCCCGGCCAACAGCACCATTACGCTGCGCTACAAAATGGACGGCGGCAGCTACGCCTCCACCACGGTGAGCGTGGACAATGCAGGCAACTGGTCGTGGACGCCGTCCGGGCTGGCGAAAGGCAGCTGGACCTTTGAGGTGCAGAAGAGCGGCCAGAACGGCTGGAGCAGCTTTAAGCTGACCATCGATCCGGCGCTGGATATGCAGCCCACCATCGACGATGCCTGGGACAATTTTGGCGCGGTGACCGGCAGCCTGAAGAACGGTGACACCACCGACGACAGCACGCCGACCCTGCGCGGCAAAGGCGTGGCCGGCACCATCATCCACATTCAGAGCAGCCCGCCGGGCGTGCCGTGGGAGACCGTGGGCAGCACCGTGGTGAGAGCCGACGGCACCTGGGAGTGGACCTCACCGGCGCTGAGTGGCAGCAACACCTGGGACTTCCGGGCCCAGGCGCAGACCGGCGATCACTTCAGCGCGTGGAGCAACAAGTTCGTGGTGAAATACGTTGCGGCGGCGCCTGACAAGCCGACCATCACCGATGCGTTTGACGACGTCGGTCCGGTGACCGGCAGCGTGAAGAGCGAGGGCTACACCGATGACAGCACGCCAACCCTGCGCGGGCGCGGCGTGGCGGGCAGCATCATTCACTTCCAGAACGGCCCGTGGGATAAGCCGTGGGTGAACGTGGGCAGCACGGTGGTGAAAGCCGACGGCACCTGGGAGTGGACGTCGCCGGCGCTGGATCACAGCGACAACTGGCACTTCCGCGCCTGTGCAGAGAACAGCAACGGCACAAGCGACTGGTCAGACAGCTTTATTCTGAACTACACCGATCCGACGCCGATCATTATTGATGCGTTGGATGATTTTGGTGCCCAGACCGGCAGCCTGCAGAACGGTGACACCACCGACGACAGCACGCCGACCCTGCGCGGCAAAGGCGTGGCTGGCACCATCATCCACATTCAGAGCAGCCCGCCGGGCGTGCCGTGGGAGCCAGTGGGCAGCACCGTGGTGAGAGCCGACGGCACCTGGGAGTGGACTTCACCGGCGCTGAGCAGCAGCAACACCTGGGACTTCCAGGCCCGGGCGCAGAACGGCGATCACTACAGCGCGTGGAGCAACAAGTTCGTGGTGAAATACGTTGCGGCAGCGCCTGACAAGCCGGTCATCGTCGATGCGTTTGACGACGTCGGTCCGGTTACGGGCAGCGTCAAGAGCGAGGGCTACACCGATGACAGCACGCCAACCCTGCGCGGGCGTGGCGTGGCGGGCAGCATCATTCACTTCCAGAACGGCCCGTGGGATAAGCCGTGGGTGAACGTGGGCAGCGCGGTGGTGAAAGCGGACGGCACCTGGGAGTGGACGTCGCCGGCGCTGGACCACAGCGACAACTGGCACTTCCGCGCGTACGTAGAGAACAGCAACGGCCAAAGCGACTGGTCAGAGAGCTTTATTCTGAACTACACCGATCCCGCGCCGACAATTACCGATGCATTTGATGATTTCGGTGCCGAGACCGGCAGCCTCGCCAGCGGTGACACCACCGATGACCAGACGCCAACCCTGCGCGGCACCGCGCCAGCAGACAGCGTGGTGATGATCCGTGCACAGCATGCTTCGGGTGAAAAAACCTACAGCGTGAAGGCGGGTGCGGATGGTAAGTGGAGCTGGACGCCGGATACGGCGCTGGCGAAAGGCGACTGGGATTTCCAAGTGAAGCAATCCGGAGCGGGAAATTGGGGGGAATCGTTTGAGCTAAATATTACGAAGGATTATTCAGGTAGAAAAGGAATTGTCGATTTTGAAGATATGTATTTAGGTCCGCGTTACGGTGCAGGAATTCTTTTTAACGGGAATTGTGGACTTGTTTGGGGGGACCCACGTCAACCAGATGTATTGAGTGCTTATATTATACAAAAGCCAGATGGGGCTCCTGATTATTTTGGAAAGCATTGCCTTGTCCCGAATCGGGGCGAACTAGAATTCCAAGGCGGTAAGATTATAGATATTGGTTTCGATGTATATAATAGAGGAACCACAGATTCAACATTCCGATTTAGCATAAACTCCCGTTTCTCGAAAACTTATACTATTAAACCTGGCGAGGCGATTCATGTTGATCGTGATAGTTATGAGAACGATTTTGATGGAACCCACACTGGAAGATTGAACTTGGTGTTTATATCACCGGCTGATCAATTCGTTTTCGATAATATATATACTATTGTTACGCCACCAAGCACTTCGGCACAGTTAGTAGATGACCCCGAAAACATCGTCCACTTCCTCGACGGAGTCGACCAATTAACCGATCACGCTATTACCGGCAGTGAAACGCAGGTGGATACTCTGCAATTAACCGGTAAAGATCAGCTGCTCGATTTATCTCAGCATAAAGCAGAGGTTCAGTCGGTGGAGATTTTTGATATTCGTGGCAGCGGGGATAATATGCTGAAAATCGATCTGGATGCGCTGCTGCATTACGGCGAAAAAGATCTGTTTATCGAAGACGGTAAAACCCAGCTGATGGTAAACGGCGATGCCGGCGATGTGGTGCAGCTGAAAGATATTTTGCCGGAAGGCAGCGATATCAGCGAGTGGCAGCATCAGCAAGGCACCGTGACGGTTGCGGGGGTGGAGTATGAGGTGTACAGCCACGGCGATGACGCGGAACTGCTGGTGCAGCAGGGGGTGAAAACCGAGCTGATTTAACGGTTAGATCCTCTATTATCTGTCTGGAAAGCCACCGAAATTCGGTGGCTTTTTTTTGTTGTTTACCTACTCAGAACCTTCGGGCACCGCGCCCCGGCTGGCATTGCGCACCGGCTGGCATTGCGCGATAAATCGCGCCGCTACGTTGCGCGGCGATCACGGTACACCGCATCCGCCGCGACGGCCGCGGCAGCGATCCCCTCTTCATCCGACATCACCCCATTGCCTGCGTCATCAACCCATAAGCCTGCATCGCGCCGGGCTGCGGCATCCACGGCGTGCCGCGCACCATGATGGTGGGCGCATCCACCTGCTCCAGACCCAGGGTTTTCAGCCATGGTGCCAGCGGTAACGCGGCGTCGGTATCGATGCGCACAAATTCGCCGTGCAGCGTCTGCATCAGGGCGGCAATCAAGGTTTGCGCACTCGCCAGATTCAACGCAATCACCGGGCCAATCGACCAGCCGTGACCAAAACGGCGCAGGCTGGCAAAGCCCTGCACGCGCTGCTGCGCATCCAGCAATATCCGGGTTTGTGCATCTTCAATCAGGTGAGTGATTAACGCGGGGCGCCACAGGCCGTGCGCCTGGTGATCGAAGGTGGTCAACGGTTGTGCCTCTGCGGGCAGCGCGGGACGCAGCGTGAAACCGGCTGGCACCGTCAACGCTGGCACCGCCGCCAGCGCGCGCGTTTGATGCTGCAGAATCTGGCCCGTTACCGCAAAACCGAGTTTCTGATACAGCGGTTTGCCGCTCTCGGTGGCGTGCAGCCGCAGGTGGTAATCAGGGAATTGCTCCAGCAGCGCCAGCATCAACTGTTTACCAATGCCCTGCCCTTGCCAGCGTGGGCTGACGATGACGAGTCCGATGGTGGCCGCCTGCTCGCCCCAGCGAAACCCCAGCGCGCTGCCGGCGTAGTCGCCCTGATGCTCAGCCACCGTGCCTGCGCCGAACGTCAGCGCCTGCTGCCAGTCTTCGCGGCGATGCGGCCAGTGCAGTTGCTGCGTGAGGGCAACGCCGGAATCGATGTCGCGTGGCGTCATAGCGCGTAGCCTGATCATGTTTGCTCCTGATGTGCGGGAAATGCCCTTGTCTTTAGCACATTTCAGGGCGGGGATGAAAGCGGGAACGCGGTTGCGAGGCGGTGCGGCCGGGTTGCGCCGCACCGTGCTGGCTTAAATCTGGAAGTCGATGGCCGGTTCGTTTTCGGTTTCGTAGGAGAGCGCCTGCCGCTTGATCTCCTCCAGCGACAGGTTGGCGTTACAGAGTTCGAGGAACTGCCAAACGTAATTGCGTTGCAGCTGGCCGCGCTTCAGGCCGAGCCACACGGTATTGGCATCGAACAGATGATGGGTATCGATTTTTACCAGATCTTCCCCTTCGTAAATATCGCACGCCTGATCGGCGAGAATCCCCACGCCAAGACCGAGTTCAACGTAGGTTTTCACCACGTCAGAATCCTGCGCGCTGAGCACGATATCCGGGCGCAGACCAGCGGCCTGGAATGCCCGATCCACCCGAGAACGGCCGGTAATGCCCTGACGATAAGTGATTAACGGATAACGGCTCAGGCTGGCGAGCGTAATGGGCTGCTGCTGTAACAGTTCATGATCGTGCGGCACCAGCAGCGAGTGATGCCAGCTGAACCACGGGAACGCGGCAAGACTGCTGTTGTTCACTAGCTGCTCGGAGGCGATACCGATATCTGCTTCACCGGCCAACAGCATGGCGACGATCTCCTGCGGCGATCCCTGATTGAGCTCAAGGCGCACGTTGGGATAGAGCTGGCGAAACGCTTTGATCACGCGCGGCAGGCTGTAACGCGCCTGGGTGTGCGTGGTGGCGATGGTCAGCACGCCGCTGGTTTCATTGGTAAACACATCCGCTAAGCGGCGTACTTTGCCCGCTTCATCAAGGATGCGCTCAGCAATGGTCAGCAGCGCCTTGCCCGGTTCGGTCATGCCTAACAGTCGCTTGCCACGACGAATAAAGATTTCCACGCCCAGTTCATCTTCCAGATCGCGAATATGGCGGCTGACTCCGGACTGGGAGGTAAACAGCGTATTCGCCACTTCGGTCAGGTTGAACTCGCAACGGGCCGCTTCACGTATAATTTTAAGTTGCTGGAAATTCACACCCTTTTCTCCTGATTCCTGCCCCTGTTTCGTCCATGTTATGAAGTTGGTGTCATCGCAACAAATAATAAAAAACGGTGTGTTATGCGGAATAGTAATAAGGGGTAGTTTGAAGGACGCCCTCACCCCCGCCCTCTCCCGCTGTACAGTCCGGGGACATGGTAGACAGGTGTTCGGGGACATGGTGAACACTTTTTAACATCCTTTACCCATGGTGATCGACTTTTTCTTCAGGTCGATCACCCCCACTTTTGTGCTGTACCACCAT
>NZ_JBHTGO010000012.1:0-135081 GCF_042666835.1 Pantoea sp. GCM10028869 | reverse complement strand
AACTCAGAAGTGAAACGCCGTAGCGCCGATGGTAGTGTGGGGCCTCCCCATGCGAGAGTAGGGAACTGCCAGGCATCAAATAGTGAAGAAGCCCCGGACGAAAGTCCGGGGCTTTTTTACGTCTGAAATCAACTAAAATCGCATAGAATAGAGCGATTCAGTGTATGAAAATCACGCAAATCTCATCTCAAACTTTCATTTCAAGAAGCTAGTCCAGCATAAATACGCCACGACTTATCCCAAATCCCACCTAAAGCTGAAACATTTTCATAAACCGCATGAAGACTCGACATTCCCGACATAACAAGCTAATGTCGGGCATCTGGATGTCTAAACGTTTATACGGTTATCAGTAAGAGGTGAGTAGGTTATGCCAATCAGGATTCCCGACGAATTACCGGCAGTGAATTTTTTGCGTGATGAAAACGTCTTTGTCATGACGTCGTCGCGCGCCAGTGTTCAGGAGATCCGTCCGCTAAAAGTGCTGATTCTTAACCTGATGCCAAAGAAGATTGAGACAGAAAATCAGTTCCTGCGTCTGCTCTCTAACTCACCGTTGCAGATTGATGTGCAGCTGCTGCGCATTGATAGTCGCGAGTCGCGCAACACGCCGACGGAGCATCTGAACAACTTCTACTGCAACTTCGAAGACATCCAAAACGATAACTTCGATGGACTGATTGTGACCGGCGCGCCGCTGGGATTGGTCGATTTCAATGATGTCGCTTACTGGCCGCAGATTCAGCGCGTGCTGCATTGGGCGAATGAACACGTTACCTCCACGCTCTTTGTCTGTTGGGCGGTTCAGGCGGCACTCAACATTCTGTATGGCATTCCTAAGCAGACGCGGCAGAACAAATTGTCCGGTGTTTATGAGCACCAAATCCTGCATCCCCACGCCTTACTAACGCGCGGTTTTGACGACAATTTCCTGGCCCCGCATTCACGCTATGCTGATTTTCCGAGCCAGCTGATCCGCGATTACACCGATCTCGAGCTATTTGCCGAATCGGAATCCACCGGCGCATATCTGATGGCGAGCAAAGACAAGCGCCTGGCGTTTGTCACCGGCCACCCTGAGTACGATGCCCTGACGCTCTCGGGTGAGTATCATCGCGATTACGATGCTGGCCTGCAGCCGGACGTGCCGTTCAATTACTTCCCGCACGACAACCCAGAGCTGCCACCGCGCGCCACCTGGCGCAGCCACGGCAACCTGCTGTTCTCCAACTGGCTGAACTACTACGTTTATCAGATCACGCCGTTCGATCTGCGCCGGATGAATCCAACACTCGAATAGATCAAACACCTCGTTTGATCCTGCCGCGCTAGCCGAAAGCTATCGCGGCTTTTTTTTTGCCTTCAATTCACCAGTGGAAGTTATTGCCTTTAATTCGAGAGATTAAATTACATAAATATCAATCTGATAAATTAACATAAACATTAAAATGGAAATAGTTTTTGAAATTAAAATAAAAATCATTATGCTTTGATCTTGCAGGTTATAAAACACCCTACATCCGGATCCGATCGTTAAACGATGGATCACCTCAGGAGGCAGCCCGCATGACAGACTCGGTTATCAGCAATACGCTAACCTTCAGCCAGCCCTTTACCCACGCGGAAAAGCAGCTGCTTACCCCAGAAGCAATCGACTTTATACACGCATTAGTGGTGCGCTTTGCACCAGAGCGCGAACGCCTGCTGAAAGCACGCCAGCAACGACAGAAGCATTACGATCAGGGTGAGTTACCCGGCTTTGATTCGGAAACCGCTTCCATTCGTGAAAATGCGTGGCAAGTTCGTCCTATTCCGCAGCTGCTTCAGGATCGTCGCGTAGAGATCACCGGGCCGCCGGATCGCAAAATGGTGATCAACGCGCTCAACGCGAACGTCAACGTCTTCATGGCCGATTTTGAAGATTCACTGGCGCCAACCTGGCAGAAGCTGATCGACGGACAATTAACACTGCGCGATGCCGTCAATGGCACGCTGAGCTTCACCAGTGAAACCGGCAAGATCTACCAGCTGCGCGCCAATCCGGCGCTGCTGATGTGTCGGGTGCGCGGTCTGCATCTGAATGAAAAGCATGTGGAGTGGCGCGATCGGGCCATTCCCGGCGGATTGTTCGACTTTGCGCTCTACTTTTTCCACAACGTTGAAGCGCTGCTGGAGAAGGGCCACGCGCCATGGTTCTATCTGCCGAAAACCGAGCATGCCGCTGAAGTGGCGTGGTGGCGTGAGATCTTCCGCTTCAGTGAAGATCGCTTCGATCTGCCGCGCGGCACCATCAAAGCCACGGTGTTGATCGAAACGCTGCCGGCGGTATTCCAGATGGATGAGATCCTGTGGGAACTGCGTGATCACGTCGTTGGCCTCAACTGTGGCCGTTGGGATTACATCTTCAGCTACATCAAAACGCTGGGCCAGCATCCCGATCGTATCCTGCCGGATCGCCAGCAAATCAGCATGGATCAGCCATTCCTCGATGCCTATTCACGCCTGCTGATTCGAACCTGTCATCGTCGTGGTGCGTTGGCGATGGGCGGTATGTCGGCGCTGATTCCGAGCAAAGACGCGGAGCGCAATGTATGGGTGACGCAAAAGGTGCAGGAAGATAAAGCGCGAGAAGCGGGCAACGGTCACGACGGAACCTGGGTGGCGCATCCCGGCCTGGCTGATATCGCGATGGAGGAGTTTGACCGTCGGCTGGGCGATCAGCCCAACCAACTGCACATCACGCGTGAGCAGGATGCGCCAATCACCGCCGAACGTCTGCTGGCGCCCTGTCGCGGCAAGCGTACTGAAGCCGGCATGCGCGCCAATATCCGCGTGGCGCTGCAATATCTGGAAGCCTGGATCAGCGGCAACGGCTGCGTTCCGATTGATGGGTTGATGGAAGATGCCGCCACCGCTGAAATCGCCCGCACCTCCATCTGGCAATGGATTCATCACAAACAAATTCTCAGCGATGGCCAGCCGGTAACGGTGGCGCTGTTTGAACGGCTGCTGGAGGAAGAGCTGGCCACCTTGCAGCAAACCGTTGGCGCAGAACGTTTTCAAAATGGACGCTTCGACGATGCCGCCGCGCTGATGGCGCAAATTACCACCGACGACGAACTGGTTTCCTTCCTCACTCTGCCGGGCTACCGCCTGCTGCCTTGAACCTGGAGATATGACGATGAATCGTATGCAAGAGATCAAACAACTGGAATCGAGCTGGAATGATGCGCGTTGGCAGGGAATTACTCGCCCGTACAGTGCGGAGGATGTGGTCAATCTGCGCGGTTCGGTCAATCCCGCCTGCACGCTGGCGGAGCGCGGTGCCACCAAACTCTGGTCGCTGCTGAATGGTGAATCGAGCAAAGGCTACATCAACAGCCTCGGCGCGTTGACCGGCGGACAAGCGGTGCAGCAGGCGAAAGCCGGCATAGAGGCGATTTACCTCTCCGGCTGGCAGGTGGCGGCAGATGCTAACCTGGCCGGGCAGATGTATCCCGACCAATCGCTGTATCCGGTGAATTCGGTGCCAAATGTGGTGGAGCGGATTAATCAGAGCTTCCAGCGTGCCGATCAAATTCAGTGGGCCAGCGGCGTATCGCCAGAAGACAGTGATTTTATTGATTACTTCCTGCCGATTGTCGCCGATGCGGAAGCGGGCTTTGGCGGCGTGCTCAATGCGTTCGAGCTGATGAAATCGATGATTCAGGCCGGTGCCGGCGCGGTGCATTTTGAAGACCAACTGGCGGCGGTGAAGAAGTGCGGCCACATGGGTGGCAAGGTATTAGTCCCAACGCAGGAAGCGATTCAGAAACTGGTGGCGGCGCGTCTGGCCGCGGACGTCATGAACGTACCGACGGTGTTGCTGGCGCGCACCGATGCGGATGCCGCCGATCTGATCACCTCAGATTGCGACCCGCGCGATGCGGCGTTTATCACCGGCGAGCGCACCTCGGAAGGCTTCTTCCGCACGCGTGCCGGGATTGAACAGGCGATCAGCCGCGGGCTAGCGTATGCGCCTTATGCCGATGTGCTGTGGTGCGAAACCTCAACGCCAGATCTGGAGATGGCGCGGCGCTTTGCCGACGCGATTCACGCGCAGTATCCCGGCAAGTTGCTGGCTTACAACTGCTCGCCTTCGTTCAACTGGAAGAAGAATCTTGACGATCGCACTATCGCCCGTTTCCAGCAGGCGCTGAGCGAAATGGGCTATCGCTTCCAGTTCATTACGCTCGCCGGAATTCACAGCATGTGGTTCAACATGTTTGACCTGGCGCACGCCTATGCACAGGGCGAAGGCATGCGCCATTACGTGGAGAAAGTGCAGCAGCCGGAGTTTGCGGCGCGCGATAAGGGTTACACCTTCTCATCGCATCAGCAGGAAGTGGGCACCGGCTATTTCGATCGCGTCACCAACGTCATCCAGGGCGGACAATCCTCCGTGACCGCGCTGACCGGCTCCACCGAAGCCGCACAATTCTGAAGCCGTTGTAAGGTCGCCATTCAATGGCGACCACTTACCGCTAAAGGAGCGTTGCCGATGACGCCGAGAGAATCGCTGATCGCCCACACCATTCTGCAAGGTTTTGACGCGCAGTATGGCCGCTTTCTGGATATCACCGCCGGTGCGCAACAGCGCTTCGAGCAGGCCGACTGGCACGCGGTGCAGCAGGCAATGAAAGCGCGTATCCATCTTTACGATCACCATGTTGGCCTGGTCACCAACCAGCTGCGCATTCTCAATGACACTTCGGACTGGGATGACGCATTCTGGCTGCGGGTGAAAAGCCATTACGAAACCTTGCTGCCCGGCTACCCGCGCCATGAAATCGCCGAAAGCTTCTTCAATTCGGTCTATTGTCGCCTGCAGGGCCACAGCCATTTGTCGCCCGAGCGTCTGTTTATCTTGCCGTCGCAGCCCTATGCGCCCGCACCGGTTGCGCCGCGCCCGCTGTCGCGCCTCTATCGTCCGCAGCAGAATTGGCAGGAAACACTGCGTCAGGTGCTGAATGACATTCCGCTGCGTCTAACGTGGCAGGATCAAACGCGCGATATCGGCTGGATTGTGCGCCATCTGCACGAGCAGTTTGGTGCCACACAGCTGGCGACGGCGACGCTGGATGTCGCCAGCGAACTGTTTTACCGCAACAAAACCGCGTGGATTGTGGCGCGCCTGCAGCTGAGTGATGGCATGGTGCCCTGTTTGCTGCCGATTCAGCGCGATGATGCTGGCCGTTTATGGATCGATACCTGTCTCACCGACAGCGATGATGCCAGCATCGTGTTTGGTTTTGCCCGCGCCTATTTCATGGTGTACGCGCCGGTGCCTGCCGCGCTGGTGGCGTGGCTGCAACCGATTCTGCCGGGAAAAACCGTGGCAGAGCGCTACATGGCGATTGGCTGTCAGAAGCACGGTAAAACCGAATGCTACCGTGAATACCTGCACTATCTGGCGAACAGTCAGGAAGATTTCACCGTCGCACCCGGCATTCGCGGCATGGTAATGATGGTGTTCACGCTGCCGGGTTTTGATCGCGTATTTAAGGTGATCAAAGACCGCTTCGCACCGCAAAAAGAGGTCACCGATGCGCAGGTGCGCGACTGCTATCGCATGGTCAAAGAGCACGATCGCGGGGGCCGCATGGCGGATACGCAGGAGTTTGAGCACTTTGCGTTACCGCGCGCGCGTATTCCGGCCGAGCTGATGGCGGAGTTTGAGCGCGATATCCCGGAAAAGCTCGAGCTGCGCGACGATGTGGTGATCATCCGCCATTTGTGGCTGGAACGCCGCATGGAGCCGCTTAATCTGTGGCTGGCTCAGGCTTCGCCGGAACAGCGGCAGCATGCGATTGGCGAATATGGTGATGCGATTCGTCAGCTGGCGGCGGCAAATATTTTCCCCGGCGACATGCTGTACAAAAACTTTGGCATGACGCGTCATGGCCGCGTGGTGTTTTACGATTACGACGAAATCCGCCCGATGACCGAGCTGGTGTTCCGCGATGTGCCGCAGGCGCGCTATGAGGAAGATGAGCTGCAGGCCGAGCCGTGGTACAGCGTCGGGCCGGATGATGTGTTCCCGGAAACCTTCCGCTATGCGCTGTGCAGCGAACCCTCGACCGGCAAACTGCTGCAGGCGCTGCATCCGCAGCTGTTTGATCCCAACTGGTGGCGCGCGCTGCAAACGCGCATCCGCGAAGGGCATATTGAAGAGGTAATTGCGTGGCGCGCCAGCCAGCGTTTCAGCGCGCGCTATGCGTCGGTGGCCGCTTAGCGGCCAGAATAGGTTTGGGTCACCTGCTTCGCGGCGCGGATCACCAGCGCTCCCAGCTCGGTGATGCGGTCGTCAGTCATGCGCGCAATCGGGCCGGAGATTGAGATGGCGGCGAAGGGTTCGCCATGTTCGTCATAAATCGGTGCCGCAACACAGCGCAGACCCAGCGCGTGCTCTTCATCATCGTGCGAAAAGCCCATTTTACGAATCAGCGCCAGATTCTCCTTCAGGCTGTGTGGCGACATCAGCGTTTTCGGCGTGTAGTGATGCAGCCCTTTTTGATGCAGCAGCGCGGTAACTTGCTCATCGCTCAGATGCGCCAGAAACGCTTTGCCGGCGCCGGATGCATGCATCGGCAGCTTGCCGCCAATCGGCGCGGACATGCGCATCAGCTGCGTACACTGCACCTGGTCGATGATCACCGCCTGATAATCGCTGAGATCCAGCACCGCCAGATTCACCGTCTCGCCGGCATCTTCCATCAGCTTGCGCAGCAGCGGATGCACAATCGCCAGCAGATTGCGGCTCTGCAGGAAGCTGCTGCCGACCACAAACGCGTGCGAACCAATGGTCCACAAACCTAAGTCGCCCACCTGATGCACAAAACCTTGCTGCTGCATGGTGGAGAGCAGGCGATGAGTGGTGGAGTTGGGTAAACCGGCCTGTTGTGCCAGTTCGGTCAGCGCCACGCTGCCGTGGGATTCGGCAATCAGCTCCAGCAGGCGCAGACCACGCGTCAAAGATTGTACTTGCCCGCCGACGGGCGCGCTGGTGGTAGCCGTTGTCGCACGCGGTTTCTTGCCGCGTTTCACGGGCGCAGGGGTTGCCATAACGTCTCCAATTCGCATCAATGCTGGAAACCATTTTCGTTTTTAACCGCATTAATGCAAACGCTGACTTTCTGGTCAGACCTGTCATCGGCAATAGCTGAAAATGTCTCATCTGAGCTGACTTTTGATCACCTGCAAGTTGTGCCAGTATGACTGGCTGGCATATTAGCCAACGCAATGACGTGGACGGGGCGAGAGTGAGCAACAAAACAGAAATGCTGCAGCAGCAGCTGGCGCAACGCATTATGATTCTGGACGGTGGCATGGGCACCATGATCCAGAGTTATAAACTGAGTGAGCAGGATTTCCGTGGCAGCCGCTTTGCCGACTGGCCATCTGATTTGAAGGGCAACAACGATCTGTTGGTGCTAACCAAACCGGAGGTGATCCGCGAAATCCACGATGCCTATCTCGCTGCCGGCGCGGATATTCTCGAGACCAACACCTTCAACTCCACCACCATTGCGATGGCCGATTACGCGATGGAAGCGCTGTCGGCGGAGATCAACTTCGAAGCCGCCAAACTGGCGCGTGCCAGCGCCGACGCATGGACGGCGAAAACGCCGCATCGTCCGCGCTACGTGGCGGGCGTGTTGGGCCCGACCAACCGCACCTGTTCTATCTCGCCGGACGTCAACGATCCCGCCTATCGTAACGTCACCTTCAATCAGCTGGTGGAAGCTTACCGCGAATCGACGCATGCGCTGATCGCCGGTGGCTCCGACCTCATCATGATCGAAACGGTGTTCGATACCCTCAACGCCAAAGCGGCGATCTACGCGGTGCAGGCCGAGATGGAAGCGATGGGCGTGAAGCTGCCGCTGATGATCTCCGGCACCATCACCGATGCGTCCGGTCGTACGCTCTCCGGCCAAACCACCGAAGGTTTCTATAACTCGCTGCGCCACGCCAAACCGCTGTCGTTTGGCCTCAACTGCGCGCTGGGCCCGGACGAACTGCGCCAGTATGTGGCGGAGCTGTCGCGCATTGCCGAAAGCTATGTGACCGCGCACCCGAACGCCGGTTTGCCCAACGCCTTTGGTGAATACGATCTCGATGCGGCGATCATGGCTGAGCAAATTGGTGAGTGGGCGCGCGCCGGTTTCCTCAATATTATCGGCGGCTGCTGCGGCACCACGCCGGAACACATCGCGGCGATGGCGGCCGCAGTAGAAGGCGTTGCGCCGCGCCAGCTGCCAAAGATTCCGGTTGCCTGTCGCTTAGCCGGGCTTGAACCGCTGAACATTCAGGCCGATTCGCTGTTCGTCAACGTCGGTGAACGCACCAACGTCACCGGCTCGGCCAAATTTAAGCGTCTGATCAAAGAAGAGAAATACAACGAAGCGCTGGATGTGGCGCGCCAGCAGGTAGAGAACGGTGCGCAAATCATCGACATCAACATGGATGAAGGCATGCTGGATGCGGAAGCGGCGATGGTGCGCTTCCTCAATCTGATTGCTGGTGAGCCGGATATCGCCCGCGTGCCAATTATGATCGACTCCTCCAAATGGGAAGTGATCGAGAAAGGCCTGCAGTGCATTCAGGGCAAAGGCATTGTGAACTCTATTTCGATGAAAGAGGGCGTGGAACCGTTTATCGCGCACGCGCGCAAAGTGCGTCGCTACGGCGCAGCGATGGTGGTGATGGCGTTTGACGAAGCGGGTCAGGCGGATACGCGGGCGCGCAAAATTGAGATCTGTCGTCGCGCCTACAAGATTTTGACCGAAGAGGTTGGTTTCCCGCCAGAAGACATCATTTTCGACCCGAATATTTTTGCCGTGGCGACTGGCATTGAAGAACACAACAATTACGCGATGGACTTTATCGGTGCCTGCGAAGACATCAAGCGCGAACTGCCACACGCGATGATCTCCGGCGGCGTCTCCAACGTGTCGTTCTCGTTCCGTGGTAACGAACCGGTGCGCGAAGCGATTCACGCGGTGTTCCTCTATTACGCCATCCGCAACGGCATGGACATGGGCATCGTGAACGCCGGTCAGCTGGCGATTTACGACGATCTGCCTGCCGAACTGCGTGATGCGGTGGAAGATGTGGTGCTGAATCGTCGTGACGATGGCACCGAGCGCTTGCTGGAGCTGGCGGAGAAGTATCGCGGCAGCAAAAGCGACGGCGAGCAGGAGAAACAGCAGGCCGAATGGCGCAGCTGGGACGTGGTAAAACGTCTGGAATACTCGCTGGTGAAAGGCATCACCGAGTTTATTGAGCTGGATACCGAAGAGGCGCGCCAGGCAGCAGCGCGGCCGATTGAAGTGATTGAAGGGCCGCTGATGTCCGGCATGAACGTGGTTGGCGATCTGTTCGGCGAGGGCAAGATGTTCCTGCCGCAGGTGGTAAAATCAGCGCGCGTGATGAAGCAAGCGGTGGCCTATCTCGAACCTTATATTCAGGCCAGCAAAGAGGCCGGACGCAGCAACGGCAAGATTGTGCTGGCAACGGTAAAAGGCGATGTGCATGACATCGGCAAAAATATCGTCGGCGTAGTGCTGCAATGTAACAACTACGAAATCATTGACCTCGGCGTTATGGTGCCGAGTGACAAAATCCTCAAAACCGCGATTGCCGAGAACGCCGATATCATCGGGCTTTCCGGCCTGATCACGCCGTCGCTGGATGAGATGGTCAACGTCGCCAAAGAGATGGAGCGCCAGGGATTCACCATCCCGCTGCTGATTGGCGGCGCGACTACCTCGAAAGCGCATACCGCAGTGAAAATCGAGCAGAACTATAGCGGACCAACGGTCTACGTGCAGAACGCCTCGCGCACCGTGGGCGTGGTGTCATCGCTGCTGTCCGAAACGCTGAAAGAAGATTTCGTGGCGCGCACGCGCAAAGAGTACGACACGGTGCGTATTCAGCACGCGCGCAAAAAGCCGCGCACGCCGCCGGTGAGCCTGCAAACTGCGCGCGATAATGATTATGTCATTGATTGGGAAAGCTATACGCCGCCGGTGGCGCACCGCCTCGGTGTGAGTCCGGTCGAAGCCAGCATTGAAACGCTGCGCAATTACATCGACTGGACGCCGTTCTTTATGACCTGGTCGCTGGCCGGCAAATATCCGCGCATTTTGGAAGATGAAGTGGTAGGCGAAGAGGCCAAACGCCTGTTTGCCGATGCCAACGCCATGCTCGATATGCTGAGCAGCACCGGCACGCTCAATCCACGCGGCGTGGTGGGAATTTTCCCGGCCAACCGTGTCGGCGATGACATTGAAATCTACAGCAACGAGAACCGCAATCAGGTGCTGTGCGTCAGTCATCACTTGCGTCAGCAGACCGAGAAAACCGACTTCGCCAACTACTGTTTGGCCGACTTTGTGGCCCCAAAATCCAGCGGCAAAGCCGACTATCTCGGCGCGTTTGCGGTTACCGCCGGAATTGAGGAAGATGCGCTGGCCGAGGCGTATGACAAGCAGCACGATGATTACAACAAAATCATGGTGAAAGCGGTGTCGGATCGCCTGGCAGAAGCCTTTGCTGAATATCTGCACGAGCGCGTGCGGAAGGTGATTTGGGGCTTTGCCGCCCATGAAAATCTCAGCAACGAAGAGCTGATTCGCGAGAACTATCAGGGCATTCGTCCCGCACCGGGTTATCCGGCTTGTCCGGAACACACCGAGAAAGCACCGATCTGGCAGCTGCTGGAGGTAGAAAAACATACCGGCATGAAGCTCACCGAATCTTTCGCCATGTGGCCAGGCGCAGCGGTTTCCGGCTGGTACTTCAGCCATCCTGATAGCAAATACTTCGCCGTGGCGCAGATTCAGCGCGATCAGGTGGAAGATTACGCCGCGCGTAAAGGCATGAGCGTGAGCGAAGTTGAGCGCTGGCTAGCACCCAATTTGGGTTATGACGCAGATTAATAGTCGGTAACGCGCAATAAATGGCGCCGCTACGGTATGTGCACCTCTCCGTAGCGGCGCGATTTATCGCGCGGGTTTCACACCACCCGCGCTGATGTTAATTAAATCGCGCATCACGATCTGACGTCAGGTCATACAGCTGATATTTACGACCCAGCATCTGCCCACCATCTCGCGTCAACGGCACCCAGTTCACCTGCGCGCGGCCTCGCGTTGGCGTCACGGTAAACAGATCCATCGGCACCGAAATGTAGAAGCCTTTGGTGAAGTCGCCTTCGCCATAGGCTTCCGCCGACACGTTGGTTTTGGTGGCGTAGAAGCCCACCATCACGCCGCTATCAAACCGCTTCGACACATCAACGGTAACGCCTTTATCCTTCGCCAGATATTCACCGACGCTGGCTTTCACCAATACGTCCTGCATAAACCACGGACGCCAGTACGCGGTGAAATGTCCGGTTGGCGCTTTGTAATCGGTGAACTGCATCATGTTGTCCCAATCACGCTGCTTCACGTAGTTGGCATCAACCCCGAAGGCCCAGTTGCTATCTATCGGACGATACAGCACTTCGCCGCCGACGCCGCCGTACATGGTTTCCAGATAACCGCCGTAAACCTGGCCGTAGAAACCGTTGCCCAGCGCCTGCATGTAGTTGGCTTGCAGATCGTTAACGTAAACGTTGTTCTCAACGTAATCACGAATATGCGTACGCACGCGCGGCAGCGTTGAATCCGCCGGTGCGCCGTTGTAGTTGAACTTATCGTAGTTATTGGCGAGGTTGCCAAACAGGCTGCCGCCGACCAACAGGTGATCGGTAAGCCAGTAATCGGCGTTGGCCATCACGCCAACCTGATACATGTAGAAGCTTTCCGGTCCGCCGACGGACTGATTCAGCACCGGCGACAGGCTGTAGTTCAGACGATCTTTGCGGATAAAGAAACCTTGCTCGGTGGCACCGGGATCGACCGGATTTTCACGCGTCTGCTGCAGCGGCTGTTCATGCCCCAGCGGATAACCCACGAGTTCGTTATGCAGGCTGGCAACGTTGGTGCGCGTGCTCACCTGCGGCATATTGAAGCGCGACTCGGTGACGTTGATGGTATCGATGCCGGCCGGCAGGTTGTTCATGATAATGCGATTGGCGCGATCGACCCCTTCGCGCGTATCGCGATATTTGGTCTGCTCGCCGGACACATACAACGTGCTGCCTTTGGTTTGAATATGCGGGCCATTCAGTCCTGCGTTGTACTTCAGATCGGTCAGCTGGTTTGCCACCACCGTTGGCTGCAACAGATCGCCCTGCGGCTGCGGGTTGTAGGCCGGCTTCTCGCTATCGATATGCGACTGATGCAGATCGTTGAAATTGGTGCGCAGGGTAAAGCCGAACATAAAGGTGTTGCCGCGCTCGTAGCTGGCGTTGATGTCCGCCCAGTCGGTGAGGCGATAAATCGCGCCGACGTTGACCTTACTGCGCTGATCCAAACGACCGGCGAAATCATCCTGATAATCGTTGCCTTCGTACTCCAGCTTGAGGCGCAGCGGCTGCCACGGTGTTTGATACTCTACGCCGCCAAACAGCGCCGCCGGACCGTGGAACATCTGCGAGCCATTAATTGAACCCGCTTCGCCACCGCCGGTGCGGCTACAGAAGCTGTCGCTGTAGGAGCAGAACGGGTTCTTAATGGTGCCGCTGTTGCCGAGATAGCCCCAGCCCAGACCCAAGGTGAAATCGAACGGGCCCCACGCTTTGCTCGCCACCAGATATTCGCTGTCGAACAGACCGGTACCGCCTAAATCGCGTGAGCCAACCGCCACTTCTGGCAGCCAGTAGCTCTCTTGCCATAGGCGCAGCTTCACATCGAAGGCTTTATCTTTATAGCTTTGGTTGCCGCTGAAACCTTCTACTGCGCTGTAACGGCGGGTACGCACATCGGTATAGCGTACGGTGGTTTCCAGCCACGGGAACAGCTGCAGCGAGGCAGAATAGTAGCGATATTGATCGTTATCGCGGAAGTTGACGCTAAATTCGCCCTCTTTCGCCATACGCGCGGTGGGCGTCTGCATCAGGCCAACGCCACCAAAATCCGATTGAGAAGGACCGACCGGTTCAGGCCAGGTTTCCGCATGCACCTGGCAAGCGGCGGAAACAGAAGCAGCCAACAGGCTGAGAAGTAATTGTTTTTTCATCAGTCTGGTATCCGGTGAGTCAGAACGGAAAGCATGCGCTCATTCAAATCGCTGTGGCCCCATGGCAAGCTCCATGAGGTGAAACCGAGCCAGATAATGCTGCCGGGTTCCACTTCAATATGGCGATGATTCCAGTAGGCAACCGGAACTTGCTGGGTGCTGCCGGACGGCGCAATCACCGTGGCATAGCTGCGTTCCGCGCCGGACAGACGATCGTGGCCTTCGAGGTAATCACGCACTTCGCGGCCCGGCTGCCAGCGCGCTTTACCCGGATTGCTCAACGCCCCCAGCACCAGTACCTGCGTCGGCTGCACCAGCGTATAGAGGTCATAGCTGCCTTGCAGCGTGCGGTTATCCTGTGGACGCAGACGTACGTCATCGGGATCGAGCGAGGTGAACTGGCGGCCCGTTACCTGCAGCGCGCCAAGCTGGTGGATAACCGAGCCGATGGTTGCGGCCAACGACTCGCCGCTGTCGGCTTGCCAGGCGCGCAGATCGGCCAGCAGCTGCTTCTGTTGCTGCTGTGCTACCGCCGTTGCGCCGCGTTCGGCAATCACCGTGCCCGGCCACCAACTGCGCAGTTCAGGATGGGTGAGCAACTGACTAAGATTCTGCGCATCGTTAATTTGCAGTGTGTTTTTTCCCGGCAGATCGTGAACGGTGACTTGCGCCGCCGCCTGTGCGTGGCCAGCCGTGAGCAGCGTCAATGCTGCCAGCATTGGAGTTATTTTTTTCATGATTTCGCCGGCTTCAGAATGGTGGTTTCAACGGGGAAGGCATCGGCGGCCAGCATCTGGTTGGCCTGCAATACCGTGCCATCACGGTTATCGATCCAGAAGGTGTTCTGCCACTCCGCGCCTATGTTCTCCATGCGCACGGTTTCATGCCAGACGCGGCACGGTACGCGTTCACCGGCGATATCCAGCACCGTATCGTCACCGCGCTCGAAGCGGGAAACCGCTGTGGCGGCACGCACTTTATCTTGCTCGCGCCACTGCACCACGCGCGTCCAGCTGGCACCGTTTTGCAGATGCAGCGCATTGGCGAGCGGATCCTGCGCCAGGTTACTGACGTCAGCGAGGTTGCTCGGTAAACCCAGGGTTTTGATCAGACGGCCATGCTGCATCACCAGCATCGCTTTATCCTGGGTGATCCACTTCTGCTGGCCGTTTTCGTTGTAACCGAGCACCACGAAGATGCGCGGTCCTTCATTGATGCGGGCATAGAGGCTGGCGTAGGGCAGGTTAGCAACCTGCTCGTTGGTGACCGTGACATCATCCGGGCCATTCACGGCCAGCATCACGGTTTGTTCGAGACCTTTTTGTGTTTGTGTGCAGGCCTGCAACAACAGGCAAAGAAGTAGCAAAGAGAGTCGGCGCACGGTGTATCCCTGTCTAAATAAGCCAAGCAAAAAATAACCACACGGGTGTGTGGTTATGCTTAAAGGTGCTACATCAACGAGTGGTGCTCGTTGTGGTGGTTGTTGTTGTACCGGTATTTGCACCGTCACCGCCGCCAGAAGCAGCAATGCCGAGACCCACTAACGCACCGAGCGCGCCGATACCCACAGCGGTAGACGCGCCGGAAGAGATTGCTCCCGCCTGCGCGCCTGCTGCAGCACCAGCTTCTTCCGGCGCGGCAATCGCAGCGGAAGAAACGGCAACGTAAAGTAAGGCTGCACCGGCAACCATCAGTTTTTTCATAACAACGTTTCCTGCATTTATATGAATCAATGAATGTAGGATTTACCCAGATTTCGGGCGCGTTCAGTATAGGGCAACAAATTACCAGAGTTCAGCATGAGTAAAAGAGGGCAGGAAGTCGGGGTTTTTCTGGTGATAAATACGGCGAATTGGCGTTAGCTGCTTTTTTTTAACGCCTTTTTTCAGGCTGATAGGATAAGTGAATGGCTGCGCATTTCACGGCAGAGTTTTTCACTTTTGCACTAATTATTGGTACGGAATGGGAATAATCGGAATTTACTTATAAGGCTTAAATTAAAATCTTAGATCTATCAGATGGATAAACTATTTGTCGGGTTAAATTAGGTCCATTTTTAATCCAGGTAAGGTGCGGTAAATTGAAATGAATTACGAATTTCCTTACGCCACTTTAAGAATTTTCTAACCCTGTTTAAGGCAGTAATTAATAATATTGCGAGTGAGATGGCATGGTTGACAAAGAAAAGGCGGCAATTACGCCGCCTTATGTAAATTAGCCGGAAAATTAACGCCAGGATTTGTAGCGATTAATTAAGCCATTGGTGGAGCTATCGTGGCTGCTAATTTCAGCGTCATTTTCCAGTTCTGGCAGAATACGGTTTGCCAGCTGTTTACCCAACTCAACACCCCATTGGTCAAAGGTGAAGATGTTGAGAATCGCGCCCTGAGTGAAGATCTTGTGCTCATATAGCGCAATCAGTGAACCCAGGCTGAACGGGGTAATTTCACGCAGCAGGATGGAGTTGGTTGGGCGGTTACCTTCGAACACTTTGAACGGCACGATGTGCGCGACAGATTCGGCAGATTTACCCGCATCGGTAAACTCTTTCTCCACCACATCGCGTGACTTACCAAACGCCAGCGCTTCGGTCTGCGCGAAGAAGTTCGACAGCAGCTTTGGATGGTGATCGGTCAACACGTTGTGGCTCAGTGCTGGTGCGATAAAGTCGCACGGAATCAGTTTGGTGCCCTGATGAATCAGCTGATAGAACGCATGCTGGCCGTTGGTGCCAGGCTCGCCCCAGATGATTGGGCCGGTCTGGTAATCCACTGGATTACCTTCACGATCAACGTATTTACCGTTGGATTCCATGTTGCCCTGCTGGAAGTAAGCAGCAAAGCGATGCATGTACTGATCGTACGGCAGAATCGCTTCGGTTTCGGCACCAAAGAAGTTGTTGTACCAGATACCGATCAGCGCCAGCAGGACCGGCAGGTTCTGCTCGGCAGGCGTGTTGGCGAAGTGCTTATCCATGGCGTGCGCGCCGCTCAACAGCTGCTCGAAGTTCTCGAAGCCGATGGAGAGAATGATCGACAAGCCGATAGCTGACCACAGTGAATAGCGGCCGCCAACCCAATCCCAGAACTCAAACATGTTGTCGGTATCAATACCGAACTCACCCACCGCTTTACCGTTGGTCGACAGCGCAGCGAAGTGCTTCGCCACGTGCTGCTGATCGCCCGCAGTTTTCAGGAACCAGTCACGCGCGCTGTGGGCGTTGGTCATGGTTTCTTGCGTGGTGAAAGTTTTAGATGCCACGAGGAACAGCGTGGTTTCCGGGCTGAGATCTTTCAGCGTTTCGGCGATATGGGTGCCATCGACGTTAGAAACAAAGTGCATGTTCAGGTGGTTTTTATACGGACGCAGCGCTTCGGTCACCATGAACGGGCCGAGGTCTGAACCGCCAATCCCGATATTCACCACGTCGGTGATGGCTTTGCCGGTATAGCCTTTCCAGTCGCCGCTGATGATGCGCTCGGAGAAGCCTTTCATCTTCGCCAGCACCGCGTTGACTTCCGGCATCACATCTTTGCCGTCCACCACAATGGGCGTGTTGCTGCGGTTACGCAGCGCAACGTGCAGAACTGCACGCTCTTCGGTGCGGTTGATCTTCTCGCCTGAGAACATTGATTTGATGGCGCCTGCCAGATCGGTCTCTTTAGCCAGCGCCTGTAATTTTTCGAGGGTTTCCTCGGTGATGCGGTTTTTTGAGAAATCCACCAGCATCTGGTCATCGAAAGTGGCAGAGAATTTCGCAAAACGATCGGCATCTTGCGCAAACAGGTCGGCGATTTGCACCGATTTCATCTGCTCAAAATGCTGCTGCAGCGCTTTCCAGGCAGCGGTTTGGGTCGGATTGATATTTTTCATGGCAACACTCTAGTTGATATAAGAACCGTCATTCCATCCGGGGCGTCCTGCTGGCCCGGCATCCATAGCATTCTTGCACGGGGATGAGTATGACCACAGTTACTGGCTAAGGGAAAAAATTTGTGACCGTGGCCGCACTGTTTCAGGTAAATCCGGCAGCGATTGTCGGTGCTGCGCCAGCAGAATTCCCTGTGCCGCATCAGAAAAAAGCCGCTTTTGTCTGATTCGGACACTACTTTAGGCCGCTGTTGGTGGGCGCGTTTGTTCAACGATGCGTTTACCGAAGTGTAAAAGTGAGAAATCCTCAAAGTGCGGGGATGGACAGGGGGGAAAATAATCAGTAATTTATGCGCGCTACTTACACCTCCGGGTGTAAGCCAGAAGAGGCGCGTCGCCCAGGCAGTGTGTTTGAGGATCCGTATCCGCAGAGAACACATCAGGGGGTGTGACGCCGAGGTGGGGCAACACGCGGGGTGTTGCACTGTCGGCTGCAGGGGCTGAATCCTCTGGGTTGTCACCAGAATCGTCCACAGTCGGACGGTTCGCAAGGTGAAGCGCTTTTGGTGACTTGTCTACTACTGATCTTGTCTGCCCAATTCTGCTCTTCTCTTGTGCCTAGGCTGCTACTATGTCTTCCGCCCCAAAACGGAAGAAAGATAACCTGACACGGGGTTCGTCATATGTCCCAAAATCTTATCGTGGCTAAATTTGGCGGCACCAGCGTTGCCGATTTTGATGCTATGAACCGCAGCGCAGATGTTGTGCTGTCGGACGCCAATACCCGCTTAGTGGTGCTCTCTGCCTCCGCTGGCGTGACCAATATGCTGGTTGCCCTTGCTGAAGGCCAGGAACAAGCGCAGCGCGCTTACCTGCTGGATGAAATCCGCCGTATTCAATATGCCATCATCGATCGTCTGCAATCGCCGGATGTGATCCGCGATGAGATTGATCGCATGCTGGAAAACATCACCATGCTGTCTGAAGCCACCTCGCTGGCGACCTCACATGCGCTAACCGATGAGCTGGTGAGCCACGGTGAGCTGATGTCGACGCTGCTGTTCGTGGAGATTCTGCGCGAGCGTCAGGTCAACAGCGAATGGTTTGACGTGCGTAAAGTGATGCGCACCAGCGATCGTTTTGGCCGCGCAGAACCCGAAGTGGCGACGCTGAAAGAGCTGGCCGCAACGCAGCTGCAGCCGCGCATTGCGGAAGCGCTGGTGGTGACGCAGGGCTTTATCGGTAGCGAAATCAAAGGGCGCACCACCACGCTTGGTCGTGGCGGCAGCGACTATACCGCTGCGCTGCTGGGCGAAGCGCTGCAGGCCGCGCGCATTGATATCTGGACCGATGTGGCCGGTATCTACACCACCGATCCACGCGTGGTGTCCACCGCTAAACGCATCGAAGAGATTACCTTTGAAGAAGCAGCGGAGATGGCGATCTTTGGTGCCAAAGTGCTGCATCCGGCCACTTTGCTGCCGGCCGTGCGTAGCGATATTCCGGTGTTTGTCGGTTCGAGCAAAGATCCCGCTGCAGGCGGTACGCGCGTGTGCAACGAAACCAAAAATCCACCGCTGTTCCGTGCGCTGGCGCTGCGTCGTAAGCAGACGCTGGTAACGCTGCACAGCCTGAACATGCTGCATGCACATGGCTTCCTCGCCGAAGTGTTTAACATTCTGGCGCGCCACAGCATCTCCGTTGATCTGGTGACCACTTCCGAAGTGAGCGTGGCGCTGACGCTGGACAGCACCGGTTCAACCACCACCGGCGACAGCTTGCTGACCCAGGCGCTGTTGACCGAGCTCTCTTCACTGTGCCGTGTGGAAGTGGAAGAGAATCTGGCGCTGGTGGCGATCATTGGCAACAACCTGTCAAAAGCGTGCGGCGTCGGCAAAGAAGTGTTTGGCGCACTCGAGCCGTTCAACCTGCGCATGATTTGTTACGGTGCCAGCAGTTATAACCTTTGCTTCCTGGTGCCAACCCCAGATGCCGAGGAAGTGGTACGTGCGCTGCATAAGAATCTTTTTGGTTCTTAAGGCCAGTTTTTAGCATGCGGAATCAAGCCGGACCGGGTCCGGCTTTTTTATTGGTGAAATTTTTTAAACAATAATTCAGGCCAGCGGCATTCACTGCTTCGCGCCAGACATTTCTGATGAACCCCGTCATATCTCGCGAGAACCGTCTCAAATACGCTGCTATCGCCTAAAAATCACTCTAATCCCTTATTCTTCGGTTGCGCTTCAATCGCCAAAAACGATAATCCCGCCGCGAAAACATTAAATTATTTGAGGGAACAGAGATGAAAAGATTAGTGGCTGAAACGCTGGGCACTTTCGTGCTGGTGTTGGGCGGTTGTGGCAGTGCGGTTTTGGCCGCGGCGTTTCCAGAATTGGGTATTGGTTTTGCCGGTGTTGCGCTGGCGTTTGGTCTGACGGTGTTGGTGATGGCATTTGCCGTCGGCCATATTTCGGGCGGCCATTTTAACCCGGCGGTGACCATCGGTCTGACGGTTGGCGGACGTTTCCCGGCGGCGCAGGTTGTGCCTTATATTATCGCGCAGTTGGTGGGTGCGGTTGCGGCTGCCGGCGTGCTGTATTTGATCGCCAGCGGTAAAGCCGGTTTCGATGCCGTGGCCAGCGGCTTCGCGTCGAACGGTTACGGTGAACATTCGCCGGGGGGCTTTAGCCTGCAGGCGGGCATGATCGCCGAGCTGGTGCTGACCGCCGTATTCCTGATTGTGATCATGGGCGCGACCGATAAACGTGCTTCGGCTGGCTTCGCGCCCATTGCAATCGGCCTGGCGCTAACGCTGATTCACCTGGTGAGCATTCCCGTCACCAATACCTCAGTCAACCCGGCGCGCAGTAGCGGTGTGGCGATCTTCCAGGGCGGCTGGGCATTGGAACAGCTGTGGATGTTCTGGTTGTTACCGATTATCGGTGCCGCGATTGGTGGTGCGATCTACCGCTTTGCACTGGAAAAAGCAGAGTAACTTTGCCGTATTTCAGCGGATCGGCAGCAGCCGATCCGCATTTTGCCCCGCAAGCGACTTCCCGCCTTACGTCAAGATAATGAAATGTTATGATCCCGCGTCCGTCGCTGTGGTCGTTCCCTGCGCGACATTTCATCTGTGGCAATATAAAAAAATTCCTAAGGAAGTCTGGTTATGCTCGGCAAACTTACCCGCCTGTTCCCGCTCTGGGCCGTGCTGCTCTCGGTCGCTGCTTATTATTCTCCTGGCACCTTTCTCGGCATTGGGCCGTGGGTGACTTACCTGCTGATGCTGATTATGTTCGGCATGGGCGTGACGCTAAACATTGATGATTTCAAACGCGTGCTGGTGCGTCCGGCGCCGGTGATCGCCGGGACTTTCCTGCATTATCTGGTGATGCCGCTGGCCGCGTGGGGCCTGGCGAAGCTGTTCCAGATGCCACCGGATCTGGCGGCAGGCATGATTCTGGTCGGCAGCGTGGCCAGCGGCACCGCTTCTAACGTGATGATTTATCTGGCGAAGGGCGATGTGGCGCTGTCGGTGACCATCTCATCCGTGTCGGCGCTGGTAGGTGTATTCGCCACACCGCTGCTGACACGCTTCTACGTTGATACCCACATTCAGGTGGATGTGGTCGGCATGCTGCTCAGCATCGTGAAAATCGTGGTGATTCCGATTAGCCTGGGTCTGATTATCCATCACTCCATGAATAGCGTGGTGCGCCGCGTTGAGCCTTATCTGCCGGCGTTTTCGATGGTGTGCATTCTGCTGATCATTAGCGCGGTGGTGGCTGGCAGCCAGGGCTTTATCGGTTCTGTCGGCTTGATGGTGATTGTGGCGGTGATCCTGCACAACGCGATCGGTCTGTTGGGCGGTTATTGGGGCGGTAAGCTGTTTGGCTTCGATGAATCGACCTGCCGCACGCTGGCGCTGGAAGTGGGCATGCAGAACTCAGGTCTGGCGGCGACGCTGGGCAAACTTTACTTCTCGCCGTTAGCGGCCTTGCCGGGCGCGCTGTTCTCGGTGTGGCACAACCTGTCAGGTTCGCTGCTGGCCGGTTACTGGTCGGGTAAACCGATCGATAAGAAGCAGAAGTAATATTCAAAAAAGCATCACATTCAATTCATGCACATAGCGTAGCGGCGCAATAAATTGCGCCGCTACGCTGCCTGCGCTCTGAATGTATTACAGCTTCAGATAGGTACGAATCCCATCCAGGAACATCTGCGTCGCCAGCATAATCAAAATCAATCCCATCAGGCGCTCCAGCGCGTTAACGCCTTTGTCACCCAGCAGGCGTAAAAACAGACCCGACATCAGCAGAATCACCACCGTCAAACCCCACGCGATCAGCAGCGCGCCGACCAGATGCGTCATTTGGTTGGGATATTGATGCGACAACAGCATCAGCGTCGCCAGCAGCGACGGACCGGCCACCAGCGGAATCGCCAGCGGCACGAGGAACGGTTCTTCACCGGCCGGCAAGCCACTCGAGCTGCTCTCCTCTGACGGGAAAATCATGCGGATGGCGATCAGGAAAAGAATGATGCCGCCGGAGATCGACACGGTTTCGGTGCGCAGATTGAGAAACGCCAGGATGCGTTCACCGGCGAATAAAAACAGCAGCATCAGAATCAGCGCAATCAGCATTTCGCGCATCAGTACCACGCGGCGGCGTTTGGGTTCCAGATGCTTCAATACCGACATAAAAATCGGCAGGTTGCCCAGCGGATCCATAATCAACAGCAGCAATATGGTCGCGGATATCATTTCAGTCATGTTGGTTAGCCATTATTAGTTGTACTGCTGAAAAAGTTGGCGCAATCGAATTAATTCACTTGCCAGAAGTGCTGCATTTTGTAGAGTTGACGGTCATAGGTAAACCTGATTATTACGCAGACCGGCACGATTATCCGGCCAGTCTTTTCCTCGCACCACACGGCCTCTTTCGAGAGCACCCGAGACGGACAGAAAATGAAGAATGTAGGTTTTATTGGTTGGCGTGGCATGGTCGGCTCAGTGCTGATGTCACGCATGAGCGAAGAACGCGATTTTGATGTCATCAATCCGGTCTTCTTCTCCACGTCACAGCTTGGTCAGGCGGCACCCACATTCGGCGGTAAGTCGACCGGTGCGCTGCAGGATGCTTTTGATATCGAGGCGCTGAAGGCGCTGGATATTATTATCACCTGCCAGGGCGGTGATTACACCAGTGAAGTCTATCCAAAGCTGCGTGAAAGCGGCTGGCAGGGTTACTGGATTGATGCAGCTTCCACGCTGCGCATGAAAGATGACGCCATCATCATTCTCGATCCGGTTAACCATAACGTGATTCGTCAGGGCCTCGACAACGGCATCAAAACCTTTGTCGGCGGTAACTGCACCGTCAGCCTGATGCTGATGTCGCTGGGCGGTCTGTTTGCTAACGATCTGGTTGAATGGGCCTCGGTGGCGACTTATCAGGCGGCATCAGGCGGCGGCGCGCGTCATATGCGTGAACTGCTGACGCAGATGGGCATGCTGCATGACCACGTGGCGAAATCGCTCCAGGATCCGGCTTCGGCAATTCTGGATATCGAACGCAGCGTGACCGATTTCACCCGTTCTGGCACTTTGCCAACCGACAATTTCGGCGTACCGCTGGCGGGCAGCCTGATTCCGTGGATCGACAAGCAGCTGGATAACGGCCAGAGCCGCGAAGAGTGGAAAGGCCAGGCGGAGACCAACAAAATCCTGCGTACCAGCAGTGTGATTCCGGTTGATGGCCTGTGCGTGCGCGTTGGTGCGCTGCGCTGCCACAGCCAGGCATTCACTCTGAAGCTGAAAAAAGACCTGCCGCTGAGCGAAATCGAACAGCTGCTGGCCTCGCATAACGAATGGGTGAAAGTGGTGCCAAACGACCGCGACATCACCATGCGCGAACTGACGCCAGCCGCCGTCACCGGCACCCTGACCACGCCAGTAGGCCGCCTGCGCAAACTGAACATGGGGCCGGAATACCTTTCTGCCTTCACGGTGGGCGATCAGTTACTGTGGGGCGCGGCTGAACCGCTGCGCCGCATGCTGCGTCTGCTGATCGACTAAGCGCAGCGGCAAACCAGAAAGGCCGGGGTTTCCCGGCCTTTTTTTATTATCCAGGCTGCAAAAATTCATGCAAATTGCGCCTGACAAGTGATCCGCTTCCCTTTTTTGCTTGCCCGATAAGTATTTTTCACGATCCTCCCTGGCTTCTGCTATCCCCAAGCTATGATTTAACAGAGATGTGCCGGTTGTTAACTGTTTTTGTTTTTTCGAACTGAATGGTTGTTGTACACGGTGAAGATCTTTCCCACGGACGGTTGTGTCCTCACGGTGTACCTATGGCTCAATGAAAAGCAGCGCACCCGAGGCGATAATCCTGCCGACTCTGGTCGCCTGCGCAAAATCATAGGAAGAAAGTCATGTCAGAGCTTCCCGATCGCCAGGCGATCAATGCCCTTTTTGCCGGGAATTATGCCGATCCCTTTTCACTACTGGGCATGCACCAAACGGCTGCAGGCCTTGAAGTGCGTGCGTTGCTGCCCGATGCCTCCGATGTTTGGGTCATTGAAACCAACACCGGACGCAAATGCGCCCAGCTTACCTGCCTCGACTCACGCGGTTTCTTCAGTGGCGTGATTCCGCGTCGTAAAAACCGCTTTGGTTATCAGCTGGCAGTGAACTGGCACGGCCAGCAAAACCTGATTGATGATGCCTATCGCTTCGGCCCGCTGCTGGAGGAGATGGATGCATGGTTATTGGGTGAAGGCACGCATCTGCGTCCCTACGAAACCCTAGGCGCGCACGGCACCACCATTGATGGCGTGCACGGCACGCGGTTCGCCGTTTGGGCACCTAATGCGCGTCGCGTATCGGTGGTAGGCGAGTTCAACTTCTGGGATGGCCGACGTCATCCCATGCGTTTTCGCCGTGAACTTGGCGTCTGGGAACTGTTTGTGCCGGGCGCGGTAAACGGCCAGCTGTATAAATTTGAAATCGTGGATAATTCCGGCCAGATGCGCATCAAAGCCGATCCCTTCGCCTTTGAAGCGCAGATGCGTCCGCAAACCGCCTCGATGATCTGCGGGCTGCCGCCGAAAACCGAGATGCAGCCGCAGCGTAAGGCCGCCAATGCTTTTGACCAGCCGATTTCGATTTATGAAGTGCACCTCGGTTCATGGCGACGTCACACCGATAACAACTTCTGGCTCAGCTACAAAGAGCTGGCGGAACAGCTCATTCCTTACGTTAAAGAGATGGGCTTCACGCACATCGAACTGATGCCGATTAACGAACACCCCTTTGATGGCAGCTGGGGCTATCAGCCGCTCGGCATGTATGCGCCGACGCGCCGTTTCGGTACGCGCGATGAGTTCCGCCACTTCGTGGCCGCCGCGCATGATGCTGGCATTAACGTGCTGCTCGATTGGGTGCCTGGCCATTTCCCAAGCGATGATTTCGGCCTGGCGAAGTTCGATGGCACCGAACTCTACGAACACAGCGATCCGCGCGAAGGTTTTCATCAGGACTGGAACACGCTGATCTACAACTTTGGTCGCCGTGAAGTGAGCAATTATCTCTCCGGCAACGCCTTGTACTGGATGGAGCGTTTCGGCATTGATGGGCTGCGCGTCGATGCGGTGGCATCAATGATCTACCGTGATTACAGCCGCGCCGAAGGCGAATGGGTGCCGAACCAGTTTGGTGGACGCGAGAACCTCGAAGCGATTTCGTTCCTGCGTCACACCAACCGCGTTTTGGGTCGCGCCGCACCGGGCAGCGTCACGGTGGCGGAAGAGTCCACCGATTATCCCGGCGTTACGCGCCCTTCAGAAGATGGAGGCCTCGGCTTCTGGTTCAAATGGAACCTCGGTTGGATGCACGACACACTGGACTATATGAAGCTCGACCCGGTGCATCGCCGTTATCATCATCAGCTGATGACCTTTGGCATGATCTACAACTACACCGAAAACTTCGTGCTACCGCTGTCGCATGACGAAGTGGTGCACGGCAAACGTTCGATTCTCGATCGCATGCCGGGCGATGCCTGGCAGAAGTTCGCTAACCTGCGCGCCTATTACGGCTGGATGTGGGGTTTCCCCGGTAAGAAGCTGCAATTTATGGGCAATGAATTTGCGCAGGGTCGCGAATGGAACCACGACACCAGCCTCGACTGGCATCTGCTGGAAGGTGAGGATAACTGGCACAACGGCGTGCATCGTCTGGTGCGCGATCTCAATCACACCTATCGCCATTACGCGCCGCTGCATCAACTCGACTTCGATGGGCAAGGTTTTGAGTGGCTGGTGGTCAATGACTACGAAAACTCCGTGTTTGTATTTGTGCGCCGCGATCGCGACGGCAATGAAATCATCGTAGCCAGCAACTTTACGCCAGTGGCGCGTCACAACTATCGCTTTGGCGTCAACCAGCGTGGCGGCTGGCGCGAGATCATGAACACCGACCAGCACGATTATCACGGTAGCGACACGCGCAATCACGGCGTGGTACACACCGATGAGATAGAGAGTCACGGTCGGCCGCAGTCGCTGAGTTTGACCTTACCGCCGCTGGCAACGCTTTGGCTGGTGCGGGAGAGCGACTGATGCTGGAGCAGGGGCAGCCGGAACCGTTAGGTGCGCACTATGATGGGCACGGCGTTAATTTTACGCTGTTCTCCCAGCATGCCGAACGCGTTGAACTCTGCCTGTTCGACGCGCACGGTGCTGAGCGCCGTTTCGCACTGCCCGCGCGCAGCGGTGATATCTGGCACGGCTATTTTCCCGCGCTGAAGCCCGGCCAGCGCTACGGCTATCGCGTACACGGTCCGTGGGCGCCGCAGCAGGGACATCGCTTCAATCCGGCTAAGCTGTTGGTCGATCCCTGCGCCAAAGCGGTGGCGGGTGAAGTGGCGGACGACGCGCGTTTCAACGGCGGCGAACGTGAGCTAAATGGTTTGGATAACGCCGCCATCGCGCCGAAATCGTTGGTGACTGCCGAAGATTTTGACTGGGAGGACGATCACGCGCCGCGCACGCCGTGGGGCAACACGGTGATCTATGAAGCGCACGTACGCGGCTTAACCCAGCAGCATCCGGAAATTCCGGAAAGATTGCGTGGCACTTATGCGGCGCTGGGTCATCCTGCTATGGTGAAGTACCTGCGCCACCTCGGCATCACCGCGCTGGAACTGCTGCCGATTGCCCAATTCACCAGCGAGCCGCGCCTGCGCCGTTTGGGATTGAGTAATTACTGGGGCTACAACCCCTTTGCCTCGTGGGCGGTGGATGCGCGTTACGCCTCGGGCGAAAACGGTTTAACGCCGCTGCAGGAGTTTCAGCAGGCGGTTAAAGCACTGCATGCCGCGGGCATCGAAGTGATTCTGGATGTGGTGTTCAACCATACCGCCGAGCTGGAAGAGATCGGGCCAACGATTTCCCTGCGCGGCGTGGATAACGCCAGCTATTACTGGCTGGATGGCAACGGCGACTATCAAAACTGGACCGGCTGCGGCAACACGCTGAATCTCAGTCATCCGCAGGTGATGACGTGGGCGCTGGAAGCGCTGCGCTACTGGGTGCGGGTTTGCCATGTTGATGGGTTCCGTTTTGACCTCGCCAGCGTGTTGGGACGCACACCGGAGTTTCATCAGGATGCGCCGCTGTTTGCCGCCATCAAAGCCTGTCCGCTGCTGTCGCAGGTGAAGCTGATTGCTGAGCCGTGGGACATCGGCCCCGGTGGTTATCAGGTCGGCAACTTTCCGCCGGACTTCGCCGAGTGGAACGACCATTTTCGCGATGCGGCGCGCCGTTACTGGCTGCATGGTCAACTGAATAATGGCGATTTCGCCCGCCGTTTTGCCGCATCCAGCGACGTTTTCCAGCGTGAGGCGCGGCTGCCGCACGCCAGCATCAATCTCATTACCGCTCACGACGGCTTCACGCTGCGCGATGTGGTGAGTTTTAACAACAAACACAATCAGGCTAACGGCGAAGACAATCGCGACGGCAGCAGCAGTAACTTCAGCCATAACCACGGCAAAGAGGGACTGCAGGTCAATTTCGATATTGTCGAACGGCGGCGGCGCAGCGTGCATGGCTTACTGACCACGCTGCTGCTGGCGCAGGGCACGCCGATGCTGCTGGCGGGTGACGAACGCGGTCACAGCCAGCATGGCAACAACAACGCCTATTGTCAGGACAACCCGCTGACCTGGTTGAACTGGCAACAGGATGATTTTGGCCTGGTCGACTTCACTGCTGCGTTAATCCGTCTACGCCAGCGCATTCCCGCGTTGACGCAGGATCGCTGGTGGCAGGAGGGCGATGGCAGCGTGCAGTGGTGCAATGCCAGCGGCACACCACTGGAAACCGAGCAGTGGGAACAGGGGACGCACCGAATGCAGATCCTGCTCTCCGGCCGCTGGTTAATAACAATAAACGCCACGGAATCGGTGAGTGATATCGCCTTACCAGACGGAGAGTGGCGTGCCATTCCTCCTTTCGCCGGGGAAGATAACCCCATCCTGACAACTGTCTGGCACGGTCCCGCACACGGTGTGTGTGTGTTCCTAAAGCAATCATAAGGAGTCAGACATGGTGAAATTAGATAGAACAGATCATCTGATGCTGGCGCGCCAGCTCCCTACACAAACGGTCGCCCTGATCCTTGCTGGCGGGCGCGGTACGCGCCTGAAAGATCTCACCGCGAAACGCGCCAAACCTGCCGTGCACTTCGGTGGCAAGTTCCGCATCATCGACTTTGCGCTGTCCAACTGCATCAACTCGGGCATTCGGCGCATCGGCGTGATCACCCAATATCAGTCGCATACGCTGGTGCAACACATCCAGCGTGGCTGGTCGCTGTTCAACGAAGAGATGAACGAGTTTGTCGATCTGCTGCCGGCGCAGCAGCGTGCCGCTACCGAACATTGGTATCGCGGGACTGCCGATGCGGTGACGCAAAACCTCGACATTATTCGCCGCTATAACGCGCAGTACATCGTGATCCTCGCCGGGGATCACATCTACAAAATGGATTACTCGCGCATGCTGCTCGACCACGTCGATCGCGGTGCCAAATGCACCATCGCCTGCTTGCCGGTGCCGTTAGCTGAAGCCACGGCGTTTGGAGTGATGGCGGTGGATGCCGAAAACAACGTGATCGATTTTGTCGAAAAACCGCCGAAGCCGCCGTCAATGCCGGGTGACGATACCCGCGCGCTGGCCAGCATGGGCATTTATGTGTTCAACGCCGATTACCTTTACCAGCTGCTGGAAGAGGATCTGCATGTAGCCGATTCCAGCCATGATTTTGGCAAAGATCTGCTGCCGAAAATTGTCGCCAGCGGCGAGGCGTATGCGCACTCCTTCACGCTCTCCTGCGTGCAGGTTGATGAAAACGCTGAGCCGTACTGGCGCGACGTCGGAACGCTGGAAGCTTACTGGCGCGCCAATCTCGATTTAGCGTCGGTCACGCCTGAGCTGGATATGTACGATCATAGCTGGCCGATTCGTACCCACATGGAGCCGCTGCCGCCGGCGAAATTTGTTCAGGATCGATCCGGTAGCCACGGCATGACAATGAATTCGCTGGTCTCGGGCGGCTGCATCATCTCCGGTTCGGTGGTGGTGAACTCGGTGCTGTTCCCGCGTATTCGCATCAACTCGTTTTGCAATATTGATTCCGCAGTGCTGCTGCCTGATGTGGTGGTTGGCCGATCGTGTCGTCTGCGTCGCTGCGTGATCGATCGCGCCTGCGAACTGCCAGAAGGCATGGTCATTGGCGAAAACCCCGACGAAGACAGCCGTCGTTTTTACCGTTCTAAAGAGGGCATCGTACTGGTGACGCGCGCCATGCTGGCCAAATTGGCCGGAGGCGGTCAGTAAGTGACGAAAGAATATAGAGAAAATTGCCGCGTGGAACGTGTGCGATAACAATAGGGGTTCAGGATGCAGGTTTTACATGTCTGTTCAGAGCTTTTCCCGCTGTTGAAAACCGGCGGACTGGCTGATGTCGTCGGTGCATTACCACAGGCGCAAATAGCCGATGGTACGGATGCGCGGGTGTTGATTCCCGCCTTTCCGGATCTGCGTAAAGGGATTCCTGATACAGAGGTCCTGGCGGAGTTGCAAACTTTTGCGGGACCGGTACGCTTACTTTTTGGACAATTTAACGGCGTTGGTATTTATTTAATCGATGCGCCGGGATTGTATGAACGTCCCGGCAGCCCGTATCACGATACGTCGCAGTTTGCTTACGTCGATAACTATCTGCGTTTTGCGCTGCTGGGCTGGATGGGCGCCGAGATTGCCAGCGGGCTGGATACCGACTGGCAGCCAGATATTGTGCATGCGCACGACTGGCATGCTGGCTTAACCTGCGCCTATATTGCGGCGCGCGGGCGTCCGGCGAAAACGGTGTTCACCGTGCATAATCTAGCGTATCAAGGGCTGTTTTCGGCGCGTCATCTGGATGAGATCCAGATCCCGCGCGCGTTCTTCGACATGCATGGACTGGAGTTCTTCGGGCAAATTTCCTACCTCAAGGCGGGGCTGTTCTTTGCCGATCACATTACGGCGGTCAGCCCGACTTACGCGCTGGAGATTACCCGACCGGAATTTGGTTACGGCATGGAATCACTGCTCGAACAGCGACTGCGTGAAGGGCGCCTGAGCGGGATTCTGAACGGCGTCGATCCGGGCATCTGGGACCCGGCGCACGACCTCCTGCTCACCGCGCGATACGACAGCGAAACGCTGGAGAGCAAAGCGGAGAACAAGCGCCAGCTGCAAATTGCCATGGGCCTGAAGGTGGATGATAAAGCACCGGTGTTCTGCGTCATCAGCCGTCTGACCAAACAGAAAGGGCTGGATCTGGTGCTGGAAGCGCTACCGGGCTTACTGGCGCAGGGCGGACAGTTGGTGCTGCTCGGCCAGGGCGATGCGGAGCTGCAGCAAGGTTTCCTTGCGGCGGCGGCGGAGCATCCGGGCCGCGTTGGCGTGCAGATTGGTTATCACGAAGCCTTCTCGCACCGCATTGTTGGCGGCGCGGATGTGATTATGGTGCCGAGCCGTTTTGAGCCGTGCGGCTTAACCCAGCTGTATGGTTTGAAATACGGTACGCTGCCGCTGGTGCGTCGCACTGGCGGACTGGCGGATACGGTGCAAGACAGCTCGCTTGAGAATCTGGCGGATGGCGTCGCCAGCGGTTTCACCTTTGAAGACAGTAATGCCTGGTCGCTGCTGCGGGCGATTCGGCGCGCATTTGTTCTGTGGTCTCGTCCTGCACTCTGGCGTTACGTTCAGCGGCAGGCGATGGGGATGGATTTTAGTTGGCAGGTGGCAGCACAAGCCTACCGCGATCTTTATCAACGTTTGCTGTAATGAGAGATTGGGATACTTGATATGAATGCACCTTTCACCTATGCCTCACCCACCCTGACGGTTGATGCACTGAAGCACTCAATCGCCTATAAGCTGATGTTTACTATTGGTAAAGATCCATCGATCGCGAATAAGCATGAGTGGCTCAACGCCGCGCTGCTGGCGGTGCGTGATCGCATGGTGGAACGCTGGCTGCGCTCCAGTCGCGCGCAGCTCTCACAGGATGTGCGGCAGGTTTATTACCTGTCGATGGAGTTCCTGATGGGGCGCACGCTCGGCAACGCGTTGCTGGCGATGGGCATTTATGAGGATCTCAATCAGGCGCTGGAAGAGATGGGCCTCGACCTCAGCGAACTGATGGAAGAGGAGAACGATCCCGGCCTCGGTAACGGCGGTTTGGGACGTTTGGCGGCCTGCTTCCTGGATTCGCTCGCCACGCTCGGTTTACCGGGGCGCGGCTACGGCATTCGTTATGACTACGGCATGTTTAAGCAGAATATCGTTGACGGCCAGCAGCGCGAATCGCCGGATTACTGGCTGGAGTACGGCAATCCGTGGGAATTCCAGCGCTTTAACACGCGCTACAAAGTGCGCTTCGGCGGCCGTCTGCAACATGAAGGCGCGCGGGTGCGCTGGGTGGAAACCGAGGAGATCGTGGCGATGGCTTACGATCAAATCATTCCCGGTTTTGATACCGATGCCACCAACACGCTGCGCTTGTGGGGCGCGCAGGCCAGTAACGAAATCAACCTCGGTAAGTTCAACCAGGGTGATTACTTCGCCGCGGTAGAAGATAAAAACCACTCGGAAAACGTGTCGCGCGTGCTCTATCCCGATGATTCCACCTATTCGGGGCGCGAGCTGCGCCTGCGTCAGGAGTATTTCCTCGTCTCCTCGACGGTGCAGGATATTCTCAATCGTCACTGGCAGATGCATGAAACCTGGGACAATTTGCCGGACAAAATTGCCATCCACCTCAACGATACGCATCCGGTGCTGGCGATCCCGGAACTGATGCGCATACTGATCGACGAGCAGAAATTCAGCTGGGACGATGCCTTTGAAGTGACCTGTCAGGTGTTCTCCTACACCAACCACACGCTGATGACGGAAGCGCTGGAAACCTGGCCAGTGGATATGATTGGCAAGATCCTGCCGCGTCATCTCAGCATTATTTTTGAAATTAACGACTACTTCCTGAAAACCATTCAGGAATATTACCCGGATGATTGGGAGCTGTTAGCGCGCATCTCGATCATCGATGAGAACGACGGCCGCCGCATTCGCATGGCGTGGCTGGCGGTGGTGGTGAGCCACAAAGTTAACGGTGTGTCAGAGTTGCACTCCAACTTGATGGTGCAATCGCTGTTCGCTGACTTCGCGCGTCTGTTCCCGGGCCGTTTCTGCAATAAAACTAACGGCGTGACGCCACGTCGCTGGCTGGCGCTGGCGAATCCGGCGCTCTCCGAGGTGCTGGACGAGGCGATTGGCCGCAACTGGCGCACCGATCTTGGCCAGCTCAACGAATTGACCACGCAGATCGATTATCCGGCCTTTATCCAGCAGATCGCCGACGCCAAGTTTGCCAACAAAAAACGCCTGGCGGATTGGGTGGCGAAGAACATGGATATCGTGCTCGATCCGCATGCGCTGTTTGATGTGCAGATCAAGCGCATCCACGAATACAAACGCCAGCTGCTGAACGTGCTGCACGTGATTACGCGCTACAACCGCATCAAGGCCGATCCCAGCGCCGAATGGGTGCCGCGCGTTAATCTCTTCGCCGGCAAAGCGGCGTCGGCCTATTACGTGGCGAAACACATCATTCACTTGATCAACGATGTCGCCAATGTGATCAACAACGATCCGCAGGTGAAGAACAAGCTGAAGGTGGTGTTCATTCCAAACTATGGTGTGAGCCTGGCGCAGATCATCATTCCGGCGGCGGATCTCTCCGAACAGATCTCCACTGCCGGTACCGAAGCCTCTGGTACCAGTAACATGAAGTTTGCGCTGAACGGCGCGTTAACCATCGGTACGCTGGATGGTGCCAACGTTGAGATGCTGGAGCATGTCGGCAAGGAGAATATCTTTATCTTCGGCAACACTACGCCGCAGGTTGAGAAGCTGCGCACCGACGGTTACAACCCGCGTAAGTATTATGAGGATGATCCTGAGCTGCATCAGGCGCTGACGCAAATCGCCAGCGGGGTGTTCAGCCCGCAGGAGCCAGGGCGCTATCGCAATCTGTTTGATGCGCTGGTGAACTTCGGCGATCACTATCAGCTGCTGGCGGATTACCGCAGCTATGTGGACACGCAGGACAAGGTGGACAAGCTGTATCGCCAGCCGGATAAGTGGCAGCGCAGCGCGGCGCTGAATATCGCCAATATGGGTTATTTCTCGTCGGACCGCACCATTCAGGAATATGCGGATGAGATCTGGCACATTTCGCCAGTGAGATTGTAAGGCGAGGATTGCAGAACCAAGTCGCCATGAATGGCGACCCTACGTGAACACCCAAATCGATACCCAAAATCATTTGGACGGCAGGAAGGCGGCAAATGAGCGAATCCCCGGGAGCTTACTTTAGTAAGTGACCGGGGTGAACGAATGCAGCCAACGCACCTGCCGTTCGAAGGATGAAGGGTATTATTTCAACGTGATGCTTTTGACGATGCTATCTGCATCGCTTTGCGCTTGCTGCTGGTTGTCGGCTGGCAAGGTAATTTGCAGCGTCAGCAGTTTGCCATCCACTTTCGCCAGAATCACCGAAGACCATGAGGTCTGATTGTTGGCAGAAATCACCGTATCCAGCTGCTGTGCCGGCTGGTCTTTCAGCGTCACCGCTTTATTAGACACCACCTGCAGCTGTGGGTCGCGACCGCGCTGCTGCTGTTCCAGACGCTGTGCCAGCGCATCAAGCGCTTCGTTGGTGGGATCGCCGGCAATCACAATAATCGCGCGCTGACCGGTTTCGTCGGCATAGACGTGCATGTTGGTGGATTCAGAGCCGAGCTTGCCGCTCTTGTCAGACATGCCCGCCGGCAAAGAGAAACTCAGTTTGCCGTCCATCAGGTTAACCGTCTGGGCCGACTGGCTGGCGCTCGCACCGTTACTGTTCGCTGCCGCATCATCTTTCTTCTGGTCACATGCCGCCAGGCCGATAACCAACAGGCCAATACCCACATATTTCACTACGTTACGCATTCTTTTCCCTTTTACATGATTCCAGTCAGCCGTTATACAAGCGGATTTAGTTAGCAAAAGCAACCGCCGGAGTGTCAGGAAATCTTAGCGTAATGCGGCATTTAGTGTATGTGCAATTAGCCGAAATTGATCTGCTGCTGTGCGGAACGTTCGGCTAAGCGCTTCAGCATGGCATTTAGCAGCACGCCGTAAGCGGGCAGGAAGAAGATCATGCAGATCAGCACTTTGAAGCTGTAATCCACCAGTGCGATTTCGACCCAATGCGTGGCCATAAACGGATCTGGGCTCTTGTAGAAGGCGATGAAAAAGAAGGCCAGCGTATCGCTGATATTACCGAGGAACATCGCTGCCGCTGGCGCAATCCACCACTGCGATAAACGGCGCAAACGGTTAAAAACGTGCACGTCGAGGATTTGTCCCAGCGCATAAGCCATAAAGCTGGCGCAGGCGATACGGGCAACAAACAGATTCACCTCTTCCAGTGACGCCCAACCTTGCCATTCGCCCTGATAGAACACGCAGGAAACAATGTAGGAGATCACTAGCGCGGGAATCATCACCGCCAGAATAATGCGACGTGCCAGCGGCGCGCCAAAGATGCGCACGGTCAGATCGGTGGCGAGGAAAATAAACGGAAAGCTAAACGCGCCCCATGTGGTGTGGAAGCCGAAGATGGAAACCGGCAGCTGGACCAGATAGTTACTGGAGGTGATCACCAGCAGATGAAATAGCGATAGCCAAAACAGCGCATGCATGCGCTGACGAGCAGAGAAGTTAATCATTGTAAGCCTTTTTAGTGATGGGGTGAGGGAACCCAGGTTCGTGCATTGGCACGGTGGTAAATAAAAAATCGGCGGCATCTTAACGCGTTGCGCAATTTATGCAATGGTTAATTTTAACGCAATCGTTATCGCCTTGCGTTGGCTTATTCGCGCGCTAGAATGAGCGCCCATCCCTAACAACTGACAGAGAATCATGAGCGATCCCTTTTCTGCGCCTGACCATCAGCTTGATGCCCTTGGCCTGCGCTGCCCGGAGCCGGTAATGATGGTGCGTAAAACCGTGCGCAGCATGCAGGCCGGTGAAACCTTGCTGATCATTGCTGACGATCCCGCCACCACGCGCGATATCCCCGGTTTCTGCCGCTTTATGGAGCATGAGTTGCTGGCACAGCAGACCGAAAGCCTGCCGTACCAGTTTCTAATTAAAAAAGGCGCCTAACGCTGGCGCAGCAAGCGCAGCGCGTTGGCTGTCACCAGTGCGGTGGCACCGGAATCCGCTAAGACCGCCAGCCACAAACCGGTGAAGCCGAGCAGCGTGGTGACCAGAAAAATCGCCTTTAATCCCAACGCCAGTGCCACGTTCTGACGAATGATGGCGCGCGTGCGCCGTGCCAGCACAATGGTGCGCGGCAGAATCGCCAGCTGATTTTGCGTTAATGCCGCATCTGCGGCTTCCAGCGCCACATCAGTGCCGCTGCCCATCGCAATGCCGATGGTGGCGGCTTTCATGGCGGGCGCATCGTTAATGCCATCGCCGACCATTGCCAATGCGTGCTGTGTGCCTAACGTCCTCACCGCCGCAACTTTATCGGCGGGCAGTAAACCTGCGCGGTAATCGATGTTGAGCGTAGCGGCAATGGCCGCAGCCGCGCGTGGGTTGTCACCAGTCAGCATCACGCTGTTAACGCCAAGCTTCTTCAGTTCAGACAGCGCACTGAGGGCTTCAGGGCGCAACTGGTCCTGCAAGGCTAACGCGCCGAGAACCTGCTGCTCCTGCAACAGCAGCACCACGGTTTGGCCTTGCGCTTCCAGCTGAGCAATCTGCTGCTGTTGTGCATTATCAAGATGGCTGACTTCGCGCGGCGTCAGCAGTTGATAGGTCACGCCATCTATCGCAGCGCGAATGCCACTGCCGGCCAGCGTTTGCTGCTGTGCAGCTTGCGGAAGCCTGAGCGCGCGCCGCTCGGCCTCGCTAACAATCGCCCGCGCCAGCGGATGGGTGGAACCCTGTTCAACGGCGGCGGCGATGGTGAGCAAGTTGTTTTCCGCCATCGCGGCAAATGGCTGGATGTGGCTGATCTGCGGTTTACCGGCGGTCAGTGTGCCGGTTTTGTCGAACGCCATCATACTCACGCGACTGAGGCGCTCCAGCGCCGCGCCGCCTTTGATCAGTGCGCCCTGACGCGCGGCAGCAGCCAGGCCGGAAGTGATGGCCGCGGGCGTGGAGATCACCAGCGCACAAGGGCAACCAATCAGCAACAGCGTCAGCCCTTTATAAATCCACGGCAACCACGCATCAAAACCCAGCAGCGGCGGCAGCACCATCACCAGCAGCGCCAGCAGCATAATGGCGGGCGTATAGATGCGGCTGAAGCGATCGATAAAGCGCTCAACCGGCGCACGATGGGTTTCGGCTTCCTCAATCAGTTGCAGGATGCGGTCAATGGCACTTTGGCCCGGCTGGGAAATGACTTTCAGCGTCACCAGACGATCAAGGCTGGTGGCACCGGCCATGATCTGCTCGCCTGGCTCACGCGCTACCGGCAGCGATTCGCCGGTCAACGCGCTTTCATCAAAGCTGGCGCTGGCGTGCAGCAGTTCGCCATCGGCCGGTAAACGTCCGCCGGCCGCCACTTCAATCACATCGCCGGGCTGCAGCGCTTCTAAGCGGACGTTTTCCCGCTGTGTGCCGTTAATGCGCGTGGCGGTAGCGGGACGCAGCGCCATCAGCGCGGTGACGCCAAGGCGTGCGCGTGTGGCGGCGTACGCTTCGAGGCGTTCACCCAGTTGAAACAGCAGCAGCACCATCGCGGCTTCGGCGTGCGCGCCAATCACCAGCGCACCAGCGGCGGCAATGGTCATCAGCATCTCAATGCTGAACGGCGAACCGCTGCGCAGCAGTTTCCAGGCGCTGCGCGCGATCGGCGCTAAACCTAACAACGTGGTGGCGATAAACAGGCGATCGCCCCAAACCGGCGAAAGCTGGCTCAGCAGCCAACTGGCTAGCATCAGTACGCCAAGCAGCAGCAAACCGACGTTTTCCTGCCAGCGGCTTTCGGGTTGTGGCGGCAATGTGGAATCACTGGCGCTCAGCGTGAAGCCGGCATTTTTCACCACCTGTTCAATGATGGCGTGGATATCCTGGTCGGCATCGACCACCAGTTTTTCACTGGCAAAAATCACGCGTGCTTTTTGAACCTGCGGTACACGTTGCACGGCGGTTTCGATTTTGCGCGCGCAGCTGGGGCAATCCATGCCCGCAATCTGCCAGCGGAATTGATGTGAAGAGAGGGCGGGCCTATCGCTTTCGGCGTCGCTTTCGCCGCCTGGCGAGCCGCTGTCGCTGTCACAGCAGCCGCAATCGCTGTCTGGCGTGATGGGCTGCGCCGCGGAGATGTTCAATGTTGCGGGTTTTACGCTGCGAATCGAGCACAGCGGCTGTGGCTGACGGTGTGATTTGCCACAGCGGCAAGGGTGAGCATGTTGATGCATGTAACCTCCGGAATCAGGGGCGGGCTGTTGCCCGCACCCTAATGCTACACTCTGGAGTGGACTCCAGAGTCAAGCGGAAGGTAAGGTTATCTTCAGTAGAGCCACAGTGAACGCACAATCATGAAGTGACCGGCGAAGTAGCAAGCGGCGACGATGGCGCTATCGGCGCTGAAACGGCGGCGATAATGCGAGATAAACCAGACAATATTGGCTAACAGCAGCAACGCGGCACCCACCAGCAGCGAGAAACTGAAGTCAGTTGGACGGAAGAAGTAGTTCTCCGCCGCCATCCAGTTCATCACTAGCGTCATGCCGATCAAGGTGCAGATAGGCCAGCGCAGATCTTCCAGTTTGCTCCACAGAATCCCGATAACGATCACGCCAATGATCAGGAAGGTGAGGGGAATCGGCCAGAAGAAACTCATGGTCATGTGTGCGGCAAAACTGATGGTGTACAGCAGATGCGACAGGAAGAATGCGCCCAGCGCATAGAGCATTTGCTGACGCGGTAACAGCATTAACGCGTCACCCACCAGCGTGGCGACCAGCCCGGCCAGAATCAAATAATCGGTGGTGTTGAAGGTTGGCGCTTGCCACGCCCAGGCAACGAGCAACAGTAAGGTGACAGGTTTAAATAGCCAGCGTTGCCATTGCGGACCGCGGTATGAAGCATCGACGTAAAGCCAGCCGGAAAAAAGTACGGCAAGGAAAGACCAAAGCATGTTTTCTCCCTTTTCTGGACGAAATGTCCGCCAGTTTGATGAATTTTCCCAAAATCACGATCTCAGTGTAAGTTACCGGCGCCAAATGTGACAATCAGCCGACTCTGGTTGTATGCTTTGTCGTCTTTACCCGTTCCGAATCAACGCAAAGCACGAGATAAATCATGAGCAAACCACCGCTAATCTTTTTCATCGTACTGGCCATTATTGCCGTTTTGGCGACCCGTCAGTTTATTAAACAGCGCCGCGAAACGGCGGTGAACGATGCCTCGCCGGTGCGCTCGCTGAGCGTGGAAGTGAAAACCAAACGCGAATTTCCGTCGCCCAATCGCCGTTCACGTCAGCGTGAAGAGATTGTGGCGGAAGAGATGAAATATGAAGCCTGGTTCCATCCGTTGAACGGTGCCAGCGATATTAAAGTGACAATGAATGCGAACCAGTATCACCAGATCGATAAGGGCGCTAAGGGCGAGTTGAAGATGAAAGGCACGCGTTTTGTGAGTTTTACTCCGGCCCAATAGGGCCGCCATTCATTGCGACCTGACTATAAACCGCACGAAACTACATCTTCGGATAATGCTTTTTCTGCCACGCCAGCAGCTCAAACACGCCAAAAAAGAAGATCTTCGCCTGGGTTACGCCGCTCAGTTTTGGGGCGTCTTTTGGCTGGGTGGCGCGCAGCAACACCAGCTGCAGGCCGTGCATAATCACCATAAAGAACAGCGCCACGTGCACGAAATAGCGCAGCGGCGTTGGGAAAGGTTGCACCAGATTGAGCAATAAAAAGGCCCAGACGCAAATCATCAGCAAACGTCCCAAATTAAGCCACATCGTGCGTCTCCTGCTGTTGGCGTTGATATAAGCGATACGCCACCTGACCGGCAATCTTCTCGCGGTACAAATCCCAATTTGCGGGTGCGACAGGTGTGCCATTTTCCACTTCGCTCTCGACATAAATCAGCGCTTCAGCCGCTAACCAGCCATTTTGCTCCAGCAGCGACAATGTTTCCTGTAACAGCCCTTTACGGAAAGGCGGGTCAACAAACACCACGTCAAACGGTTCGCCCGGCTGGCTTAACCACTGCAGCGTGTTGGTTTGCACCACTTTTGCCTGCGTAGCACGCAGCGTTTGCAGATTCTGTGACAGCTGTTGCGCCACCGAACGCTCCAGCTCCAGCAGCGTGGCCGACGCTGCATAGCGAGACAGCGCTTCCAGCCCTAACGCGCCGCTGCCGGCGAAGCAATCGAGGCAGCGCGCTTCCTGAATATCCGGCGCCAGCCAGTTAAACAGGGTTTCACGTACGCGATCGGTGGTCGGGCGCAAACCTGCGCTATCCGGCACCGGTAATTTACGGCCGCGCCACTGACCGCCAATGATGCGGATCTGGCCAGGGCTGCTGCTGCGGGGGGATTTACTCATTTCGCTCACAACTCGTCATATTTTGTTGCGTAGTTTAACGGGCGTAGCGGGCAGAAGAAACGTTAAAAAAGGGTGCTGTGGTGCGCTGGCTGGAAAGTGTTAGACTACTGAGTTGGTATAGCGCGCGTAATTACCTGATTTTTACGCCGCTCACCCGCTTAAAATTGAATATTTTATCCCCTGGGAACAAGCGTGCTACCGGGAATAAGCCATCGAGGAGTAGGGTCACACAATGGCAAAAGAGAAAAAACGCGGCTTTTTTTCCTGGTTAGGCTTTGGCAAAGAAGAAGAGACGCAACAACCTGCTGAAGAGCAGCAGCAAACTGCCGAGGTGGTCGCTGAGCCTGCCGTTGAAGAGAGTGCGCTCGATCGCGCCGAAGCGCAGGCTGTTGAAACCGTCGCCGTCACCGAACAGGTGGCGGAACAGCAGCAGGTTGAACCGGAACTGATTGAAGAGCCGGTCATCGAGCCGCAGGAACCTGAGCCGGTTACCGCAATCGTTGAAGAGGTGCTGCCAGAAGAGATAGCAGCGCCGGATGTGGCACCTATCGAAGAAGAGCCGCAGCTGGAAGAGCTGGCGCTTGATGAGCCTGAACTGCATGAAGAAGCGCCATTAACTGACGAAGAACTGGAAGCGCTGGCGTTAGCGGAAACCTATGCGGAAGATGCTGAGCTAGCCGAAGCCACGCAGGATACCGTGGGCGATCTGCCGCTGGCCGCTGCGCCAATCATCGCGCAGGAGCAGGAGCGTCCAACCAAAGAGGGCTTCTTCGCCCGACTGAAACGCAGCCTGGTAAAAACCCGCGAAAACCTCGGTTCGGGCTTTATCAGCCTGTTCCGCGGCAAGAAAATCGATGACGATCTGTTTGAAGAGCTGGAAGAGCAGCTGCTGATTGCCGACGTTGGCGTCGAAACCACCCGCCGCATCATCACCAATCTGACACAACAGGCCAACCGCAAGCAGCTACGCGATGCGGAAGCGCTGTATGGCCTGCTGAAAGCGGAAATGTCCGGTATTCTGGAAAAAGTGGATCAGCCGCTGGAAGTGGGTGGCAAAATGCCATTCGTCATCCTGATGGTGGGCGTCAACGGCGTGGGTAAAACCACCACCATCGGTAAGCTGGCGCGTCAGTATCAGGCGCAGGGCAAATCGGTGATGCTGGCAGCGGGCGATACCTTCCGTGCCGCCGCCGTTGAGCAGCTGCAGGTCTGGGGCCAGCGCAACAACATTCCTGTGGTGGCGCAGCATACCGGCGCAGATTCTGCCTCGGTGATTTTTGACGCCATCCAGGCGGCCAAGTCGCGCAATGTGGATGTACTGATCGCCGATACCGCGGGTCGTCTGCAGAACAAATCGCACCTGATGGAAGAGCTGAAGAAAATTACCCGCGTGATGAAGAAGCTGGACGAAGATGCGCCGCATGAAGTGATGCTGACGCTCGACGCCAGCACCGGGCAAAACGCTATCAGCCAGGCCAAACTGTTCCATGAAGCGGTGGGCCTGACCGGCATCACCCTGACGAAACTGGATGGAACCGCCAAAGGTGGCGTGATCTTCTCGGTTGCCGATCAGTTCGGCATTCCGATTCGTTATATCGGTGTTGGGGAAGGCATCGAGGATTTACGGCCGTTTAAGGCCGCAGACTTTATTGAGGCACTGTTTGCCCGAGAGGAATGATTGGGATGATTCGCTTTGAAGAGGTCAGTAAAGCTTACCTGGGAGGACGTCAGGCGCTGCAGGGAGTGGATTTCCATCTGCGTCCCGGCGAAATGGCGTTCCTGACCGGCCATTCCGGTGCGGGGAAAAGTACCTTACTAAAGCTGATTTGTGGCATTGAGCGCCCGAGCGCCGGGCAGATCTGGTTTAGCGGCCACGATATTTCGCGTCTGCGTCACGGCGAAGTGCCTTTCCTGCGACGTCAAATCGGCATGATTTTCCAGGATCACCATTTGTTGATGGATCGTTCGGTCTACGACAACGTGGCGATCCCGCTGATCATTTCCGGTGCCAGCGGCGAAGATATTCGTCGGCGCGTGTCGGCCGCGCTGGATAAAGTCGGCCTGCTCGACAAAGCGAAAAGCTATCCGATTCAGCTCTCTGGCGGTGAACAGCAGCGCGTCGGCATTGCCCGCGCGGTGGTGAACAAGCCTGCGGTGCTGCTGGCGGATGAACCCACCGGTAACCTCGACAATGCGCTGTCGGAAGATATCTTGCGCCTGTTCGAAGAGTTCAACCGCGTTGGTGTCACGGTGTTGATGGCAACGCACGATGTCGGGCTGATTGCACGCCGGAATTACCGCGTGATGACGCTTAATCAGGGACGTCTGCACGGAGGCCACGATGGTCAATAAACGCAACAAGCGCGCACCAGCGCCGAAGGCGAAACAACCCTCTAAAAGCAAGGCGCTGAAAGGCGGCTGGCAGGAACAGTGGCGCTATGCGCTGCGCGGCACGCTGTCGGATATGTGGCGTCAGCCGCTGGCGACGCTGCTGACGGTGATGGTGATCGCCATTTCCCTGACGCTGCCGAGCGTGTGCTACATGGTGTGGAAGAACGTCAGCCAGGCGGCGACGCAGTGGTATCCCGCGCCGCAGCTAACGGTTTATCTGGATAAAGCGCTGGATGACACTGCAGCGGAGAATGTCACCGCGCAGCTCAAGCAGCTCGATGGCGTGGACAACGTCAACTATCTGACGCGTGAAGAAGCGTTGAATGAGTTCCGCAACTGGTCTGGTTTTGGTGGTTCGATGGACATGCTGGAGCAGAATCCGCTGCCGGCGGTGGCCATCATCACGCCGAAACTTAATTTCCAGAATTCGGACACCATGGCGAATCTACGCGATCGCGTATCTAAAGTGCAGGGCGTTGATGAAGTGCGTATGGATGACAGCTGGTTCGCGCGTTTAGCGGCGCTAACCGGGCTGGTGGGACAGATTGCCTCAATGATTGGCCTGCTGATGGTGGTTGCGGTGTTCCTGGTGATCGGCAACAGCGTGCGGCTCAGCATCTTTGCGCGGCGCGATACTATTAACGTGCAGAAGCTGATTGGTGCCACCGACGGCTTTATCCTGCGTCCATTCCTGTACGGCGGTGCGCTGTTAGGTTTGGGCGGCGCGGTGCTGTCGCTGCTGCTCTCCGAAGTGCTGGTGTTGCGCCTGCAATCGGTGGTGGCGCAAGTAGCAACCGTATTCGGTACCACCTTTGTGCTCGAGGGTTTTTCCTGGGATGAAGGGCTGCTGTTACTGCTGATCGCCGCCATCATCGGCTGGATTGCCGCATGGCTGGCAACAGTGCAACATTTACGCCGTTTTACGCCGCAGTAACCAAAAGCAACGTTTTTTGCTATACTCTTCCTCTGCTGCCGACGACCTGGGAGCAGAGGAATTCTCCTATATCCCCCGCCGTCATCTGTGTGTAAAATATTCACTGCTATAATTGAACTTGTGGATAACTTTGTCGTCCAAGTAGCACAGATTGCTTCTGGTTTTTTCGCGACGTTGACATAATGTAGCGTCTGCGCAAGGAACTGTGCAGCAAGTCCATTGAATTTGTGAGGGTTTGAATGACCAAAGAAATGCAAACTTTAGCGATTGCTCCTCTGGGTAACCTGGAATCTTACGTTCGGGCTGCCAACAACTGGCCGGTGCTGACGGCAGAAGAGGAAAAAGCATTGGCTGAGCGGCTGCATTACCAGGGCGATCTGGATGCAGCAAAGACGCTGATCCTGTCTCACCTGCGCTTTGTTGTTCATATTGCTCGTAACTACTCCGGTTACGGCTTGCCGCAGGCGGACCTGATTCAGGAAGGCAACATCGGCCTGATGAAGGCGGTGCGTCGCTTCAACCCTGAAGTCGGCGTGCGTCTGGTGTCGTTCGCCGTGCACTGGATTAAAGCAGAGATTCACGAATACGTGCTGCGTAACTGGCGTATCGTGAAAGTCGCGACCACCAAAGCGCAGCGCAAGCTGTTCTTTAACCTGCGTAAAAGCAAACAGCGTCTCGGTTGGTTTAACCAGGACGAAGTAGAAATGGTCGCACGCGAGCTGGGCGTGAGCAGTAAAGACGTGCTGGAAATGGAATCGCGCATGGCTGCGCAGGATATGACTTTCGACATGTCATCTGATGACGAAGCAGGCGAAGGTAAAGCGATGGCGCCGGTGCTGTATCTGCAGGATAAAACCTCTGACTTTGCCGATGGCATCGAAGAGGACAACTGGGATGCACATGCGGCTGATAAGCTGAGCGATGCGATGCTGAGCCTCGACGAGCGTAGTCAGGACATTATCCGTGCCCGCTGGCTGGACGATGACAACAAAACCACGCTGCAGGAGTTGGCCGACAAATACGGCGTCTCTGCGGAGCGCGTGCGTCAGCTGGAAAAGAACGCCATGAAGAAACTGCGTGTGGCGATTGAAGCCTGATAGTGATCGGGTGGAAAAACGGGGCGACTTTTAAGTCGCCCTTTTTATTACCTGGTCGCTACGCAACATGCTCAGACATTCCGCGCGACATCCTTTCAACGTACCCAACCATCAGCCTGCGCACGAAAACCACAAGCCTGCATAAACGCCGCACGCACCCCCTGATCGGCGTCGCCGTCATCGGCAATCCACCAATCTGCTAACGCGCTATTCTGCGCGATTGTCTCTTCCAGCAAGTATTGCCCCACGCCACGTCGACGCGTGACTTCGCGAACGTTGAGGTGGGTGATTTTCCCCTGCGTGCCGCTGAGGGTCAGCTGCAGCGCCGCCAGTAATCGGTCGTTAAAACGCGCCGCATACAAACGCTGCGTGTCGCTGAGTTGTGCTTCCAGTTGCACAATATCGATTTCCGGCCAGACTTTAGCTAAATCGATACGATCCTGAGCGGTTAACGATGCTAAGCGCTGGATTGTCAGCTTCATACCTAATACCTGTACTAGTGCAAAGGCGATAGTGTAGCGAATTTAGACAGTCAGAGCGCTGTCACTTTTTTCTGATGAAAATAGGTCAAATGCCGGTCAGTTTGCCAGGATTGTGGAGTAAGCCATCAACGATAGTTGAAAAAGCCAGCATAATGCGCTGGTATCCTGCTGAAAAATCGGCCATAACAACCAGACGATTCTGCTGATCCACTCAGTCAATTCTGAATATGTCAGTTGATTTACAGAAGAAAGTTCCTGTTTAATAACCTGAAAAATAAAGCCTTATTACCTATAAATGCCAGAAAAGCGTGCTAACCCATTATTGCAGAATGAGTTTTCCTCTTTGACTGGCAGAAAATAAACAATCACAACAAACACGACACAACAGATGGGGAAGTTCGCATGAAAATGAGTAAAGGACGCGCACTACTGGCGGGCTGCGTTGCCCTGGCGATGAGCCATGCAGCGCTGGCTAAAGACATCAAAATTGCCATCGTAGGCGCATCAACCGGTCCGGTCGCGCAGTACGGTGACATGCAGTTTACCGGTGCCGCGCAGGCGATTAAGGACATCAACGCCAAAGGCGGCGTTAACGGTGACAAACTGGTTGGCGTGGAATATGACGATGCCTGTGACCCGAAACAAGCGGTTGCGGTTGCCAACAAAGTGGTTAACGACGGCATCAAATACGTTATCGGCCATCTGTGCTCCTCCTCTACTCAGCCAGCTTCAGACATCTATAACGATGAAGGCGTGCTGATGATCACCCCAGCCGCTACCGCGCCTGAACTGACTGCGCGTGGCTATGCTGACGTGCTGCGTACTACCGGTCTGGATTCCGATCAGGGCCCAACGGCGGCGACCTACATCCTCGACCACATCAAACCAAAACGTATCGCTGTGGTGCATGACAAACAGCAATATGGTCAGGGTCTGGCGGAATCGGTGCAGAAAACCCTGAAAGCCAAAGGCGGCAACGTGGTGCTGTTTGAAGGTATCACCGCCGGTGATAAAGACTTTTCCACGCTGATTGCGCGTCTGAAGAAAGAAAACGTCGATTTCGTTTACTACGGTGGCTATTACCCGGAGCTGGGCCAGATTCTGCGTCAAGCAAAATCCGCTGGCCTGAATGCCGGTTTCATGGGTCCGGAAGGCGTGGGCAACGCTTCCCTGTCTAACATCGCTGGCGATGCGTCTGAAGGCCTGTTCGTGACCCTGCCGAAACGTTATGACCAGCTGCCAGAGAACAAGGCGATTGTTGATGCGATTAAAGCCAACACCGCGTCTAACCGCAAAGATCCAACCGGTCCGTTCGTCTGGACCACCTACGCGGCGATTCAGTCGCTGGTGGCCGGAATCGAACGCAGCAAGAGCGATGAGCCCGATGCGATTGCGAAGAACCTGAAAGAGGGCGCTGCCGTTCCAACCGTGATGGGCAACCTGAACTGGGATGAGAAAGGTGACCTGAAGGGCTTCGAATTTGGTGTCTTCAAATGGCACAAAGACGGCTCTTCTACCGCAGTTAAGTAATCCCCCAAAATTCCCTTTCCCGCACGCGGGAGAGGGAATTATTCAGCTCCAGAGCAGGTCCTCACTATGTCCGAGCAGTTTCTCTATTTTATTCAGCAGATGTTCAACGGGGTGACCCTCGGGAGCACCTACGCGCTGATCGCCATCGGTTACACCATGGTTTACGGCATTATCGGCATGATCAACTTCGCCCACGGCGAGGTGTATATGATCGGTAGCTATGTCTCCTTTATCGTGATTGCCGCCCTGATGATGATGGGCATCGATACCTCGTGGCTGATGATCGCCGCCGGTTTCGTGATGGCGGTGATCATCTCCAGCGCCTATGGCTGGAGCATCGAGCGCGTGGCGTACCGGCCGGTGCGATCGTCCAAGCGCCTGATCGCGCTGATCTCCGCGATCGGGATGTCGATCTTCCTGCAAAACTACGTCAGCCTGACGCAAGGCTCGCGCGATCTTGCGCTGCCAAGCCTGATCACCGGCCAGTGGACGTTGGGCGAGAGCAACGGCTTTGCGGCCACGCTCTCCACCATGCAACTGGTGATTTGGGTGGTGACCTTCCTGTCGATGCTGGCGCTGACGCTGTTTATCCGTTATTCGCGCATGGGCCGCGCCTGCCGCGCCTGTGCAGAAGACCTGAAAATGGCCAGCCTGCTGGGCATCAACACCGACCGCGTTATCTCTCTCACCTTTATCATTGGTGCGGCGATGGCGGCGGTGGCGGGCGTATTGCTCGGTCAATTCTACGGCTCGATTAACCCGTTCATCGGCTTTATGGTCGGGATGAAAGCCTTCACCGCCGCGGTATTAGGCGGTATCGGCAGTATTCCAGGCGCGATGATTGGCGGCCTGGTGCTGGGTATCGCAGAAGCGCTTACCTCGGCGTATCTGTCGACCGAATATAAAGATGTGGTCTCCTTCGCGCTGCTGATTGTGGTGCTGCTGGTAATGCCAACCGGGATTCTTGGCCGTCCGGAGGTGGAGAAAGTATGAAACGCCTCGGTTTGGTCAACGCCGTGATCTCCACGGTGATGTTGCTGATTCTCGCTACTTTCTTTATGGGCGTGCGCCTCGATCTGGACGGCACCAAACTGGTGGTCGCCAATGCGGGCGCGGTACGCTGGAACTGGATCTTCATTGGCTGTGCGGTGGTGTTTGTCTTCCAGCTGCTGCGTCCGCTGGTGCAGGGTAAATTCAAACGCAGCGGCAAAGGTTTTGTTCTGCCGGGTTTTGATGGATCAACGCCAAAGCAGAAGCTGTTGATGGCGCTGGTGATTGCCGCCGCCGTTATCTGGCCGTTTCTGGTCTCGCGCGGCAGCGTCGATATCGCCACGCTGACGCTGATCTACGTAATGCTCGGGCTCGGGTTGAACGTGGTGGTGGGTTTGTCTGGTTTGCTGGTGCTGGGCTACGGCGGTTTTTATGCCATCGGCGCTTACACCTTCGCGTTGCTTAATCACTATTACGGTTTTGGTTTCTGGGAAAGTCTGCCGCTGGCCGGTTTAGTCGCCGGTGCGTTTGGCCTGATGCTCGGCTTCCCGGTGCTGCGCCTGCGCGGTGACTATCTGGCGATCGTCACGCTCGGCTTCGGTGAAATCGTGCGTATTCTGCTGCTGAATAATACCGCGATCACCGGCGGCCCGAACGGCATCGCGCAGATTCCCAAGCCCAGTCTGTTTGGTCTGGAGTTTGGCCGCCGCGTCAGTGAAGGCGGCTGGAGCACTTTCCATGATTTCTTCGGCCTGAAATACGATCCCAGCGACCGCGTGATTTTCCTCTATCTGGTGGCGCTGCTGCTGGTGGTGCTGACGCTGTTTGTGATCAACCGTTTGCTGCGTATGCCGCTGGGCCGCGCGTGGGAAGCGTTGCGTGAAGATGAGATCGCCTGCCGTTCGCTCGGCCTGAGCCCAACGCGCATCAAGCTGACGGCTTTCACCATCAGCGCCGTGTTCGCCGGCTTCGCGGGGACGCTGTTCGCTGCACGTCAGGGCTTCGTCAGCCCGGAATCCTTCACCTTCGTCGAATCGGCCTTTGTGCTGGCGATTGTGGTGTTGGGCGGCATGGGTTCGCAGCTGGCAGTGATCCTTGCAGCGATTCTGCTGGTGGTATCACGCGAGCTGATGCGTGATTTGAACGAGTACAGCATGCTGGTGCTCGGCGGTTTGATGGTGCTGATGATGATATGGCGTCCGCAAGGTCTGCTGCCGATGAAGCGTCCGCATCTGAAGATGAAAAGCAGTAAACAAGGAGAGCAGGCATGAGTCAGCCTTTATTAGCCGTTGAAGGCCTGATGATGCGCTTCGGCGGCCTGTTAGCCGTCAACAACGTGGCGCTTGAGCTGCATCCACAGGAAATTGTTTCGCTGATCGGCCCGAACGGTGCCGGTAAAACCACGGTGTTCAACTGCCTGACCGGTTTCTACAAACCGACCGGCGGCACCATCAAACTGCGCGATCAACAACTGCAAGGTTTGCCAGGCCAGAAGATTGCGCGCATGGGCATTGTGCGTACCTTCCAGCATGTGCGTCTGTTCCGTGAAATGACGGTGATTGAGAACCTGCTGGTGGCGCAACATCAGCACCTGAAAAGCGGCGTGTTCTCCGGCTTGTTCAAAACCCCGGCTTTCCGTCGCGGTGAGAGCGAAGCGCTGGATCGCGCGGCAACCTGGCTTGAACGCATCGGTTTGCTGGATCTGGCTAACCGTCAGGCGGGTAACCTTGCTTATGGTCAGCAGCGTCGTCTGGAGATTGCGCGCTGCATGGTGACGCGTCCGGAAATCCTGATGCTGGATGAACCGGCGGCCGGTCTTAACCCGCGTGAAACGCACGAACTTGATGAGCTGATCGCCGAACTGCGCGGTGAGCACAAGGTTTCCGTGCTGCTGATTGAACACGATATGAAGCTGGTGATGGGCATTTCTGACCGCATTTACGTGGTGAATCAGGGAACGCCGCTGGCTAACGGCACGCCGGAACAGGTGCGTAACAATCCGGATGTGATCCGTGCTTATTTAGGTGAGGCGTAACATGGCAAACCCGATTTTAACTTTGCAGAATGTCAGCGCCCATTACGGTCCGATTCAGGCGCTGCACAACATTAATCTGCACATCAATCAGGGTGAAATCGTCACGCTGATCGGTGCCAACGGCGCGGGTAAAACCACGTTGCTCGGCACTTTGTGTGGCGAACCACGCGCCACCAGCGGCACCATCACCTTTGATGGTAAAACAATCACCGACTGGCAAACCGCGAAAATCATGCGTGAAGCGATTGCCATCGTGCCGGAAGGCCGTCGGGTGTTTTCGCGCATGACGGTGGAAGAGAACCTGGCGATGGGCGGTTTTTTCGCCACGCGTCAGCAGTATCTGGAGCGTATCGATCGCGTTTATCAGCTGTTTTCACGGCTGGCAGAACGTAAAGCACAGCGCGCGGGCACCATGTCTGGCGGTGAGCAGCAGATGCTGGCGATTGGTCGCGCGTTGATGAGCCAGCCGCGTTTGCTGCTGCTGGATGAGCCGTCGTTGGGTTTGGCGCCGATTATCATTCAGCAGATCTTCGACACCATTGAGCAGCTGCGTAAAGAGGGCATGACCATCTTCCTCGTCGAGCAGAACGCCAACCAGGCGCTGAAGCTGGCAGATCGCGGCTATGTGCTGGAGAACGGCCACGTGGTGCTGGAGGACAGCGGCGAAGCGCTGCTGTCCAACGAAGCGGTGCGGAGTGCTTATTTAGGCGCTTAAGTTGGTGCTCGCTGTCCCCCATCCCGGCCTTCCCCCCGCAAGCGGGGGGAAGGAGACGCTGCCACATGCCACTCCCAACTCACATATAGCAGCATCTTCCTCCCCCATTAATGGGGGAGGACCGAGGAGGGGGACAGCGAGCACGCACGAGAGGACACCCAGCACTCCTAACCCACCTGTCACATCCCCGTCATAAACCTGTTATTAATCCGTCATTTCCCCGTGTCATGTTACGTCGCGAACTAAAAAATGCGCGTATTCGCGCGTACTTAACAGCACAGGAAAAACCTTATGTCCGCTTTTACGCTTCGTCCCCGCCTGATGAGTGTCTTGCTCGGCCTGGCGCTCAGCGGTAATGCGCTGGCTGCAACTGAGATCCCTTTCTGGCACTCAATGGAAGGCGAGTTAGGCAAAGAAGTTGATTCTCTGGCACAACGTTTTAACCAGGCTCATCCCGATTACAAAATCGTTCCGACTTACAAAGGCAACTACGAGCAGAGCTTAGCGGCGGGTATCGCGGCAGTGCGCGCCGGTAAAGCACCTGCGCTGCTGCAGGTGTATGAAGTCGGTACGGCGACCATGATGGCGTCAAAAGCTATCGTGCCGGTCAACCAGGTGTTTAAAGACGCCGGCGTGCAAATGGATCCCAGGCAGTTCGTGCCAGCCGTTGCCGGTTACTACAGCGACAGCAAAGGCCAGCTGATCTCGCAGCCGTTCAACAGCTCCACGCCGGTGCTGTACTACAACAAAGATGCGTTCAAAAAAGCCGGTCTGAACCCGGATCAGCCACCAAAAACCTGGCAGGAGCTGGCGAAAGACGCCGAAGCGCTGCGCAAAGCGGGCCTGACCTGCGGTTACGCCAGCGGCTGGCAGGGCTGGATTCAGATTGAAAACTTCAGCGCCTGGCATGCGCTGCCGGTCGCCACCAAAAATAACGGCTTTGACGGTACCGATGCTGTACTTGAATTCAACAAGCCGGTGCAGGTGCGCCACATCGAAATGCTGGAAGCGATGAACAAGAAGGGGGATTTCACCTACTTCGGTCGCAAAGATGAATCCACCGCCAAGTTCTACAACGGCGATTGCGGCATCACCACCGCGTCTTCCGGTTCGCTGGCCGACATCAAACACTACGCCAAATTTAACTTCGGCGTTGGCATGATGCCGTACGATGAAACCGTTCCGAACGCACCGCAAAACGCCATCATTGGCGGCGCGAGCCTGTGGGTGATGAAAGGCAAAGATGCCAACACCTACAAAGGCGCGGCGGAGTTCATGAAGTTCCTCGCACAGCCGGAAATCGCTGCCGAATGGCACCAGAAAACCGGTTATCTGCCTATCACCACCGCCGCATACGAACTGACTAAGCAACAGGGCTTCTATGACAAGAACCCCGGCGCAGACATCGCTACGCGTCAGATGCTGAACAAAGATCCGCTGCCGTTCACCAAAGGTATGCGTCTGGGCAACATGCCACAGATTCGTACCATCGTGGACGAAGAGCTGGAAAGCGTGTGGACCGGCAAACAGGCGCCGCAAGCCGCGCTGGATAACGCTGTGAAACGCGGTAACGAACTGCTGCGCCGTTTTGAGCAGCAAGTGAAGTAACGCTGTTATCTCGGGGCCGACGCCTGGCGTTCGCCCCGATTTTTCTCCTGGATTGAGCCTGCTATGTCCTCATCGCGCCCGGTATTTCGCTCCCGTTTTCTGCCCTATTTGCTGCTGCTGCCGCAACTGGTGATCACGGCCATCTTCTTTCTGTGGCCAGCCGGTGAAGCCTTGTGGTATTCGCTGCAAAGCATTGATCCTTTTGGCATCTCCAGCACATTCGTCGGAATGGCGAACTTTAAACGCCTGTTCAGCGACGAGTACTATCTGGCGTCCTTTTGGACCACCATTGAATTCAGTGCGCTGGTCACGATTTGCGGCATGACCTTTTCCCTGCTGCTGGCGGCGCTGGTGGATTACGTGATTCGCCTGCGCAAGCTTTACCAAACCTTGCTGCTGCTGCCGTACGCGGTGGCGCCGGTAGTAGCGGCGGTGCTGTGGATGTTCCTGTTTAATCCGGGCCTCGGTTTGTTCAGCCATCTGCTGAACCAAATGGGCTACAACTGGAACTACGCGCAAAACAGCGGTCAGGCGATGTTCCTGATTGTGCTGGCGTCGATCTGGCAGCAAATGAGCTACAACTTCCTGTTTTTCTTCGCCGCGCTGCAGTCGATTCCCAAATCGCTGGTGGAAGCGGCAGCGATCGATGGCGCCGGTCCGGTGCGTCGCTTCTTCAATTTATCCCTGCCGCTGATTACGCCGGTGAGCTTTTTCCTGCTGGTGGTCAATCTGGTGTATGCCTTCTTCGATACCTTCCCGGTGATCGATGCCGCCACTGGCGGCGGGCCAGTACAGGCCACCACCACGCTGATCTACAAAATCTATCGCGAAGGCTTCACCGGGCTGGATCTCTCTTCCTCCGCCGCGCAATCGGTGGTGTTGATGCTGCTGGTGAATGGCCTGACTATACTGCAATTCCGCTTTGTCGAGCGTAAGGTGCAATACCAATGATTGAGAATCGACGCGGGCTGGACATCTTCAGCCATACCTTGCTGGTGCTGGGCGTGCTGACCATTCTGTTCCCGCTCTACATCGCTTTTGTCGCGGCGACGCTGGATAACGAGGCGGTGTATCAGGTGCCGATGACGCTGCTGCCGGGTACGCATTTGTGGGAGAACATCGCGCGCATCTGGACGCATGGCGTGAATGGCAACGGCCCGGCATTTGGCATGATGATGCTCAACAGCCTGCTGATGGCGCTCGGCATCACCATTGGCAAAATCAGCGTCTCGATGCTCTCCGCCTTCGCGCTGGTGTGGTTCCGCTTCCCGCTGCGTTCGCTGTTTTTCTGGCTGATTTTCATCACCCTGATGCTGCCGGTGGAAGTGCGTATTTTTCCGACGGTGGAAGTGATTTCGACGCTGAATATGCTCGACAGCTACAGCGGCTTAACGCTGCCGCTGATGGCATCGGCGACGGCCACTTTCCTGTTCCGTCAGTTCTTTATGTCACTGCCGGACGAGCTGATTGAGGCGGCGCGTATCGACGGTGCCAGCCCGATGCGCTTCTTCTGGGACATTGTGTTACCGCTGTCCAAAACCAATCTCGCCGCGCTCTTCGTGATCACCTTTATCTACGGCTGGAACCAATATCTGTGGCCGCTGCTGATCATCAACGATGCCAGCCTCAGCACCGCCGTCGCCGGAGTGAAAAGCATGATCAACAGCAGCGGCGGGCCGACGCAGTGGAATGAAGTGATGGCGGCAATGTTATTAACCCTGATTCCACCGGTGGTGGTGGTACTCGTGATGCAACGTGCGTTTGTGCGTGGCCTGGTAGAGAGTGATAAATAAATGGCAGGCGTAACCCTTCAGACCGTTACCAAATCGTACGACGGAAAAAATCAGATCATTCAGCCCCTGAATATCACCATTAACGATGGCGAATTTATGGTGATGGTCGGCCCTTCCGGCTGCGGTAAATCGACGCTGCTGCGCATGGTGGCGGGCCTTGAGCGCGTATCGTCGGGCGACATCTACATCGACGACAAACGCGTCACCCACATGGAGCCGAAAGATCGCGGCATCGCCATGGTGTTCCAGAACTACGCGCTCTATCCGCACATGACGGTGGGCGAAAACATGGCGTATGGCCTGAAAATTCGCGGCATGGGCAAAGTGCAGATTGATCAGCGCGTGATGGAAGCCGCGCGCAGCCTCGAACTGGATCATCTGCTGCATCGCCGCCCGCGTGAGCTGTCGGGCGGGCAGCGTCAGCGCGTGGCGATGGGGCGCGCTATCGTGCGTGAACCGGCGGTTTTCCTGTTTGATGAGCCGCTGTCGAATCTGGATGCGCGCCTGCGCGTGCAGATGCGTCTTGAGCTGCAACAGCTGCATCGCCGCCTGAAAACCACCAGCATCTACGTGACGCACGACCAGGTAGAAGCGATGACGCTGGCGCAACGCGTGATGGTCATGAACAAAGGCGTGGTGGAGCAGGTGGGCACGCCGGTGGAAGTCTACGAGCGTCCGGCCAGCCAGTTTGTTGCCTCGTTTATCGGCGCGCCCGCCATGAATTTGCTGCCAGGGCAAATCAGCAGCGACGGCACGCGTTTCACGCTGGATGCGCTTAACAGCTTGCTGCTGGGCGAGAGCAGAGCCAAATGGGCCAATCGCCTGCTGACGCTCGGCATTCGTCCCGAACACATTAAACTCAGCAGCCGCGATGCGGGCGGCATTCCGCTGGTGGTTGAAACGCTGGAGATGCTCGGCGCGGACAATCTGGCGCACGGCCGCATCGGTAACGCACGCATGGTGGTCCGTTTGCCACACAGCGAGCGCCCGCTGGCGGGCAGCACCTTGTGGCTGCATCTGCCGTCAGATGCGTTACACTTCTTCGATTCAACCTATGGAAAGCGTCTGGAATGAGTCAACACAACTGGCCTTATCCGCACATTGTCGCGCATCGCGGCGGCGGCAAACTGGCCCCGGAAAATACCCTCGCGGCAATTGATGTCGGCGCGCAGCACGGTCACACCATGATCGAGTTTGATGCCAAGCTGTCGCAAGATAAGCAAATTTTCCTGCTGCACGACGATACGCTGGATCGCACCAGCAACGGTTGGGGCGTGGCGGGCGCGCTGTCGTGGCATAAGTTGTCACAGCTGGATGCCGGCGGCTGGTTTAGCCGCGATTACGAAGGCGAACCGCTGGCGCTGCTGAGCGAAGTGGCCGAGCGTTGTCGCCAGCATCAGATGATGGCGAACATCGAGATCAAACCCACCACCGGGCAGGAGGTGGAAACTGGCCGCAATGTGGCGCTGGCCGCACGCGAACTGTGGCAAGGACAAACCGCACCGCTGCTCTCCTCCTTCTCTTACGCAGCGCTGGAGGCTGCGATGGAGGCAGCACCTGAACTGCCGCGCGGGTTGCTGCTGGATGAGTGGCACGACGATTGGCAGGCGCTGACCGCGCGTCTGGATTGCGTGTCGATCCATCTCAACCACAAATTACTCGACGCCAAACGCACCGCGCAGCTGAAAGCGGCCGGTCTGCATATTCTGGTGTATACCGTGAATCAGCCCGCGCGGGCGCGCGAGCTGTTGAGTTGGGGCGTCGATGCTATCTGCACCGACCGCATCGATATTATCGGTCCCGACTTCCGCTAGTTCTGCTGCTGTTTCTGGCCCGGCTGCGACTGAATCACCCGCTGCTGGGCGCTATCCCGCTGTTCCTGCACCTTGCGCTGGACATCCTGACTTTGCTGCTGCTGATTCTGCTGCAACCTGAGCTTCTGCTGTTGCTGCTGATTCTGCATCTGCGACTGCATCCGCTGCTGGCTCGGGTTGAAGCCGGGTTTGTTCGGGTCGTTGGTGCTGTTCAACGTATTTGCCATGCTGCTTAACGGCAGCAATGCTGCGATCACAATTAGCCATTTGTTCATGGTCTTCCTCCATTCATGCAGCCTGCTGTGTGCTGATGCTGCCAAGGTGGCAACACGCGCTGCAGTCATAAGTTTATGCGATATCACAAACCTATGATCCAGGAGTGCGCCGAATTTAGCTTACTGCTACGCTTTTTACCGTGTTTGCAAACACTTGCATCAATAAATAACAAATGGATACCCAAAATAATTCAAGGCGCAGGAAGGCGGCAAACGAGAGAGTCCCGATGAGCTTACACAAGTAAGTGATTCGGGTGAACGAGAGCAGCCAACGCATCTGCACCTTGAAGTATGAAGGGTATAAATAACTTTAAAAGGGTGGTGGCAGGATGAGGATACAGGGCAACGTGCGTCAGTTCGGCTGGGCATTATTGATGAGTTTTACCGTGGTGCAGGGCGCACACGCTGCGCCCGCCAACGCGCCGCCAGTTTCGTATGGCGTTGATAGTGATACCTTTCACCCGGTAAAAGCCAAACATGGCATGGTGGCATCGGTGGATGCGATGGCGACAGAAGTCGGCGTCGATATTCTTAAGCAGGGCGGTAACGCGGTGGATGCGGCGGTTGCGGTGGGTTTCGCGCTGGCGGTGACGCATCCGCAGGCCGGTAATCTCGGCGGCGGGGGCTTTATGCTGCTACGTACTGCATCCGGACGCACCACCGCCATCGACTTCCGCGAAATGGCACCGGCGCGCGCGTCACGCGATATGTTCCTTGATAAGCAGGGCAACGCTGATAGTAAGTTGTCACTCACTTCTCATTTAGCCTCAGGTACGCCGGGCACCGTGGCCGGTTTTTCGCTGGCGGCGCAGAAATACGGCACCTTGCCGCTGAGCACATTACTGGCGCCTGCTATCAAACTGGCGCGTGACGGTATCGTAGTGAACGATGCGCTGGCCGACGATCTCGCCACCTACGGCAAAGAGACGCTGATCAACCACGACAACAGCCGCGCGATTTTCTACAAAGCCGACGGTAAGCCGTATCAGAAGGGCGAACGTCTGGTGCAGAAAAACCTCGCGCGCAGCCTGCAGCTGATCGCCCAGCAAGGGCCGGATGCGTTCTATAAAGGCAAAATCGCCGATGAAATTGCCGGTGAAATGGCGCAGCACGGCGGATTGATCGGCAAGCCGGATCTGGCGGCCTATCGCGCGGTGGAACGTAAACCGGTGAGCGGCACCTATCGCGGCTACGAAGTGTTCTCCATGCCGCCGCCATCGTCCGGCGGGATTCACATCGTGCAGATCCTCAATATCCTGGAAAACTTCGACCTGGCAAAATTCGGCTTTGGTAGCGCGGATGCGATGCAGGTGATGGCGGAAGCGGAAAAATACGCTTACGCCGACCGTTCCGAATACCTTGGCGATCCTGATTTCGTCAAAGTGCCGCAGCAGGCGCTGACCAGCAAAGCCTACGCCAAAACCCTGGCGCAGCAGATTGACGTCAATAAAGCGCGTCCATCCAGCGAGATCAAACCCGGTAAACTGGCGCCGTATGAAAGCAATCAAACCACGCACTTCTCTGTGGTGGATAAAGATGGCAACGCGGTCGCGGTGACTTACACGCTGAATACTTACTTCGGCAGCGGCATTGTCGCCGGACAAAGCGGCATCTTGATGAACAATGAAATGGATGATTTCTCGGCCAAACCGGGTACGCCAAACGTCTACGGCTTAGTCGGTGGCGAGGCGAATGCGGTGCAACCGGCTAAACGTCCGCTGTCATCAATGTCGCCTACTATTGTGGCAAAAGACGGTAAAACCTGGCTGGTTACCGGTAGCCCAGGCGGCAGCCGTATTATCACCACCGTGCTGCAAATGGTGGTGAACAGCATCGATTTCGGCATGAACGTAGCGGAAGCGACCAACGCACCGCGCTTCCATCATCAATGGTTGCCCGATCAGCTGCGCGTGGAAAAAGGCTTCAGCCCGGATACGTTGCGCCTGCTGGAAGCCAAAGGCCAGCATGTGAAAGTGATGCCCGCGATGGGCAGCACGCAGAGCATTATGATTGGGCCGGACGGCACGCGTTATGGCGCATCGGATCCGCGTTCAGTGGATGATTTAAGCGCAGGTTATTGATCGCTAATGCGCAATAAATTGCGCCGCTACGATATGTGCACGTCTTTGTAGCGGCGCGATTTCAAAGGTTATTTCAAGCGCGCCATATAGTGCGTATCCACCATTTCGCCGTCGCGCATGGCGTGGCGACGTGCGGTGCCTTCGATCTCAAAGCCAAACTGCTGATACAGGCCAAGCGCTTTATGATTATCGGCGAACACCGTCAGCTCAATGCGCGTCACCTGCAGCCAGTTGTCGCACAAATCAATCATCGCTGACATCAGCGCTTTACCGACGCCGCGCCGATGAAAAGCAGAATCGACGCCCATGCCAAAGGTCGCGGTATGGCGACGGCGCGCCACCGACAGCACTTCCACCGTGAGTTGCCCGGCAATCTGATCGTCAATGCACGCCACTAGCATATGCACACCCGGACGCAGATTACTGAGGCGGTCCTGCCACAGCGTCGGCGATTGATACGGCAGATGCAGCGTGTTGGCCTGCGGTTCAGGCTGACTGTACATGCGCGTTAAAGCAGCAGCATCTTCGGGAATAGCGTGACGAACAACGATCTGACTCATGAGCGACTCCTTGTGCAAAATGGATAAAATCCCCTTTAACATCAAGGAATTCTCGCTCTTCGTCAATGCAAAATAATTCGCAAAAGGGCTTTACAGACGCGAATGATAATGATTACTATTGCCATGCGAGCTCGGAAACGTCTCCTGACAACCGGGTAAGCACGACATTGCTCACATTGCTTCCAGGTATTATTTAGCCAGCTCGGGTGCTGGCTTTTTTTTTGCCTTTACAGCGTGTACCAGGTTGCCGCACCGGGCCCGACCGGCAGATTGAAGACAAACACCCAAAGCACAAACAGCAGCGTCCAGCCAATCATAAACACCACCGAATACGGCAACATCATCGCCACCAGCGTACCGATGCCCATGTCGCGTCGATAACGCGCCGCCACCGCCATAATCAGGCCAAAGTAACTCATCATGGGTGTAATCACGTTGGTCACCGAATCACCGATGCGATATGCCGCCTGAATCACTTCGGGCGCAAAGCCGACCAGCATCAGCATCGGGACAAAGATCGGTGCGGTCACCGCCCATTGCGCCGAGGCGGAGCCGATCATCAGGTTGATAAAGCCGCAGATCATGATGAAGCAGACAAACAGCAGCGGCGCGCCCATATCGATTGATGCCAGCAGATTAGCGCCTTTCACTGCCACCACGGTGCCGAAATTGCTCCAGTTAAAAAACGCCACGAACTGCGCAGCAAAGAACACCAGCACGATATACATGCCCATGCTGCTCATACTGGCGGACATGGCGTTAATGACGTCGCGATCGTTGCGCATATTGCCGATCAGGCGGCCATATACCATGCCGGGAATAGCGAAGAAGACAAAGATAAACACCACGATGCCCTTCAGGAACGGTGAACCCGCCAGCGTGCCGGTTTTCGGGTTGAGTAACACGCCGTAGCCCGGAATCACGGTCAGGATCAGCAGCAGCGTAACGCCAAGAACCGCCCAGCCCGCGCCTTTCAACGCCCGACGTTCTTGCGTCGTCAGCGCGCCCATATCGCCTCGCACCGCATCACCTTCGCTGTCGTGATATTTGCCCAGTTTAGGTTCGACGATGCTGTTGGTGATCCAGGTGCCAAGAATGGCAATCACGAAGGTACTGACAAACATAAAGTACCAGTTCACTTCCTGGCCAACATGGTAGTCAGGATCGATGATCTGCGCGGCGCTTTGGGTAATGCCCGAGAGCAGCGGATCGATGGTGCCAAGCAATAGGTTGGCGCTGTAGCCGCCAGAAACCCCGGCAAACGCCGCGGCCAGGCCCGCCAGGGGATGACGGCCCAATGAGTGGAAAATCATCGCGGCCAGCGGAATCAGCACCACATAGCCCAGCTCAGAAGCGGTGTTGGAGATAATGCCAGCGAAGACGATGGTGAAGGTGATGAGCTTTTTCGGTGCGTTAAACACCAGCGCGCGCATCGCCGCCGAGAGCAGCCCTGAATGTTCGGCAATCCCCACACCGAGCAGCGCAACCAACACGGTGCCGAGCGGCGCAAAGCCGGTAAAGTTGGTGACCAGATGGCTGACGATGCGTTGCAAACCTTCGGCACTCATCAGGCTAACCACGTGAATCACACCGTCTGGTGCGCGTCCTGCCGCGCCAACTGGGCGGGGATCGATCACGTTGACGCCAAACGCTGCGGCAACGGCAGACGCAACAATGATAAATAGTGAAAACAGGGCAAATAGAGTAATCGGATGCGGTAATAAATTACCCAGCCATTCAACGGTATTCAAAAAGCGCTCAATCGGGCGCTTAGCGGGTGGAGTGATGTGTTCTGACATAATTTTTCCTTGTTATTCCTGCTTGCAGGGTCCGTGATGCTCATTGTTATGTAGTGGGTTATCTACAAGACCAATCTCGTTCGCACTTCCTCATCAGTAAAACCTGGGTCGTTTTTTCGTTTTCATTCACTTTTTTTGAACAGAGGGATGAAGTTTTTCAGCTATCAATCAATCCTTCGCAGTACCAAACTGTAAAAAACATTGAGGAGAATTGAACATGATTTATGTACGCAAAGCTGAAGAACGCGGTCACGCTAATCACGGTTGGCTGGATAGCTGGCACACCTTTTCTTTCGCCGATTATCACGATGCCAACTTTATGGGCTTCTCGGCACTGCGCGTGATTAACGAAGATGTTATCGATGGTGGTCAGGGCTTCGGCACCCATCCGCATAAAGACATGGAAATCCTGACCTATGTGCTGTCTGGCACCGTTGAACATCAGGACAGCATGGGCAACAAAGAGCAGATTCCGAGCGGTGAGTTCCAAATCATGAGCGCCGGTACCGGCGTGCGACATTCGGAGTACAACGCCAGCGCCACCGATCCGCTGCACCTGTATCAGATCTGGATTATTCCAGAGCGCAAAGGCATTGAGCCGCGTTACGCGCAGCGCCGTTTCGATGATGTTAAAGGCCGCCAGTTTGTGCTGACGCCGGATGAACGTGACGGATCGCTCAAGGTGTTTCAGGACATGACGTTGTCGCGCTGGGTCTTTGCGGAGGGCGAAAGCGATGAAGTGACAGTTGAAGCCGGTCGTCGCGTGTGGATTCAGGTGGTGAAAGGGCTGGTGAGCGTGAATGGCGAACAGGTTGGCAGCAGCGATGCGCTGGCGATTTGGGATGAAAGCGCGCTGAGCATCAAAGCTGACAGCGATGCAGAGATTCTGCTGTTTGATTTGCCACCGGTTTAAAGGTCGCGCAATGAATGGCGCCGCTGCAATATCTGCACGTATTTGTAGCGGCGCGATTGATCGCGCAGGTTTTCCTCAAAGGCAGTGCATGACAAAAAAATGATAAACTCGTCGTATCTCTGATTTCAGGCGCATACGATGAAGAAGAAAAGACCGGTATTACAGGACGTTGCCGATCGCGTCGGCATCACAAAAATGACCGTCAGTCGCTACCTGCGCAATCCCGATCAGGTTTCTGCGGCGCTGCGCGATAAGATCGCCGTGGCGCTGGACGAACTCGGTTACATCCCCAATCGCGCCCCCGATATGCTCTCCAACGCCACCAGCCGCGCTATCGGCGTGCTGCTGCCTTCCTTAACCAACCAGGTTTTCGCCGACGTATTGCGCGGCATTGAGGCCGTCACCGACGAAGCGGGTTACCAAACGCTGGTGGCGCATTTTGGCTACAACGCGCAGAAAGAGGAGTTACAGCTGCGATCGCTGCTCGGCTGGAACATCGACGGCGTGATCCTCACCGAGCGTACCCATACGCCGGGCACGCTGCGCATGCTGGAAGTGGCGGGCATCCCGGTGATTGAGATGATGGATTCGGTCACGCCGTGCCTCGATATGGCGGTGGGCTTTGATAACGTCGAAGCCGCGCGGCAGATGACGCATGCTATTCTGAAAAAAGGGCATCGCCATACGGTTTATCTCGGCGCGCGACTTGATGAACGTACCTTGCAGAAGCAACAGGGCTACGAAAAAGCGATGCGCGAAGCGGGGCTCACGCCACACAGCGTGATGATGGAAGATGCCTCCTCTTTCAGCGCCGGCGCGCAACTACTGTGCGAGGCGCAAAAGCGTTATCCGGAAACTGACAGCCTGTTTTGTACCAACGATGACCTCGCGGTAGGCGCGATGTTTGAGTGCCAGCGTCAGGGATTACGCGTGCCGCAGCAGATGGCGATTGCCGGTTTCCACGGCCACGACATTACGCAAGTGGTGAATCCGCGCCTCGCCACGGTGTTAACGCCGCGCGAGCGTATGGGACGGGAATCGGCAGCGATGCTGCTGGCGCGAATTGGCGGCGATCGCACACTAACGCAACCGCTGGATGTTGGCTTTGAAATCTCCGAAGGTGACAGCATCTGATTTTGGCGATTATTTGAGTCAGTTCACACTTTCGTGCTTTTCCACCTGAGAAGGGTTGCCAGCCTTTCAGTAGGCTCTGACAATGGCAGCTCAATTTGTTATCGGTAACATTGGGCAGAATTCACTGCCGGAGCGCAAAACAATGACAACGCCATCTCCATCGCACCACGTCTTTATCCTGATGGGCGTTTCCGGCAGCGGAAAATCTGCCGTCGCCAATCAGGTCTCTCATCAGTTAAACACTGCGTTCCTCGATGGAGATTTCCTCCATCCGCGCAGCAACATCATGAAAATGGCGGATGGCCATCCGCTGGACGACAACGATCGCCAGCCGTGGCTGCAGGCGCTGAATGATGCGGCATTTGCCATGCAGCGCACGCAGGAGATCTCCATCATCGTCTGTTCGGCACTGAAAAAGTCCTATCGCGACATCCTGCGTCAGGGCAACGAGAACCTGAAATTTATCTATCTGCAGGGCGATTTCGAAACCATCGAATCCCGCCTGAAAGCGCGTAAAGGTCACTTCTTCAAACCGCAGATGCTGGTGACGCAGTTCGCCACGCTGCAGGAACCCGGCGCGGATGAGCCCGATGTACTGGTGGTTGATATCAATCATTCACTGGATGAGGTAGTTGCGGCCACGGTTGCGACCATTGAGGGTGCAATCAACAAGGGTTAGTCATGAGTACCGCAACGCTAGTGTTAACCGCAGCAGGCTCTGTCCTGCTGCTGCTGTTTTTGGTGATGAAAGCGCGTATGCACGCCTTTGTTGCCCTGATGTTAGTCTCCATTGGTGCCGGTCTGTTCTCCGGCATGCCGCTCGATAAAATCGCACAAACCATGGAAAAAGGCATGGGCGGAACGCTCGGCTTTCTCGCCATTGTGGTGGCGTTGGGCGCGATGTTCGGCAAGATTCTGCATGAAACCGGCGCCGTCGATCAGATCGCCATTCGCATGTTGAAAACCTTTGGGGAAAGCCGCGCGCACTATGCGATGGGCGTCGCTGGCTTGATCTGTGCGTTGCCGCTGTTCTTTGAAGTGGCGGTGGTGTTGCTGATCAGCATTGCGTTCGCCGTGGCGCGTCGCACCCAAGGCAATTTAGTTAAGCTGGTGATCCCGCTGTTTGCCGGTGTTGCGGCGTCCGCCGCGTTTCTGCTGCCGGGACCCGCGCCGATGCTGCTGGCCGCGCAGATGCACGCTGATTTTGGCTGGATGATTCTGCTGGGCCTGTGCGCCGCGATTCCGGGCATGCTGATTGCGGGCCCGCTGTTTGGCAGCGTTATTGCGCAGCACGTCAGCTTTAGTGCACCGCCGGAAGATCATCAGCCGGAAGTGGAAGAGGGCAAACTGCCGTCGTTTGGCTTTAGTCTGGCGCTGATTCTGTTCCCGCTGCTGCTGGTTGGCCTGAAAACCATTGGCGCACGCTTCACTACGCCGGGTTCCCATCTGTATGAGTGGCTGGAGTTTATCGGCCATCCGTTCACCGCGATTCTGCTGGCCTGTTTGGTGGCGATTTATGGCCTGGCTTATCGTCAGGGCATGGATAAAGAGAAGGTGATGCAGGTGTGCGGCAGCGCGCTGCAACCGGCGGGCATTATTCTGCTGGTGATTGGTGCGGGCGGCGTGTTTAAGCAGGTGCTGGTGGATTCGGGCGTTGGCCCGGTTTTAGGGCATGCGTTGACCGGCGCAGGTATGCCGATTGCGCTGGCGTGTTTCATCCTTTCTGGCGCGATTCGCGTGATTCAGGGTTCGGCCACCGTGGCCTGTTTAACCACCGTTGGTTTAGTGATGCCGGTGATTGAACCGCTGCACTACAGCGGCGCGCAGCTGGCCGCGCTGTCGATCTGTATCGGCGGCGGCTCGATCATTATCAGTCATGTGAATGATGCGGGTTTCTGGCTGTTTGGCCGCTTCACCGGCGCCACCGAAGCCGAAACGCTGAAGACATGGACGCTGATGGAAACCATTTTGGGCACCACCGGCGCGATTGTTGGCATGATTGCGTTCAGTTTGCTGTCGTGATGTAAAACCAGCGCAATACATTGCGCCGCTACGGACCATTACGCGGATTTGTAGCGGCGCGATTTATCGCGCGATTCTGACCTTCTTAATCCTCTTCCCGCTCATCATCCGGCTGATCCAAAACCGTGTACGCCACGGCGCAGAACAGCGAATTCAAACGCTTCATATCGCCCAGTAAGCCAAGGTGCAGCGAGCTCGTCTCAATGCTCTGCACATTCTGCAGATGCAAGCGCTCGACGTGCGCGTGGGAGAAACGGCGAATCAGGATGCGGAAGCGGTGCTTGGATCGGCGCAGGCGTTTGGCGCTGGTGACATCGTGCGACAAAAACACCGACAAACTCAGACGCAGGTTATACAGCACCTGTTCCTGCAAGGTTTGCAGCTCCTCCAGCCCTTCGGCAGAGAAGGCGCGGCGCGCGGTCAGTGACTTATCCGCTACGTCGGCGCACATGCGTTCGATAATGTCGCCCGCCTGCTCCAGGTTGAGCGCCATCTCAATGATCTCCGCCCAGCGGCGCGAATCATCCTCCGGCAAATCCTCTTTCGGCATACGCGCCAGATAGAGTTTGATCGCGGTGTAAAGCACATCAACATCATCATCCAGCCGCCGCACCGCGCGCTCTTCGCGCAGGTCGCCGTGCACCACCTTATTGAATGACTCAATCATCTGCTCGACCACATCGCCGATGCGCAGTGTTTCGCGTGAGGCGTTAGCCAGCGCTAACGCCGGCGTATCCAGCGCGCTGCTGTCGAGGTGTTTGGGTTTGAGATGGGCTTCGTTTTCGGGATCATCGGCAATCATACGGCGGCACAGGCGCGCCATTGGATCGGCAAACGGCACCATGACTAAGCAGCGAATCAGGTTGTAGAAGACGTGGAAGAAGATCACCAGCTCTTCGTCATTGACCGGCAGCTTATCCAGCACATCGGCGACCACATTGACGAACGGCAAAATGGCGATGCTGCCAATCAGCTTAAACAGCAGGCTGCCGAGCGCGACGCGTTTGCCCGCTGCATTGGAGCCGCTGGCGTTGATCATCGCCAGCAGGCCGCTGCCGAGGTTGGCACCAATCACCAGACAGAGTGCCACCTTGAAGGAGATGACACCGGTAGCGGTCAGCGTGGCGGTAATCAGGACCGCCGCGAGGCTGGAGTAACTGATGATGGCGAACACCGCACCAATCAGTGCATCGAGCATCACATCGCCGGTCAGCGTCGAGAACAGCACCTGAACGCCCGCCGCCTGGGTGATCGGTTTGGCGGCCGCTACAATCAGCTGCAGCGCCAGCAGAATCAGGCCAAGTCCAATACTGGCGCGGCCTAACTGCCCAATGCGCGTTTGCTTGCGGCTGAGAAAGAACACCACGCCAAAGAAGATAAACAGCGGCGACAGCCACGACAAATCAAAAGTCAGGATGCGCGCCATGATCGCGGTCCCGACATCCGCGCCCAGCACCACCACCAGCGCAGGCGTCAGGCTCACCAGATTCTGTGCAACAAAGGAGGTAACCAGCAGCGTGGTGGCGTTACTGCTCTGCACCAGCGCCGTGACGCCAATACCGGCAAGAAACGCCATCGGTTTTTTTTCGACGCTGCGGCTGAGTACGCGACGCAGATCGGCACCGTAAACGCGCATGATGCCGGTGCGCACAATGTGTGTGCCCCACACCAGCAGCGCAACGGCAGAGAGTAGATTAAGCAGAGTTAACACGTATAGAGGCTCCTCATCCGTCAGGCTCAAACCACACCGATTGCCAGCCTGACGGTGAGCACAACCGGTAAAACCTTCGCCGCGTTGTGTCGCCTTTTTTCGTTTAAATTAAGCAACCTGGCGCAACGTCGACATCTCTAACTGTAGCCCAATCTGCATACCAGCGGGATGCAAATCTGCCACGCTGCGGTTGAGTAAATCAATCGAAAGCTCCACGTTTTGCGCGCGCACCCGATAGCGAATCACGTTGCCAAGCAAGCTGTGGCTGAGGATGGTGGCGGGAATGCCCGCCTGCGGCGCGCACAGCTGGATCGACTCCGGGCGAATCGCTACCTGACCGCTAAACGCCTGTCCGGTCAGCTGCGTTGCCTGTTCGGCGCTCAGCAGGTTGTAGTTGCCGATAAAGCCGGCGGCAAACAGATCGGCCGGTTGGGTATAGAGCATTTCCGCGTTGCCGTTCTGCACGATCTTGCCCCGGTTCATCAACACGATGCGATCGGACATGGTCAGCGCCTCTTCCTGATCGTGGGTAACAAACAAGGTAGTGAGTTTCAGCTCGCGCTGAATATTGCGGATCTGTTCACGCAGATGGCGACGAATGCGCGCATCCAGCGCCGACAGCGGTTCATCCAGCAACAGCAAGCGTGGACGCGTCACCAGCGAACGCGCCAGCGCCACGCGCTGACACTGTCCGCCAGAGAGTTGATGCGGATAACGCCGCGCGAAGTCGGTGAGTTCCACCAGCGCCAGTACCTCCATCACGCGTTTCTGAATCTCACCGCTGGCCAGTTTCTGCATCTTCAGGCCAAACGCCACGTTCTTCTCCACCGTCATATTGGGGAACAGCGCGTAGCTCTGAAACACCATGCCGATGGTGCGCTTTTGCGGCGGCAGCGGCACGATATCCTGTCCTTGCAGCAACACGTTGCCGCTATCCACTTCGGTCAATCCGGCGATACAGCGCAGCAGCGTCGATTTGCCGCACCCGCTGGGACCGAGCAGCGTAACAAACTCGCCTTCTTCGGCACTGAAATCGATGTTTTCAAAAATGGTGGTCGGACCGTAGCTTTTGTTCAGCTGGGTGACGCTCAGATAACTCATGGTCAGCCTCGTTCAGGATTGAGGGCATTCGCCAGCCAGGTAACCAGCAGGACGACGGCAAAATAGGAGATCACCAGCGCGCTGGTGAAGTGGCCGCTGCCGTTGCGCATGTTAAACAGATAAACCTGCAAGGTTTCATAACGGGTGCCGACCAGCATATTGGCGAAGACAAACTCACCAATCAGGAAGGAGAAGGAGAGCAGCACCGCGATAAATACCCCTTTGCGCAGGTTCGGCAACACCACAAACAGCGCCGCCTGCCAGGTGCTGGCACCGAGCAGCTGCGCGGCATCAATCAGCTCTTTCAGGTTGATGGCCTGCATATTGTTGGAGATGGCGCGATAGATAAACGGCAAGGCGATGGTGAAGTAGCAGCCGATCAAAATCCACGGCGTGCCGGTCAGCATCAGCGGCGACGACGAATAGAGTTGCAGCAGCCCGACCGACGACACCACCGGCGGTACGGCGAAGGGCATCAGGATCAGCACGTTCATCACCGCATCCAGTTTCGGATAGTAGTAAGCGATCACAAACATGGCAGGCAGTACCAGCACCAGCGAGAACAGCAGCGCACCGCAGCAAACCAGTAGCGAATGACCGAGCGCGGTCAGGAAACGCGCATCGCTCCACAGCGCGCTGAGCCACTTCAGCGTAAAGCCCTGCGGCAGGATGGTGTCGCTCCAGCTGGTGGAAATGCCGTACAGTAACGTCGCCAGCAGCGGCGCGGCTAAAATGGCCAGCAGCAGCCAGACAATCAGGCGATGATAAAATTTTTCCGCGCGCGACACGTGTAGCTCCTCAGGAAGGTTTGGCGTTGAGATAGCTGCGGCGCACCAGATACTGCTGCACCACGGTAATCAGCGCCATAATCAGCACCAGCAACATCGCCAGCGCGCCGCCGGTGTTGGGATCAAGCGAGATATCGCCAGAGACCAGCGCGGCAATGCGTACCGGCACCACGTTAAAGTTGCCGGTAGTGAGCGCGTAAATGGTGGCGTAAGCGCCGAGCGCGTTCGCCAGCAAAATCACGAAAGTACCGAGCAGCGCCGGGAACAGAATCGGCAAACCGATGTGCCACCAATAGCGCCAGCGGCCTGCACCCAGCAGCGCGGCGGACTCTTGCCAATCCTGTCGCAAGCCATCAAACGCCGGATAGAGCAGCAAAATGCCGAGCGGGATTTGGAACCAGGTGTACACCAGCACCATGCCGTCACGCGAGAACAGTTTGAAGCCTTCCAGCACGCCGTAATGGCGCAGCAGCAGCGTCAGACAACCGTTCAGACCGAGCAGAATGACAAAGGCAAACGCCAGCGGTACACCGGCGAAGTTGCTGGTCATGTTGGTAAATGACATCAAAAAGCGCTGAAAGCGGCCGCTGCCGAGCTGATGCAGCGAATATCCGGCAACCAGTGAGATCAGCAGGCCGTAAATGCTCGACCAGATGGAGATGTCGAGCGACAGGCGAAACGCCTGCAAATAGAACGGCGAGGTGAGGATATCGCTGTAGTTGTCGAAGCCCCAACGCTCATTGATGTCGCTCCAGAAGCTGTTGATGGCAATCCACAGCAGCGGCGCGAGCTGGAATGCCACCCAGAACAGCGCAAACGGCAGCAGCAATAGCGCGGCGAGCGTTTTGCCTTTCATTACTGCGGCTCCGCCAGTAACGCGCGACATAGCGGTTTGTCATGTTCGACGCCGAGCAAGGTGCACACGATGCCGCACAGTTCGGTCTGCTGCGGCTGGAGATCCGGCTGCAGCGAGAAACCTTTGCCAAACACGAACAGCGGCACCTGCGTCTCCTCTGGCAAAATGCCGCCGTGCGAGCGGTCATCGTTCATGCCGTGATCGGCGGTGACAATCACCTGATAACCAGCCGCCAGCCAGTCCGGCATCCACTGCGACAGATAACCATCGGCCATGCGCGCGCGGTTGCGATACTGCGGCGATGACAGGCTGTGCTTGTGTCCGGCATCGTCAATGTTCATCGGGTGGATCAGCAGGAAGTCGGGATCGTGCCGCAAACGCAGGCTTTCTGCGTCTTCAAACAGGTGGGAATCCGGATAACCGTCGTCCCAGTAAAAATGCCCATACTGAATCGGCAGATCGGGCGCGACCGTGTGGCGGTCGCGCGCCGCGTTGAACGGGGATTGATTGTAGAGCTCACTCACCCAGTGGTAGGCGGCCGCTGCAGTGGTGAGACCGGCGGCACGCGCGTAATGGAAGATGCTGCGCTGATTACTTAAGCGGCTGACGCCGTTATGAATAATGCCGCTGCGCACGGGTGGAATGCCGGTGAGAATGCATTCGTACAGCGGGCGCGACAGCGAAGGCAGTTCGCAAGTCAGCGTATAATATTGGCCGTTGCCCTGCGCGCATTCAGCAAACAGATAGCCCATTGCGTGCTGCGCTACCTGATTACTCAGCCCATCCAACACCACCAGGATCGTTTTCATCCCTCGCTCCTTACTGCTTCATATTAATGATGACGTTCTCTTGCCACAGACGCGGCAGCATTTTCGAGGTTTTATCCCACGCGGCCTGGTCTTTGATTGGACGGGCATTCTTATACTCAGACTGCGGCAGCAGCTTGGCCTGCACGTCGGCGGGCAGAGTTAAATGCTCGGCACGAATCGGGCGCGCATAGCCTTTCGCCAGGTTGATCTGGCCTTCATCAGACAAGATGTATTCACGCGCCAGCTTGGCGGCGTTCGGATGTTTGGCGTATTTATTGATGATGGTGCTGTAGCCAGAAGTGACGGAACCGTCGGAAGGGATCACCACTTCGTAGCGGTTTTTGTCGATCTGATCGCGGTAGTTCAGACCGTTAAAGTCCCACACCACCGCCACCTGAATTTCGCCTTTTTCAATGTTGGCAATCACCGGATCGGTCACGCCAAGACGGCCTTCTTTCGCCAGATCGCCGAAGAAGCTCAACGCCGGTTTCACATTCTTCTCGTCACCGCCTAATGCATAGCTGGCCGCCAACACGCCGTTCGCTGCCTGAGCCGCAGTGCCGACGTCACCGATAGTGACCACATACTTACCTTTCTTCAGATCGGCCCAGCTGTGCGGCACATCTTTGACCTGCTGCTTATCCACCAGGAACGCGATGGTGCCGGTATACGCCAGCATCCAGTTGCCATCCTGATCTTTTGCCCAGCTCGGGATTTGCTCCCAATGCGTTGGCTTATACGGTTGCGCCACGCCTTTAGCGACGGCAATCGGACCGAAAGCAGCGCCCACATCACCGATATCGGCGCTGGCGTTCTCTTTCTCTGCAGCAAATTTTGCCAGTTCCTGCGCCGAAGACATGTCGGTGTCGCTGTGCTTCAGGCCATATTTGCTGTTGAGGTCACTCCAGGTATCTTTCCAGTTGGCCCAGCTATCTGGCATGCCGACGCTGTTGACCTGACCTTCGGCGCGCGCAGCTTTTTCTAACGCGGCGAGGTCATTATCTGCGGCTTGCGCGGCGGGCAGCGCAAGCAGTACGGCACTGGCTACTACAGAGGCGATAAACGCTTTCATCTCGATTGCTCCCGGTATATGTTGTGGGACTTCTTGGTCTAGTCCAGCAAGAACCGAGCCAATGTAGCCCGAATAGATGAAGGTTTTATGACCATGGTGGTGAAACGGGGTGTGGCGCGACGATCCACATGCGGTTACAGCGCGCTAAAGCGTGGGTTGTTCTCTGTCACATTGTAGTCATCGAACTGTCATAGTGCAGATTTGCCCCAAAATGAGGCTGAAAAATGATGTCGAAAACGGCGGATGTGATTGCAGCAGGGCTGCGGGAACGCATTGAAAGCGGTGAATTTGCCGGTGGTCGTTTGCCCGCCGAACGTAGCTTAAGCGAACACTATTCCACCACGCGCATTACGCTGCGTGAGGCGCTGGGTTTGCTGGAAGCGCAGGGCATCATCTATCGTGAATTGCGTCGTGGCTGGTTTCTCGCACCGCCTCGGCTGGTCTACAACCCCTCTCATCATAGCCATTTTCACGCCATGGCCGCTGAGCAAGGCCGTATTGCCAGCACTGAAGTGCTGGAGGCGCGCGAAGTGCCAGCGCAATTAGCCATCGCGCGTCATCTGCAACTGCTGGAGGGCGATCGGGTTTACCGCATTCGCCGTTTGCGCCGTATTGATGGCCGCGCCGTGTTGTATGTCGAGCATTACCTCAATCCCGCCTTCTTTCCGGGATTGCTGGATGAAGACCTGACGCGTTCACTCACCGATCTGTATGACCAGCGCTATGGCATTCGCTACGGCGGCGCGCGTTTTACCATTTTGCCGGGACCGCTGCCGGTGCGCGCTGCGCCCGCGCTCAACGTGGCGAGCGGCACGCCCGGATTGTTGATTACCCGCATCAATCGCGATCAGCACAAGCGCGTGATTGATTGCGACTGCGAGTTCTGGCGCTATGACGCGCTGTGCGTGGATGTCGAAGTATAAATATTGTGATTTTGATCACACTACAGCATGATAGCGCCAGTAAGTAATTGAGAGCGTGAGGCGCAAAAATGACAATAAAAACAGGGGTTGGGCAGTACATCTCTTTAGCATTGCAGTGGGTGCTGAATATTGGTCTGATCATTCTGGCCATTATTCTGGTGGTGTTCCTCGGTAAAGAAACCATTCATCTGGCCAACGTGCTGTTGAGCACCGGTGAGCAGACGTCTTCCTATCTGCTAATTGAAGGCATCGTTATCTATTTCCTCTACTTCGAATTTATCGCGTTGATTGTGAAGTACTTTCAGTCTGGCTATCACTTCCCGCTGCGCTACTTCATCTACATTGGCATCACGGCGATTATCCGCCTGATCATCGTCGACCATAAAAATCCGTTCGATACGCTCTACTACTCGGCGGCGATTTTGATTCTGGTGGTGACGCTGTGGCTAGCGAACAGTAACCGCCTGAAACGCGAGTAATAATATCGCGTGGCACAACGAGCCGTGCCACGCATTCTCCTCTGCGCTAAACTAGGGCAACTTTTTTCCCGGAGATGTCCTGATGTCGCATGACGCGCTGCGCCAGTTACGCGCACTGCACTGGCTGCCAGCCTCTTCACCGCAGCTTTCTGCCCCGCTACTTGACTGGTTAATGGAAGAAGACTCCATGACGCGTCGCTTCGAGCAGCATTGCCAGCAAGTGACCGTAAAACTGATCCGCGAAGCGTTTATTGGCGCTGAAGAGATCTCGGAGGAAGCGGAATTTTTGCCCGCCGACCCGCGCTTCTGGTTACGTGAAATTGTGCTGTGCGGTGATGGCGAGCCTTGGCTGATTGGCCGCACCGTGGTGCCAGAAAGCACGCTGAACGGCCCCGAGCAGATGCTGCAACAGCTCGGTACGCGCCCGCTTGGCCGCTATCTGTTCTCTTCATCTACCCTGAGCCGCGATTTTATCGATCCCGGTCAGGTTGGCGATTTATGGGGACGCCGTTCCCGCCTGCGTTTGTCGGGCAAGCCGCTGCTGTTAACTGAACTGTTTTTACCGGCGTCGCCGCTCTATCGCGCGCTGGATCAAGGATAAAACCACTGTGCAAAACACCTTACCCATGACCAAATGGCAGGCTTACTGCCGCCTGATGCGTATCGATAAACCCATCGGCACTGTGTTACTGCTGTGGCCAACTCTGTGGGCACTGTGGCTCTCCGGCATGGCGATTCCACCGCTGCCGGTGCTGCTGGTGTTTGTGCTCGGCGTTATCGTGATGCGTGCTGCTGGCTGCGTGATCAACGATTACGCAGACCGCAAAATCGATGGTCACGTCAAGCGCACGGCGTCACGTCCGCTGGCCAGCGGCGCGGTGTCCGGGAAAGAGGCGAAGTTGCTGTTTGCCGGTCTCGGTTTGCTGGCGTTTATGCTGGTGTTGACCATGAACACCATGACCATTTTGCTGTCGTTTGGTGGCCTGGCGCTGGCGTGGGTTTATCCGTTTATGAAGCGCTACACGCATCTGCCGCAGGTGGTGCTCGGCGCAGCGTTTGGTTGGGCGATTCCGATGGGATGGGCAGCAGTTAGTGAGTCCTTACCTTTAGTCTGCTGGCTGGTTTTCCTGGCGAACATCTGCTGGACGGTGGCCTATGACACGCAGTACGCGATGGTCGATCGCGATGACGATTTGAAGATTGGCGTAAAATCGACGGCGATTCTGTTTGGCCGTTACGACAAACTGATTATCGGTTTACTGCAGCTGGCAACGCTCGGTTTGATGGCGCTGGTGGGCATGATGCTTCATCTGAATGGGGCGTTTTACTGGTCGCTGCTGCTGGCAGCAGGCTTGTTTGTGCATCAGCAGAAGCTAATTGCCCAGCGCGAGCGCGATCCCTGCTTCCAGGCGTTTCTGAATAACAACTATGTGGGCATGGTGCTGTTTCTCGGCATTCTGCTCAGCACCGTGCCGTTCGCGGATCTGTTATAAACAAAAAAGGCGCACTGAAGTGCGCCTTTTTATTAGCTTGTCGCCGCGTTAATCGTGGGTGACCGCGCTTTCAATCGTCAGACGCACGTCGCTGGTCACCAGTTCCGCCAGCATCTGCCACATCATATGACTGCGTTCGGCATCGGCATCGCCTTTGTCACTGATATATCCTTCATCACGCAGCGTGAGGACCAGCGCAGTAAACACTGCTTTATCAAAGAACTCTGGTGCGTTGATACCGTGCAGCACAGACAGGCGTTGAGCCAGCGTGCGGCTCTCTTTTTCCAGCGTGCCACGGTTGATGGCCGGTTTCGCGCTGAGGATAGCGAAGGTAATCGCGAAGCGCTGCAGCGTCTCACGAATACCCGCCGCCAGCAGTTGCAGCGAACGGTGACGTGCCGGCGTCATTCTTAGTTGACCATCCTGCAAGGTGATCAGGCCCTGACGCGCCATCTCTGCACAGAGTGCGTTAAGTAGCGCAGGCAACTCCGCCTTGTCCCAGCGCAAGAACAACTCGCTCTTTAGCATCGGATATACCAGGCTAACCTGACGCAGCAGCTCTGCTTCGCTGATTTCCCGATGTTGTTGCACGATGGCGGCAATCAACGATGGCATCACCAACATGTGATGAATGTTGTTGCGATAGTAGGTCATCAGCACCGCCTGCTCGCGCGGCAGGATGATGATGTCGCCAATGCTGTCTTGCTCGGTCTCGAACTTGTTCATGCCCATGGCGTGATCAAGCAGCGCTTCGGCGCTCATGTCAGGCACCGTGGCTTCTGGCGAATAGGGCACATTGCGCAGCAGCTGGGTGTAGCACTCTAACTGCTCAATCAGCTGTTCGCGGGTCAGTGAACGCTGACGTGACGCCAGTAGGGCGGTGACGCACAGGTTCATGGCGTTGGCTGCACCGGCTTCATTGATGCGCACCATCAGCTTCGCCGCAATGTCATTCACGGCGGGCGTCATCCAGGCTGGGCGTTGCGGTTCGATAGGATCAATCGCATCTCGCCATTCGGGCACGTTTTTGTTCAGATAGTTCATCAACGGCAGGGGTTCACCGAAGTTAACGTAGCCCTGGCCGAGATTGCGCAGCTTACGTAAACCGCGCACCATCTGCAGGAAACTCTCTTTCTCTTTGGCCGCACCCCGCAGCTCTTTGGCGTACGTGCCCACTTCCATCACATGCTCGTAGCCGATGTAAATCGGCACGAAGGTGATTGGACGACTGCCGCCGCGCAGCATCGCCTGCAGCGTCATTGATAGGGTGCCGGTTTTTGGATCCAGCAAACGACCGGTACGTGAACGTCCGCCCTCCACAAAGTATTCAACGGAGTAACCCCGGCTAAACAGCTCGCCAAGATATTCACGGAACACGGTGGAATAGAGTTTGTTGCCCTTAAAGGTACGACGAATAAAGAAGGCGCCCAGACGACGGAAAATCGGGCCGGCTGGCCAGAAGTTCAGGTTAATACCGGCAGCAATGTGCGGCGGCACCAGGCCTTGATGATAAAGCACGTAGGAGAGCAGCAGGTAATCCATGTGGCTGCGGTGGCAGGGCACATAGACAATCTCATGACCATCCTGCGCCAGCTGACGCACGCGCTCACCGCCATGCACGTTGATGCCCTGATACAGGCGGCTCCACAGCCAGCCCATCACGCGGTCAGTGACTTTAATCGCTTCATAAGAGAAGTCCGCCGCCACTTCTTCCATCATTTCGATGGCGTTCTGCTGGGCTTTCTCATGCGAAATCTTTTTGCTGCGCGCTTCATCTTCTACTGCTTTTTCGATCGCTTTGGATTGTAACAGCTTGTTGAAGAGATCCTGACGTGCAGGCAGACGCGGGCCGACCGCGGCCAGACGTTGGCGGGCAAAATGAATGCGCGCCACGCGAGCCAGCTTTTGGGCAATCGACTTATCGGTGCCGTGCTCGGTCGCCATCTGGCGCAACGAAACGGTTTGCGAGAAGCGTACAAAACTGTCGCGGCCGTGCCACAAAATGGCGAAGAACTTCTGCACGCCATTGAGCACGCGCAGATGCGGCGTGGATTCACCGGAGGTTTCACGTCCCGGCGCACGACCAAACATCACCGCGACCGGCAGCATTTGCACATCGAGTTGCGGGTTGCTGCGGTGCAAATCCAGATAATCGTGGAACAGCTTTACCGATTCGGGATTGGCCACGAAATAGGGAATTACGCGTGGGCCATCGTGAATAAACACGTGGCGCGGCAGCAGGGTGCCATCGATCTCCAGCGGAGCTAGCGGATCGGGCAGATCATGTTTCAGGCATTGAGCACGCAGTGTGAGCAGGTCAGCCTTTGAATCATAAGGCAAAACATACATCACCGGACGTGTCGGATCGATCCCATGTTCAGAGATAGGATCGGTCGGAATGACCTTACTTTTTACCAAAATAGAGAGTGGTAAATTCAATAATTTGTAATAGAGTTTACGCCAACCTGACATAGACAACTTTAAGCCTCTTGTTAGCAAAGCGCGGCAAGCATACCAGAAAGCGCAGCGAAGGTCTGTGGCTCTGCCGCCTCATACTGCCCACACATTGACGTCAAAATAGTTCAAGGGTTCCATAGACATGGCAAATAACGTCACCGGTTTAGTAAGAATAGTGAAAGCCGCCGGTTATTCCTGGCAGGGCCTGCGTGCCGCATGGCAGCACGAAGCCGCTTTTCGGCAGGAAGCCATTGCCGCGCTGGTGGCCATTCTCGTGGCTTGCTGGCTGGATGTAGATACCCTTTCCCGCATCCTGATGATTGGCTCGGTAGTGCTGGTTATCATCGTTGAGATCCTTAATAGCGCTATCGAAGCGGTGGTCGACCGCATCGGGCAGGAGCAACATCCGCTCGCGGGCCGCGCCAAAGATATGGGATCGGCTGCCGTATTGCTGACTATCTTACTGGCTCTGTTCGTCTGGATCGCGCTGCTCTGGACGCATTTGAGATAGGGATTCCAGATTCATCAAACCGCTGATTTTTCCCTCTGTTACGGTTTTCATTTCGCGAATACCTGTATATACTCACAGCGACTGTATAAACAACCAGGGGGCGGGATGAAAGCGTTAACTGCACGGCAGCAACAGGTCTATGACCTGATTCGCGACCATATTAACCAGACGGGCATGCCGCCAACGCGTGCGGAAATTGCTGCGCAACTGGGTTTCCGCTCGCCCAATGCTGCCGAAGAGCATCTGAAAGCGCTGGCGCGTAAAGGCGTAATTGAAATTGTTTCCGGCGCATCGCGCGGAATTCGTTTGCTGATGGAAGAAGAACCGAGCGAAGGGCTGCCTCTGATTGGCCGCGTCGCTGCCGGTGAACCTTTGCTGGCTCAAGAACACATCGAAGCCCACTATCAGGTGGATGCTAACCTCTTTAAACCGAGCGCCGATTTCCTGCTGCGCGTGAGCGGTATGTCGATGAAAGACATCGGCATTATGGATGGCGATCTGTTAGCGGTACACAAAACGCAGGAAGTGCGTAACGGCCAGGTTGTCGTGGCGCGCATTGATGATGAAGTCACAGTGAAACGCTGGAAAAAGCAGGGTGCGATTGTCCATCTGCTGCCGGAAAACACCGATTTTCAGCCGATTGTCGTGGATACCCGTGAGCAGTCGCTAACCGTTGAAGGTTTAGCTGTCGGGATTGTGCGCAACGGCGAGTGGCTCTGATCAGTTTCTGATCCACTTTAACTGCGGCGGTGCGTGTTTGCGCTGACCGCAGTCTGCTGTTTTACTTCTCTGTGACTCTTTCTGCGGCTCATTCTGGCGCCATTACGCTGATTACCGCACACAACGGAATGGGCTAATGCAGCTGTTTTCCTCTTCAGATAAAACGCTCTGGCGGCTAGCGCTGCCGATGATCCTGTCAAATATCACCGTCCCATTACTGGGTGTAGTGGATACCGCCGTTATTGGTCATCTCGATAGCCCGATCTACCTCGGTGGCGTCGCCGTGGGCACAACCGCCACCAGCTTCATCTTTATGCTCCTGCTTTTCCTGCGCATGAGCACCACCGGACTCACCGCTCAGGCATTTGGCGCCAATGACAAAACGGCGCTGGCGCGCGCCTTAACACAGCCGCTACTGATTGCGCTGGTTTTTGGTGCGCTGTTTATGGTGCTGCGAACGCCGGTCAGCAGCCTGGCGGCAGCGTTAATGGGTGGCAGCCCGGAAGTGCAGCAACAGGCGAAAATATTTATTGAGATTCGCTGGCTAAGTGCGCCCGCAACCTTGGCCAATTTGGTGATTCTTGGCTGGCTGCTGGGCGTGCAGTATGCGCGGGCACCGATGGTGCTGCTAATCATCGGCAACCTGGTGAATATCCTGCTGGATCTGCTGTTCGTGCTCAAACTGCATTGGGGTGTCGCCGGAGCGGCGGCGGCTACCGCGCTGGCAGAATATGTCACGCTGGGCGTGGGTTTGTGGATGGTGGCGCGGGTGCTAAAGATGCGCGGTATCCATTTTGCTTTACTCAAAAGCAGCTGGCGCGGCGATGCGGCGCGGCTATTCCGCCTCAATCGCGACATTATGCTGCGGTCTTTGATGCTGCAAATATGCTTCGCGTCGCTCACCATCCTTGGCGCACGCATTGGGCCGGATGTAGTGGCAGTCAATGCGGTGCTGCTGATGTTCCTCACTTTCACCGCATACGCGCTTGATGGATTTGCCTACGCGGTTGAAGCCTGTTCGGGTGAAGCGGTTGGGGCCAAAGATCGCAGCCGACTATTGCTGATTTGGCATGCGGCTTGTCGCCAGGCATGCTTCGTCGCCGCGATCTTTGCGCTGATTTATGCATTCACCGGTCCGGAGATTGTGGCGATGCTGACGTCACTGGAAGCGCTACGAGAGATGGCCGACCGCTATCTGCTTTGGCAAGTGATTCTGCCGCTGGTTGGCGTCTGGTGCTATCTGCTGGACGGCATGTTTATCGGCGCGACGCGCGGGCGTGAGATGCGCAACAGCATGGTGATGGCGGCGATCGGCTACGGTGTCTCGCTGCTCACGCTGCCGTGGCTCGGTAATCACGGTTTATGGCTGGCGGTGACGGTATTCCTCGCGTTACGCGGACTGACGCTGTGGCTCATTTGGCGTGGTCACTGGCGGCGCGATAGCTGGTTTAACGCCTGAATAAGCGAAGCGTAACCTACAGATTAATCTGTATTTCCCTGCAAACTGCGAAGCGGCTACTACAATTACCTCATACGGCGCATATGAGTAGCGCGTTGTCTGGGTATATCGCCAGCTAAGCAGGCAATATATCTATCTCACTCAGGATGTAGTGGAGGAATATTATGAACAAAGACGAAGCGAGCGGAAACTGGAAGCAGTTCAAAGGCAAGTTTAAAGAGAAGTGGGGCAAGCTGACCGATGACGACTTCACTGTGATCGAAGGTAAACGCGATCAGCTGGTTGGTAAAATCCAGGAACGCTACGGTTATGGTAAAGACCAGGCCGAGAAAGAAGTGAAAGACTGGGAAACAACCAACAAAGATTACCGCTGGTAACCTCACTTCACGGATGATGCTCCTACCCGCCAATCATTTAGCGTAGTGATTGGCCCGGCACAAGGATGTGCCTCCCTATTTTCTTACCCGCTTTTTACCCTCTACCTGATGGTCATGCTCGCAGCTTTCATGGTGCGTACAAGCCGCCACTTCTGCGCAATTTTCACACAGGCCATGTGCCTCAATCACGGTATGTCGCAGAGAAAACCCCGCCTGGTCCGCTAATGCAGCGATGGTTTTTTCCACGCCATGAGCATGTTTTTCGCTAACTGCCGCACAACCGTCACACACCAACATCACCGAAGTATGTGCTGGCTCATCAAAATGATGGCAAACCACGTAACTGTTATTTGACTCTACGCGATGAATAAATCCCTGTTCCAGCAGGAAATCCAGCGCGCGATAGATGGTGGGCGGTTTTGCTTGCGGTTCACTGACACGCAGTTGATCCAGCAAATCGTAAGCGCTTATCGAACCGTTCTGCTCTGCCATTAAGCGCAACACTTCTGCGCGTTGAGTGGTCAGGCGCACGCCGCGATCAAGGCAAAGTGATTCAGCCTGGGTAAGAAGTTGTTCTGGCGTGAGGTTTGACATAAGCATTCTCCGGGTTGCAGGTGATGTTATTTTATCACACAAAATTTTACGCTGCTGTGATTGCTTATTGTCCTTAAAATCCCTAAGAAAATTCTCCTCAATCAATAGATTACCATCGCCATTTTCCCGTCAATATTGCTGCAACACTAATGTCTGTAAAATGCGTCCGGCCAGGCAGCGCAACGCTTGCACGGATTTTGCTTTGCAACTCACCGGGTTAGCGGCTATGGTTCAAAAGGTCTTAAGTAATTTCTGGTCTCAATTTACTCACTGTTAATTTTTCTGCATAAAAACACAGCGGAATGGCGTGGAAGCGTCCAATTCTGCGAATAGCAGTGCTATTTCCTTTTAATTCACAGCAATGAAGCGTTAGCCAGGGTTCAGAATAGCGGCTAACTAAACTTTCAGTCGGTGAGTGATTCAGCGACATTTCAAAGGTGATGGCAGGCTCATGGCGAAGACATTATTCAGGCACAAAAAAGTAGCTTATCTTGTTGGTTTGAATGCAGTATTTCTCTCTTCCTCAGCTCTGGCAGCAGGTACATGGTACGACGCGCGTAACGACGCAATGGGCGGTACCGGCGTAGCCTCTTCCACCTGGAGTTCAGCGGTGCTGGCTAACCCAGCATTGATGACCAAGGCGCAGCCTGAAGATAACGTCAGCATCATTCTTCCATCAGCCGGCGCACAGGTTACCGATAAAGACAAATTGATCGATCGCGTTGACGACATTACCGATACCGTTGATCGTTATCAGGACGTGATCGATGACCTAACCTTTCAGGATTACCTCAATGGTTACCCGCAGCTGAAGGCCGCCGCAGGCGATATGGCAAACCAGCTCAGCGATCTGCGTGGTAATAAAGCTCACGCGACAGCCGGTGTGGCCGTGGCCGTCACCGTTCCGAATGAAACCTTACCTTTTGCCTTTATCACCAAGGCTTACGGCACTGCGATTGTGCGCGCCAACGTGGCTGATAGCGATATTGCCTACCTGCGCGCGGTTGCCAATGGCACGAGAGTGCCTGTGCCGGGTGATGAAAATAATTTGCGCTCCAGCGCCAATGGCCTGGCGGCATTAGTCACCGATTATGGTGTGTCAGTCGCGCATGAGTTCTCGATTGCCGGCCATCCGGTTTCTGTCGGCGTGACGCCAAAGCTGCAGAAAACCTGGCTGTATAACTACACCGCGAGTATCTACAACTACGACAAGAGCGACATCAACAGCAGCCGCTACCGCAGCAGCGATACCGGTTTCAACATGGATGCGGGTGTCGCAACAGATTTCGGTGAGAACTGGACCTTTGGCGTGACCGGACAAAACCTGATCTCGCGCGATCTCGATACCAAAGAGGTGAACGGTTACCGCGATACTTATCAAATTCGTCCGTTGGTCACTACAGGGCTTTCCTGGAATAACGGGCCGTTTACGCTGGCGGGGGATGTTGATCTGACTGAAACCAAGCGCTTCAAGTCGGAAGACACCAGCCAATATGCTGGCGTAGGTGCGGAATATCGTGTGCTGGATTGGCTGGCGCTGCGTGCCGGCTATCGCGCCGATCTGAAGTCGACCGATACTGACGTGTTCACCGCCGGTTTGGGTGTGTCACCGTTCAACAATGCTGTCCATCTGGACCTGGCCGGTTCTGTGGGTAAAGACAACACCGTAGGTGCCATGCTGCAGCTCGGATTCAACTTCTAATTACCCGTCTGATAACGGGCGGCTGTGCCGCCCGTTTTGCTGTGATATGATTGCGCAGTTTCTCATCACTTACTTACTGCGGATTTACTGCGTTTCATGACCGATACTTTCTCCTCGCAACGTTTTTCCATCGCCCCAATGCTCGACTGGACCGATCGTCACTGTCGTTATTTTCACCGTAAGCTGAGCGGTGACACGCTGCTGTATACCGAAATGGTGACGACCGGCGCGATCATTCACGGTAAAGGTGACTATCTGGCCTACAGCGAGGAAGAGCATCCGCTGGCGCTGCAGCTGGGTGGCAGCGATCCCGCCGCCCTGGCGCAGTGCGCTAAGCTGGCAGAAGAGCGTGGCTACGATGAGATCAACCTCAACGTGGGTTGTCCATCCGATCGCGTCCAGAACGGACGTTTTGGCGCCTGCCTGATGGGCGATGCGGCGCTGGTTGCCGACTGCATTAAAGCGATGCGTGATGTGGTGAGCATTCCGGTGACGGTCAAAACTCGCATCGGTATTGATGAGCAGGACAGCTACGAATTCCTGTGTGATTTTATTGGCACCGTGGCGCAACAGGGCGGCTGCGATACTTTTATTATCCACGCGCGCAAAGCGTGGCTATCGGGTTTAAGTCCGAAAGAGAATCGCGAGATTCCGCCGCTCGATTATCCCCGCGTTTACCAGCTGAAGCGCGATTTCCCGGCGCTGACCATGGCGATTAATGGCGGCATCAAAACGCTGGAAGAGGCCAAACTGCATCTGCAGCATATGGATGGCGTGATGATGGGGCGCGAAGCCTATCAGAATCCGGGGATTCTGGCGCAGGTTGACCGCGAGCTGTTTGGTCGCGATACGCCGCGCGTCGATCCGGTAGCGGTGGTGCGCTCGATGTATCCTTACATTGAAGCTGAACTATCCAAAGGCATGTACCTCGGCCATGTGACGCGCCATATGCTTGGCCTGTTCCAGGGCATTCCGGGTGCGCGCCAGTGGCGTCGCTATTTAAGTGAAAACGCCCACAAACCCGGCGCCGATGTGCGCGTGCTGGAAGCGGCGTTAGCGCTGGTAGCGGATAAGATCCCACAGGAAGTGATGTAATCACTGTTTAGCATGCCGGAACCTTCCGGTTTGATACGGTGCGCCTTCATGCGCACCGTAAAGCCAGTACCATAATTTTATAGATGGTTATTTCTACGCCGAGAATTAGTTTTTTTCATCACCTCATTATTTCTTCATTCAACTCTTGTCCATTGCTTTCAAGCAGTTAGCTATTTTTATAACCTGGCACGTATCTTGTAATGTTCCTGATGTTACTTACACAGGAGAGCCTTAGTGGAAATTCTATTTGTTATCGGCTTTTTTTCTGATGCTGCTGTTCACCGGCGTTTCGTTGCTGGGCGTTATTGCAGCATTGGTGGTGGCGACCGCTTTGATGTTCTTTGGCGGATTGCTGGCAATTGTTATTAAAGTGTTGCCATGGCTGGTATTGGCGGTTGTCGTTGTCTGGCTTTATCGGGCATTTACCACGCCTTCAGGTGAGGCAAAATTGCGCAGGCTGAAAAGAAAAATCAGCGACTTAGATAGAAGGGACTGGCGCTAATTGCGGTGACGATCACAGACTCGGATATTGCTTAGCATTATTCCGCATTTAAACATATTTTTTACTTATGTTTTCTGTCAGGATGATTGGCGTTGTTTCAAACGAATTCATCGCCGCTGTCCCTACACCAGCGCGAACTATAAAAAGAAAGAAAAAGGGGCTTCCTACGGGAAGCCCCGTTTGCATTTAGCGATCAGGGAATCAGCAGGCTGGAACCTTGAGTCGCGCGACTCTCCAGCACCTGATGCGCGCGCACCGCGTCACTCAAGGCAAATTTCTGCTGCTCGGGCACGTTAAGCTGAATCGCGCGGCTGGCGATCAGTGAGAACAACTCATTGCTGGCGGCATCCAGTTCTTCACGGTTGGTGATGTAACCGAACAGCGAAGGTCGGGTGACGAACAGCGAGCCTTTCTTGTTGAGAATGCCGAGATCAATGCCGGTAACCGGACCCGACGCATTACCAAAGCTGACCATTAATCCGTGGCGACGCAGGCTATCCAGCGATGGTTCCCAGGTATCTTTCCCCACTGAGTCATATACCACGGCCACTTTCTCACCATGGGTCAACTCGCTGACGCGCTTCGCGATATTCTCTTCACGATAGTTAATTGTCGCCCAGGCACCGGCATCTTTAGCTATCTTCGCTTTCTCAGCCGAACCCACCGTGCCAATCAGATGTGCGCCGAGCGCTTTGGCCCATTGGCAGGCGATCAAACCCACGCCACCCGCGGCGGCGTGGAACAGGAAGATTTCATCAGCTTTCACTTTATAGGTTTGGCGCAGCAGATACTGCACGGTTAAACCTTTGAGGAAAGAGGCCGCGCCTTGCTCAAAGGAGATGCTGTCCGGCAGGATCACCAGACGATCTTCCGCCACATTGTGCACTTCGCTGTAAGCGCCCTGCGCGGCCTGGCAATAGACCACGCGATCGCCCGCCTTAAACCGCGTCACCGCCGATCCGACGCGCTTCACCACGCCGGCGGCTTCGGTACCCAGGCCGGAAGGGAAGCTGCTTTGCGGATACAAGCCGCTACGCACGTAGGTATCAATGTAGTTAATGCCAATTGCCTTGTTTTCCACCTGCACTTCATGTTCGGCGGGATCGGCCAGTTCGAAATCGACCCATTGCAGTACATCTGGGCCGCCGTGTTGGTTGAACTGAATACGCTTTGCCATTCTGACTCCTGTGATTGTTCATCCTGGGACGGTATACTTGCGCGTCCCTTTCACGATCGGTAATGCATTCACTATGGCAGGAAATAAACCCACCAACAAATCGAACGAACCCCGCGATCGGCAGCTGGAAGGCGTGAAAATGCCGCCGCATTCCATAGAAGCGGAGCAGTCGGTGCTCGGTGGGTTGATGCTGGATAACCAGCGCTGGGACAACGTTTCTGAACGCGTCGTCGCCAGTGATTTCTTCAACCGCTCGCACCGTCTGATTTTCACGGAAATGCAGCGTTTGCTGGAAGCTGGCCAACCGATCGACCTGATTACGCTCTCTGAATCGCTGGAAACGCTTGGTGAATTAGAGATGGCCGGCGGCTTCGCCTATCTGGCCGAACTGGCAAAAAATACGCCAAGTGCCGCGAACATTGGTGCTTATGCCGATATCGTGCGTGAACGTGCGGTAGTGCGCGAAATGATTTCTGTGGCGAACCAAATCGCCGATGCCGGTTACGATCCGCAAGGACGGAGCAGTGAAGATCTGCTCGACTTTGCTGAATCGAATGTTTTCAAAATTGCTGAACAGCGCGCTAATAAAGATCAGGGCCCGCAGAATATCGAGCAGATTCTGGAAGCCACGGTATCGCGCATTGAGTCGCTGGTCTCAACGCCGCACGACGGCGTCACCGGCGTCGATACCGGCTATCAGGATTTGAACAAAAAAACCGCCGGTTTACAGGGCTCGGATCTGATCATCGTCGCGGCGCGTCCTTCGATGGGTAAAACCACCTTCGCCATGAATTTGTGCGAAAACGCCGCGATGTTGCAGGACAAGCCGGTGTTGATTTTCAGCCTGGAGATGCCCAGCGAGCAGCTGATGATGCGTATGCTGGCGTCGCTGTCGCGCGTAGATCAGACGCGCATTCGTACCGGTCAGCTGGAAGATGAAGATTGGGCGCGCATTTCCGCCACCATGGGGATTTTGCTTGAGAAGAAGAACATGTTTATCGATGACTCTTCTGGCCTGACGCCCACCGAAGTGCGCTCACGCGCGCGCCGCATCTTCCGTGAAAATGGCGGGTTGAGCCTGATCATGATCGACTACCTGCAGCTGATGCGCGTGCCTGCGCTGTCGGACAATCGTACGCTGGAGATCGCTGAAATCTCGCGCTCACTTAAAGCGCTGGCGAAAGAGCTGAATGTGCCGGTGGTGGCGCTGTCGCAGCTAAACCGCTCACTGGAACAACGTGCGGATAAGCGCCCAGTGAACTCGGATCTGCGTGAATCAGGTTCGATCGAGCAGGATGCCGACTTGATCATGTTTATCTACCGTGACGAGGTGTATCACGAAAACAGCGATCTCAAAGGCATCGCCGAGATCATCCTGGGTAAGCAGCGTAACGGCCCGATCGGTACGGTACGCTTGACCTTTAATGGCCAATGGTCGCGCTTTGATAACTACGCTGGCCCGCAATACGACGACGAATAACCCTTTCATTCCGGATGCATGCACGTTTTGTGCATGCATTTCACGTCATCAGAAAATAGTGTTGGACAACCCCGGCTTTAATCAGGTTATCTGTAGCAAAGCGCCCCTTATTACGCTGTGGAAACAGAATGACTCAGGTAGACGATCACGACCTTAAGATATTGACATTATTACAATCTAACGGACGCCTCACCAACCAGGAACTCAGTGATTTAGTCGGACTTTCGGCGTCGCAATGTTCACGCCGCCGCATCAATCTTGAGCAGGCCAATCTCATTCTCGGCTATCACGCACGCCTCTCGCCCGACGCGGTGGGCCTTGGCATGGTGGGATTGATTGAAGTGCGATTGAAAAACCATACGCCGGATTATGAAGAGAGTTTCCATCGCATGGTGGAAGAAGAAGCCGCGATCGTTGATGCGTTCAAAACCACCGGCGATGCTGATTATCTGCTGAAAGTGGCGGTGGCCGATCTGGCTTCACTGAGCGCGCTGATCAGCCAGTTAGTGGCTGGCCATCAAAGCGTGGCGCACGTGAAAACTTCCGTGGTATTGAGCCGTTTGAAAGAGAACGGTTTGATGATCATCCCGCAGCACAAAACGCGCCAAAAAAGTGCGTGACGTGCTAATCTGGTGCAATTATTGCCTTAATAATGCAAAAAACGCGCACCAGAAAACAGATTTGTGCATGGGTTGATGGTTTAAGTCGCAACTGATGCACAAAAACCTGCAATAAAGCGCCTTAGTTATCAATTGGATAATCACTGGCACCCATCGGCGGCGAGCATACGCCGCCGATGTGGTGCGTTTTTTGCATTTGAACCGCATCATTTGCAATGAGATTAACCCATGGATAACGTTGTTCAACCCACTAAAGTTCCCCATTCGCTGATTGAAGATGCGCTGGCGATAGTCCTCGGCACGCTAATGGTCTCTTTCGGCGTCATTATGCTGAAACAGGCGGGCGCACTCACCGGCAGTTCTGCCGGTATTGCCTTCTTAATCAGCTATTTGTCACCGCTCTCCTTCGGTAGCGCCTTCTTCCTGATCAACCTGCCATTTTACTGGCTGGCCGTGCGACGCATGGGCTGGGAATTTACCCTGAAAACCTTCTGCGCGGTTGGCCTGGTGTCGCTGTTCACCCATCTGCATCCGCTGTTTGTGCATTTTTCTGCGCTAAATCCGTTTTATGCGACACTGTTCGGTAACGTGGTGATGGGCATTGGGTTTATAGTGTTGTTCCGTCACAAAGCCAGCCTCGGCGGTATTAATATTTTGGCGCTCTGGCTGCAGGACCGCATCGGTCTGCGTGCAGGAAAATTGCAAATGGCGGTTGATACCTGCGTGGTATTAGCGTCGCTGTTTGTGGTGTCGTTACCGATGCTGTTTGCTTCAATCGCGGGCGCGGTGATCCTCAATCTCATCATCGCAATGAATCATCGTCCCGGCCGTTACATGGTTTGATGACGCATCTTTACCTCTTATTTATGACCAATCATGGAGATCTGCACCGTGTTTCAAAACGTTGATGCCTATGCCGGCGATCCGATTCTGTCGTTGATGGAAACCTTCAAACAAGATCCGCGCGATAACAAAGTAAACCTGAGCATTGGTCTCTATTACAACGAAGCGGGCATCATTCCTCAGCTGCAGGCGGTTGCCGCAGCAGAAGAGCGCCTGCAGGCGCAGCCGCATCAGGCGTCGCTGTATCTGCCGATGGAAGGTCTGAACGCTTACCGTAACGCCATTGCACCGCTGCTGTTCGGTAAACAACATCCGATGCTGCAAGCGGGCCGCATTGCGTCCATCCAGACGTTGGGCGGCTCAGGCGCGCTGAAAGTCGGTGCTGATTTCCTTAAGCGTTACTTCCCGGCGTCCAACGTGTGGGTGAGCGATCCGACGTGGGAAAACCACGTCGCGATCTTCAACGGTGCCGGTTTCGAGGTGAATACCTATCCGTGGTATGACGCGGAAACCAACGGCGTGAAGTTTGATGCGTTCATCGCCAAACTGAAAACCTTGCCGAAGCAATCCATCGTGCTGCTGCACCCGTGCTGCCATAACCCAACCGGCGCCGATCTCACCAACGCACAGTGGGATGAAACCACCGAAGTACTGAAAGCGCAGGAGCTGATTCCGTTCCTCGATATCGCTTATCAGGGCTTTGGCGCGGGCATGGAAGCGGATGCTTATGCGATTCGCGCGATTGCGGCAGCGGGTCTGCCTGCGCTGGTCAGCAACTCGTTCTCCAAGATTTTCTCGCTATACGGCGAGCGCGTTGGCGGCCTGTCTATTGTCTGCGATAGCGCGGAAGAGTCCGCTCGTGTGCTGGGCCAGCTGAAAGCCACCGTGCGCCGCAATTACTCCAGCCCGCCAAACTTCGGTGCGCAGGTGGTTTCCTGCGTACTGAACGACGAAGCGCTGCTCAACAACTGGCTGGCAGAAGTCGAAGCGATGCGTCTGCGCATCATCGACATGCGTCAGGCATTGGTTGAAGTATTGAGTACCAAACTGCCGGGACAAAACTTTGATTACCTGCTGAAACAGCGTGGCATGTTCAGCTATACCGGCTTGAGCGCGCAGCAGGTTGACCGTCTGCGTGATGAGTTTGGCGTGTATCTGATCGCCAGCGGCCGCATGTGCGTTGCCGGCCTGAACAGCCGTAACGTCAACCAGGTTGCTGAGGCGTTTGCTGCGGTGATGTAACTTCACTGCGACGGCGCGCCACAAAAAACCGCCAACATGGTTTGGCGGTTTTTTATTTATAACTTTTTTTAACTATAAACCGGACTGGTCTCGTTAGCGCTTCTCCCCATGAGTGTAAATATCCTCCAGCCTGAAACGGCGCGAGAGCGGCAATGTAGTCGCATATTTAAACTCACAAGGACGCACGCTTATGACCCGGACCGCTTACTCTTTTGCAGTCAAACCCCTCGCTTGTGTATTAGCCTTAGCCTTTTCCCTTCCGGTTTACAGCACCGCTTTAACGCGTGATAACGGCGCACCCGTCGGCGATAACCAGAACTCACAAACCGCAGGCGAAAATGGCGCAGTGTTACTGCAAGATGTGCAGCTGATCCAAAAGCTGCAACGCTTTGACCGAGAACGCATTCCAGAGCGCGTGGTACATGCACGCGGTACCGGCGCGCACGGCGAGTTCCGCGCCAGCAAAGATATCAGCGACTTAACCATTGCCGAAGTCTTTAAACCAGGCAGCGTGACGCCAGTATTTGTGCGCTTCTCATCCGTGGTGCACAGCAAACATTCACCGGAAACGCTGCGCGACCCGCGCGGTTTTGCCACCAAGTTTTACACCAGCCAGGGCAACTGGGATTTAGTGGGTAACAACCTGCCGGTATTCTTCATCCGCGACGCGATTAAATTCCCGGACATGGTGCATGCCTTTAAGCCTGATCCACGCACCAATCTTGGCAACGACGCGCGCACCTTTGATTTCTTCTCTCACGTACCGGAAGCCACGCATGGCCTGACCATGCTGTTCTCCAATATGGGAACGCCAGCAAACTATCGCCAGATGGATGGCAACAGCGTGCACGCTTATAAGTTCGTCAACGCCAAAGGCGAAGTGCACTACGTGAAATTCCACTGGAAAACCCTGCAGGGCGAGAAAAATCTCGATCCGGGCGAAGTGGCGGCTATTCAGAGCAGCACTTTCAGCCACATGACCGAAGATTTAGTGGCATCGATCAACAACAAAGACTTCCCGAAATGGGATCTCTATATTCAAACCATTAAAGCCAGCGATCTGGATAAATTCGACTTCAACCCGCTGGACGCCACCAAAATCTGGCCGGGTATCGCAGAAGTGAAAGTCGGCCAGATGGAATTGAACCGCAACGTGGATAATTTCTTCCAGGAAACCGAGCAGGTGGCGATGGCGCCATCGAATCTGGTTCCGGGCATAGAGCCATCGGAAGATCGCTTGCTGCAAGGTCGTTTGTTCTCTTACGCCGATACCCAGATGCACCGTTTGGGCGCCAATGGCCTGGCGTTGCCGGTCAACGCGCCGCGCGTGCCGGTGAGCAACGGTAATCAGGACGGCGCGATGAACAGCGGCAAGGCTGACGATCATGGCGTCAACTATCAGCCAAGCCGTGTCTATCCTCGCGAAGAGCTGCAGAGCGCCCGATACAGCCACAGCCCGCTGAGCGGCACCACGCAGCAGGCGATGATTGCTAAAACGCAGAACTTTAAGCAGGCGGGCGATCTGTATCGTTCCTTCAATGACAAAGAGAAAACCGATCTGATCAATTCTCTGGGCGGCGCGCTGAAAGGTGTGGATGTGCAGAGCCGCGCCATTATGTTGTCGTACTTCTACAAGGCTGATAAAGAGTACGGCGAGCGTCTGGCTGCGATCACTAAAGACGATGTGGGCAGCATCAAAACCATGGCCGCTAAGCTGAGCGACTAACCTTCAGTCGGCAGAGTTCACGCTCTGCCGCTTTTTCCTCTCTTCAGGGTTTACCTTTCGCCGACATGCTGCACACTTAAACGGTGTAATTACTTTTAGGATTCTGGCATGTGGCATCAACAAACGCTTACGCTTGGCGCCAAAGCGCGCGGCTTTCATCTGATCACCGACGAGATTGTCGGCCAGCTTCATGGCTTATCCGATGTGCGCGTCGGCCAACTGCATCTGCTGCTGCAACATACATCGGCGTCGTTAACGCTCAATGAGAATTGCGATCCCACCGTGCGCAGCGATATGGAGCAGCATTTCTTACGCCATGTTCCGGAAAGTGCGCCTTATCAGCACGATTACGAAGGGGCTGACGACATGCCGGCACACATCAAATCGTCACTGCTCGGCGTTTCGCTGCTGATTCCGGTTAACCGCGGTCGTCTGATGTTAGGTACGTGGCAGGGAATCTGGTTGGGTGAACATCGGGTGCAGGGCGGTGCGCGGCGTATCGTGGCAACCTTACAAGGGGAATAAAAGATGAATACTTCGGATTTACTGACGTACTGCATGAGCAAGCCGGGCGCGGAGCAAAGCTTTAAAGAGTGCTGGCAGGCGACGCAGATTAAAAGTGAAGGTGTGCTGTTTGCCATGCTTTATGAGGTAAAAGGGCGTCCGGCCTTGTCGCTGAAAGCCACGCCTGCGCTGGCGGAATTGTTACGTGAGGAGCACAACGATGTGTTTCCCAGCGAACATTTAAATAAGTCGCACTGGAGCACGCTGTGGCTGGATGGTTCGCTAAAAGATTCGCAGATTTACTATCTGGTGGATGCTTCCTGGCAACAGGCTGACGCCACGCGCGCGGCGGGCGTCAACCATGATGAACACTGAGGCGAATTAAGCCGCAGATTCCTCGCGCAGAGTATTGATATCAATCACGAAGCGGTATTTCACGTCGCTTTTCAGCATACGTTCGTAGGCTTCGTTGATTTGATTCATCGCGATCAGTTCGATATCTGAAGTGATACCGTGCTTGCCGCAGAAATCCAGCATTTCCTGGGTTTCCGCGATGCCGCCAATCAGTGAACCGGCAATGCTGCGACGTTTCAAGATCAGGTTGAAGACCTGCGGTGCCGGATGATCGTGCTCCGGCGCGCCGACCAGCGTCATGTTGCCATCACGCTTCAGCAGGGCGATGAACGGGTTGAGATCGTGCTGCGCTGCAACGGTGTTCAGGATGAAGTCGAAGCTGTTGGTGTGTGCGGCCATTTGGTCGGCATCTTTCGAGATCATCACTTCATCAGCGCCCAGACGTTTACCATCTTCAATTTTTGACGGTGACGTGGTGAACAGCACCACATGTGCGCCCATCGCATGAGCTAGCTTCACGCCCATGTGACCAAGGCCGCCCAAACCGACGATACCGACTTTTTTACCCGGACCGACATTCCAGTGGCGCAGCGGTGAGTAAGTGGTGATACCGGCACACAGCAGTGGCGCAACGCCCGCCAGATCGAGATTTTCTGGTACGCGCAGCACGAAGCTTTCATCTACTACCATGCTGGTGGAGTAACCGCCGTAGGTGATGGCTTTGGTTTCACGGTCTTCACCGTTGTAAGTACCAACGAAGCCATTCTCGCAATACTGCTCCAGCCCTTCCTGACAGCTTGGACAGCTGCGGCAGGAATCAACCATACAACCAACGCCGACCAAATCGCCCACTTTGTAGTTGTGGGTGTGAGCGCCAACGGCCGTCACGCGACCAACAATTTCATGGCCAGGCACCACAGGAAAAATGGTGTTGCGCCATTCGTTGCGCGCGGTATGCAGGTCCGAGTGGCAGACGCCGCAGTACAACACTTCAATCTGCACATCATGAGCGCGCAGTTCGCGTGGCTTAAAATCGAACGGGGCGAGTTTTGCTTTCGCGTCCTGTGCGGCATAGGCATGCGTAATATTCATGGTGTCTCCAGTAGGATGTGTCGTGATTTCTATGCGGGATCCCGTTCAGCACACTGAAGGGATAAAGGGCGTAAGGGACGCCAAAAGGAACGTTGTAAGGATAGTCAGCAGGGGGGAATGCGTATATGCCTGAAGTTGTCTGATTCTTGCCTGTTCCTGCATTTCGTTGCGGAATCCGACAGAAAAAAACAGGCCCGCAATGGCGGGCCTGAGAGAAATTTACTTCTTCAACATTGGCTTAAGGAAACGCGCCGTGTGTGATTTTTCACACTCCGCCACCGTTTCTGGCGTGCCGGACACCAGGATTTCACCGCCGCCGCTGCCGCCTTCCGGGCCGAGATCGACAATCCAGTCTGCGGTTTTCACCACGTCGAGGTTGTGCTCAATCACCACGATGGTGTTGCCCTGATCGCGCAGCTGATGCAGCACTTCCAGTAACTGCTGAATATCCGCAAAGTGCAGGCCGGTGGTTGGCTCATCGAGGATATAGAGCGTCTGGCCGGTGCCGCGTTTTGACAGCTCACGCGCCAGCTTGACGCGCTGCGCTTCACCACCAGAAAGCGTGGTAGCTGACTGGCCCAGACGGATATACGACAGGCCGACATCGACCAGCGTTTGCAGCTTACGCGCCAGCGCCGGCACCGCATCAAAAAATTCGCGGGCTTCTTCGATGGTCATATCCAGCACTTCGTGGATGCTCTTGCCTTTGTATTTAATCTCCAGCGTTTCGCGGTTATAGCGCTTGCCTTTGCACTGGTCGCACGGCACGTAGATGTCGGGCAGAAAGTGCATCTCTACCTTGATCACGCCGTCACCCTGACAGGCTTCGCAGCGTCCGCCGCGCACGTTGAAGCTGAAGCGCCCCGGATTGTAGCCGCGTGAACGCGCTTCCGGCACGCCGGCGAACAGTTCGCGCACCGGAGTGAAAATGCCGGTGTAGGTCGCGGGATTCGAACGCGGTGTGCGACCGATCGGGCTCTGATCGATATCGATCACTTTATCGAAATGCTCCAGACCGGCGATTTCACGATAAGGCGCGGCTTCGATGGTGGTCGCGCCGTTGAGCTGGCGCTGCGCAATCGGGAACAGCGTATCGTTGATCAGCGTCGATTTACCCGATCCGGACACGCCGGTGATGCAGGTAAATAAGCCGACCGGAATCGTCAGCGTGACATCTTTGAGGTTGTTACCGCGCGCACCGGTGAGTTTCAGCACTTTGGCTGGATCGCCTTTGACGCGCTCTTGGGGAATCGCAATCTCACGTTTGCCGCTAAGGAACTGGCCGGTCAGGGAATTTTCATTCGCCATGATCGCGTGCACATCACCTTCGGCAACCACCTGACCACCGTGCACGCCCGCGCCCGGACCGATATCGATCACATGGTCAGCGGCACGAATCGCATCCTCATCGTGCTCCACCACAATCACTGTGTTACCGAGATCGCGCAGGTGAATCAGCGTGCCAAGCAGGCGTTCGTTGTCGCGCTGGTGAAGGCCGATTGAGGGTTCATCCAGCACGTACATCACGCCGACCAAACCGGCACCAATCTGGCTGGCCAAACGAATACGCTGCGCTTCACCGCCGGAGAGCGTTTCCGCCGAGCGTGACATCGACAGGTAATTCAGGCCGACGTTCACCAGGAAGCTCAGGCGATCGCCAATCTCCTTCAGGATTTTTTCCGCAATCTGCGCACGCTGGCCGCTCAGCTTCATGTTGGCGAAGAAATCCATCGCATGACCGATGCTCATTTCTGAGATGGTCGGCAGGTTGGTGTCTTCAACAAAAACATGACGCGCTTCACGACGCAGACGCGTACCTTCACAGCTGGCGCAGGCACGGTTGCTGATAAATTTCGCCAGCTCTTCGCGCACCGCGTTGGATTCCGTCTCTTTATAACGGCGCTCCATGTTGTGCAGCACGCCTTCAAACGGATGGCGGCGCACTGAGGTGTCACCGCGATCGTTGATGTATTTGAATTCGATATTCTCTTTGCCGGAACCGTACAGAATCACTTCGCGCGCTTTGTCGCTCAGGCTGTTAAACGGAGCTTCAACATCGAATTGCAGATGCTCTGCCAGCGAGCGCAGCATCTGGAAGTAGTAGAAGTTACGGCGATCCCAGCCGCGGATGGCGCCTCCGGCCAGCGACAGCTCGGGGTTCTGCACCACTCGATCGGGATCAAAATATTGCTGCACGCCCAGGCCATCGCAGGTCGGGCAGGCGCCAGCCGGGTTGTTGAACGAGAACAGGCGCGGTTCGAGTTCACGCATGCTGTAGCCACAGATTGGGCAGGCAAAGTTGGCCGAGAATAGCATTTCTTCGGCGCTGGGATCGTCCATATCGGCGACGATCGCGGTGCCACCGCTCAGTTCCAGCGTGGTCTCAAAGGATTCGGCCAGGCGCGTTGCCAGATCCTCGCGCACGCGGAAGCGGTCAATCACCACTTCAATGGTGTGCTTCTTCTGTAACTCCAGCTTCGGTGGATCCGACAGATCGCACACTTCACCATCGATACGCGCACGGATATAGCCCTGCGCAGCGAGGTTTTCCAGCGTTTTGGTGTGTTCGCCTTTGCGATCTTTCACCACCGGTGCCAGCAGCATCAGACGGCGGCCTTCTTCCTGCGACAGCACCTGATCGACCATCTGACTCACGGTTTGCGCTGCCAGAGGAACGTCATGATCCGGACAGCGCGGTTCACCCACGCGCGCGAACAGCAGGCGCAGGTAGTCGTGAATTTCGGTAATGGTGCCGACAGTGGAACGCGGGTTATGCGAAGTCGATTTCTGCTCAATGGAGATGGCGGGCGAAAGACCTTCAATATGGTCAACGTCCGGTTTCTCCATTAATGAAAGAAACTGGCGCGCATAGGCCGAAAGCGACTCGACATAGCGACGCTGGCCTTCCGCATACAGCGTATCAAACGCCAGCGAAGACTTACCGGAACCTGACAGACCGGTGACCACAATGAGCTTATCGCGAGGGATGATCAGGTTGATGTTCTTCAAATTATGGGTGCGAGCACCGCGGACTTCGATCTTATCCATTCACCTTTCCCGGATTGAACAACACTCGCCATGCCTTGCCAGCACGACCAGCAGAAACGGTCCATTATGGCACAAAAAATAAACTGAATAAATATCCAGTGTTTTTGCTATTCTGTCCGCCGATAAATTTTGGAATCCCGCTCTAAAGTGGGCACACGCCAATGTGACGTGATACAATTTTTCGCTTAGACTTTTAGCATCAACTCATCGGGAGACAGCAACATGGCCAGTCGTGGCGTAAACAAAGTGATTCTAGTCGGGAATCTGGGTCAGGATCCGGAAGTGCGCTACATGCCAAATGGTGGCGCGGTAGCCAACATTACGCTGGCCACGTCAGAAAGCTGGCGCGATAAGACAACCGGTGAAAACAAAGAGATCACGGAATGGCACCGCGTTGTGCTGTTCGGCAAGCTGGCGGAAGTGGCTGGCGAATACCTGCGTAAAGGTTCTCAGGTTTACATCGAAGGTCAGCTGCGTACCCGCAAATGGACCGATCAGGCCGGCCAGGATAAATACACCACTGAAGTGGTGGTTAACGTTGGCGGCACCATGCAGATGCTGGGCGGACGTCAGCAGGGCGCGAACGCAGGTGGCGCACCGGCGGGCGGCCAGGGCGGCGGCAATAATAACGGTTGGGGCCAGCCACAGCAGCCACAACAGCAGCCGCAGGGCGGTGGCAACCAGTTCAGCGGCGGTGCGCAGCAGCGTCCACAGCAGCAGAGCGCGCCTGCTAACAACGAACCGCCAATGGATTTTGACGACGATATTCCGTTCTAAAAATACAGAATGTAGTATCTGTTTAGAGCCCCGCAATGCGGGGCTTTTTATTGTTCAAAAAAGATATTTTTATTATTTAATCAATCGCTTATCGAATGAAAACGGCAGCTTTTTTATGCTCGACAGATAATCCTCAAATACCGTATGTTCCGGATTCAATATCGCATTATTTTCCATCGGAATAATGCTTGAGGGAATAATCAACGCTGCATCTTCCCCCGATTGAAGCCAACCTGTACCCAAATCCATAGTCGAAACCGGAGCCGGATCCTGTCGCCAATCGGTTGGCAAAAATGCTTCTCCAATATAGGAGACTTCATCGTCAGGAATCTCGATGCTGAATAAAGTGTAATCATCCAAAATCGACTCGTTCGAAACGTGCACCAGCACTTCAAGCGCAGCAAGTGAAACCGAGGTTGCGACATAAATGGTTGCGTGGCCTTTGTGATTCCAGCGGCCACCGTACTGTTTCGCACCGTTGCCGGTCCAGGCTTCAGAAGCGTATAGCGTTTTGGTTAGCCGATAGAAAATCACGAGAAGACACCATGCTCCAAACGGCCAATCAAATCGAGCACATCCAGTGCGCCGCTTTCAGTTGCTAGCAATGTAATAGGGGCAATGTTACCTAATCCTTTGACCGGCCGGCTTAACCATTGCGTAGCATCTTCTTTATTACCACCAAACAATTGAACGGCTGCATCCATCACTCGGACGAAGCGGGCTATGCGTTCGCTCTCATCGGGTGACAAGCTTTTACCTGCGCTTTTACGGCGGGCAATATTTCGCTCATTGATGCCAGTGACCTTCATAATTTCGGCTCTACTCATTGCCGACCAATGACGAATGTCATCAATCACCGCGACCGGCAAGCCCGCCTCAAGCATGCGAGTTAGCTCCAATCCGCGTGGGGGTAAGCCAGCAAAGCGCCAAAGTGCATTGTCATGTGATTTGCCATCAGGAATGTAGGCTCTCATAAAATTCTCCAGGTCTGACAAATGTCATACTCTATTATTGACACTTGTCAGAAGTTTTCAATAGCAGAACCTCTAATGCGGTCGCCATTCCCGCAATAACGCTTCCGTCTCACGTACCAGCACCGGGTTGCCCGGCATAATCAAATCGGCCCACACTTCGTTGTGCTGATTAATTTGCTGTTGTGCGGAAACATAGGTGCGGTCGGCGGTGGTATGCGCATCGGCGGCGACGGTGATGTGATAGCCGAGGCTGGCGCCGACTTTGATGGTGGTATCGACACAGTAATCGGTCGCGCAGCCGCAAATAACGAAGCTTTTAATACTGCGTTGGTCGAGCTGAGCGGCGAGATCGGTTTGCCAGAAACTGTCGCAGGCGGTTTTATTGACAAAGATGGCGTTGGCCGGCTGCTGCAACTCGGGCACGATGGCCCAGCCTGCTGAATTGACCTCTAAACCTGGGCCAACGTGCTGGATGAAGATCACCTGATCGGCCGCAGCGGTTAACTGATTGATCCGCTCGCAGCGTCCGGCACGATCAAAACGCGGCGATGCCAGCACGCCGTTTTGCATATCCACTACCACAACTACACGATTAGCCATTTTGATCTCCTGTTAAGTCTTGTCAGTGTCCGGTGAACTCGCAACGAGGTAAAGCAAATCCGCTTTGCATTTATCGCCACTGCCGCGCATGCTTATAAGCGATTTTTCCCGGAGGTGTGTCGTGAAGGTGGTTCCTGAAATCTTTCCTTGTGAGCAAGATCGTGCGCAGTTTCAGCATTTTGCTGAGCTGCCGGGCATCGAGCTGTATCAGGCGCACATCTCCCGCTACGCTTTTGAACCGCATACCCATGAAGCCTTTGGCATCGGCACTATCGAATCCGGCGCCCAGCGCTTTCGCTATCGCGGAGCCAGTTACACCGCGCCGCAGCATTCGCTGGTGATGATGAATCCTGACGAGCTGCACACCGGTGAATCTGCCTGCGACGAAGGCTGGCGTTATCGCATGATCTATATCGATCCGCAGGAGATGGATCGTCTGACCGGCGATCGTCATTGGTGGTTCACCGATGCTCTGCGCACCGATGCGCGTCTGGCGCAGCCGTTTTCTCAATTGCTGGCGCAGATGTGGCAGGCGGAAACCCCGCTGGAGCGTGAAAGCATTTTGCTCGAACTGCTGGAGTTAATGCGTCCGCTGGCGCGTCAGGGACAGCAGCGACCTGTCGAAGGTGCACATCGCTTTGATGCGGTAAGAGACTATTTGCGTGAAAATCTCGCCGAACCGGTGCGCCTCGAAGAACTTGCGGCGCTGGCATCACTGTCGCCGTGGCATTTCCTGCGCAGTTTTAAACAACACTTCCACGTCACGCCGCATCAAATGCTGATGGCTTTTCGTCTGTTCGCAGCAAAACAGCAGCTGGCACGCGGCGACAGTGCGGCAACCGTCGCGGCATCGGTTGGTCTTACCGATCAGGCTCATCTCACCCGCGCCTTCGCGCATCGCTACGGCATCACGCCGGGCCGCTATCAAAAACAAGTGTTCCCTTCACGCTAACCGCAATCTGCTACAAGCCTTTAGCCCCCGCCTGCGTCACACTGCAGCGGAATGCATATAAAGGAAGAGTTTATGTTTGCTGGAATACTGTTTGCGCTGGCGGCGGGACTGATGTGGGGATTGATCTTTGTGGGCCCGCTGTTAATACCGGATTATCCCGGCACCTTGCAATCGGCCGGGCGCTACGTCGCCTTTGGTTTGGTGGTGTTGCCGCTCGCCTGGCTGGATCGCCGTCGTTTGCGTCAGCTGGCGCGCAAAGACTGGATTGAAGCGCTGAAGCTGTCGCTGATTGGCAATTTGCTCTATTACGCGTTTCTCGCCAGCGCGATTCAACGCACCGGCGCGCCCATTTCTACCATGATTATCGGCACCTTGCCGGTGGTGATTACTGTGACGGCCAATCTCTGTTATGGCCATCTTGAAGGGCGCTTGCCGTGGCGTAAACTGACGCCGGCGTTGCTGATTATTGCTGTGGGCCTGGCTTGCGTGAATGCCGCCGAACTCCAGACGCAAGGCCCCGATTTTGATTGGTCGCGCTATCTCACCGGTTTAGGGTTAGCGGTTCTGGCGGTGGCATGCTGGACATGGTATCCGCTGCGTAATGGTTTATGGTTACGTGCGCATCCCCAGCACAAGCCATCCAGCTGGGCGACGGCACAAGGTTTGGTGACGCTGCCGCTGGCAATAGTGTTCTATCTATTAGTCTGCGTGCAGCTTCACTGGCAGCAACCTGCATTTGCGCTGCCATTCGGGACGCAGCCGCAACGCTTTCTATTATTGATGTTAGGTATCGGGCTGATTTGCTCATGGTTGGGCACGCTCTGCTGGAATGCGGCCAGCCAACGCGTGCCGACGGTGATCATGGGGCCGCTGATTGTGTTCGAAACCTTAGCCGGTTTGCTGTGGACATTCCTGTGGCGACAAAGCTGGCCGCCGCTGCTAACCGCGCTTGGCATTGGTTGTTTGATTATTGGCGTGATCTACGCGATGCGTATTAAACCCCAGCCGCACATCACTGCGGTATAGGTCATCAAAATCAGCGCTGCTGAAAAATCATTTCGGCAGCGTACTACGCTGTATTTTAAGAATTTGACTAACCCTTTTCACTCGCCTCTTCGCCCATTCAGGCGCTCATCTGGCCATCGATATAACATTTTGGCTAATTGCAGCCCTCTTTTTAGCGCTGATTTGTCATAAAAAGTCATACCGTTTCATCCGGCGCATGAGTGTTTAACCGTATTAAGGCTTCCTGAACCTTCACGAATCTCCGATCTTCCTGGCTATCGCAGGCCCTAAAGCGGAAAAAACCGACGCATTAACGCGCAAAAACATGCATCTAACCTACCTTTTATTGCCATTTGGCACTGAAGATTGGCACTTGAAAACCACTTTTTGCTTAAGGGAATCGTGAGATGTTAAGAAAGATTCCATTAACCTTTGGCAAAAAACCATTAAGCGTAGCGATGAATAGGGTGCAGGAATTTAACTTATTTCCCGCTTTTTGGCCGTTATTGTTTAGGGCAGGTAACCTTTGTTATCAGGATTATTCCTGGCAACAGAAGAGGGAATTATGGTCTACGCGCGTCAAACGATTGACGACTCGATCTCAGAACAGATCCAGATGAAAACAGAGGTTGTGTGTGAGCGGTTACACGCGGTTGTTCATTAATGCTTAACAGAACTATCCGCATTCAGGACTGATGATTAATGTTGGTAAAGTAATAATCGAAGCGCCAATCTCATCGAAATGAGATTGGACTTCGTTAGAATGGCTTGAATAGAGAGACTTTTGCTGATGTGAATCTATTTTACCGCAAAAAAGGAAGCAATTCCGCGATGGTATTCATCAGGAAAAATTGGTGCGAATTGTTATGTTGTGAACGCCGTATTAAATGATCTTCATATCTTCTGGTAAGAACAAATCTCAGCATTAGGTCAAATAACATCGGCCTTAATGGTATTAGCGATTATCTGTACCTGCAGGATAATGATAAACGCTACGGCTAATATCCAGTAAACGGCAGCTACGACGGGTACCTATGTCGAATGTCGTTTGCAGAAAGTTAACCGCCTGACGCTTTTCATTGGTGGTGAAGAAGTTTTTCAATACGCTTTGCAGCATCTCTTTATCGGAACTCAGTGATTGCAGCTCACGCGTGAGGTTAAGTAGCTGATCTTCCAGCTCCTTGATTTTTCTACCTTCTTCGGAAGAGAGCCCAGAAAACTTCTTCTTCCAGCTATAGAAAGTGGCCTCGGAAATGCCAAGCTCCTCACAAATCTCCCTGACTTTCACTCCCGTTTCAGAAGCTTTAATGGCATTTGTGATTTGCTCTTCGCTATATCGTGACTTTCTCATAAATGCTATTACCTTTCTTATCAATTAGTGGATGAGAATTACTGTATTAATATCTGGCACTGCAAAAACACTATTAATGCAGTATTAAAGTGCGCGATTTGAATTGCGAGGGTTAAATTAAGATATTTAGAAGAAATATCATCATGGGATAAATCTTATTTTATTCCGAATGGCATTGAACGCCTTCCTGGCTTTAGGTTTTTGATATAAATTCTCTCCATCCCAAATGCAGAAAAATACTACATTCATTGGAAAATCGGCATAAACCACTTGCAGAAATGTCAGGGTATGCCTGTAAACTTTTGCTTAGAATTTAGGCTGAAATCGTTTACATCCACCGAGTTTCGCACCGGATATAATCGGAATTTTCCTGAATATAATTCCTAATTGCTGACGCGAGTCTCATTTTTCGGACCAGTTTGGTTTGAAGTTAATAAATTAAGTCAGGCCCACTGAGCGCTTGTTAATTCATTTCAAGGACGTTGTACCGAAAGTTGTTGTAGTTCGTAATACTAAGGATCAGTCAATGAAATTGAGCGTAATGTCGAATGCCGCCTGGATGATGTCTGAAAAGATCGTCTCCGTGTTCGGCGTCATATTTGTGACCTCCTACGTGGCAAAATCCTTTGGTCCAACCATCTTTGGCCAAATGGCGTTTTCGACCTCACTGTTTTCCATGGTGCAGACCGTGGCGATTTTCGGTACGGAAACCATTCTGTTTAAACGTATCAGTAAGAGTGCACCGAAAGGGCTCCGCCTGATGACCGTAGCGCGCAACATGCGCATGGTTTTACTGTTGCTCACATCGCTGCCCGTCTTGATTTGGGTCTGGTACAACATGCAGGAAAACTTCCTCGCTTTTGCACTGGCCTCGTTTATCTCTTCGGTTTTCGTGACGCAGGACACCTTCAGTGTCTACAACAATGCGCGCTTAGCGTCGCGGCTGAATACCATCGCCAACTCAGTCGGATTGCTGCTGGGCTTTAGCTTAAGTTTCGCCATTGCCTGGCTGCACCTCAATCCGCTATGGCTGACCGTTTCGATTGTCGCCGTCACGTTGGTGCCGTACGTCATTAAGCGTTTTAACTTTTATCGCGAAAATCAGGATGTGGCGCCGCCGCAGGATAAGCGCAACACCTATCTGCGCTACTTGCTGTACGCCGGATTGCCGCTGGCCATCTCCAGCATCTTTATCTCGGTGCAGGTGAAAGCGGCACAGATGTTCCTGGCAGGCATCGCCTCAGCGCGCGATCTTGGGTTGTTCGCCGCCGCCAATACCATTTCGGCCTCCTGGATTTTTATCCCGGTCGCCATCATCACTTCCTGCTTTTCGGAAATCTTCCGTGAGCGTGGAGAAACCGCCATCAAGCTGACAGCACGGCTTAATGGTTATGTCATGGGTGTTTCATTGTTGTTGTTAGCGGTGATCGCGATGTACGGCGAAAAAATCATCATCGCTTTATATGGTCACGAGTACACACAGTCAGGAAGTCTCATTACGTTGTTGTCGTTAGCAACCTGCTTTTCGGCGATGGGGACCGTGGCGTATCGCTACATGGTCAAAGAAGGCGGGTTTAATTATCTGTTGAAGAAAATCGTTTGCCTGATGGTCATCAGCTTGCCGCTGTCGTGGTGGCTGATCCAGAGCTACGGCATCATGGGTGCCGCATGGAGCGTTTTCATCTCAGAATTGCTGTCTCTTACCGTAATGAATTACTTCTTCAAAAACGGCGTCATCCAAAAAATCCAGGTTTCCTCACTCAACTACAAAACCTACAAATGAGGTCAGATATGCTCAAGTTGAAAGATGAACTCAGAAGAAGCGTTCAGTACTTCATCAAGAAGATGCCCTGGGCATACCAGGATCGTATCTACTATTTTCACAAGTTCCGCAAATTGCCTAATCTGCGCGAGCCGAAAGTGTTTAACGAGAAGGTGCTGTATCGCAAATTCATCCATGGCGATTATCAGATTTATGGTCGTCTGTCGGACAAATATTCGGTGCGTGAATATATCGCCGAGAAAGTGGGCAGCGAATACCTGATCCCGCTGGTTTACGAGACCAGCGATCCCAGCTCATTGCACACGCTGCCGAGCTGGAAAAATACCGTTATCAAGCCGAATCACGCCTCCAACATGGTGGAGATCCTGCTGGAAGAGCCGGATGCGTTGAAGAAGCAGCAGATTATCAACGATTGCCATCGCTGGTTGAAGACCGATTTCGCCAACGAAGCGCGCGAGATTCACTATCGCTACATCAAGCCACGCATTCTGGTGGAGCAGTACATTGGCGATGGTAAATCGGCACCGATTGACTACAAGTTCCATATGTTCAACAAGCGCGACGGTAGCTTTGAGTATGTGCTGCAGGTGATCTACAACCGCTGCAATCCGCTGTTGTCGATGAACTTCTACGTCAACAACCTCAACGAGGCGTATCACAAAATTCGTGATACCGGCCTGGACGTGACGCCGCAAATGGCCTCGTTGCAGCACGCGTTGGCGCTGAGTAAAAAGCTGGCGAGCGATTTCGATTATGTGCGCGTGGATTGGTACATCGATAACGAGCAGATCTACTTCGGCGAATTAACCTTCACGCCGGGCGCGGGTTTGGTGACCGGTCTGGATCGCGGGCTAAATCAAATGATGGGTGATATGTGGATTCAGGATCGCCGCGGTACGAAGATACCGGGCATCACGGTGGCGGAAGTGACCATTCCGGCCGTATTGAAGAAAATTTAGAATCACACAGCAAAATAAAAAACCCCGCTTCGGCGGGGTTTTTTATTGGCTGCGATTAAGGCATTGGCCAATCGGTTGGCGTCTGGCTCATCACTTCGATAAAGGCGTTTTTGGAGATTTCCATAAAGTTATGCAGATTCTCCATGCTCAGCGTGATACCGAGCAGGCCGGTCACAAACCAGCAGGACATGCCAACGCCGATGCCACCGCACAGCAGCGCCATCACGTGGTGACTGTTCTGACGCAGTCGAATTTTCATGGTGCTGGCGAAGAACATCATTACCGCACTCAGGAGTTCCCAGCGCATTACAATCAAACTGGTGGTTAGGGTGGCCATCTGCAAAAACCTCTTAGAATCAGTGATATCCCCGACATTCAATCGACATCACTGGCGGCTGAGAAGGAAGGTCAGGGAAGTCCTTCTGGCCGTCTTACTGAAGACAGGAAAGTGTGACTTGGCTCACATTATATCACTCGATTTTAAATTTTGAACAAAATTTATACCGGGTCAGGTAGAAAGATTTTTATCGAACTGAGGAAAAAACAGGCAGGCAAAGCGAGGTGCGCCCGCAAGGGGCGCGCAGAAAGGGTTAGCTAACCGGGCAGCACTCGCCGGTGGTACGCTGGGCAAAACTAGTCATGTTGTTGTCTGCACAGTCAAAACTGAGCAAGCGCGGACGCTGAATCATCGCCTGGCGACGCATGGTATGACGATAAGCGGTTGGCGTTTGCGAGAACTGACGGCGGAACACGCGCGAGAACGTCTGCTGCGAATCGTAACCGTATTGCATCGCGATATCGAACACCGGACGCTGGGTTTGGCGCAGCGCTTCAGCGGCCAGGGTCAGACGACGTTCGCGAATATAGCCACCCAGCGTTTGTTTCGTGACGGCACGGAACATACGCTGCAGATGCCATTTTGAGTAACCTGATTTTGCCGCGACTTCATCAATTGACAGCGCTTTATCCAGATTCTGATCGATCCAGTTGGACAGCGAATGAATGATTTCCTGTTGCATCATAGCCTCATCCTTCTGATGTTTTTTGCCTGGTAAGAAATTCGAAGTTTTGCTGGGGTGCGAGTATAATTCCTCAAGTTAACTTGAGGTAAAGGCCCTAAATGAAAAAAGAACGCAATTACCCGAAGCCGGTTTTGACGCCGGGTGAAGTGGCGAAGCGCAGCGGCGTGGCGGTGTCTGCGCTGCACTTCTATGAGACCAAAGGATTGATCTGTAGCTCGCGCAACGGCGGCAACCAACGTCGCTACAGCCGTGACGTGCTGCGTCGCGTTGCCATCATCAAAATTGCACAACGCATTGGCATTCCGCTGGCGACGGTGAGCGACAGCCTGACGCATGTCCCGGCTAATAAACGGATGTCGACACAAGAGTGGGACGCGCTGACGCAGCACTGGCGCGAGGAGCTGGATAAACGCATCGAAACCCTCACGCGCTTGCGTAACGATCTTGATGGCTGCATTGGCTGCGGCTGTTTATCGATGCGCGATTGCCCGCTGCGCAATCCCGGTGACCGGCTGGGCGAGCAAGGTTCGGGCGCGGTGTTACTCGATCCGGAACAGGACGAGCAAAAACGCTGATCGACTATACTTGGCGGAACACTTTTACCGGCAAGGAAACCGTATGATCACCGTTCACCATCTGGAAAATTCCCGCTCGCATCGCGTGTTATGGCTTCTGGAAGAGCTTGCGGTGCCTTACCAAATCAAACGCTATCAGCGTGAAAACAGCCTGCTGGCACCCGATTCCTTAAAGAAAGTGCATCCGCTGGGCAAATCCCCGGTGATTACCGACGGCAATCGCGTGATTGCCGAGTCAGGCGCAATTCTCGAATACCTGCAACTGAAGTACGACAGCGAGCATCAGCTGACGTTGAGTCATGAAGATGAGCAGATTCAGGCGCGTTACTGGCTGCATTACGCTGAAGGTTCGCTGATGCCATTGCTGGTAATGAAACTGGTGTTTGCGCAGTTTGGCAAAAAGCCGGTGCCGTGGCTGCTGCGTCCGGCCGGCATCGCCCTGAGCAAAGGGATTCAGAAAGCCTGGCTGAATAAACAGCTGGCTCTACATGGTCGGGTAATTGAAGAGCATCTCACGCAGCATGCGTTTTTTGCCGGTTCACGTTTTAGCATCGCCGATGTGCAGATGAGCTTCCCGCTGCTGGCGCTGCAACTGCGTGGTTCCCTACGCGATACGCCCGCCACCGCCCGCTGGCTGGAAACCATGCAGCAGCGCGCGGCCTGGCAACGGGCGATCCAGCAGGGCGGCGCGATTGAGTTAAGCCGCTGAGTTCAGCCAGGCCGCCATAATTGGCGGCCCTGCGGGGTCAGTTGCCTGGATTTATCCTGTCATACCCGTGATTAAGAGTTGAAAACCCCAGGGCAAACGCCAGATAATCGTTTGCCTTTTTTCCGCGTCCCCCTTTACGGCCTGGAATACGCGGCGACGTAAACGTTTGCCTGGATTTTCATCATGAAAAACCGCCATCAGGGAACGGCAAACGTGGCCGCGCGGCGACTCACATCACAAAAAAATTGAGGAAGAATTATGTCTGGCGAATCGCGCCCGGCCAGTGGAAAACTGGACGCCTGGTTCAATATCTCTGCACGCGGCAGCAGCGTGCGTCAGGAAGTATTGGCGGGTCTGACAACGTTTCTGGCGATGGTGTACTCCGTCATCGTGGTGCCCGGCATGCTGGGCAAAGCGGGCTTCTCGCCAACGGCGGTGTTCGTCGCTACCTGTCTGGTCGCCAGTTTTGGATCGATCATCATGGGTTTGTGGGCCAATCTGCCGATGGCGATTGGTTGCGCCATCTCGCTGACCGCCTTCACCGCGTTCAGCCTGGTGCTCGGCCAGCACATTAGCGTGCCGGTGGCGCTTGGTGCGGTGTTCCTGATGGGCTTGCTGTTCACGCTGATTTCGGTTACCGGCATCCGCGCATGGATTCTGCGCAATTTACCGATGGGCGTGGCGCATGGCACCGGCGTAGGTATCGGCTTGTTCCTGCTGCTAATCGCCGCTGACGGCATTGGTTTAGTGGTGAAAAATCCGGCTCCGGGCTTGCCGGTGGCGTTGGGTCAATTCGCTTCGTTCCCGGTGATCATGTCGCTGGTGGGACTGGCGGCGATTTTTGGTCTGGAAAAACGCCGCGTGCCGGGCGGCATTCTGCTGACCATCATCGCCATCTCGATTCTCGGCCTGATTTTCGATCCGGCGGTGACCTATCAAGGTCTGTTTGCCATGCCGAGCCTGAAGGATGCTAACGGGCAATCAGCGATGTTTAGCCTCGATATCATGGGTGCGCTGCAACCGGTGGTGTTGCCAAGCGTGCTGGCGCTGGTGATGACCGCCGTCTTTGATGCCACCGGTACCATCCGCGCGGTCGCGGGGCAGGCCAATCTGCTGGATAAAGAGGGGCAGATCATCAACGGCGGTCGTGCGTTAACCACCGATTCCGTCAGCAGCCTGTTCGCCGGCTTGGTCGGCGCTTCGCCAGCTGCGGTCTATATCGAATCGGCGGCGGGCACGGCGGCGGGTGGTAAAACCGGTCTGACGGCGATTGTGGTGGGTTTGCTGTTCCTGGTGATCCTGTTCATGTCGCCGCTGGCCTATCTGGTTCCGGCTTACGCGACCGCGCCGGCGCTGATGTACGTTGGCTTGCTGATGCTGAGTAACGTGGCAAAAATCGACTTCAACGATTTCGTTGATGCGATGTCCGGCTTGCTGACCGCCGTGTTCATCGTGCTGACCTGCAACATCGTCACCGGCATCATGCTCGGCTTCGCTTCACTGGTGATTGGACGCCTGTTTGCCGGTGAGTGGCGCAAGCTGAACGTGGGCACCGTGGTGATTGCTGTCGCGCTGGTCGCGTTCTATGCCGGTGGCTGGGCCATCTGACCTGAAAGTTGAATAATTCCAGGATTATTCGCTTTCTGCATCACGCCGCACATCGGGTTGCTCCGCTGTGCGGCGTTTTGTTTTACACTTTCCCACGCAACAACATCGCTTTAATGAAATTGATTCGCCTAAGGAAAGCATGGAAATCTTCTTTACTATTCTCATCATGACGCTGGTGGTTTCACTCTCCAGCGTGGCGGCACGTATTCTGCCGTTTCAAATTCCCCTGCCGCTGGTGCAAATTGCCGCCGGTGCACTGCTTGCATTTCCCGTCTTCGGCCTGCATGTCGATTTTGATCCGGAACTGTTCCTCGTGCTGTTCATTCCGCCGCTGCTGTTTGCGGATGGCTGGAAAACGCCGATAAACGAGTTCCTGCATCACGGTCGCGAAATCATGGGGCTGGCGCTGGTTCTGGTGCTGATCACGGTGGTCGGGATTGGCTACCTGATCTACTGGCTGGTGCCAGGGATTCCGCTGATTCCCGCCTTCGCGCTGGCGGCGGTGCTTTCGCCAACCGATGCCGTGGCGCTGTCCGGCATTGTCGGTGAAGGACGCATCCCGAAAAAAATTATGTCGATTGTGCAGGGCGAAGCCCTGATGAACGACGCGTCGGGCCTGGTATCGCTGAAGTTTGCCGTCGCGGTGGCGATGGGCACCATGGTGTTTACGTGGGGCGGCGCCAGCGTTGAGTTTCTCAAAGTGGCGGTCGGCGGTTTGGTCGCTGGTGTGGCGATATGCTGGCTGTATGGCCGCTCGCTGCGTCTGCTGAGCCGCTGGAGCGGGGATGACCCGGCAACACAGACCGTGCTGCTGCTGCTGTTACCGTTCGCCTCGTACCTGATTGCGGAACACCTTGGCGTGTCGGGCATTCTCGCCGCCGTCGCCGCCGGTATGACCATTACGCGTTCCGGCATTATCCGCCAGGCACCGCTGGCGATGCGTCTGCGCGCGAACAGCGTTTGGCAGATGCTGGAGTTCGTGTTCAACGGCATGGTGTTCCTGATGCTCGGCCTGCAGCTGCCCGACATCCTTTCCACCTCGATTGCGCAGGCGCAAGCCGATCCTAACGTGGAACTGTGGATGCTGTTTACCGATGTTCTGTTGGTGTACGCCGCGCTGATGGTGGTGCGTTTCGGGTGGTTGTGGATCATGAAGCGCACCAGCATGCGTCTGCTGAAGAAGAAGCCGCTGGAGTTTACCAATTACTCGCTGCGTGAATTGCTGATTGCCTCTTTTGCCGGCGTGCGCGGTGCCATTACCTTGGCCGGTGTGCTGTCGATTCCGCTGTTCCTGAGCAACGGCGATCCGTTCCCGGCGCGCTATGAGTTGGTGTTCATCGCTACCGGCGTGATTCTGGTGTCGCTGCTGGTTGGCGTGGTGCTGCTGCCGATTCTGCTGCGCGACGTAGAAAGCATCGATAAGGTCGGCCATCGTCGTGAGATTCAGTTTGCGCGTGCCGCGATGGCGGGTGTGGCGATTGAGAGCCTGCATAAAATGGAGCAGCGTCTTGAGAGCGACACCGAAGAGAACATCGATCCTGAGCTGCTGAAAGAGGTCAGCCTGCGCGTGATTGGTAATCTGCGTCGTCGTGCGGAGGGGAAAAACGATATCGAGCAGGCGCAATTTGCCGAAAATCTCGAGCGTCGTTTCCGCCTCAATGCGCTGCGCGCCGAGCGCGCCGAGGTCTATCATCTGCGCGCCACGCAGGAGATCTCCAACGAGACAATGCAGAAACTGCTGCACGATCTTGATCTGCTGGAAGCGCTGCTGATTGAGAAAGAGGAATAGAGGCAAGCCATATTGTTCATCGGTAGCGGCGCAATTCATTGCGCAATAAATTGCGCCGCTACATTAATGTGCTGCAGTTGTTTTCACACCGACAGCCGTGGCGCACTATCCGGCCAGTGTTCACGGCAACATTCAATCCACGCCTCGGCGCTGCGCGACAGATAACTGCCTTCCCGCCAAATCAACCCCAAACTCCACTGCAGCTCCGATTCCAGTGGCAGCCACAGCAGCGACTGCTTATCCAGCCGCTGACAAATGGGCTCCGGCAGAATCGCCAGTCCCATGCCCGCCTGCACCATCGCGGCGAGAAAATCCCACTGCGCGCTGCGCAGCGCAATAGTTGGCGTCAGGTTCTGGCGTTGAAACGCTTTACGAATCTGGCGATTCAAGGCGAACTCTTCATTGAGGATCAGCAGCGGATGTTCGGCTAACTCGGCCAAACCGACTTTACGGTGATCGCGCCATTGTTCACTGCGCGGCAGCAGCACGCACAGCGGATGGTGCATCAACTCCAGCGTATTGAGCGGCAGTTCGGATTCGATCGGCAGTGCGGTGAGGGCGATATCCAGCGCGCCACTCAGCACCGCTTGCTGCGCCGTCAGTCCGCCGAACTCGGATATTTTCAGCTGTACGCCAGGATAACGGCGGCGAAAGGCGGAGATTGAACCGGCCATCTGCATGCCGACCATCGGTGGAATACCCAGCCGCAGCTTGCCGGTTTTCAGCTGGTTGATATCGCCCAACTGCGCTTCAAGCTGGTGGAACTCTTGCAGAATCACCAGTCCGCGCTGGTAAACCGCCTGACCGCTATCCGTTAGATGCAGTTTGCGGCCCTCGCGCAGCAGTAAGGTGCAGCCGAGCTCCTCTTCCAGCTGGCGCAGCATTTTGCTGATGGTCGGCTGTGTCACGAACAGCTTCTCAGCGGCGCGGGTGAAGCTTTGCTGGCGCACCACTTCAGTGAAGTAGCGCAGGGCGCGCACATCCATAAACATTCCTTTTTGGCATAGTTTGAATAATTTTAATTCATTTCTTTCACAGTTTGCGGCGGATTTATACTGGTCACCTCACTTCTTCATCCAGGTAACAAGCAATGATGGCATTAAGTCCGCGCAGAACGGATCTCCTGCAACGTACGTTTGTTCCGCTGCAGCTGGTGCTGTATGTCGGTTTGTTTATTTTCAGCGACAGGCTGGTGAGCTGGCTGCATCTGCCGCTGCCCGCCAACGTGGTGGGCATGGTGCTGCTGCTGGTGTTGATCATGACGCGCATCGTGCCGCTGCGCTGGGTGAAAGCTGGCGCCAACTGGCTGCTGGCAGAAATGCTGCTGTTCTTTATTCCGGCGGTGGTGGCGGTAGTGAACTACAGCGATTTGCTGCGCAGTGAAGGCTGGCGCATCTGCGTGGTGATCGGCGTCAGTACCTTGCTGGTGCTGGCTTCGACGTCACTGGTGGTTGATCGTTTATATCGCTTCGAACTGGCGCGCGCCGCACGCAAGCAGGCGCATCATGAATGATCTGCTGATTAGTCTGCTGTGTCTGGCGTTCACGCTGCTGGTCTACTACCTCAACAAAATTCTTTATCGCCGCTGGCGCACGCTGCTGTTGATGCCGCTGGTATTGACGCCGCTGGTGCTGGTGGCGCTGTTGCTGCTCACTCACGTCAGTTGGAAAAATTACATCGCTGAAAGCCACTGGCTGATTTGGCTGCTTGGCCCGGCGACGCTGGCATTTGCCGTGCCGGTGTATGAGAACCTTGAGATCATCAAGCGTCACTGGCTGTCGCTGAGCGTGGGCGTGCTGACGGCCACGCTGGTGGCAGTATGCAGTTCGGTGTGGCTGGCGCGCTGGCTGACGTTACCGGAAACCATTCAGCGCAGCCTGGCGGTACGCTCAATCACCACGCCGTTTGCGCTGGCAGCCGCGCAGCCGATTGGCGGCCAGCCGGATCTGGTGGCGCTGTTTGTGGTGATCACCGGTGTGTTTGGTATGGCGGTGGGCGACGTGCTGTTTCTGCGTCTCGCCATCAAGCAGGGCGTGGCTAAAGGCGCCGGTTTTGGTGCTGCATCACATGGCGCAGGCACCGCGCGCGCGTATCAACTCGGCCAGCAGGAAGGCGTGGTGTCGAGCCTGGTAATGATGCTGTCTGGCGTCGTCACCGTCATTCTCGCGCCGCTGTTAAGCCACTTACTGTGGGTATCGTAATCCGCTGGTTTTGAGTCATTGCTCATACAGCAGCCCGATCGCTTTGCTTATTGTTTGCCCGCTTAAACGATAAGGAAGCGAAAAATGAAAAGTCAGTATTTTGCAATGGGGCTCCTGTTGGCCTCCGCTGGGGTAACTGCTCAGGAAATCGGCGTGAAGGGGGGCAGTGATTTCTTTGCGGCCGCCATCAACAGCCAAAAAACCGCGCCAGGCCTGCAATATGGCGTGGAATACGTGAATGCCAAACATCAGTCAGAATTGCTGGACGCCAATCTGGGTTACGGCGTGGCTGTAGGCGCAATGCGCATTGTGCCGCGCATCGGTTTGTTCTGGGCTGAATTGAACCACGATAAAACGTCCAGCTACGGCGTTAACGCGGGTATACGCGCGATGGCTCCACTGCCACAAGCGCGCCATACCTGGCTCTATCTCGATTTCAGCATGGCGCCTAACTTTAGCACCTATAAGCTGGATCATCTGCATCAGTTTGAGGCCGGAGTTTACTACCAACCGGCCCACTGGTTAACGCTGAGTTCCGGTTACCGCTATCTCGGCAGTGGCTTGCACGAATATAAAACCCATCGTGCGATTGATGGTCTTTTTATCGGCGCAGCCTGGCGCTTCTAATCTGAAAAGTGGCCTTTTAGGGCCACTTTTTTCCCCGCCGTAATCCATTTTTACGTAAAGCTTTCCAAATAATGTTGTCTCTCGTCGCCAGGCTGGTACCCTTGCCGCCGAATTAATTGTCCTTCATGGAGTGGAATCACATGTTAAAGCAACTTGTTACTGGAAGCGTTTTGGGTCTGGCACTGCTGAGCAGCGGCGCACAGGCAATTGAGGGCAGTGTTGACGTGGGTGAGCATAGCACCAACCTGAACCTTGGCCTCGGCACCACTTCACCGGGCCTGTTCCTGAAAGGCAACTGGCTGCGCAGCGATCACGATGGCAGCACCTACGGTGCGGGCCTCGGCTATAACATCGACGTGGGTGATTTCCGCATTGCGCCTACCGCGAAAGCGCTGTTCACCCATCCGGAAGATGGTCGTGATGGCTTCACCGTGGCAGTCGGTGGCGCAGCGCAATACAGCTTCAACAGTATGTGGGGCCTGTACGGCGAATATTACTATGCGCCAGAAGCGTTCTCCGATCGTCTGGATAGCTACCAGGAAGCCTCAGGTGGCCTGAGCTTCACGCCGATTTCGCTGCTGAACCTGCGTGTGGGTTATCAGTACATTGAGCTGAACAACAAAGGTAGCCGTAAAGATAACGTGCTGGTCGATGGCCCGTATGTTGGCGCATCACTGCGTTTCTAATTGTTTAAATTAGAATGAAAAATGGCGGCCCAATGGGTCGCCATTTTTGTTTGGGTGCGGTCTGTCCCTCATCCCGGCCTTCTCCCGCAAGCGGGAGAAGGAGAAAACGCGCCGATCGGTTCCCTCTCCCATCTATGGGAGAGGGTTAGGGTGAGGGGAAGCCAGCACGGACTTAATGCGATTTCCCCTGCGAAATCCCAATCCCCGTCTGTGAGCGAATAAACTGCCCACGGAAGCGGGCACGTTCCTGGGCACCGCGTGCAGAATGGTCGGTAATTGAGAACAGCCAGATACCGATAAATGCCGCCAGCATTGAGAACAGCGCCGGATACTCATACGGATAGATCGGTTTCTCATGCCCGAGCACCTGCACCCAAATCGTCGGGCCAAGGATCATCAGCAGTACCGCAGTAACGAGTCCCAGCCAACCGCCCACCATCGCGCCGCGCGTGGTCAGTTTTGACCAGTACATCGACAGCAGAATAATCGGGAAGTTACAGCTGGCAGCAATCGAGAACGCCAAACCGACCATAAAGGCAATGTTCTGTTTCTCAAACAGAATCCCCAGCGCAATCGCCACCACACCTAACACCAGCACGGTGATCTTCGAGATGCGCAGTTCATCGCGTTCCGTCGCTTTACCTTCACGGATCACGCTGGCATAGAGATCGTGTGAAACTGCCGACGCGCCCGCCAGCGTCAGACCTGCCACCACCGCCAGAATGGTGGCGAAGGCCACGGCCGAGATAAAGCCGAGGAACAGGCTGCCGCCGACCGCGTTCGCCAGATGCACCGCTGCCATGTTGGTGCCGCCGAGCAGCGCGCCGCTGGCGTCTTTAAAGGCTGGATTCGATCCCACCAGCAAAATCGCGCCGAAGCCAATAATAAAGGTCAGGAAGTAGAAGTAGCCCATAAAGCCGGTGGCCCAGAACACGCTTTTACGTGCTTCACGCGCATCGGCCACGGTGAAGAAACGCATCAGAATATGCGGCAAACCGGCGGTACCGAACATCAAGCCGAGACCCAATGACAACGCCGAGATGGGATCTTTCACCAGCCCGCCCGGCTGCATAATCGCCGCGCCTTTCGGGTGCACCGCCATCGCTTCGGTGAACAGCGTATTGAAGCTGAAGCCGGTGGCTTTCATCACCATAATCGCCATAAAGCTGGCACCAAACAGCAGCAGCACCGCTTTGATGATCTGCACCCAGGTGGTCGCCAGCATGCCGCCGAACAGCACGTACAGCACCATCAGAATCCCGACCATCACTACCGCGATATGGTAATCGAGGCCGAACAGCAGCTGGATCAGCTTACCGGCACCCACCATCTGCGCGATCAGATACAGCGCCACCACCACCAGCGAGCCGCAGGCTGACAGCGTACGAATCGGTTTCTGCGCGAGGCGATAGGAGGCGACATCGGCGAAGGTATAGCGTCCAAGGTTACGCAGACGTTCGGCGATCAAAAACAGGATCATCGGCCAGCCGACGAGGAAGCCGAGCGAGTAGATCAGCCCGTCGTAACCCGAGGTGTAAACCAGCGCAGAAATACCGAGGAAAGAGGCGGCGGACATAAAGTCACCGGCGATGGCGAGGCCATTCTGGAAACCGGTGATATTGCCGCCTGCAGTGTAGTAATCGCTGCGCGAGCGGGTGCGTTTCGAGGCCCAATAGGTAATGCCGAGCGTCGCCGCGACAAACACCACGAACATGATGATGGCTTCATAGTTGGTGGCTTGCCGTTGCACCGCGCCGGTAATGGCATCGGCGGCAAACACGCTGGCGGGCACGATGGCTAAAAATACCGAAAGCAGGCGCTTCATGATTTCACCTCGCTCAGGATCTGTTTGGTCAGACGATCAAACTCGCCGTTGGCGCGCCACACGTAGACGCCCGTCAGCACGAATGACATCACAATTAAACCGACACCAATCGGAATGCCGCGCGTAACGTTAGTGCCCGCGTGCAGCGGCGTACCGAGCCAGGCGGGCGCAAAAGCGATCAGCAGAATAAAGCCGATATAGAGCACCAGCATGATCACGCTGAGCAGCAGCGCAAACGCCTGGCGCTTGTGCACCAGTTCATGAAAGCGCGGATTATTCTCGACTTGTTGCCAGACTGCTTCCTGTTCAGGGGTTTCGTTCATCACATTTTCTCCAGAGGCAAGGCAGACAGATATCTCACGATAAAGTGATTTAACTGGCTGAATATTCTAGTTATATATACCCTTCATACTTCAAGCTGCAGGTGCGTTGGCTGCGTATGCTCATCCCCGTCACTGACTTCAGTAAGCGCCTGGAATTCTCATTCTTGCCGCCTTCCTGCAGCTCGAATTATTTTGGGTATGGGTTGTGCGATGGTGAAAAGCCTACGGCGTAAGGTAAAGGTGACGGAGAGGAACCTGCCGGGGACAGGCTGACACGCTCCGTCGGGTCAATGCCGGTTACGGCATGGTGATGGACTGTTTCTCCTCCAGCAATTTCTCTACCACGCCCGGATCGGCCAGCGTAGAGGTATCGCCGAGATTGCTGGTATCGCCCGTAGCGATTTTGCGCAGAATGCGACGCATAATCTTGCCGGAGCGGGTTTTTGGCAGCGAGTCGGTCCAGTGCAGTACATCCGGCGTGGCAATTGGGCCAATCTCTTTACGCACCCAGTTACGCACTTCGGTATACAGCTCTGGCGACGGCTCTTCGCCGTGGTTAAGCGTGATATACGCATAGATTGCCTGGCCTTTGATGCTGTGCGGAATGCCCACCACCGCCGCTTCGGCAATCTTCGGATGCGACACCAGCGCCGATTCAATCTCGGCGGTGCCGAGACGGTGGCCGGAGACGTTCAGCACGTCATCGACGCGGCCGGTGATCCAGTAATAACCCTCTTCATCACGGCGCGCGCCGTCACCGCTGAAGTAGCGATTTTTGAAGGTGGAGAAGTAGGTCTGTTCGAAACGATCGTGATCGCCATACAGCGTACGCGCCTGGCCTGGCCAGGAATCGACAATCACCAGGTTTCCTTCGGTGGCACCCTCGAGCGGATTGCCTTCGTTATCCACCAGCGCTGGCTGCACACCAAAGAACGGTTTAGTGGCGGAACCGGCTTTCAGTTCGGTCGCGCCCGGCAGCGGCGTGATCATGAAGCCGCCGGTTTCGGTTTGCCACCAGGTATCGACGATCGGGCAACGGCTGTCGCCAATCTTCTTGTAGTACCACTCCCAGGCTTCCGGGTTGATCGGTTCACCCACCGAACCCATGATGCGCAGGCTGCTGCGATCGGTGCCTTCAATCGCTTTATCGCCTTCGGCCATCAGCGCGCGAATTGCGGTTGGCGCGGTATACAGCAGCGTCACCTTATGTTTATCCACCACTTCCGCCATGCGGCTTGGTTTTGGCCAGTTCGGCACGCCTTCAAACATCAGCGTGGTCGCGCCGCACGCCAGCGGGCCGTAAATCAGATAGCTGTGGCCGGTGATCCAGCCGACATCGGCGGTACACCAGTAAACATCATCAGGATGATAATCAAACACATACTTAAAGGTGCTGGCGGCATACACCAGATAACCGCCGGTGGTGTGCAGCACGCCTTTCGGCTTGCCGGTGGAACCGGAGGTATAAAGGATAAACAGCGGATGTTCGGCATCAACGGCGACCGGTTCATGCTGATCGCTGGCCTTCGCCACCAGATCGTGCCACCACAGATCGCGGCCTTCACGCCAGCCGGTATCTTTACCGGTGCGCTTAAACACCACCACATTTTTCACCGTGGTGACGTTTGGATTGTTCAGGGCATCATCAACGTTTTTCTTCAGCGGGATACTGCGTCCGGCGCGTACGCCTTCATCGGCGGTAATAATCAGTTTGGCGTTGGAATCGACCACGCGCCCGGCGACGGCTTCCGGTGAGAAGCCACCGAAAATCACCGAGTGCACCGCGCCAATGCGCGCACAGGCCAGCATCGCAACGGCGGCTTCAGGCACCATCGGCATGTAGATCGCCACCACGTCGCCTTTCTTCACGCCCAGGCTGTCGAGCACATTGGCAAAGCGGCAGACGTCCGCATGCAATTCGCGGAAAGTAATGGTTTTGCTTTCGCTGGCGTCGTCGCCTTCCCAGATGATGGCGGGATGGTCGCCACGCGTGGCGAGATGGCGATCGAGGCAGTTCGCGGCGAGGTTCAGTGCGCCATCTTCATACCAGCGAATCGAAATATTGCCGGGGGCAAAGGAGGTATTTTTCACTTTGCTGTAAGGCTTAATCCAGTCGAGGATTTTGCCTTGCTCACCCCAAAAGGTGTCGGGATCGTCAACCGATTGTTGATACAGCGCCGCATACTGATCGGCATTAATGAGAGCATTCGCTGCAATGGCAGCGGGTACGGGATGCTTGTGTATTTGGCTCATGGCTGACCTCCTTGAAGATGTTAATCATATGTCAATCAATGGTTAATTGAAGACTACGACAGGGCTTTGTTTCTGTTTTGTAGTCTGGATCACGACCTTTTATCACTGCCAAATCCCCGGCGAACGGCGGGCAAAAACGCCGCGCCAGCAGCGTGATCTTCTGCCTTAAGCCTACAAGATCGCTGCCTCTGTTGTGCAAATAATCAGCAAACGCGCCGGGCCGCTTTTTGCGCAATATTGCATAGCTATGCTGAAACTTATCGAATTAACACTTTTCATAACAGCGAGTTATGGCCGTTAACCTTCGTCAGCATTTTATGCTACTAACCTGAATAAGATTTGCGCTATCGCGCCGGGGGTTGCATTTACCGTAGTGAAAATGGTACTTATCTCGGCCCTGTTCAGCAGGTATCAACTCAGACTGCATCACCCCGCAGGCGCAAAATGCCTGCACAGCTGTAACCGACGTAGTCATAAATAACCCTCTATTTTATCGGGCTTTTGCTCACTTCCCTGTGTGACATTTCTCCTGCACCTTCGCAGCAGAGCAAAGGGGTTTTTAACTGAGGAAATAACGCGTTATGAAAGGTTTTAAGTTCACCCTTGCATGGCAGATTTTAGTCGCGCTGATTCTGGGCGTGATTGTGGGAACCGTGCTGCATAATCAGCCCGACGATCGTGAATGGTTAATCACTAACATTCTGACGCCAGCGGGTGACATCTTTATTCATCTGATCAAGATGATTGTGGTACCGATTGTTATCTCCTCACTGATTGTCGGCATTGCTGGCGTGGGTGATGCGAAAAAGCTCGGACGTATTGGTGTTAAAACCATTATCTATTTTGAAGTGATCACCACCCTTGCCATTGTGGTCGGCATCACGCTGGCCAACGTATTCCAACCCGGCAGCGGCATTGATATGTCAACGCTGGCAACGGTGGACATCTCTAAATACGAAGCCACCACCGAAGCGGTTCAGGGTGCACCGCACGGTCTGGTCACCACCATTCTGTCGCTGATCCCACAGAACATCTTCGCCTCGCTGGTGAAGGGCGACATGCTGCCGATTATCTTCTTCTCGGTGCTGTTTGGTATGGGCTTATCGGCGCTGCCATCGGAACATCGCGATCCGCTGGTCACGGTATTCCGTTCGATTTCCGAAACCATGTTTAAAGTGACGCACATGATCATGCGTTATGCGCCAGTCGGCGTGTTTGCGCTGATTGCGGTCACCATTGCGAACTTCGGTTTTGCGTCGCTCTATCCGCTCGCCAAGCTGGTGCTGCTGGTGTACGTGGCGATTCTGTTCTTTGCTTTCGTGGTGCTCGGCACGGTGGCGCGCTTCTGTAAGCTGCGCATTACCACGCTGATGCGCATTCTGAAAGATGAGCTGATTCTTGCCTATTCTACCTCCAGCTCAGAAACCGTGCTGCCGCGCATTATGCAGAAGATGGAAGCCTACGGTGCGCCGAAAGCCATCACCAGCTTCGTGGTGCCGACCGGTTACTCGTTCAACCTCGACGGTTCAACGCTGTATCAGAGCATCGCGGCGATCTTTATCGCCCAGCTGTATGGCATTGATCTGTCGCTGACTGACGAGATTATTCTGGTGCTGACGCTGATGGTGACCTCGAAAGGCATCGCTGGCGTGCCGGGCGTCTCCTTCGTGGTGCTGCTGGCAACGCTGGGCAGCGTGGGCATTCCGCTGGAAGGCCTGGCATTTATCGCTGGTGTCGATCGCATCATGGACATGGCGCGTACCGCGCTGAACGTGATCGGTAACGCGCTGGCGGTGCTGGTGATTGCGCGCTGGGAAGACCAGTTCGACACCAAACAAGCCGCCGCCTACGAGCAACAGCTGCGCACGCAAAGCGCCAGCTAACCACCTGCGCCGTAGGGGGCGACATTCATGGCGACCACTACGCACAGAAACCCGCTTCGGCGGGTTTTTTTATGTCCGCTGCGGCAAAAAACAAAAAAATCCCGCGCAGCAGAGGAATTAACAATTCCGTGTGATATATAGTTTTACGAATAAATTATTCTCATACAGGAGTGTCCCATGCAGATCGATCTGAGCCAGATGATCACCGAAGGTCGTAATCCCGCCAGCCACAACATCGATGAGCTGACCACCGAAGCGATGCTGCGGGTGATCAATGATGAAGACAAAAAAGTGGCGCTGGCGGTGGAAGCCATCGTGCCGCAGATTGCGCAGGTGGTGGATGCCATCACCCACGCCTTCAGCAAAGGCGGTCGCCTGATCTATTGCGGCGCAGGCACGTCGGGTCGTCTGGGGATTCTGGATGCCAGCGAATGTCCACCGACCTTCGGCACGCCGCGCAGCCAGGTGGTTGGGCTAATTGCTGGCGGCCACACCGCAATTCTGCAGGCGGTGGAAAACGCCGAAGACAACGTGGAGCAGGGCGCGCAGGATCTGCGGGATATCCAGTTCAACGCTAACGATGTGCTGGTCGGGATTGCCGCCAGCGGCCGCACGCCCTATGTATTGGGCGCGCTGGCGTATGCGCGTCAGCAAGGCGCATTTACCGCAGCGTTAACCTGTAATCCCAACAGCCCAATGTCGCAGGCCGCGGATGTGGCGTTAACCCCAGTGGTCGGCCCGGAAGTGGTCACCGGTTCTTCGCGCATGAAAGCCGGCACGGCGCAGAAACTGGTGCTGAATATGCTCACCACCGGCGCGATGATTCGCAGCGGCAAGGTGTACGGCAATCTGATGGTCGATGTGGAAGCCACCAACCAGAAGCTGGTGCAGCGCCAGGTGAATATCGTCAAACAAGCCACCGACTGTGACGATGCTACCGCGCAGCAGGCGTTGGCGGCGTGTAATGGGCACTGTAAAACCGCGATTGTCATGGTGCTGGCGGGATTAACGGCCGATGAAGCGAAATCGCTGCTGAGTCAGAATCAGGGCTTCATTCGCAACGCTTTGCGTGACGCAGGAGCGCAATAATGGCGGCCATTACTGAGGATCTGGTGCGCGACATTTTGCAGGCGGTGGGCGGCGCCAATAATGTGGTGCAGTGCGGCAACTGCATGACGCGCCTGCGTCTGACACTTAACGATGCCGCGCGAGTGGATAGCGCCACACTCAAAGCGCTGCCGGGCGTGCTGGGCGTGATCGACAGCGATGCGCAGCTGCAGATCGTGCTCGGTCCCGGTAAAGCGCAAACTGCAGCAGAGAAAATGCAGGCACTGCTTAATCAACAGGCGCCGGGCGATCTGCAGGCCATCGCCAGCGCGCAAAAGCAGCAGATGAAGGCAAAGCAGACCAGCGCATTGCACCGTTTTCTCTCCTGCTTCGCCACCATCTTTACGCCGCTGATCCCCGGTTTTATCGGTGCCGGCTTGCTTCTGGGTTTCGCCACGCTGATTGAGCAGATCTTCCACCTTAATCAGCCTGGCGATCATGCACGCTGGCTGCTGGATACCGTGGCGTACATGAAGGTGTTTGGCAAAGGGCTGTTCACCTTCCTGAGTATTTTGATTGGCTATAACGCGCAGAAAGCCTTTGGCGGTACCGGCGTCAACGGGGCCATTATCGCCTCGCTGTTTGTGCTCGGTTATATCCCTGACGCGAAGGTCGGTTATTACAGCGGGATGCAGGATTTCTTCGGCATGGTGATCGATCCGCGCGGCAATATTATTGGCGTGCTGCTGGCGGCAATATTTGGTGCCTGGATTGAGAAACAGCTGCGAAAAATCATTCCCGATAATCTCGATATGATCCTGACATCGTTGCTGACGTTATTAATTACCGGCGCGGTGACTTTCCTGGTGATTATGCCAATCGGCGGCGAATTATTTAAAGGCATGTCGTGGTTGTTCATTCATCTAAATAACAATCCGTTTGGTTGCGCTATTCTGGCCGGACTGTTTTTGATCGCGGTGATGTTTGGCATTCATCAAGGCTTTATTCCGGTCTATTTCGCGCTAATGGAAACCCAGGGCTTTAACTCGCTCTTCCCAATTCTGGCGATGGCCGGCGCCGGGCAGGTCGGCGCGTCACTGGCGTTATGGTGCAAAGCGGATAAAGACTCACTGCTGCGTAAACAGATCAAAGGCGCCATTGTGCCGGGCTTGCTCGGTGTCGGCGAACCACTGATTTATGGCGTCACGCTGCCGCGTCTCAAACCCTTTATCACCGCCTGTTTTGGCGGTGCGCTGGGCGGCTTCTTTATCGGGCTGGTGGCATGGCTGGGATTGCCAGTGGGAATGAACACCGTGTTTGGCCCTTCAGGATTAGTCACATTGCCGCTAATGACCTCATCGCAGGGCATTTTTGCCGGCATGGCGGTGTATCTCGCCGGGCTGATCGTGGCGTGGATTGGCGGGTTCGTCTTTACCTGGTGGGGCGGCACCCGCAATGTGGATTTAAGTTAAGTGAAGTACGGATATCGACCAGGTCGGCATAAAGCGTGACCTGGTCTAACCGTGATCACGATCACGCTTTTAAACTCTCTCAAGTCGCTTAACCCGTCACAGCCACATTCACTGCTTAAGTACCGTTTGTAAGTAAAGCGTTAGCAAAAAATAAAGGTTTTATTAAGGAGATAGAAATCCAGACCTAATATTTAAAATGGCCTCAAATTATTTAGAATATCCAACCTGCATCGCAATTAATTCCCCGAGATGACAATAGGTTACTCATAATTGTCTTTTGCACTCACCAGCGAAAAAGTCTATACCTAAAGCCAATTAATCTATAACAACAATTCCATCCCTTTTTTCACTGCACCGTATTTCTTCACACAGTTGTTCTCAAATTAGATTGCTACACGGGATTGGTCATTATCTGCCGCTTTATCCCCACGCGAAGAATTTAACGCTGTTGCAATAACAGCGCGGACGCTGCACGCCCACTGGAGGAAGTATGAGGTTTACATTAAATCCTATCGCATTAGGGATGTTGGCGGCGCAATTGCTGATCTATCCAGCGATGCAAAGTCAGGCTGTTACGTTGGGGACTTACACACCAGAAAATAATGACAACCAAACCGGTAAAATTACCGTCAGCAGCGGCAATGAAAGTCTGACCGGCAATCAGGCATTCACGGCAGGAACGGATGGCGCGGTCACCACCACGCTCGGGCAAGTGGCGATCACCTCGGGATCGCAGTATCTCAATCAGGATCGCCTGGATCCCGGCCCGCAAAACTTTGCGATCACTACGCCCGATCCCGCAACCGGCACCAACAGCACATTCCAGGTATATAACTCCGCCAGTCTTGTCGCCTTAGCGCCCGTCACCAGTGCCACCAGCGTGCCGGATGTGCAGAACGTCAATGATGCGCAGTACATCGATGCGCGCATTGCGGATGTCACCGGCGGCACGCTGGATGTGAATATCGGCCAGGCGAATGCGCTCAGCAGCGCCAGCACCAACAGCTGGACCATGGCCGCCAAGCAGACACAGCTATTTGATGTGAGCGGCACTGGCACGGTGAACTGGAACAGTAATAACCGCATCAGCTTTTTCGGTGCCACCGCCACGCCGGACGGCGCGGGATCGGCCACCAGCAGCTATCAGGTGCAAAACCTCGCCACCTATAACGGCGCATTCAGCGTGCAGACGCTGGATGGCAAAAGCACCAGCTTTACCGTCACCAACGCCAGCCAGCTGCAAAACTACAACAACTGGCTGATCGGTCAGCTGCAGGCGGGCAATCTTGATAAAACCCGTTATCTGCCTGAGTTCAATAAAGCTGTCACCTTCACCAATGCCAACATCGTCTACAACGTTAGCGCCACGCCGCCAGACGAGGTGACGCAGGCGATCGGCAATCGCATTGTGATCAATGCCAATGGCGCGGACGCGAGGGTCAATCTGGCGGCGGGTAAAACGCTGGAAGTGGTGGGCGCGACGGGCGGTGCGATCAAAGCCTCCAACGGCGCGCAAGCGGTGATTGATGGCAAACTGGCGAGTCGCGGCAGCATCACTAATAACGGCACGGCGCTGGTGTTAACCGATAACAGCAGTGGAACCAATAATGGGGTAATTAACGGCGGCTTCCTCAATCGTCAGGATGGTACCGGCATTGGCTCGACCGGCTACGGTGCCAACGGCGTAGCCGTGCAAACCGGTAGCACCTTTAACAACAACGGCATCCTCAACCTCGCCACCACCGGCAGCAATTCACAGTATGGCGTGGCGGGCATCAATCTTGGCGTGTCATCCACCGCCAATAACAGCGGCAATATCAACGTTGGCGTCAACGGTTCGAGCGCGCGCGGCACCGCGTCTGGCGTGTTACTGACCGACGCCACTTCCAGCTTCACCAATAACGCCAGCGGCAATATCTACATTGGTCGCGGACCGCAGAACAGCCTGAGTGAAGCGACGGCGGATATCGCGATGAACCAAAGCGGGTTGACCAGCGGTATTGCCCTGGTCGCCAACGGCAACGCGGTTAACAACGGCAGCATTACCCTCGGCACGAGAACGCAAAATGCGGCGGGGATGTCGGCGACCGGCGCGAATAACGCCACCATGATCAACACCGGCACCATCAATGTGAACGGTGCGGCTGCCACCATTCCGCGTGAAAACGTCGGCATGCTGGTGACCAACAGTGCCGGCAACATCAATAACGCGGGTACGATTAACCTGAATGGCGTGAACGGCACCGGCCTGAAAGTGCTGGCGACCAATGGCAACACCGCCAGCGCCACCTCAACTGGCACCATCAACGTGGCAGGCGGGGCCGATCCGGCCAGCGGCACGCGTAACTATGGCGTGTGGGTGGAAGGGCAAGGTGCAACTGGCACGGCGCAGGCCACCGTCGATGGCCCGATCAATCTCAGCGGCAATGGCGCGATCGGCGTGCATGCACGCGGCAATTCCACGGTGACCGTGGATCCGGCTGCCGTACCGACCTTTTCGAACGGCACCAATCAGATCGCCTTCTTCGCCTACGGCCCCAATGCGCTGATTAACGTGCTGGGCAACAATCCGTTTGATGTCACCACGCAGAACTCCACGCTGTTTCGTGTTGAGCAGGGCGCAGACTTCAACGGTAACGCCTTGTCGCTCACCGCGTCGGGTGCCGGTTCTACCGCCGTGCTCGGTAGCGGCGCAGGCACCGAAGTGAGCAGCGATGCGGCGGTGATCAACGTCAGCGGCAGCGGTGCCAATGGCATCACGGTGGAAGGGGGCGCAACGGGTATTATTGATGCCGCAACCACCATGAATCTCACCGGTAGCAACGCAATTGGCGCGATCGTTGACGGACAAAAACACGACATCTTTGGCAGAAACAGCGGCTCGCCGGTGACCAGCACCCGCCTGAACTCTGCGGCGTCATTGAATGCGTCACAGAGTGGATTGACTGGTTATCTGGCCCGCAATCGCGCGCAGTTGACCAACAGCGGCGATATCACCTTCAGCGGCGCCAACGCCACCGGCATTCGCGTCGAGAGCGGTGCGACCGGCACCAACAGCGGCAATATCAACATCAACGATGGCGGTACCGGCATCGCGGTGAACAGCGGCAGCAGCACCTTTGCCACCACCGCCAATAACACCGGCACCATCAATGTTAATGGCGGCAGCACCACCAACCGCAGCCGAGGCGTCAGCGCCAGCGGCAATCGCGCGGTAGCCAACCTGAACGGTGGCACGCTGAATCTCAACGGCACCGGCGCGATTGGGGCGGAAGCGCTCAACGGTGCGCTGGTGAATATCGCCGCCGGTTCAGCGCCGGTATTCAATAACAGTGACCAAATTGCTTATCACGCGGCGGGCAGCGGATCGCGCATCAGCTCCGCCACCAACGCGTTAAATATCAACAGCAGCGGCTCAACCGGCTATCGCATTGATGACGGCGCGGCGCTGAGTTTCACCACGCCGACCACCCTCACCGCCAGCGCCAGCAGCAGCACCGGCGCGATTATCTCCGGCAGCGGCAGCAGCCTGAATAGCAGCAACGCCAACTTCACCGCCAGCGGCCAGGGCAGTACGGCGATCCGTGCCGAAGGCGGTGCGAACGCCACGCTCGATAGCGGCAGCAGCATCAATCTTAGTGGCAGCAACGCGGTCGGCGTGCTGGTCAATAATCTGCGTACCGATTTGAGCAACGCGCTGGATGGCAGCGCGGCGGCCACCCGCGTTACCAGCAACGGCAATGTGAGCGGCGCGGGCAATGGCGCGATGGGTTTTGATGTCACCAACGGCGCAGAGCTGGTCAACAACGGCAATGTGAACCTCACCGGCAGCAACAATATTGGGATCCGTTCGCGCGCCGGCAGCACGCTGACCAACAACGGCGTGGTCAACGTAGCCAACGGCACCGGGTTGGATGTCTCCGGCAGCGGCAGCACGCTGGCGAAAGGCGGCACCATCAATGTCGATAACGGTGTCGCGGGCGTGCGCATCAGCGACGGCGCGCAGCTGGCGCTTACCGGCAGCGACACGGTGATCACCACGCGCGGCAATGCGCATGGCATCCTGCTGGACAGCGGTGCGTCCGCACTCAGCGCCAGCGACGCCACGGTGAACGTGCTGGGCAGCGGCAACGGCATCGAAAACCGCGCCGAACTGAGCAACGTTGGTCTGAGCAATCTCACCATTAACGTCGGCGACGGCAACGGGATTCGCACCGCTGTGCCATTTGATCCGGCTTCGACGGTGACCACCAACGTCTCCGGCAGCGGCAGCGGCCTGAATATCGCCAATGCCGATGGTTCCACCACCCGCGGCGATCTGACGTTGGGGTCGGGCTATCAATTTAATGTTACCGGCGCAGGCGGCACCGGTATCCGCGCCAATACCACCGGCAATGTCACCACCGCTGCCAACGTCAATATCGACAATGCGGCGGGCGGATCGGCGCTGGTCTCCAGCACGGCGGGCACCATCGTCAATACCGGCAACTTCACCTCCAACAGCCTGACGGCGCCGGTGGTGGATCTGCGCGGCGGTAAAACCATCTTCGAGAACCTTGGCAACATCATCACCGCCAACCCACAAACCGTGGCGGTAGCGGGCAGCAACGCCGATGACGAAATTCTGCTGACCGAAGGCGCGGTGCAGGGCGATATCAATCCGGGCGGCGGATCGGATCGGTTCCGCTGGACGGGCGGAACGCTCAACGGCAGCCTGACCATGGGCAACGACAACAACAACACGGCTGAAGTGAGCAAGGTCGATCTCGGCACCACCTATCATCTCACCAGCGGTAATGGCACCGGCAACACCTTGACCTTCAATCAGATCGACGCGCGCGGCGGCAGCTTCAGCGCCGACGATCTCAGCAAAGGCGTTAATCTTGGCAGCGGCTGGAGCACCATCAACTTCGCCAATACCCAATGGACACTAACCGATAACCTGCAGCTGGCGCACAGCACCATCAATGTCGATGCGGATTCCACGCTGTATGCCGGCGATAACGTGCATCCGACGCTATCCGGTGGCACCGCCGATTCGCTGCTGGTGAACAACGCCGGTACGCTGGATCTCACCAACGGCGCGGGTTCACCGGGCAACACGCTGGATATCGCTGGATCGCTGGCGTCGAGCGGCGGCCAGCTCAATCTGGTCACTAACCTCAACCAGGGTGGTGCGCTAAGCAATCAGTTCACCGACCACATTAACGTCACCGGCAATGCCAGCGGTACCACGCTGGTGAATGTGAAACTGGCGGATGCCAGCACCGGCGCACTCACCGATCTCAATCAAAATGGAGGGGTAGAGGGCAACGAAGGGATCTCGCTGGCGCAGGTTGGCGGTAATGCCAGCGCCAACAGCTTCGCGTTGAAGGATGGCTATCTCGGTGCCGGGCCGTGGCAATATCGGCTCTACACCTTTGCACCGGGCAGCAGCGATCCTAACCAGCGTTTAGTCAGCGGCAGCGGCAATAACTATTGGGATTACCGTCTGGCGAACTACTACGTGTGTGAGGATAGCGTTAACTGTCAGCCGACCTTCGTCACCGATGCCTTTGGCACGCCGCAAAGCTACGATTCGCGTCCGGCGGTGGTGCCGCAGGTGCCATCTTATGTGTCGGCACCGGTTGGCCTGGCCTATTACACCTCGGCGATTATCGACGATCTGCATAAACGTCTTGGTGAACTGCGCCACGAGCAGACACGTCCGCAAGGCAACGGCGGCGAGATGTTCCTGCGCTATATCGGCTCGAACCTGAAGTACAAGAGCGATAAGAGTTTCCGCGACTTCGGTTACGACTTTGACCTCGATTACAGTGCGGTGCAGGTAGGCGGCAATCTGCTGCGACTCGATGGCGAGCAGGATAGCCTGCGCGGCGGTTTAGCCTATACGCGCGGTAATACGCGCATTCGTCCGCATGCGGCCGACGGTTACAGCAGCACCACTTTCGACAGCGACAGCCTGGCGTTTTACGGCACCTGGCAGCGTCAGAGCGGATTCTATCTGGACGGTGTGTTGTCATTTGACTGGCATCGCGGCGAAACCGATATCGCCCGCACGCAAGAAGTAGCGAAGCTGAAAGGCCACGGCTGGACGGCATCGCTGGAGAGCGGCTATCCGTTTGCGTTGGGCGATGGCTACAAGCTTGAGCCGCAGGCGCAGCTAATGTACATGAAGCTGAATATGAATGATTTCACCGATAAAGACGGCAAAAACGTGCGTTACGGCGACTATAATCAAACTATTGGTCGTCTCGGCGCGCGCCTCGATCGTACGTGGACCGACGACAGCAATCGTCAATACACTCCTTATCTGCGCGCGAACTACTACAAAGGTTGGGGCGGCAGCGCAGATACCTCGGTGTCATCGGTGGATAATCCGGCGTTTGGCGCAACCTTCAGCAGCGGCAAGTTTGGTCAAATGTGGGAAGTGGGCGCAGGCGGCACCGCAACCTTGCAGAAGGATGTTTCGTTGTATGCGGAAGCGGATTATCGCAAAGAGATTGATGGTAATGGTGCCAAAGGGTGGCGGTATAACGTGGGGGTTCGCTGGCAATTCTGATTTCCCTGCGCCCTTTGCGCTGCAGGTGCGTTGGCTGCGCTCGCTCACCCCGGTCACAGAGTTCACTCTGCTCCCGGGGATGAACGAGCTTGCCGCCTTCCTGCGACACAAATGGCTTTGGGAAATCCCATTTCCCTGCGCCCTTTGCGCTGCATGCAGGTCTGCTGACTGGGTTTTTAATAAAAGATTGATTTGGTTTACTGTAAAACCCGGTTAATCGATGAGCTAAGTGAAAAAGTGTGAAAGCCGCTGCAAAGCGGCTTTTTTATTGGCCTGAATTTGAAACTGGTGCTAAAGCTCAAGCCGTACGATGCCGAAAAGATAAAAAAGTATTATCGATTGCTTCTTTTCGCCTGCGTATTGCAAGGACACACACATGCGTAACAACCAGCCCGTCACTCAGCGTGAATTCGCTTTTGACGATGACGCCACATTGATGTCGACTACCGATCTCAACAGCTACATCACCTATGCCAACGATGCCTTTATTGAAGTCAGTGGCTTCAGTCCGGAAGAGGTGAATGGCCAGCCACACAACATGGTGCGCCACCCGGATATGCCGCCGGAAGCCTTTGCCGATATGTGGGCGACCCTCAAACAGGGCGAGCCGTGGACGGCGCTGGTGAAAAACCGGCGTAAAAATGGCGATCACTATTGGGTGCGCGCCAACGCCATTCCGGTGGTGCGTGAAGGCAAAGTGCAGGGTTTTATGTCGGTGCGCACCAAGCCGTCGGTGGAGGAGGTTCGCCAGACCGAAGCGCTGTACCGCGACTTCCGCGAAGGGCGCGTCAAAGGACGCCGCTTCCATAAAGGCTTGATGGTCGGCACCGGCTGGCGTCGCCTGGGCTCGATCCTGAAAACTCTGCCGCTGCGCTGGCGCATCCGCTCAACCTTATTAACGCTGCTGCCGCTCTCGGTGATTGGCGTCTGGCTGCTGGGCCTTGCACCTCTTGCCGTTGGCTGCTTTGCCGGCGGCATGGCGGGCCTTTTACTGCTGGCGAGTCTGTGGCTGGAGCAGCAAATTTCACGTCCGATGGAGCGCATGTGCCGTCAGGCATTGAGCGTGGCGACCGGTGCCAGCCATAAAGTGGAGCAGATTGATCGCGTCGATGAGATTGGCGTGACGCTGCGCGCCATCGGCCAGCTTGGGCTGATGTTCCGCTGGCTGGTGGATGATGTCAGCGGCCAGGCGATCAACGTGCTGAGCGCCAGCGATGCCATTGCGCGCAGCAACGACGAATTGAGCCGCCGCACCGAACAAGCAGCGGCTAACGTGCAGCAAACCGCCGCCACCATGAACGAAATGACCGCCACGGTGAAGAGCAACACCGATACCGCCAAAGAGGTCAATGGGCTGTCGGAAAACACCAGTCATGCGGCGATCAAAGGCGGCGAAGTGATGCAGGAGATGGTGGGCATGATGGCGGAGATCGCCGACAGCTCGAAGCGCATCGCCAACATCACCAGCGTGATTGACGGTATCGCTTTTCAGACCAATATTCTGGCGCTTAACGCCGCAGTGGAAGCCGCGCGCGCCGGTGAGCAGGGCAAAGGCTTTGCGGTGGTGGCCGGTGAAGTGCGCAATCTCGCGCAACGCAGCGCCAAGGCCGCCAGCGAAATCAAACATCTGGTGGAAACCAGCGCCAGCCGCGTGCAATCGGGCAGCGATCACGCCGATGCGGCTGGGCACACCATGCAGGAGATTGTCGATCAGGTGCAGAATGTCACTGCGCTGATCGCGCAAATCAGCGGCGCGACCGCCGAGCAGGCCATCGCGCTGACGCAGGTCAGCACAGCGGTGGAAGATCTCGACGATATCACCCATCGAAACGCCGCGCGCGTGGCGGAAAGCGCCGAAGCGTCCGGTCGCATGAAGCATCAGGCCAATCGTCTGGTGGAAGCGATCAGCGTGTTCCGTTAACCCATGTCGCGTTCGGCGCGCAGTGCGCCGGGTGGCGTGCCAACAATGCGTTTGAAGGCGCGGCTAAACGCCGCCAGCGAACCGTAACCGAGGTGGAAGGCGACGCTTTCCACCGCTTCACCCTCGTTCACGATACGTTCCACCGCCAACCGCATGCGCAGCTCGGTAAGATAGCGCAGCGGCGTCATGCCGGTTGCCGTCTGGAAGCGCGCGGCAAACACCGAGCGTGAACTGCCGGATTCGCGCGCCAGCCGTTCCACCGTCCAGTTTTCGCCGGGTGCGCGATGCATCGCCGCCATCGCCAGGCTGAGACGCGGATCGCGCAGCGCCTGCACCAGCCCGCTGCCTTTGCCGCAGCCGTTCTCCACCCAGCCCCGCACAATTTGCGCCGCCACCACATCCGCCAGCCGCGACAAAATCCCGGCGAAACCGGCTTTGCGCTGCCGCGTTTCGCGCTCCATCGCATCGAGAATCGGCTGAATTTCCGGGTACTGCGCCAGCAGCGTACTCACCAGCATCACGTCTGGCATGGTGTGCACCAGCGGCTGCATGCCGCCCAGTTCAAACGCCATGCAGGCGCTGAACAGAATCACATCGCTGTTATCCGGGCAGAGTTCGGTGCTGTCGTCGATGGCGCAGACGCTGGCGCAAATCGGGCGGCTATTAAACGTCGAAATGGGTTCGCAAACGGCCTCTTCGCTGGAGATCAGCGCGTGCGGTTTGCCGTGCGGGATCAGCAGCGCATCGCCCGCCTGCAGCGGATAAATCACGCCTGACGCCGAGCGAATCAGTAACGATCCGCGCCCAACAAAATGCAGCTGCGCGCGACCAGGCGCGTCGTCATATTGCAGGCCAAAAGGCGCGTGCAGCGCGATACGCTGGTATTTGACGCCGTACAGGCGCATGCCCATCAGCAATTCACTGGTCAGATCTTCATAGCGACTCATACCAATCCCAGACGAATAATCAAAAAACAAAGTTTCTGCATCATAGATCGTCTGGTGATCAGTCACTATGCTTAACGCTAAATATTTTGTGATGGGGATCACAGATGAGCCTGGATACTGAAATAGTCGAAACACCGTTAGACGTGGATAAACCGGCGTGGGGCGCGGTGTTTGCCATGGCCTTTGGCGTGTTCGGCCTGATTACCGCAGAATTTCTGCCGGTCAGCTTGCTGACGCCGATCGCCGACACGCTGCGTATCAGCGAAGGGCAGGCGGGACAAACCGTGACCGTCACTGCGCTGGTGGCGCTGCTCACCAGCCTGGTGATTGGCAACGTGACGCGCCAGCTCGATCGTCGCGTGGTGATGCTGGCCTTTACGCTGCTGCTGATTGCCTCGGCGCTATTGGTGGCTTTTGCCGAGAATCTGCCGATGATTCTGCTGGCCCGCGTGCTGCTGGGCGTGGCGATTGGCGGCTTCTGGACGCTCTCGACCGCGATTACCATGCGTCTGGTGCCGAGCGATCAGGTGCCGCGCGCGCTGTCCATCGTGTTTAGCGGTATTTCGCTGGCGACCATTATTGCTGCGCCGCTCGGCAGCTATCTGGGCGGCATTATTGGCTGGCGTAACATCTTCATTCTGACCGCCGCATTAGGCGTGCTGGCGCTGCTGTGGCAGTTCTTCACCTTGCCCGCGATGCCGCCGATTAATAAAGCGCGCAGCGGTGGCGTGCTGGATCTGCTGCGTAAAAGCGTGATGCGCTGGGGCATGCTGGCGGTGATCATGATGTTTACCGGCCACTTCGCCTTCTTTACTTATCTGCGTCCGTTCCTCGAAGGCAGCGCGCAGCTGAACGTCAATCAGCTGTCGCTGGTGCTGCTGGCGTTTGGCGTGGCGAACTTCTTCGGTACTTCGCTGGCAGGATATCTGGTGACGCGCAGCGTATCGCTGACGTTAACCGCGATGGCGCTGGTGATGAGCGTGACCGCGCTGCTGCTGGTGAGCTTCGGCGAGGTGTCGTGGCTGGTCGCGGCGGGCGTGGCGCTGTGGGGCCTGGCGTTTGGTTCGATGCCAACCGGCTGGTCAACGTGGATCTCCCGCGCGGTGCCGGACGATGCGGAATCAGGCGGCGGTTTGCTGGTCGCCACCATTCAGCTGGCGATCACCGCCGGTGCCGCAGCCGGCGGCTGGATGTTTGATCTGCAAGGCGCTGGCGGCGTGTTCCTCGCCAGCGGCGTGCTGATGCTGCTGGCGGCCATCACCATCTTCACCCGCGTTCGTCATCACGGTTAACACCTATGCCATCCGTCGCGGCGCGATAAATCGCGCCGCGACAGCGTTATGCGTTCGGGCTATCACAGCCATATATCCTGCCTTTTAATTAAATGTTAGGTTTTTAACCCTTTGCACAAAGGTTAACCCAAACGTGCTTTTTATGTTCAAAATATTCGAATGACAACGGCAAATCTCTCCGCTTTTTACTGATCAATTCTGCGCCTATTATATCTCTCAACAAGGCGATGACGCCTTACTCAATCAAACGTACACTAAGGAATTGACCATGAAAACCATCAAAACTTTTGCTGCTGTTGTTGCTCTGACCGTTCTGCCATTCGCGAGCTTTGCGCAAAGCATCACTGCAACCGCTTCAACGCTGGATGGAGCAGAAGCGCAAATCGCTGCTCAGGCGCATGAAGCTGGTTCTTCGTATAAAGTGACCGAAGCCAACTTCAACAACGGCGTGCACATGACTGCGGAACTGACCAAATAAGTTGCATTAACGTTCTGTGCTGACAGGGTGCCTTCGGGCGCCTTGGCGGCGTTGGTAAGCCGATAAAATCCTGTCACTTTCCCTTCGAAATGATTACTATTCTCAAAAAGTAGCACCCTTCGTCGGCTCGCCTCGGGCTGTCTTTTTAACATTGGTTGTAATGTCGGGCTTTCACTTCACTGCCATCAGGCGGTGTTTTTGCTATGGAGATGTTATGAAGGCGAATAAAAAATCGTGGGCGCTGCGTCCACTGCTGCTGGCAACAGCGCTGTTCTCAACCTCTGCGGTGATGGCGGCGGAGTCTCAGCCGTTGAACCAGGCGATCTCAAAAGGCGCTTACGAGTTGGCGTTCAGCAACAGCGATAATGCGCTGTTCCTGGCGACCGCGCAGAGCACCACCGACAAAAAAGGCGGCACCGTTTATCGTCTCGATCCGCAGGATCTGGCGGTAAAGCAAACCATCAACACCGACCTGCCGACCTTTGGCGCAGCGATCAACCAGAAAACCAACATTCTCTATTTGGGTAACACCCGCGATGCTGCACTGACTGCAGTGGATGCCACCAGCGGCAAGGTGATCAACACGCTGGTGCTGGATGGTCGTCAGCGCAGTGAAACCGTGCGTCCGCTGCAGCCGCGCCAGTTGGCGGTTGATCCGGCGACCGATCGCGTTTACATCACTGGCCTCGGTGAGCAGAGCGTGGTGTGGGTGGTGGATGGCAAAACCCTGCAACTGATCAGCACCGTGCCGAACACCGGCAAAATGGGCACCGGTTTAGCGATCGATTCTGCGGCGCAAAAACTGTACGTCACTAACTCCGATGGCGAACTGGTGACCATCAATACGCGCCTGAACGCGATTGAAAAGCGTCAGAAAATCGATGGCGACAACGATCACTTCTTCCTCAATATCTCGCTGGATACCAAAGGCCATCGCGCCTTCCTCAGCGACTCAAAACAGCCGCAGGTGCTGGTGCTGGATACCCGCACCCAGCAGGTGATCCACAAGATCGATGTGCCGGAATCGCTGGCGGTATTGTTTAATGCCGATCGTGATGAGCTGTACGTCACGCACCGTAAAGCGGGCGAAATCAGCATCATCGACGCCAGCAGTTACCAGGTAAAACGCACGGTGAAAGCGCCGGGCCTGCCAAACAGCCTGGCGGTTTCCGCCGATGGCAAAACCCTGTTTGTCAGCATCAAGCAGCCGGGTTCACGCAAAGAACCACCAAAAAATCCAGATAGCGTGCTGCGCATCGCTTTATAAGCGGTAATAGTCTGAATTAAAGGGCGGCTTGTGCCGCCCTTTGCATTTCCGCACTTCGCTGCGCCTATTCTTTACGCACATACGCTACCTTGTAGGACGACAACACCATTGGAGAGGATGCAATGAGCCAGTTTTTTATGCATGAGAAAAACGATCTGGTTAACGAAGCCATCGAAGGGGTTTTGCTGAGTACGCCGTGGCACAACCTCAGTCGCCTCGATCTCGGTGATGAGATTCGCGTGGTGGTGCGTTCGGACTGGGATAAAAGCAAAGTGGCGCTGATCTCGGGTGGCGGTTCTGGCCATGAACCGGTGCATGCCGGATTTGTCGGCAAAGGCATGCTGACGGCGGCGGTGTGCGGCGATATCTTCGCCTCGCCGAGCGTCGATGCGGTGTTGAACGCCATTGTTAACGTCACCGGCGATGCCGGTTGCCTGCTGATTGTGAAGAACTATACCGGCGACCGTCTTAACTTCGGTCTGGCGGCAGAGAAAGCCAAAAACCTCGGCTACAAAGTTGAGCTGGTGATGGTGCAGGATGATATCGCGCTGCCGGAAAACCCGCAGCCACGCGGCATCGCCGGGACTGTGCTGGTGCACAAAATTGCTGGCTTTGCGGCGGAGCAGGGACAATCGCTGGATGAGGTCAAAGCGCTGGCGCAGCGCGCGATTGATGCCACATCGTCCATTGGTTTGGCTTTCGCCACTTGTCATGTGCCGGGCGAAAAACGCGATGAGCGCGTCGAGCCCGGGCACAGCGAGCTCGGCATGGGCATTCACGGCGAGCCGGGTGTAATCACGCTGGATACGCAAGACAGCCGCCAAATCACCAGCATCATGACCGATAAACTGGCGCAGGCGCTGCCGGACGGCAAGCAAGCGCTGTTGCTGATCAACAATCTCGGTGGCTTCTCGCAGCTGGAGCTGGCACTGCTGACGCGTGAAGTGTTGCAGTCGCCGCTGGCGGCGCGCATCACGCATCTGCTGGGGCCGGCAACGCTGGTCAGCGCGCTGGATATGAAAGGTTTTTCGCTGACGCTGCTGGCGCTGGAGGAGCCGTTCCTTGAAGCGTTAAACGCGCCGGTTCAGGTGCTGGGTTGGGTGCCGGTGTATGACTTTGCGCCGATCAGCCTGCAACGTGCTGAGAAAATCGGCAGCGTGCTGGATTTTGATGCCTCTGAAAATGCGGAGGTGGCGCGCATCGTCGCCAGCGTCACGCAGACGCTGATCGATCTGGAAAGCGAGCTGAACGCGCTGGATGCCAAAGTAGGCGATGGCGATACCGGCTCAACCTTTGCCGCCGGGGCGAAGAAAATTCAGCGCGGCCTGCAGGAAAAACAGCTGCCGCTGGATGAGCTGCCAACCTTGCTGGCGCTGATTGGCGAGCAGCTGGCGACGGTGATGGGGGGATCGAGCGGCGTGTTGATGTCAATTCTGTTCACCAGCGCCGGCCAGCAGCTGGAAGAGGGCAGCGCGCTGCCACAGGCCTTGATGCACGGGCTGGAGCGCATGAAACATTACGGCGGCGCGCAGCCGGGTCATCGTACGTTGGTGGATGCGCTGCAACCGGCGCTGGAAGCGTTAGTGGCGGGCGAGTCGCTGGCTGCGGCGGCAGAAGCGGCGCAGAAAGGCGCCGACGCCACTGCGCAGATGCAGAGCGCCAAAGCGGGGCGTTCCGCGTATCTGAACCAGCAGAGTCTGGATGGCGTGAAAGATCCGGGCGCGTATGCGATTGAGAAAGTGTTTGCGGTGTTGGCGGGTTAAACAGAGTGCGCCTGGCCCCTCACCCTAACCCTCTCCCGCAAGCGGGAGAGGGGACTGACCGAGCACATATTTAACATTTGGCAGCGTCTCCCTCTCCCCGTGGGAGTGTACAGTCCGGGGACATGGTGAACACTTGTTCGGGGACATGGTAGACACTTACAACTAAGGCATAAGAACCCGTTTATGGAGTCGCTTATGTCCTGGGATGCGAGAGATACCATGTCATTACGTA
>NZ_JBHTGO010000011.1:0-140855 GCF_042666835.1 Pantoea sp. GCM10028869 | reverse complement strand
GATCAAACTCTTCAATTTAAGTTTGATTTGCTGAAACCAGTTCAGCGGTGCTCATCTGTAAAACGTCATAATGAATTTCATTATGTGTTCACTCGTGAGGCTTTGATATTTTTTTGCGTCCGGAGACACGGATATCAATCCTGCGAGTGCCCACACAGATTGTCTGATAAATTGTTAAAGAGCATGCCGCGATGTCTCTAGCGGCGCGGGATGCGTATATTACGCTTTCCGCATTCTCAGTCAAGCATTTATTTTTGCTTTTCTGAAGGTTGCCTTGAAGACCACCTCCTGAACACTTCGCTTCGTAAGCCGTTGTTCCGTGTCAGTGGAGGCGCAGTATAGGGATTTCTTCGGAGCTGACAAGCGCTAATTTCAAATTAATTTCCGAGTGCTGATTTTTTCGTCGAAACGCCACTAAACTGCTAATTTTTCCAGCAACGGGAAGCCATAACGCTGCAAAATCGGTGACAATTTCGTCACTTCATCATCCATACGCGTACAGAACGCTAAATTCTGACCGGATGAAACCGCCTGCGGTGCTTCATGCTCTAATAACCAAACGGTACGACGCGCAATCGCCGCGCCCGAATCCACCAACCTTGTCCCTTCCGGCAGCACCAGCTGCAGCTCATCACGCAGTAAAGGGAAATGCGTACATCCGAGAACCACGGTATCAGGTGGCTCTTTCATCCGTAGCCAGGGTTGCACAGCACGGCGTACATCAGCGAGCTCAACATCTTCGCCATGCAGCTTGGCTTCCGCCAGCTCCACCAGCTCAGCAGAGCCGAGCATTTCGATTTTGCAGTCACGGGCAAATTGCGCCACTAACTCATGGGTATAAGGACGTTTCACCGTGCCGCGCGTGGCCAGCAATCCCACTACGCCGTTACGCGTCAGGCGCGCAGCAGGTTTAATCGCAGGCACCACACCCACAACCGGGAATTCGAAACGTTCACGCAGAGCCGGCAAAGAGAGGGTGCTGGCCGAGTTACAAGCAATGATCACCAACGCAAGCGGGAAACGCTGAGTGATAGCCGTCACCACCGCCACCACGCGCTCGACAATAAAGTCTTCGGATTTTTCGCCGTACGGGAACCCTTCATTATCAAAGGCGTAGAGATAGTGAAGATCCGGCAGTAAATGCCGGACCTCATCATAAACGGAGAGCCCACCCACGCCGGAGTCAAACACCAGCACGGTGGGACGCAGATCAGAAGCTGTAGCTGGCGCTGAGGTAATACTCCGTTCCTGGAGTTGGATAGCCATACGCTGTCTCATAATCTTTATCGAACAAGTTGGCAATTCTACCACGAACGGTGAGCTGTGATGTGACCGGATACGAGACCGCGAGATCTACCGTGCTGTAACTCGATAAACGACGCTGCTCGCTGGCATATTCGCTGGTGTTGTTATCGTAGCGCTTACCGAAGTACTGGTAGATGACATCAATATCAAAGTCATACACCGTAATACCCAGCTGATATTTGGCCTGCTCACGCGCACGACGCGCCAGCGTTTCACCATCTGAATCACGACGCGCATCCAGATAACCCAAGGTGATCTGGTGATGAAGGAAGCGGGTATCAAAATCAGCGGTGGCTTCAATACCTTTCAGCGTAACGGCTTTTTCATTGTAATAGCCGCCCTCAAAAGTCACAGGATCAGAAGCATAGGTAATGAGATTGCTGACTTTATTGTGATACGCAGCAACACGCCAATTAACCGGACCGGTTAAACCTTCCAGCGCGGCTTCCCACTGTTTTGATTTCTCAGGATTGAGATCGGGATTAGAGCTAATACCAAAGCGCTTCAGACCATATAGCTGGCCTAACGTCGGCGCCTGGAAACCCGTGCCGTAAGAGAGTGATGCCTTGTAACCCGGCACAAACTCCCAACCCGCAGCCGTTTGCCAGGTGCCATGACGGCCAAAGTCCTGGTTATCATCGCCACGCGCCGAACCTTCAAGCGTAACATTGCCAAACTGCTGCTGAGCCGTCAGGTAAGCACCGGTGTTGTCTTGCTTGTAACCATCTTCGTCACGCGGTGCGCCAGAATAGAGTTGTCCAATCGAACTCAGTTTCTGCTGCTGCCAATCCAGACCGGCGCTGACCATGCCATGCCCCACCGCAAAGGTGTTGCCCCATTGCAGGTTGCGCTGCTCCATGTCATCCAGGCTATTGGAATCCGCATAGCGGCCATCAGACCCAACGTAGTTATAGATTTTGTACTTTTGATAACTGGCGGTCAGCTGCGAGGAGTATTCCTCTTTATTAAAGCGCAGACCGGTATCAAACGAGTGATTATAGATCTGTTGCTCATCCTGACCACCGACATAACCCGCATCGTAATCTGAGTTCGCGGCGTAACCGTAACCCCGGAAGAAGCCAGAAAACGCCTCGTTAAACTTGTGGTCAACGCCAGCCCAGAACGCCTTATTGCGCCAGCCATCACGATCGCGATCGGTCGGAGACGTTGAGCCCGGCTGAACGTTGTAGCCGTTGGTGGCCTGATAAGAGCCCGCCACCGTTACGCGCGTCTGGTCCGTGACATTTTGATTGATGCCGCCGCTGTATTCCTGATAGCCCTTCGAACCAAAGCCAGCCGTCAGCGAGTTTTGATTATTCGGGTTTTGCGTAATGACATTCACCACGCCGCCAATCGCATCTGCGCCGTAAACCGCAGAGCGCGGGCCACGAATGAACTCAACGCGCTGGATGATGGAAACAGGGATTTGGTTGAAGTCAGCAACGCCGGTAATGCCAGGTTTAGAGAACGGCACACCGTCAACCAGAATTAGCGTATGGCGCGCTTCCGAACCACGTACATACATAGAAGCGCTTTGCCCAATGCCGCCGCTTTGCGCGATATCCACGCCCGGCAAGCGGCGTAACACTTCCAGTAGGTTCTTGGATTGCCACTGATCGATCTCATCACGGGTGACAACAGAAGTCGAAGCCAGCACCGACGAGACCGGCTGCGCGAAGCGGTTAGCGGTAACGATTTGCGTATCATCATTCTGCTGGGCGAAGCCAAATTGCGCCCAGAGAGACAACGCCGTTGCACTGAAGGCAAACAGCGAAGCGTGTGTTTTTTTCATTGTTATAGCATCCAAAAGACGAAGCAGGATGCCGCACGACTACGACCAATAGCTCGCGATGGCCGTATGTATTGCGACGTCACACCGGCAGGTCTTCGGGCTGAGAATCATAAATGGTGAAAAAACTTCCCATCCGGCAGGACAGTGTTTGTAATTGCCATCACCACGACATTCTTTACCGCTGCGCGTCAGCTCCAGATTCACACTGGATTCCCTTTTAACTCAAGGAGGCCGGCAGGCGCAGTCTACGGCCAGGAAGGCCGGAAATCCAGACTTCCAGCCATCTTGTTTTCCGCAGGGCTGGACATCAGCAGTTGAATGCCTACAATCGCCCGGCAAGCCAGCTTATTACCAGGATTAAAGATGACACCCGAACAGCTCCCGATTGAACAATACGACGCGCAACTGGCGGAAAAAGTCAGCCGCTTACAGGCGATGATGGTGCCCTTTGCCGCGCCCGACGTGGAGGTGTTCCGTTCGCCGGTCAGCCACTATCGGATGCGTGCCGAATTCCGCATCTGGCACGACGGAGACGATCTTTACCACATCATCTTTGATCAACAGACCAAGCAACGAATCCGCGTCGATCAATTCCCGGCGGCCAGTGAATTGATCAACCAGCTGATGCCAAAACTGATCGCGGCGATCCGTGACAACCGCGCGCTGCGTTTCAAACTGTTCCAGATCGATTACCTGTCGACGATGAGCCACCAGATTGTTATCTCGCTGCTCTATCACCGCAAGCTGGAAGAGGAGTGGACCGCCGCCGCCAGCGCCCTGCGCGACAGCCTGCGTGCCGAAGGCTTTGACGTGCAGCTGATTGGCCGCGCCACCAAAACCAAAATCTGCCTCGATCGCGATTACGTGGATGAGCGCCTGCCGGTCGCGGGGAAAGAGATGATTTATCGTCAGGTGGAAAACAGCTTCACCCAGCCAAACGCGGCGATGAATATTCAGATGCTGGAGTGGGCGCTGGACGTCACGCAGGATTCGCAAGGCGATCTGCTGGAACTCTATTGCGGTAACGGCAACTTCTCGCTGGCGCTGGCGCGTAACTTCCGCAGCGTGTTGGCCACAGAAATTGCCAAGCCGTCGGTCGCGTCCGCGCAATACAACATTGCCGCCAACCATATTGATAACGTGCAGATTATTCGTATGGCCGCTGAAGAGTTTACCCAGGCGATGACGGGCGTACGTAGCTTCAATCGTTTAGAAGGCATCGACCTGAAGAGCTACCAATGCGAAACCATTTTCGTTGATCCGCCACGTAGCGGGCTGGATGAGGAAACCGTGAAGATGGTGCAGGCCTATCCGCGCATCATTTATATCTCCTGCAACCCGCAAACGCTGTGCGACAACCTCGCGGTGCTGGGAGAAACGCATGATGTCACGCGTCTGGCGCTGTTCGATCAGTTCCCGTATACCCATCATATGGAATGCGGCGTGCTGCTGACGCGCAAGGCCTAAACAACAACGGGAACCCCAAGGTTCCCGTTTTTTCACTGCTTGCTCTTCGCGCGGCGAAAACGCATACCAATCCAGAACACCAGCGCCACCATCAGAATCGTCGGGATGAAGTTAGAGCCGATATCCGGATATTCAGCCCGCACCAGCGCGCTATAAACCAAAATACCCAGCAGGAAGAACGCCGCCGCCAGTGAAGGCATGCCGTCTGGCATATTGCGGTTGAGATAACGCTGATGCAAACACCAGGCCGCGAGGCCAAGAGCAATCAGCGGGAATATCGAAAAGGGAACAAACGTGCTGAACAGCACCGAAAAGGAGCCGTTGATCGCTAAACCGGTGATAAAAGCCAATAAAAGCGTTCCTTTATCGCGTGGGTTTTGCTCAATCATTTCATTATCCTTATCACATTACTCTTCGGGTTTTTCCAGGGTAACCGCCAGGCGCTCTTGCTCGCGGCGATACCAGTAATAAGCGCCTTTGGCGATCATGCGCAGCTGCAGCACTAATCGATCCTCAAGCTTACGGCGCTGCTCAATATCAACGTCCAGCGCTTCGGCACCCGCGCTAAACACAATCGTCACCATCGCTTCGGCCTGCGCTTCGGTGAAGCTGCGCGGCATGCGATTTTCTAATTCAAGATAATCGGCCAGTTCGGCGATGAAGTGCTGAATCTCACGCGCGACTGCGGCACGAAAGGCCGCCGAGGTTCCGGAGCGCTCGCGTAGTAAGAGCCGAAAAGCGTTAGGATTGTTCCCGATGAACTCCATAAAAGTTGCTACCGAGGTTTTAATAATGCTGCCACCCTTGGCAATACGCTGGCGCGCCTGACGCATTAACTGGCGCAGCATCAAGCCGCTTTCGTCCACCATGGTCAGCCCCAGCTCATCGACATCGCGGAAGTGACGATAAAATGAGGTCGGCGCAATCCCCGCTTCGCGTGCAACTTCGCGCAAACTCAGGCTGGCAAAACTCCTTTCTGCACTTAACTGACTGAAGGCAGCTTCAATCAGTGAACGTCGTGTACGTTCTTTTTGTAGCGCTCTGACGCCCATTTTCCCGGCCTTTTAGGTGATTTGGCAGGCACTATAACAAACTTTTCAGCGTACAGCGGTGCAAACTTTGTGAACGCCTGTGAACCTCACGCTTTGTCAAACTTCAGCAATTTACGCTGTTAGAATTCAGATGTGCGCGGCGAGATGTTAGAATCTCGTTGTAAAAATGTGATAAAAAAATAGGACGTACTGGTATGCAAAAGTCTTACGATTACGATGCCATTGTGATTGGCTCCGGTCCGGGCGGCGAAGGTGCGGCGATGGGGCTGGTGAAGCAGGGAGCGCGTATTGCAGTGATCGAACGCTACCACAACATCGGCGGCGGTTGTACACACTGGGGAACCATCCCGTCCAAAGCCCTGCGTCACGCTGTTAGCCGTATCATCGAGTTCAATCAAAACCCACTTTACAGCGATCACACTCGCCTCCTGCGCTCCTCATTCGCCGACATTCTCAACCACACCGAGAACGTGATCAGTCAGCAAACCGCTATGCGTCAGGGCTTCTACGAGCGCAACCGCTGTGAACTTTATCAGGGCGATGCCCGATTTGTTGATGCCAACACTATCGAAGTGGAACAACCCGACGGCACCCGCGAGCGATTAACCGCGGCGAAATTCGTGATCGCCTGCGGTTCTCGCCCGTATCATCCCGCGGATGTCGATTTCACCCATCCGCGCGTTTACGATTCCGACTCCATCCTCAACCTGCATCATGAACCTGGCCACGTCATCATTTATGGCGCCGGCGTAATTGGCTGTGAATATGCCTCGATTTTCCGCGGCCTGAACGTCAAGGTTGACCTGATCAACACCCGCGACCGTCTGCTGGCATTCCTCGATCAAGAGATGTCAGATTCCCTCTCCTATCACTTCTGGAACAGCGGCGTGGTGATTCGTCACAACGAAGAGTTCGAGAAGATTGAAGGCGTTGATGACGGGGTGATAATTCACCTTAAATCGGGCAAGAAAGTGAAAGCCGATTGCCTGCTGTACGCAAACGGTCGAACCGGTAACACCGATTCACTGGCGCTGGAAAACGTCGGACTGGAAGCGGATGGTCGTGGCCTGCTGAAGGTGAACAGCATGTATCAAACTGCGCTGCCGCATATTTACGCGGTTGGCGACGTGATTGGTTATCCAAGCCTGGCTTCTGCTGCTTACGATCAGGGCCGCATTGCCGCGCAGGCGATCATCAAAGGTGAAGCTACCGCGCACCTGATCGAAGATATTCCAACCGGGATTTACACCATTCCGGAGATCAGCTCAGTGGGTAAAACCGAACAGCAGCTGACGGCGATGAAAGTGCCGTATGAAGTGGGTCGTGCGCAGTTTAAACATCTGGCGCGTGCGCAGATTGTTGGCATGCATGTCGGCAGCCTTAAGATTCTGTTCCACCGCGAAACCAAAGAGATTTTAGGGATTCACTGCTTTGGCGAGCGTGCTGCGGAGATCATTCACATCGGCCAGGCCATCATGGAACAGAAGAACGGCGGCAACACGATCGAGTACTTCGTGAATACCACCTTCAACTATCCCACCATGGCCGAAGCTTATCGCGTGGCAGCGTTAAACGGCTTAAACCGCCTGTTTTAACGAGGTATCCAGATAACCCTTCATGTGGGTTTTGATTGCTTCTGCCAACTGCTCATAGCGGCTGCGCAGAGGCGATCCTGGACGATAGACCAACGCGATGGTGCGCTGCGGTACCGGCTTGTAGCACGGTAAATAGCAGACGCCATCACGTTCGCGTTCATTCGGCACGGACAGCGCAGGTAACAAGGTAATGCCGCTACCGGCGGCAACCATGTTGCGCAGCGTTTCCAGACTGGTGGCGCGGAAATGCGTATCTTCATCGGCACCGGCTTCGAAGCAGAAGCCCATCGCCTGATCGCGCAGGCAGTGCCCATCTTCCAGCATCAGTAATTTCTCACCGGCCAGATCCGACATCGGCACGCGTTCGCGATCGCGCCACGGATGATCGGCATACACCGCCAGCGTCATTGGCTCATCAAACAGCGGCACCTCGATAAAGGCTTCACTCTCTTTCACCAACGCCACGATGGCGCAATCCAGCTTACCGCTGTCGAGCTGTGCCAGCAGTTGCTGCGTCTGCGCTTCATGCAGGTACATTTCGAGTTTGGGGAAGGTTTTGTGCAGCATCGGAATGATATGCGGCAGCAGATACGGCCCGGTGGTTGGAATCAAACCAATGTGCAGCGGCCCAGACATCGCTTCGCCTTGCTGGCTCGCCATCTCCTTCAGCACTTTCACTTCGCGCAGCACGGTTCGCGCTTGATCCACCAGCAACAGTCCAGCCTGAGTAAACAACACCTTACGGCTGGTTCGCTCCAGCAGCATCACGCCAAGTTCATCTTCCAGCTTACGAATCTGTCCACTTAAGGTAGGTTGGCTGACATGACATGCGTCAGCTGCACGCCGGAAATGGCGATGCTCCGCAAGTGAAACCAGGTATTCGAGATCACGAATATTCATTGAAATCCTCCAAACCACGATAGCCCGTGGCGATAGATAGAATAGCAATGAACGATTGGCCCTATCAAGGCGTGAGCGGGAATAATGCGCGCATCAAATGATCTGGAGCAGAACCTGCAAACTGCTTAAAACCAATCACTGTGCTGGCCGGGAGTGGCCTGCCCTTGATGATGTGCCTATAACAAAATGTAATTCCGAAGCTAGAGGTTGGCGGGCTACCGAAGAGGTGCCCGCTTTTTTTTGCTTGTCGCTCGCCTGCTGGATATCAACAGAGCGCGATAAATCGCGCCGCTACGCATTCATGCATATACCGCAGCGGCGCAATCTAGTGCGCATAGCTTTTAACCCAAGCGCTTCTGCGCTTCGCTGATGGCGAAGGCGACCTGTTGAGGAGCGACACCACCTTGCGCATTACGCTTATCCAGGCAGGATTGCAGCGACAGAATTGGATACACGTCATCCTCAATCACCGCGCTGAACTGCTTCAACTGCGCCAGAGTGAGCGCTTCCAGCGCCACGCCTTGCTTGATCGCTTCCACCACGGTTTCACCCACAATGTGGTGGGCTTCGCGGAACGGAACGCCTTTTGCCACCAGATAATCGGCCAGCTCGGTCGAGTTGGCGTAGCCCTGCTCAGCGGCTTCCTGGCAACGCGGACGTTTTACCTGAATGCCGTCCAGCACCAGCACCGACATATGCAGGCAGTCGAGCCAGGTATCCAGCGCATCGAACAGCCCTTCTTTGTCTTCCTGCATATCTTTGTTGTACGCCAGCGGCAGGCCTTTCAGCGTCATCATCATGCCGGTCAGCGCACCTTGCACACGGCCGCATTTGCCACGGATCAGCTCCAGCGCATCCGGGTTTTTCTTCTGCGGCATCAGCGACGATCCGGAAGTGACTTTATCCGACAGTTCAAGGAAGCCCGCTTCACCGGTGTTGAAGAAGATCAGGTCTTCAGCAAAGCGCGACAGATGCACCATGCCAATCGAGGCGTCTGACAGCAGCTCGAGCACGTGATCGCGATCGGAAACGGTATCGAGGCTGTTACGCGTGGCAGAGGCAAAACCTAACCAGCCGGCCAGCTGCTGACGATCGATCTCGTAGGCGGTACCCGCCAGCGCGCCGCAACCCAGCGGACTGACATCCATACGCTTCAGTGCATCCCGCAGACGGCTCTCGTCACGCGCCAGCATCTCAACGTACGCCAGGCACCAATGCGCGAACGTCACCGGTTGCGCACGCTGCAGGTGCGTGTAACCCGGCATCACCGCGTCCTGATTGGCTTGTGCCGTGGCGACCAGCGCCGATTGCAGCTCGCGCGTCGCCTCCAGCAGCACGGCAACCTGCTCTTTGCACCACAGTTTTAGATCGGTCGCGACCTGATCGTTACGGCTACGGCCGGTGTGCAATTTCTTGCCCAGCGCGCCGACTTTGTCGATCAGCTTGCCTTCCACCCAGCTGTGAATATCTTCCGCATCGCTTTGCAGAATCTGCTCAGGATTGGCGCGTACCTCGGCCAGCAGTTCATTCAACGCGCTTTCCAGCTGTTGCTGCTCTTCATTGGTCAGCACGTTGACCGTCACCAGCGCTTTTGACCAGGCAATCGAGCCGGTAATGTCCTGCTCGGCCAGGCGATAGTCAAAACGCAGCGAGTCGTTGAACTGTTTGAACCGTTGGTCTGCTGCCTGCGAAAAACGTCCGCCCCAAAGTGCCATCTGCATTACTCCTGAATCTGTTATAGAAAAGGCGGCCCGAAGCCGCCCTTGCAAAATATGTCGATTGCTGCGGTATTACTTCTTCTGCTCGTTCAGCGCGCGAATGCGTGAAGAGAGTGAGAACAAGCGGATAAAGCCGCCCGCGTGACGATGATCGTAAACTTCGTCTTCGCCAAAGGTGGCGAACTCTTCTGAGTACAGGCTGTTAGCAGAGGTTTTCTGAATCGCCGTGGCCTGGCCTTTATACAGCTGCAGTACCACTTCGCCATTCACCTCTTCTGCCAATGATTCAGCAGCGGCCTGGATAGATTTACGCAGCGGCGCGAACCAGCGACCATCGTAAACCACGTAAGACATTTCATGGCCCAGCTGCTCACGCCATTTGAAGCTATCGCGATCCAGCACCAGTTGTTCAACCGCACGCAACGCGTTAACCATGATGGTGCCGCCTGGAGTTTCGTAGCAGCCGCGGGACTTGATGCCTACCAGACGGTTTTCCACGATGTCGATACGGCCGACGCCGTGTTTGGCGCCCAGCACGTTGAGTTTTTCCAGGCACTGGAACGGGCTCAGCGTCTCGCCGTTCACCGCCACCACGCGACCCTTCTCCACGGTGACCGTGACATTTTCTGGCTGATCGGGCGCTTCCAGCGGATCAACGGTCCACACCCAGCAATCTTTGTTCGGTGCATTGGCTGGGCTTTCCAGCACGCCGCCTTCGGTAGAGATGTGCCATGCGTTCTCGTCACGGCTGTAGATTTTTTCCAGCGACGCGGTGGTCGGGATATTGCGCTCTTTCAGGTAATCCAGCAGCGCTTCACGTGAACGCAGGTCCCACTCACGCCATGGCGCAACCACTTTCAGCTGTGGCGCCAGCGCGGTGTAGGTGGTTTCGAAACGCACCTGATCGTTACCTTTACCGGTTGCGCCGTGGCACAGCGCATCTGCGCCCACTTTCAGCGCCAGCTCAACCTGAGCTTTAGCGATAATCGGACGCGCCATAGACGTACCCAGCAGATAAGTACCTTCGTACAGGGCGCCAGTCTGCAGAACCGGATACACGTATTCGCTGATGAACGCTTCACGCAGGTCAACCACGTGGCACTCAGACGCACCTGACTGCAGCGCTTTCTTCTCAACGCCTTCCAGATCGGCGGGATCCTGGCCAATGTTCGCCACGAACGCCACCACTTCACAGCCGCCATAGTTCTCTTTCAACCATGGAATGATGGCTGAAGTATCCAGACCGCCGGAGTAGGCCAGAACGATTTTTTTGATGTTTTGCGTGCTCATGTCTTAATCCTTGATTATGCGAGAATCCGGGTGCCAATCGACACGCCGTTGAAAAGGGTTGGCAGTTGTTCAGCATGACGCCAGCTGGCGATATCGACCGGGCGACCGAGCGTGCGGGCGGCATCAAGCGCCGCGTTCACTTTCACGATCATGCCATCGGTGATGATGCCCTGCGCAATCAGCTGCTCCGCTTTCGCGGCGGTCATCTCTTCGATGCGCTGACCTTTGCCGTCGAGAATACCGCTGACATCAGACAACAGCACCAAATCGGCACCGATGGTCGCAGCCAGCGCGGTGGCGGCCTGGTCGGCGTTGACGTTCATCAACTCACCGCCGTCGGTGATGCCAATCGAGCTGATCACCGGCATGTAGCCCGCCGCCAGCAGCGTGTTCACCAGCGCCGGATTGCCCGGCGTCGCGTTGCCAACGTGTCCCAGCTCTTCATCGAACTGCGCCACGTTGACCAAACCGGCATCGCCGAGGCACAAACCCACCGCGCCGATGCCATATTTCTTCGCCCACGCCAGCAGCGTTTTGTTGGCGGTACCGGCTAACGCACCGGTAATAATGTCAATCTGATCGGCTGGCGTCACGCGCAAACCGTTCTTCTTTTTCACCGGCAGCGCGAGCTTCTTCATCAGCTCGTCCACCACGCAACCGCCGCCGTGCACAATGATCAGCGGACGCTGATGTTCATTGCGGTACGCCAGCAGGGCATCAAACAGACGGGCCAGCGCTTCTTCGCTATCCAGCAGCACGCCACCCAGTTTAATGATTAATGGATTCATTGCGTTATCCGTTCGTTAAATCAGAGACAGCGTTTCGGGGAAGCCGAAACGAATGTTTAAACACTGAACCGCCTGCGATGAGGCGCCTTTCAGCAGGTTATCTTCGGCAGCCACCACAATCAGGTGCTCGCCTTGCATGGCGAAGCCGATGTCGCAGAACGGCAAACCGACCACCGCTTTCAGCGCCGGTACGCCTTTGTCATAGACGCGCACCAGCGGTTTGTCGTGGTAAGCGTTATGGAAGGCATCCGCCACATCCTGCTGCGTCACGCCCGCTTTCAGGCGGCAAGTGGTGGTCGATAAAATCCCGCGTGGGAAGCTGCCCAGATGTGGCGTGAAGATCACCGGCGTACCGAGATGCGCCACAATTTCCGGGTGATGACGATGATTAAACAGGCCGTACGGCTGCAAGCTCACTTCACAGAAGCTGGTGCCAACGTTGGCTTTGCGCCCTGCGCCGCTCACGCCGCTGGTGGCGTTAATCACCGGCCACTGTGCATCGTTAAGCAGGCCCGCTGCGATCAGCGGTTTCAGCGAAAGCTGGGCTGCGGTTGGGTAGCAACCCGGCACCGCAACCAGCTCAGCGTCTTTGATTTTGTCGTGCTGCCATTCGGCCAGGCCGTAAACCGCCTTGTCCAGCCAATCCTGATGCTGATGGCTGAAACCGTAATATTGCGTATAGAACGCGTCGTCGTTTACGCGGAACGCACCGGAGAGATCGAACACCACGCAACCAGCTTTGAGGAATTCAGGTGCCAGATCGTGGCTGACTTCGTGAGCCGTGGCGAGGAACACCACGTCCACTTTGTCGGCCCATTCAGCGGCATCGCTCAGCGGTTGCAGCGGCAAATCGACAATGCCTTTGAGCTGTGGATGCAAATCCGACAATAACTTTCCAGCATCCGGGCTTTGCGCTGAAACCGCCAAAGCGGTTATGTTCATATGCGGATGGCGATTCAGGTAGGTGGCAAGCTCTACGCCAGCGTAACCACTGGCACCAACGATCAGCGTATTCAACATCAGGCTGTATACCTTATTACAGTCACACGTATCGGGTCGCGGCCTTGCCCCGTTGCCCAGAATGCCGTTTGCAGAAGATTTGATGCTTCACATGCAAGCGACGTTATTGTATTTTTATTCACTATTAATGCATGAATATTGATACATCCTAACCCAAGGACCGTCAACAGTGAAGACAAAATTACCACCTTTTATCGAACTCTACCGCCAGTTGATTGCCACGCCATCAATCAGCGCAACCGATAGCGCACTGGATCAGAGTAATGAAACTTTAATCAATTTGCTGGCCGGCTGGTTCCGCGATATTGGCTTCAGTGTCGAAGTGCAGCCGGTGCCTGGCACGCGGCATAAATTCAACATGCTGGCGCGCAGCGGATTGGGCGCAGGCGGCTTGTTATTGGCGGGCCATACCGACACCGTACCGTACGACGACGGCCGCTGGACGCGCGATCCGTTCACGCTGACCGAACACGACAACAAGCTGTACGGCCTCGGCACCGCCGACATGAAAGGCTTCTTCGCCTTTATTCTGGACGCGCTGCGTGACGTTGACGTGACCAAACTCAGCAAGCCGCTCTACGTCCTCGCCACCGCCGACGAAGAGACCACCATGGCGGGCGCGAAATATTTCTCTGAATCCACCCAATTGCGTCCGGATTGCGCCATCATCGGCGAGCCCACCTCACTTAAGCCGGTGCGCGCGCATAAAGGTCATCTATCGAATGTGATTCGTATTCAGGGGCAATCAGGCCACTCCAGCGATCCGTCGCGCGGCGTTAACGCCATTGAACTGATGCATGAATCCATTACCCAGCTGATGCAGCTGCGTAACACGCTGAAAGAGCGTTACAACCACGATGGTTTTGCCATTCCTTATCCAACCATGAACTTTGGTCATATTCATGGTGGCGACGCGGCCAACCGCATCTGCGCCTGCTGTGAATTGCACATGGATATTCGTCCGCTGCCGGGCTTAACCCTGAGCGATTTGGATGGTCTGCTAAATGACGCGCTGGCGCCGGTAAGTGCGCGCTGGCCGGGACGTCTTACCGTGGGCGAGCTGCATCCGCCGATTCCAGGCTACGAATGTCCGGCCGATCATGAGCTGGTGCAAGTGGTGGAGAAGCTGCTGGGCGTGCCAACCGAAGTGGTGAACTATTGCACTGAAGCGCCTTTTATCCAGCAGTTGTGCCCAACGCTGGTATTAGGCCCGGGATCTATCAATCAAGCCCATCAACCTGATGAGTTTATTGATACCGCATTTATCAAGCCGACTCATGCGCTTATCACCCAAGTCGTACAGCATTTTTGTCATTGATGAACAACAAATGGGGCATTTCACTGTTAAATCAGCAAATTGCCCCGTCATTGTTCGGGATTTGATAATAAGAATAACTTATCTCGCCTCGCTGCAAGCAAATTCTTTGAATTTCCGCCATTTAGCAGCACATTTACGTAGATTTAAGGCAATTGACGCGCAGGAAGATACGTGGCTAGATAAAAGACGATGTTATGCCCGTTGGGCGTAAGAGTATTAAAAAAGACGATAAGGGTGTCAGGGTCCAATGAACGAACAATATTCCGCAATGCGAAGTAATGTCAGTATGCTCGGCAAACTGCTCGGGGATACGATTAAGGATGCACTAGGAGAGAACATCCTCGACCAGGTGGAGACCATCCGTAAACTCTCTAAGTCATCCCGCGCGGGAAATGACACTCATCGTCAGGAACTGCTGACCACGCTGCAAAATCTGTCGAACGACGAGCTGCTGCCGGTGGCGCGCGCGTTTAGCCAGTTCCTTAATCTCACCAACGTCGCTGAACAGTATCAAACCATTTCGCGTAGCGGCGATGGCGCGAACCATCCTGAACTGCTGAAAAAGACTTTCGAACGTCTGAAACAGCAAGGCGATATCAGCGAAGCGGCGATCCGCCAGTCGATTGAAGAGCTGTCGCTGGAGCTGGTGCTGACTGCGCACCCCACCGAAATCACCCGCCGCACGCTGATCCATATGCTGGGCGAAGTGAACAGCTGTTTGCAGCAACTCGATCATAGCGATATCTCTGACTACGAACGCACCCAGGTGATGCGCCGTCTGCGCCAGCTGGTGGCACAAGCGTGGCACACCGACGAAATCCGCAAATACCGTCCAACGCCGATCGATGAAGCCAAGTGGGGCTTTGCCGTGGTGGAAAACAGCCTGTGGCAAGGCGTGCCAGCCTTCCTGCGTGAGCTGAATGAGCAAGTGGAAGAGACCTTTGGCATTAAGCTGCCGGTCGATTTCGTGCCGATTAAATTTACCTCGTGGATGGGCGGCGACCGTGACGGCAACCCGAACGTCACCGCACCGATTACCCGCCACGCGATGCAGCTGAGCCGCTGGAAGGCCGCGGACCTGTTCCTGCGCGATATCGGCGTGCTGATTTCCGAGCTGTCGATGTCCGAATGCAGCGACGAAGTGCGCGAGCTGTGCGGCGATGCGGAAGCGCTGGAGCCGTACCGCATGGTGCTGAAGCGCCTTCGCGGCCAGCTGATGACCACGCAGGCTTATCTTGGCCGTCGTCTTAAAGGCGAGCGCCTGCCGCGTCCGGCCGATTTGCTGGTCTCTAACGATCAGCTGTGGGATCCGCTGTTCGCTATCTATCAATCTCTGCAGCAGTGCGGCATGGGCATCATCGCCAATGGTCAGCTGCTGGACACGCTGCGCCGCGTGAAGTGTTTCGGCGTGCCGCTGGTGCGCATTGATATCCGTCAGGAGAGCACCCGCCATACCCAGGCGATTGCCGAAGTAACGCGCTATCTCGGCCTCGGTGATTACGAAAGCTGGTCAGAAGCGGATAAACAAGCCTTCCTGATTCGCGAACTGAATTCCAAGCGTCCGCTGTTGCCGCATCAGTGGGAACCAGGCGATGAGACGCGCGAAGTGCTGGATACCTGCAAAGTGGTGGCCGAAGCGCCACAGGGTTCAATTGCTTCCTACGTGATCTCCATGGCGAAAACGCCGTCGGACGTGCTGGCCGTGCATCTGCTGCTGAAAGAAGCCGGCATTCCTTACGCCATGCCGGTTGCGCCGCTGTTCGAAACCCTTGATGACCTGAACAACGCTAACGACGTGATGACACAGTTGCTGAACATCGACTGGTATCGCGGCTTTATCAATGGCAAACAGATGGTGATGATTGGCTATTCCGACTCAGCGAAAGATGCCGGCGTGATGGCCGCCAGCTGGGCGCAATATCAGGCGCAGGACGCACTGATCAAAACCTGTGAAAGCGCGGGCATCACGCTGACGCTGTTCCACGGACGCGGCGGCTCAATCGGTCGTGGCGGCGCGCCAGCCCATGCGGCGCTGTTGTCACAACCGCCGGGCAGCCTGAAAGGTGGCCTGCGCGTGACCGAACAGGGCGAGATGATTCGCTTCAAATACGGTTTGCCCGAAGTCACCATCGCCAGCCTGTCGCTGTATACCGGTGCGATTCTGGAAGCCAACCTGCTGCCACCGCCGGAACCAAAACGCGAATGGCAGGAGATCATGAATGGTCTGTCGGCGCACTCCTGCGCGATGTATCGCGGCTATGTGCGTGAAAATCCGGACTTCGTGCCCTATTTCCGCTCAGCCACGCCAGAGCAGGAACTGGGCAAATTGCCGCTGGGTTCACGTCCGGCTAAACGTCGCCCAACCGGCGGTGTGGAATCGCTGCGTGCCATTCCGTGGATCTTCGCCTGGACGCAGAACCGCCTGATGCTGCCAGCCTGGCTGGGCGCGGGTGCCGCGTTGCAGAAAGCGATGGATGAAGGTCATCAGGATGAGCTGGAGAACATGTGCCGCGAGTGGCCGTTCTTCGCCACACGTCTTGGCATGCTGGAGATGGTGTTCTCGAAAGCCGATTTGTGGCTGGCGGAGTACTACGATCAGCGTCTGGTGGATAAATCACTGTGGTCGCTCGGCAAGCAGCTGCGCGATCAGCTGGATGCGGATATCAAAGCGGTGTTGACCATCGCTAACGATGCCCATCTGATGGCTGACCAACCGTGGATTGCTGAGTCCATCGCGCTGCGTAACGTTTATACCGATCCACTGAACGTGTTGCAGGCTGAACTGCTGCATCGTTCACGTGCGCAGGAAGAGCGCGGTGATGAGCCAGATGCGCGTGTAGAACAAGCGCTGATGGTGACGATCGCGGGTGTTGCAGCGGGTATGCGTAATACCGGTTAATCGAGTGAAATGATGTGAAAAAGGAGCCAACCGGCTCCTTTTTTATTGGATTTTGTAAGGTCGCCATTCATGGCGACCGCCAATCTTAACCACCCATCGCCGGACGCACGCCCAGCGTGTGGCAAATGGCGTAACTCAACTCGGCGCGGTTCAGCGTATAGAAATGGAAATCCTTCACCCCTTCCCGCGACAGGATTTTCACCATGTCCATCGCGACGCTGGCACCGACCATTTTGCGCGTCTCCGGATCGTTATCCAGACCTTCAAACATTGCACTCATCCAGCCCGGCACCCGCACATTGGTCATGGTGGCGAAGCGTTGTAGCTGCTTGAAGTTAGAGACCGGCAAAATACCCGGCACGATCTCCACGTCGATACCGGTTGAGACACAGCGATCGCGGAAGCGTAGGTAGCTTTCCACATCGAAGAAGAACTGGGTGATGGCGCGCTTAGCACCGGCATCAATTTTGCGTTTCAGGTTAATCAAATCGGCCTGCGCGCTTTTCGCTTCGGGATGCACTTCCGGATAGGCCGCCACCGAGATGTCAAAATCGCCAACGTCTTTCAGCAGCGCCACCAAATCCGAACCGTACATCTCCGGCTTGCCGCTGCCTGGCGGTAAATCACCGCGCAGTGCCACGATATGACGAATGCCGCTATCCCAGTAATCACGCGCGATACCGCGCAACTCATCACGCGTGGCATCGATACAGGTCAGATGCGGTGCGGCTTCCAGACCGGTACGATCTTTGATGCCTTTGATGATGCTGTGCGTACGATCGCGCTCGCCCGAGTTGGCACCGTAGGTGACGGAGACGAATTTCGGCTTCAGGCTGCTCAGTCGATCGATTGAGCTCCACAGGGTTTCTTCCATTTCGCTGGTACGTGGCGGGAAAAATTCGAAAGAGACATTAATTTGCCCGTTCAGCTCAGCCAGGCTCTGGTTCAACGCTTCGCGTTGATTGGCGTGAAAGAAACTCATCCTAATACCTCGTCATCACATATCGATTATTTTGCGGCCTTCGAACATCCATACGTTTAGACGTCCAGATGCACAAAATGAACGATTCGCACGCTAGCGTCAACTGAAAATTAATGAACAGGCGTGACAAATTTTCACTCAAGGTGAAAGCGTTTCATGATGCGCGGTGGGAAGGTGAAGAATGCAGACGGACGATGCCGTCTGCAAAGTGAGGCAGTTTACAGCAGCTGTGCGAGGCGGTTGATATCCGATTGCAACGCGCCGGCCGTAACGTCACGGCCTGCGCCCGGTCCGCGAATCACCAGCGGATTATCGCGATACCAGCGGCTTTCGATGGCAAACACGTTATCGCACGGCAGTAACGCAGCCAGCGGATGCTCTGGGCGCACCGCTTCCACGCCGACGCGCGCTTTGCCATTGGCATCGAAACGCGCCACGTAACGCAGCACTAAGCCCATCTCTTGCGCCGCTTCCAGACGCTGCAGCATCTGATCATTCAGCTCGTCGGCGTTTTCGAAGAAGTGATCAATCGACTCACCGTCGCAAATTGCCGGCACCAACGACTCGACACGCACTTGATCCGGCTCGATGTCGTAGCCCGCTTCACGCGCCAGAATCACCAGCTTGCGCATTACGTCCTGCCCAGACAAATCCACGCGCGGGTCTGGTTCGGTCAGGCCTTGCTGCCACGCCTGATCAACCAGCTCGCTAAACGGCACCGTGCCATCAAATTGCAGGAACAGCCACGACAGCGTGCCGGAGAAGATGCCGCTGATCGCCAGAATGCTATCGCCGCTTTCGCGTAAATCGCGCACCGTGTGATTGACCGGCAAACCGGCACCGACGGTGGCGTTATACAGCCAGTGACGACCGGTTTTGGCGAAAGCATCGCGCACCTGACGCCAGCTCTGACCGCTCGACGCACCGGCAACTTTGTTGGCGCTGATAACGTGGAAGCCGTGACTGGCGAAATCATGATACTGCTGCGCCAGCTGCTCGCTGGCGGTGACGTCCAGCACCACTAAATCATCGAACGGGTGCGCACGCATCCACAGGAACAGCGACTCTTCCTCGCGCTCGACCGCTTCATCATCAAAGAACGCCAATGCGCGGCTGGCTTCCAGACCGTCGTAGCTCAGCAAACTGCGGCTGCTGTCTGCCACGCCCGCCAGCACATACTCAAATCCCGTACGCGCCGACAGCGTTTCCTGCTCGCGGGCAAACAGCTCCAGCCAGCGTGAACCGATGTTGCCTTTGCCGAACAACATCAAACCGATGCGTTTTTCTGCGCGGAACAGCGACTGATGCAGTCCCTGAATCAGGTGCTGCGTCGGGCCGACGCGCAGTACCGCCACGATGCTGATGTGATCTTCCGATTGCCAGACAAACTCCACTGGCTGATCTTTGATCTGCTGCCAGAAGCGGTGGCTATGCAGCGGATTACGCGTCACGCCCGCGCCCACCAGCGCCACCAGCGCTAAGCCGTCGCGCAGCTGCAGATGGCCCGGCAGTGCGGCGTCCTGCAACAGGTTGAAGGCGCTATTCACCACTTCCGAGGTGTAACACAGCTGCAGCAGGCGGCGATCGGGATGCACGCCGATCGCCAGCGGACGCAGCTGCGCGCGCTTCAGCAGCAGATCGATCTCTTTCTGCTGGGTTTTGAAATCGTGATTGTCGGGAATTTGAATCTCCACCAGACACACATCATCGTGGCTGGTGACGATACGCGCGCCGGTGCCGGAGGCTAGCACGCGTTCAATACGCGTCGAGCCCTGCTCCGGTTGATAGCTGCAACGCAGCTGCAAATCGATGTCGCTGTTGGAAACCGGCTGCAAGGTGCGGGTGTGCAGCACCGGCGCAGCCAGACGCGCCAGCTCGCTGGCTTCATCAAGACGCAGCAGCGGCAGCAGGCACGCATCAGAGACTTTACGCGGATCGGCGCTGTAAACGCCTGCCACATCGCTCCAGATGGTCACGCGACCGACGCCCGCCAGCGCACCAATCTGCGTTGCCGAGTAGTCCGAGCCGTTACGCCCAAGCAGCACGGTTTCACCCGCTTCGCTGCGGCTGATAAAGCCGGTCACCACCAAACGCTTATGCGGATGCTGTGTTAACAGCTCCTGCAGCAGCGGCCAGGATTTGCCTTCATCAACCTGCGGCTGCGCGGCACGTTCAGCACGCAAGAAGTCACGCGCATCCAGCCAGGCGGCTTCGATCTCGCGCTGGCTCAAAACCGCAGCCATCAAGCGCGCTGACCAGATTTCGCCATGCCCCACCACTTCGGCATACACCGCGTCGGTGATGGTGCCATCGAGCAGCGCCGCCAGTCTTTCCAGATCGCGTATAAAGGAAGACGTCAGGGTTTCGGCATATTCAGCAGGCAGCAGCGCAGCAATTAATTCGCTGTGAAAACGCCGTAAAGCCTGTTGCACCTGATGGGCAGATAAGCGATCGCTCTGGCTCAATTTCAGCCAGCTGATCAACTGGTTAGTGGTGCTGCCTGCGGCAGAGACCACCATTAAGTCGCCTGGCTGGCTGTAATCCGCCATGATGCTGGCCACGCGCTGGTAGCAACGTGCGTCGGCCAGGCTACTGCCACCAAATTTATGCAACTGCTTGATCGGCGTTCCCGCGCCCACTGAACTCGTCATGATTACTCCTCGGCTGCGATCCGGAATGCATTATCCAGATCGGCGATTAAATCTTCGTGATCTTCAATCCCAACAGAAATACGCAGCAGTGTTTCCGAAATTCCCGCTGCCGCGCGCGCTTCTGCAGACATGCCGGCATGCGTCATGGTCGCGGTATGCGAAATCAAACTCTCTACGCCGCCCAGCGATTCGGCCAGTGTGAACAGCTGCAGCGCTTTCAGGAAGCGGCGCAGGCGAGCCTCATCGGCATCAATTTCGAAACTCAGCATGGCACCAAAACCACGCTGCTGACGTACCGCAAACTCATGACCGGCATTTTCCGGCAGGGACGGATGATACAGTTTTTTCACCAGCGGTTGTTGCTTCAGGTAATCAACTATCGCCAATGCATTGCGTTGTGCGGCGGCGATGCGCGGTGACAGCGTGCGCAAACCTCGCAGCAGCAGGTAGCTATCAAACGCCGCGCCGGTTACACCAATATTATTCGCCCACCACGCCAGATCGGTGGCCATCGCTGGATCTTTCGCAATCACCGCGCCCGCCACCACATCAGAGTGTCCATTCAGGTATTTGGTGCAGGAGTGAACAACCAGATCGGCACCCAGCGCCAGCGGGTTTTGCAGCGCCGGGCTGAGGAAGGTGTTGTCTACCACGCTAATGGCGCCAGCTTCACGCGCGGCGGCGCAGATGCTGGCGATATCGACCACACGCAGCAGTGGATTACTTGGGCTTTCAACCAGCACCAGTTTTGGCTTCTCGGCCAGAGCAGCGGCCAGCGCCGCTTTGTCGCCCTGATCGACAAACTTCACGCGATACGCGCCGCGCTTGCTCAGGCTATCGAACAGGCGATAGCTGCCGCCGTAACAGTCGTGTGGCGCCACCAGCAGATCGCCCGGCTTCAGGAACACGGTTGTCACCAGATGAATCGCTGACATGCCGGTATTGGTCAATACCGCGCCTGCGCCACCTTCCAACTCAGCCAGCGCGCGCTGAACCACATCGCGCGTTGGATTACCACGACGTGAATAGTCATGCGCACGCGGCTCATTGAAGTCGAGGAAGTTATAGGTGCTGGAGAGATGAATCGGTGGGACAACGCAGCCATATTGCTCGTCATCATTCAAACCGCTACGTACTGCGATGGTTGCCTGTTTACGCGTCATGGTGCTTACTGTTCCTGAAGAAAAAGAAGAGCAACAGGATAACATTCCGCACATAGACGTCAATACATCTGGACATCTAAATGTCTTTGCGTATAGATTGAGCAAATCATCAATAACCGCTAAAATTGTCCGTCATCGCCTGGTGTTCAGCGCGCTTTCCTTTGCAGAAGCGGTGCTCAAGCATAAAACCTGCGGTTTAAGGGGTCAGGCATCGAAAAATCGGGCATAATCAACGGATTTCCCCATATTCAACTTTTATTGATTAAGGTAACCCATGGCTGAATGGAACGGCGAATATATCAGCCCTTACGCTGAACATGGCAAGAAGAGCGAGCAGGTTAAGAAAATCACAGTTTCTATCCCGCTGAAAGTGCTGAAGATTTTAACGGACGAGCGCACCCGCCGTCAGGTAAACAACCTGCGTCACGCCACCAACAGCGAACTGCTGTGTGAAGCCTTTTTGCATGCTTTCACCGGGCAGCCTCTGCCGAACGATGTCGATTTGCGTAAAGAACGCAGCGATGAGATTCCGGAAGAAGCGAAACAGATTATGCGTGAAATGGGCATCGATCCCGATAGCTGGGAATACTGAAGCCAGAAATAAAAAAACCCAGCCGAGGCTGGGTTTTTTCTTGCTGCCGAATCGCGAAGATTCGACGGCCAAAAATCTTATTTCTTGCTTGCTGGCACGCTAAAACGCTTGTTGAAGCGATCTACACGGCCACCGGTGTCAGCAATACGCTGCTTACCAGTGTAGAACGGGTGGCATTTGCCGCACACGTCCAGGTTCAGACCAGAAGCCATGGTTGAACGGGTGTTGATCACGTTACCGCAAGAGCAAGTCATGGTTACTGCTTCGTACTTAGGGTGAATACCTTGTTTCATGGGAGAACCTCATAAAAGGCCGTGTCGCTCTCCGTGCCAGGCTCAGCCTGCACAGCACCACACGCGGTTGAACATTAAGTGTATGCTCCGACAAGTGATCTCATCGAAGGCGGCATAGTATACAGAAATTAACCGGTTTTAGCAAATAGCCGCTTCCTAATTAGCCGTGTACACTACTTCTCCTTAATTCAGAACCGGATAGAGATTCAGATGCCCGTTGTTCAGGTTGCCCTGCCCGTTCCGCTACCTCGCCTGTTTGATTACTTGCTGCCTGCCGATGCGCCGCAGCCGGTGGCGGGCGCACGCGTGAATGTGCCGTTCGGCAATCGCAAAATGATCGGCATTGTGATCGGTACGCGTGAGACCAGCGATCTGCCGCTGACGCAGCTCAAGCAGATAGAGAGCGTGCTCGACGATCAAAGTCTGTTCTCGCCCGCGCTGTGGCGCATTTTGCATTGGGCCGCCAACTATTATCATTCGCCGCTCGGCGAAGTGCTGAGCCATGCGCTGCCGGTGCTGCTGCGTCAGGGCAAACCCGCGCAGGAAGCGCCGCTGTGGCAATGGGTGATCAATGACGCTGGCCGTGAAGTGGCGATGGAGAGCCTGAAGCGCGCGCCGAAACAGCAGCAAGCGCTGGCGATGCTGCGTCAGCGACCGCTCTATCGTCATCAGGTCAGCGAACACGATTTTACCGATGCCGCGCTGCAAGCGTTGCGCGCAAAAGGCTTGTGCGAACTGCGTGAACACACGCCGCAGATGCACGACTGGCGTACCAGCTTTGCCGTCAAAGGGGATCGCCTGCGCCTGAACACCGATCAGGCGATGGCGGTGGGCGCGATGCGCAGTGAAGACGATCACTATGCGCCGTGGCTGCTGGCCGGCATTACCGGCTCGGGTAAAACCGAGGTGTATCTCAGCGTGCTGGAGAACGTGCTGGCACGCGGCAAACAGGCTTTGGTGCTGGTGCCGGAAATTGGCCTGACGCCGCAAACCATCGCCCGCTTCCGTGAGCGCTTTGATGCGCCGATTGATGTGCTGCACTCGGCACTGAATGACAGCGAACGCCTCGCCGTCTGGCTGCGCGCGCGCAGCGGCGAAACGGCGATTGTTATCGGTACACGCTCGGCGCTGTTCACGCCGCTGGCGCGCCCCGGCGTCATCATCATTGATGAAGAGCACGACAGCTCGTACAAACAACAGGAAGGCTGGCGCTATCAGGCGCGCGATCTGGCGGTGTTCCGTGCGCATGAGGAAGATATTCCTATTGTGATGGGTTCCGCCACGCCCGCGCTGGAAACCTTGCACAACGTGCGCGTCGGCAAATATCGCCAGCTCAATCTCACCAAACGCGCGGGCAATGCTAAACCGGCGTTACAGCAGCTGATCGATCTTAAAGGTCAGCAGCTGAAAGGCGGATTGGCGCCAGCACTGCTCGGCAAAATGCGTCAGCACCTGCAGGCCGACAATCAGGTTCTGCTGTTCCTCAACCGCCGTGGCTTCTCTCCGGCGCTGATGTGCCACGATTGCGGCTGGCTGGCCGAGTGCCAGCGCTGCGATAGCTACTACACGCTGCACCAGAACCATCGCCAGCTGCGCTGCCACCATTGTGACAGCCAGCGTCCGCTGCCGAATCAGTGCCCGAGCTGTGGTTCAACACATTTGATGCCGGTCGGCGTCGGTACCGAACAGCTGGAACAGCAGCTGGGCACGCTGTTCCCCGGCGTGCCGGTATCGCGCATCGATCGCGACACCACCAGCCGTAAAGGCGCGCTGGAGCAGCATCTGGCCGATGTGCATCGCGGCGGCGCGCGCATTCTGGTGGGCACGCAGATGCTGGCGAAAGGCCATCACTTCCCGGATGTCACGTTGGTGTCGCTACTGGATGTTGATGGCGCGCTGTTCTCGGCCGATTTCCGCGCCGCCGAGCGTTTCGCTCAGCTCTATACGCAGGTCGCGGGTCGCGCCGGTCGTGCGGGTAAACAGGGCGAAGTGTTGCTGCAGACCCATCATCCGGAACATCCATTGCTGCAAACATTGCTGCATCGCGGCTATTTCGCCTTTGCCGATCAAACGCTGCTGGAGCGTCAGTCCGTTCAGCTGCCGCCGTGGACCAGCCATGCGCTGTTCCGCGCTGAGGATATGGATAACCAGCAGGCGGCGGAATTCCTCACACAGCTGCGTAATTTACTGGAAGCCAGCCCGCTTAAAGATGAGGCGATGTGGCTGATGGGGCCGGTTCCGGCGTTGGCACCGAAGCGCAGTGGACGCTGGCGCTGGCAGCTGCTGTTGCAGCATCCGTCGCGCAAACGTCTGCAACAGCTGTTGAGCGGATCGCTGCCGCTGATCGCCACCTTGCCGGCATCACGCAAAGTGAAATGGACGCTGGATATCGATCCCACCGAAAGCTAAGCCACGCCACAACTGCGAGCCAGATCGAAAAAAGTCGCACAAGTCACAATTTTTATGCAAATTAAGTAACAACCCGACGCGACCTTGGGTTAACAATAGTGCCGACCCGGTTGAAGCCCGGTAATGTCTGAAAATCAATGCGCTGTACCGCGTCAGGAGTTATACGTTGGACCAGAAGCAACCCTCCACCGCCGCCACCATGAAAGATGTGGCCGAGAAAGCAGGCGTTTCAACCGCCACGGTTTCACGTGCGTTGATGAATCCAGAAAAAGTCTCTGCTGCTACCCGGCTCAAGGTCGAAAAAGCCGTGATTGCCGTGGGTTATGCGCCGCACGGTTTGGCGCGCAATGCCAAACGCGGTGAAACACAAACCATTCTGGTGATTGTGCCGGACATCTGCGATCCCTTCTTCAGTGAGATCATTCGCGGCGTGGAAGTCACCGCTGCGCATGAGGGTTATCTGGTACTGATTGGCGATTGCGCGCATCAGAATAAACAGGAAAAAACCTTTCTGAATTTAATGCTGACGCGACAGATCGACGGCATGGTGCTGTTGGGTTCACAGCTGCCGTTTGAGGCGGGCATTGAAGATCAGCGCAACCTGCCGCCGATGGTGATGGGCAATGAATTTGCGCCGGAGATGGCATTACCCACGGTCCATATCGATAACCTGACCGCCGCCTTTGAAGCGGTGAATCACCTGCTGCAGCTTGGTCATCGCCAAATTGCCTGCATCACCGGGCCAGAACACATTCCGCTGAGCCAGTATCGTTTGCAGGGCTACATACAGGCGCTGCGTCGCAGCAGCATCGCCATCGACCCAACGATGATTGTGCATGGCGATTTCACCTTTGAAGCCGGCGCGAATGCGCTTAAGCAGTTGATGAGTTTGCCGCAGCCGCCGAAAGCGATTTTCTGCCATAGCGATTTGATGGCGCTGGGCGCGATGAACCAGGCGCGTAAACTTGGCATGCGCATTCCGCAGGATCTGTCGGTGGTGGGCTTTGATGATATCGAACTGGCGCAATACTACGATCCGCCGCTGACCACCGTGGCCCAGCCGCGTTTTGCTATCGGCCGAGAAGCGATGCTGCTGTTACTTGATGAGCTGCAGGGTAAACGCGTGAATAACGGTTCGCGCCTGCTGGATGCGGAGCTGCGCGTGCGCGGCAGTACGGCACCGGCGGCAAAACGGGAAAAATAGTGCGTAGACGCCTGCATTTTCAGCGGATTCTGAAGGCAGACTGTGCTGGTCAAAGTTCCAGCCCTTGCGTAACATGGCGCATTCATTGCCGGGCAATTAACAGCACATTTACATGCCCATTGGCATTTTTTTGAAGGGTAGCAGAACGAAAGTGGCACAGAAAGATTATGTAGGCCGCGGGCGTTCAACAGGGACGCGTCGCAAAAAACCCGCCAGCCGCAGCAAGAAAAGCAAAGGCGGATCAGGCACTTCAAAGCTAATGATGGTACTGGCCGCGGCCGTGCTGGTCACCTTTGCCGGTGGTTTATGGTTTATCTCGCATCATAAGAAAGAAGAGATTGAGGTCATTCCAAACCACAAAGCCAACGGTAACGGCCTGCCGCCGAAGCCGGAAGAGCGCTGGAAGTACATCAAAGAGCTGGAAAATCGCCAAATTACCGTTCCGTCGCCAACTGAGCCTTCGGCTGGTGGCGTGCAATCACAAACTCAGCTGACCGATGAACAGCGCCAGCTGCTGGAGCAGATGCAGGCCGATATGCGCCAGCAGCCGACGCAGTTGAACGAAGTGCCGTGGAACGAACAAACCCCGGCGCAGCGCCAGCAAACGCTGCAGCGTCAGCAGGTGCAGCAACAGCAGGTTCAGCAACAACAACAGCAGCAGTTGCAACGTCAGCAGCAACAGTTACAGCAGCAGCAGCGCCAGCAACAGTTGCAGCAACAACAGGCCGCGCGTCAGCAACAGCAACAGCAACAGCAAGCTGCGCCGATCACGCGTGAGCCAACGCAGCAAACCAAGCCGCAGGAAACGGCCAAGGCGAAAGCGGAAGAGAAAGCCGCTTCACAACGCTGGATGGTGCAGTGTGGTTCGTTCAAAGGTACCGATCAGGCGGAATCCGTGCGCGCCGGTCTGGCATTTGAAGGATTTGAGAGCCGCATTACCACCGGCGGTGGCTGGAATCGCGTGGTGATCGGGCCGTTCAAAGATCGCAGCAGCGCCGACAGCACAGTCAAACGCTTACACAGTTCCGGCCACGGAAGTTGTATTCCCCTCGCTCTCGGGGGTTGAAACCCCTTTTTCCTACCCCATATCTGGTTGCATGATACTCCGCGCCGAGTGCGCGGAGTTCCTTTTCTACTGCAACAAGGGGTCTGCCCGTGACAACAATAGTAAGTGTACGACGCAACGGCCAGGTAGTGATTGGCGGTGATGGCCAGGCTACGCTCGGCAATACCGTAATGAAAGGCAACGTTAAAAAAGTCCGTCGTCTTTACAACGATAAAGTGATCGCCGGCTTTGCTGGCGGTACCGCAGATGCCTTCACCCTGTTTGAACTGTTTGAGCGCAAGCTGGAAATGCACCAGGGCCATCTGGTGAAAGCGGCGGTCGAACTGGCTAAAGATTGGCGTACCGATCGCATGCTGCGCCGCCTTGAAGCGCTGCTGGCGGTGGCCGACGAAAACGCCTCATTAATCATCAGCGGCAACGGCGACGTTATCCAGCCGGAAAATGACCTGATCGCAATTGGTTCTGGTGGGCCTTACGCCCAGGCAGCGGCACGCGCGCTGCTGGAAAACACCGACATTGGTGCACACGATATCGTGGAGAAAGCGCTGAACATCGCTGGCGATATCTGTATCTACACCAACCACAATATTAACTTCGAAGCATTACCGTCTAAGGCTAAGGACTAAACATCATGTCTGAGATGACTCCACGCGAGATTGTCAGCGAGCTTAATCGCTTTATCATCGGCCAGGACGGCGCAAAGAAGGCGGTCGCGATCGCCCTGCGTAATCGCTGGCGCCGCATGCAGCTCGACGAAGAGCTGCGCCATGAAGTGACGCCAAAAAACATTCTGATGATTGGTCCAACCGGTGTCGGTAAAACCGAAATCGCCCGTCGCTTAGCCAAACTGGCGAACGCACCGTTCATCAAAGTGGAAGCCACCAAATTCACCGAAGTCGGTTACGTCGGTAAAGAGGTTGATTCCATCATTCGCGATCTGACCGATTCTGCCATCAAGATGGTGCGCAGCCAGGCAATCGAGAAGAACAAGTACCGCGCGGAAGAGATGGCGGAAGAGCGCATCCTGGATGTGCTGATCCCACCCGCGAAAAATAACTGGGGCCAGGCTGAACAAGCGGCTGAGCCATCGGCAGCGCGTCAATCCTTCCGCAAGAAACTGCGCGAAGGCCAGCTGGATGACAAAGAGATTGAGATCGATCTGGCCGCTTCATCGGCTGGCGTTGAGATCATGGCGCCTCCGGGCATGGAAGAGATGACCAGCCAGCTGCAATCGATGTTCCAGAACCTCGGTGGGCAGAAGCAGAAACCGCGTAAGCTGAAAATCAAAGAAGCCATGAAGCTGCTGATTGAAGAAGAAGCGGCCAAGCTGGTGAACCCGGAAGAGCTGAAGCAGGATGCCATCGATGCGGTTGAGCAGCACGGTATCGTGTTCATCGACGAAATCGACAAAATCTGTAAGCGCGGCGGCCAGAATGCGGGCGGTCCAGACGTGTCACGCGAAGGCGTACAGCGCGACCTGCTGCCGCTGGTGGAAGGTTGCACCGTTTCCACCAAGCACGGCATGGTGAAAACCGACCACATTCTGTTTATCGCTTCCGGCGCGTTCCAGGTCGCCAGCCCGTCAGATCTGATCCCAGAACTGCAAGGCCGTCTGCCGATTCGCGTTGAACTGCAGGCGCTGACCGTCAATGACTTCGAGCGCATTCTGACCGAGCCAAACGCCTCGGTTACCGTGCAGTACAAAGCGCTGATGGGCACCGAAGGGGTCAATATCGACTTCACCGATGACGCAGTGCGGCGTATCGCCGAAGCCGCATGGCAGGTGAACGAGACCACCGAGAACATCGGTGCGCGTCGTCTGCATACCGTGCTGGAGCGTCTGATGGAAGATATCTCCTATGACGCCAGCGATCGTAACGGTGAGTCGATCACTATCGATGCCGAGTACGTTGGTAAGCATCTGGATGAGCTGGTGGCCGACGAAGATCTCAGCCGCTTCATTCTGTAAGCTTCACCCGCGAAATCTCTGCCCGGCCACTGTGCCGGGCTTTTTTTTACGCAGGATATTGATGCAACGCTTTTTTTGGCGGTTGATGATTTTGCCAACAATCGCCAGATAGCGATATACTTAGCGCTCCTGTGGCAAACAGACGAAAACCCTCATGAAATACGATACATCTGAACTCTGTGACATCTACCACGAAGCTGTGAATGTTGTTGAACCGCTTTTTTCGAACTTTGGTGGGCGCAGCTCATTCGGTGGTCAAATCACCACAGTGAAATGTTTCGAAGATAACGGCTTACTCTACGATTTGCTGGAAGAGAACGGTCGGGGTCGCGTATTGCTGGTGGATGGCGGCGGTTCGGTCCGTCGCGCACTGGTCGATGCTCAGCTGGCGAGTCTGGCGGCGCAAAATGAGTGGGAAGGCATTGTGGTGTACGGCTCGGTGCGTCAGGTTGACGATCTCGAAGAGCTGGAAATCGGCATTCAGGCGATTGCGGCGATTCCGGTGGGAGCAGCGGGTGAAGGCATTGGCGAAAGTGACGTGCGCGTTAACTTCGGCGGCGTGACTTTCTTCTCTGGCGACCATCTGTATGCCGACAATACCGGCATCATCCTGTCTGAAGACGCGCTCGACATCGAGTAAGCCGCAACAAAAACGGGTGCCGCGGCACCCGTTGGTTTAAGCATTGACGCTTAAACTTCTTCCATTTTTCCCAGCAGTGCCCGCAGACGATCCTGCCAGACATGCTGCTCTTCTTTCAGATGCTGATTTTCACGCACCAGTGCATCCTGGTTGCCTGAAGCCTGGCTGACTTCGTTTTTCAGCGTGTTGTTTTGCTCTTTCAGCTCTTCAATTTCCATCTGCAGCAGAGTGATAGTATCAATCGCCTGCTGTACTTTCGCTTCCAGTTTCTCGAACACTTCAAATGACATCTTTCTGACCTCTCCTAAATCTTGCAAGGCGTTGATGGGGCTAGTGCATGCCTTATTACAGTGCGCTCAGCCACGATGACTCGATTGTATGTAGCCAAACCCAGCAAGTCCAGCGGCACAAGGCCTGCGAGGGCAGTCTGTAACACTTTTCAGTCTATGCCTAAAAAAATGCGCATCTTCGCGCATCTGTGTGCGCGATCACGTCAGCATCGGCCAGTAAAGCGCGGTGAATGGGCCTTAAAGAAACGCAAAAGACGCGAAAACGCGCATTTTTATGACACAGTACACAGTTTTCAATTTCGCTATTTCTCGTTTATGCTCGTTAACGATAAATTCACATCAACCCTACATTGATAGCTGGGCGACTCATGGATGAGAACAAAAACTGATAAAATTTAACCTCGCTTCAGGAATGCCATTATGAGTCAGACAACTAACACACTAAAAGGTCAGTGCATCGCTGAATTTCTCGGTACAGGTTTGATTATCTTCTTTGGTGCAGGCTGCGTTGCTGCACTAAAACTGGCCGGTGCGTCATTCGGTCAGTGGGAAATTTGTATTATCTGGGGTTTAGCCGTCTCCATGGCAGTCTATCTGAGCGCAGGCGTTTCCGGCGCGCATCTTAACCCAGCCGTTACCGTCGCGCTGTGCCTGTTCGCTAATTTTGAAGGTCGTAAAGTTGTTCCCTATATTCTGGCGCAGGTTGCCGGCGCGTTCTGCGCTGCCGCGTTGGTTTACGGTCTCTACTACAATCTGTTCTTTGATTACGAAGCGGGCCATCAAATGGTGCGCGGCAGTGTTGAAAGCCTCGATCTGGCCGGTATCTTCTCGACTTACCCGAACCCGCACATCAGCGTAGCTCAGGCGTTCCTGGTTGAGATGGTGATTACAGCGGTGTTGATGGCAGTGATTATGGCGTTGACCGATGACGGCAACGGTGTGCCGCGTGGTCCGCTGGCTCCGCTGTTGATTGGTCTGCTGGTGGCGGTCATCGGTGGCTCAATGGGTCCACTGACCGGCTTCGCACTCAATCCGGCGCGTGACTTTGGTCCAAAACTGTTCGCGTTCTTCGCTGGTTGGGGCAACGTCGCCTTCACCGGTGGCAAAGATATTCCTTACTTCCTGGTTCCGATTTTTGGCCCGCTGGTCGGTGCTTGCCTCGGAGCCTTTGGTTACCGTTCGCTGATTGGCCGCCATCTGCCAGTTAACGTTGCGGAAGCCAGCACAGCAGAAAAACCGGTTGCGCGCGCTCAGCAGCGTAAAGCGTAAGTTTCATCGATACCACATCAGGACAGCACAATGACTACTGATAAAAAATATATCGTTGCACTCGATCAGGGCACAACCAGCTCACGCGCCGTGGTGCTTGATCATGATGCCAACATCGTTGCGGTTTCTCAGCGCGAATTTACCCAGATCTACCCGAAAGCGGGTTGGGTTGAACATGACCCAATGGATATCTGGGCGTCACAAAGCTCGACGCTAGTGGAAGTGCTGGCGCACGCCGACATTAACTCCGATCAAATCGCGGCGATTGGTATCACCAACCAGCGTGAAACCGCCATCGTATGGGATAAAGAGACCGGCAAACCGGTTTACAACGCTATCGTCTGGCAGGATCCGCGCACCGCAGATTACTGTAACAAACTGAAGAAAGAGGGTCTGGAAGAGTACATCCAGCACACCACCGGTTTGGTGATTAACCCGTACTTCTCCGGCACCAAAGTGAAGTGGATTCTTGACCACGTTGAAGGCGCACGTGAGCGTGCAAAACGCGGCGAACTGCTGTTCGGTACCGTTGATACCTGGCTGATTTGGAAAATGACGCAGGGACGTGTGCACGTCACCGATCACACCAACGCCTCACGTACCATGATGTACAACATCCACAAGCTGGAGTGGGATGAGCGCATGCTGGAGATCCTCGATATCCCGCGTGAAATGCTGCCAGAAGTGAAAGGATCTTCCGAAGTGTACGGCCAGACCAACATTGGTGGTAAAGGCGGTACGCGTATTCCTATCGCCGGAATCGCCGGTGACCAGCAAGCGGCGCTGTATGGCCAGCTGTGCGTACAACCGGGTATGGCGAAAAACACTTACGGCACCGGCTGCTTTATGTTGATGAACACCGGCACCGAAGCCGTGACGTCTACGCACGGCCTGCTGACCACCATCGCTTGCGGCCCACGCGGCGAAGTGAACTATGCGCTGGAAGGTGCGGTGTTTATCGGTGGTGCGTCGATTCAGTGGCTGCGCGATGAGATGAAGCTGATCAGTGATTCAACCGACTCTGAATACTTCGCGTTGAAAGTGAAAGACACTAACGGCGTATATATGGTGCCGGCCTTCACCGGTTTGGGCGCGCCTTATTGGGACCCGTATGCACGCGGCGCGATTTTCGGTCTGACGCGCGGTGCGAACGCTAACCACATCATCCGTGCCACGCTGGAGTCGATTGCGTACCAGACGCGCGATGTACTGGAAGCGATGCAGAACGATGCTGGCACCCGCCTGCAGTCACTGCGCGTGGATGGTGGTGCGGTCGCCAACAACTTCCTGATGCAGTTCCAGTCTGACATTCTCGGCACGCGCGTTGAGCGTCCGGAAGTGCGTGAAGTTACAGCGCTGGGTGCGGCGTATCTGGCTGGCCTGGCCGTTGGCTTCTGGGGCGACCTGGAAGAAGTCCGCGCTAAAGCGGTGATTGAGCGTGAGTTCCGCCCAAGCATCGAAACCACCGAACGTAACGTCCGTTACGCCGGCTGGAAGAAAGCCGTCGCTCGCGCTAAAGCGTGGGAAGACGAAGAGTAACATCCTGCTAACCCGCGGCGCCCTGCCGCGGGTTTTTCCCCTGCCACGCTTCTCCGCTGTGTTAAACTGCCTGCCTGTTTTTTGTCAGGTGCCACCATGAAACGAGAACTCGCGATTGAATTTTCCCGCGTGACTGAAGCCGCCGCTCTGGCGGGCTATCACTGGTTAGGACGCGGCGATAAAAATGCGGCCGACGGCGCAGCCGTTCACGCCATGCGCATTATGCTCAACACTATTGATATCGACGGCCAGATTGTGATTGGCGAAGGCGAAATCGACGAAGCGCCGATGCTGTATATCGGTGAGAAAGTCGGTACCGGCCGCGGCGACGCGGTGGATATCGCGGTCGATCCGATCGAAGGCACACGCATGACGGCGATGGGCCAGGCCAATGCGCTGGCGGTGCTGGCGGTTGGTGATAAGGGCAGCTTCCTGCACGCACCTGATATGTACATGGAAAAGCTGATTGTTGGACCGGGCGCACGTGGCGCCATCGACCTCAATCTGCCGCTTGATATCAACCTGAAAAACATCGCGCTGGCATTGGGCAAACCGCTCAGCCAGTTAACGGTATCGATTCTGGCCAAGCCCCGCCACGATGCGGTGATTGCCCAGCTGCAGCAGCTCGGCGTGCGCGTGTTCTCCTTCCCGGATGGCGATGTCGCGGCCTCGATTCTGACCTGTATGCCGGATAGCGAAGTGGATGTGATGTACGGCATCGGCGGCGCGCCGGAAGGTGTGGTATCGGCGGCCGTGATCCGTGCGATGGACGGCGACATGCAGGCACGCCTGCTGGCGCGTCACCAGGTGAAAGGGGATAGCGAAGAGAATCGTCGTCTGGGCGAGAATGAACTGCAACGCTGCGCCGAGATGGGCATTGAAGCGGGTCAGGTACTGAAACTGGATCAGATGGCGCGCAACGATAACGTTATCTTCGCGGCCACCGGCATCACCACCGGCGATTTGCTAAAAGGCATCACGCGTAACGGCAACATCGCCACCAGCGAAACCCTGCTGGTGCGCGGTAAATCGCGCACCATTCGCCGCATCCAGTCAATCCACTATCTGGATCGCAAAGACGCGGCGCTGCATCAATTTATCCTGTAATCGCCTGCTTGCCGCTCTCCGGATGACGTGAGAGCGGCCACCAGCACAGCAGCATCACCAGCGACGTCACGAACATCAGCATGCCAAGGCTGGATTGATCGTGCTGCGGCAACAGCGCAGAAAGCCACGCCACCACGCCAGAACCGAGATTCTGCAAGCCTCCGATTAACGCACCCGCGCTGCCCGCCAGCCACGCATACGGCTCCATCGCGCCCGAGGTTGCCAGCGGAAACAGCATACCCGCGCCAAAGAAGAACAGCGCAGCCGGCACCAGCAACGTCCAGATGTTCATCACGCCAAACCAGGCCGGAACCCACATCAGCAAGCCCGCTAACAGGCAGCTGTTCACGCCGTACCACATCAGCGTGTGCCAGGATTTCTGCTCACGTCCGGCAAACCAGGCGCCAAAGAACGCCGCCGGAATCGGCAGGATAAACAGGATGCTGACGGTCAATCCATCCAGCCCCAACACGCCGCCCATCAGCACGCCACAGCTGGCTTCAAACACTGCGATGCCCGCCAGCGCGCCAATCAGTAGCAGCAGGTACCGCACAAAGTTGCCGTCGCTCAGCAAAGTGGCATAACGGCGCAGGAATGGCGTGGCGGGCGTATCCGCTGGACGCGTTTCCGGCAGCCAGCGCGCCATCGACGCGGTGACGCCGACGCACAGCAGCAGCAGGAAGGCGAAACAGGCGTGCCAGCCAAACAGATGCGTCAGCAGCGCGCCAATCACCGGAGCCAGCAGCGGGCTGACCAGAATGCCCATATTAAGCAAGCTGTTCGCCTGGCGCAGCGCGATGCCGGAGTAGAGATCGCGCGGCATGGTGCGCGCCATCACGCCCGCCACGCCGGTACCTAAACCTTGTACCGCGCTGCCCAGCACCAAAATATCCAATGAGGGCGCGAGCATAGCGATCAACGCGCCGACCGCAAAGATCGTCATGCCAATCAGGATCACCGGACGGCGGCCAAAACTGTCCGACAGCGGGCCGTAGATCAACTGCGATCCGCCGTAGGTCATCAGGTAGGCGGCCATCACCTGCTGGATCGCCCCGCTGCGCACATTAAGCGTTTCGGCCATGTTGGCCATCGCTGGCACATAGATGGTTTGCGCCATCTGCCCAACCGCCACCAGCACGATCAGCATGAATAACAGAAAGCGATTTTGCGTTTTACTTATCAACATGGAACAAAATGTCTGCCTGAGAAACAAAGAATAAGCAGCACAAAACAGGCCGCCTCGGATTTATGGCGGCAAAAATATCAGGATTCAGTGACAAATCGAGAGGCGCAGGCAAAGCTGTATGTCTCAAGCCGTCAAGCTGTTTGTCCAGATTGTAAACCGCCCGCTACAGTTGCTGATCTGTGCGCTGCGTTTGTCGCTGAGAGCCCTTTGCCCGTGCATGGACTGGAAATCCGTTAGGCCGATGGCGATGATGTACCTAACTAAACAATATTAAGGAGCCAACATGGCTGAGTGGATCAATGCTGAAGTGAAAGAGGTAAAAAACTGGACCGACGCACTGTTCAGCCTGCGCGTTGCAGCGCCGATTGATACCTTTACCGCGGGACAATTTGCCAAGCTGGCTCTGGAGATTGACGGTGAGCGCGTGCAGCGTGCCTATTCGTACGTCAACGCGCCGCAGGATCCGCTGCTGGAGTTTTATCTGGTCACGGTGCCGGAAGGCAAACTGAGCCCGCGTTTGCAGGCGCTGCAGCCCGGCGAGCAGGTGATGATCACTAAAGAGGCGGCGGGTTTCTTTGTGCTCGACGAAATTCCAGATTGCCAAACGCTGTGGATGCTGGCGACCGGTACGGCGATCGGCCCCTATTTATCGATCCTGCAACAGGGCGAAGATCTGGATCGTTTCGACAATATTGTGCTGGTACACGCCGCGCGCTTCGCCGATGACCTGAGCTTCCTGCCCTTGATGCAGGCGTTGCAGCAGCGCTATCAGGGCAAGTTACACATCCAAACGGTGGTGAGCCGCGAAGAGATCGCCGGTTCGCTGCACGGCCGCGTACCGCAGTTGATTGAAAGCGGAGAACTGGAGCGTGCGGTTGGCTTGCCGCTGACGGCAGAAACCAGCCATGTGATGCTGTGCGGCAATCCACAGATGGTGCGCGATACCCAGCAGCTGCTGAAAGATACGCGTGAGATGCGCAAACATTTCAAACGCAAACCCGGCCACATGACCAGCGAGCATTACTGGTAATCGGCGCGGAGCGAATAATCTGAGATTTTTCCCAGTGTGGGTTTTGACTTTGCCCGGTAAAAACCGTTCTAATCGTGGGCTAAGTGAATGATTTAGGGCCGAAGCAATGAACAACCTGCCAGTCGCGCTGCTGCTTGGCCTCGCACTGACATTTCCCGCCTGGGCGGACGATGCACCCGCGTTGGATCGTAGCGATCATCTGCCTGCAGCGCCCTATCTGCTCGCGGGTGCGCCGACGTTCGATATGACCGTTGCTCAGTTCCGTGAGAAGTACAACGCTGCTAATCCCAATGCATTGCTGCAGGAGTATCGCGCGATTGATAGTCGCGGCGATAAAAGCAATCTGACGCGTGCCGCCAGCAAAATCAGCGAAACGCTGTATGCCTCAACTGCGCTGGAGCAAGGCACCGGAAAAATCAAAACCCTGCAAATCACCTGGCTGCCGGTTCCCGGTCCCGATATGAAAGCCGCGCAGGCTCGCGCCATGGATTACATGACCGCCCTGCTGCGCTTCTTCATTCCCGGCTTGTCGCCTGAAGAGGGGCGTAAAAAACTCGATTCCCTGCTGAGCGCCGGTAAAGGTGCGCGCTATTTTGCCCGCACCGAAGGTGCATTGCGTTTCGTGGTGGCAGACAACGGCGACAAGGGTTTGACCTTCGCCGTTGAGCCGATAAAACTGGCGCTCGCGACGCCCTGATCGCACCGGCAAAAATGACGAAAAGCAAAGCCAGCAACACATTTGATCTCTATACTGTCTCGCAGACATCGCTGCCCGATGGCAGCGCTATTTCATGAATCGCGTTATGCGGAGGAAAGAATGCGACATCCACTGGTTATGGGTAACTGGAAACTGAACGGTAGCAAGCAGATCACCAAAGAGCTGATTGAAGGCCTGCGCAAAGAGCTGTCTGGTGTTGATGGTTGTGGCGTCGCGATTGCACCGCCAGCCATCTATCTGGACCTGGCGAAACACGCCATTTCCGGTAGCCACATTGCTCTGGGTGCTCAGAACGTTGACGTTAATCTGTCTGGCGCATTCACTGGCGAAACGTCCGCAGACATGTTGAAAGACGTTGGCGCGAAATACATCATCATCGGCCACTCTGAGCGCCGCACCTACCACAAAGAGAGCGACGAGTTCATCGCGAAGAAATTTGCCGTAGTGAAAGAAGCGGGTCTGGTGCCGGTTCTGTGCATCGGTGAAACTGACGCAGAAAACGAAGCGGGCAAAACGGAAGAAGTGTGCGCACGTCAGATCGACGCCGTGCTGGAAACGCAGGGCGCCACGGCGTTCGAAGGCGCAGTCATCGCTTATGAGCCGGTTTGGGCTATCGGTACCGGCAAATCTGCTACGCCAGCGCAGGCTCAGGCGGTGCATAAATTCATTCGTGACCATATCGCGAAGAAAGATGCGGCTATCGCTCAGCAAGTGATCATTCAGTACGGCGGTTCGGTCAACGACAAAAACGCCGCTGAGCTGTTCACCCAGCCAGATATCGATGGCGCACTGGTTGGCGGTGCTTCACTGAAAGCGGATGCTTTTGCGGTAATCGTGAAAGCGGCAGCAGCAGCGAAAAACGCGTAACTTAGCGTTTAGATGCAGATTAAGGCGGCTGATTAGCCGCCTTTTTTATTGGCCGCTATTAATTGCGTCCCTACGAAAAAGGGTTATTGCGGCAATATGCTGCAGTTATGATCCTGCAGCTCTTCCGCCGAGCCGCTGTTCAGTTTCAGCCAGTTACGTTCCAGCGCCAGCAGCGCTAAACGGCCATCCGGCAGCTGTGCCAGCGCCAGGCCATATTTCCCCATCTCGCTGCGCGCATGCGGCACTTCATCCGCCAGAAGGATAAACGCACTCTTTTGCGCCAGTTCTTCCTTAGAAAGCGCCCGCACCAGATAACCATGCTTGCGCAGCGTTTCACTCTGCCACTGCGCATTCAGTCTCGGTGCCAGCGCATCCAGCTGCTGGCGCACATCCGGACGCAGACAGGAAATATGAATATGCAGCTGATTCTGCGTACGCCCGTATTGCGCATTGATGGCCAGCGACAGCGCGCTATCGGGAATCGGCGCGCCGTGCCTTTGCGCCAGTAATGCGCGCTGTTGCCAGGCCTCGGCAAACAGATTTGGTGTAGCAGGTTCAAGAATGATGGGACTTTCCATGCCGGTGATTTTTTCGATCGGCATCAGCAGATACTGCAACGGCCCGTTGAGATCTTTCAGCGTGACGTAACCCTGCGCGCTATTCACCTGCTGGCACGGCGCTGGGTTGCCCGTCGCCGCCATATTCGGCACGCACTTTTCGCTGATGATCTGCCATAAGGCGTTAGAGTTTTTATGGAAATGGATGGCGCCGGCGATCAGTCCGACAATCAACAGCACCAATAAAGCGGTAAGTAACTTCAGGGTACGACGACTGCCCTGCATAGCCCGATTCCTCTGTTCATCACCTGCCAGCATCCTCGCCTGGCAGGTGATGAAAGTCACGGACTAATCCTCCGCGCCACGCAGGATGGCGTCGAGTTTTTCTGGCTGCAAACGAATCTGCGCTGCACGACGATGCGCCTGCATCCCTTCGGTACGGCTCTGGCGCACCGCAGGAGCAGCGATGGCGGCGATGCCCTGATCGTCAATCCATTGATGCGTGCAGGTTTTCAGATACGCACCGACCCACAATCCGCCGGTGTAACGTGCCGCCGCCATGGTGGGCAGCGTGTGGTTGGTGCCGCAGCATTTATCAGAAAACACCACGCTGGCGTTTTGCCCGATAAACAGCGATCCGTAATTGCGGATGCGCGCCGCCAGCGCATGGGGATCGCGCGCATGGATTTGCAGATGCTCGGTGGCGATTTCATCGGTGTACGCCACCATCGCATCCTCGTCGGCACAGAGAACAATTTCGCCCTGACGCTGCCACGCCTCACCAGCCGTTTTCGCCGTCGGCAAGGATGCCAGCTGCGCCTCAATTTCTCGCAATGTTGCATGCGCCACGCGTTCGCTGGTGGTGGCCAGCCCAACACGCGTGCGCACGTCATGCTCCGCCTGCGCCAGCAGATCCGCTGCCAGCACGCGCGGATCAGCACTGTCATCGGCGACGATAAAGATTTCGCTCGGCCCCGCCAACGCATCAATACCCACTTTGCCAAATACCTGACGCTTCGCCTCATTGACGAAAGCGTTGCCCGGCCCGACGATCTTGTCCACCGCCGGCAGCGATGCGGTGCCGTATGCCATCGCGGCAATGGCCTGCGCACCACCAACTTTGAAAATGCGGTGCGCTCCGGCCAAGTGGCAAATTGCAATCATTGCCGGATGAGCGCCCGGCGGCAGACAGGCGATGATGTTATCGCAGCCCGCCACAACCGCTGGCACGATAGACATCACCGGCGCGGAGAGGATCGGATAGCGTCCGCCCGGCACATAGCAGCCCACGGTTTCAATCGGGATGATGCGATGCCCCAGATGAACGCCCGGCAACGTCTCAATCTCCAGCGGCTGCAAGGTGGCGCGCTGCGCTTCGGCGAAGCGGCGCACCTGCGCAATAGCAAACTCACTGTCCTGGCGGGTTTGATCGGCGAGTTGCGCCAGCGCCTGCTCGATCTCTGCTGCCGAAACTTCCAGCTGCTCCGGCGCGACACCATCAAATTTCTGCGAATAATCACGCAGTGCCGCGTCTCCGCGCTGACGCACGTTGCTAATAATGTCGCTCACGGTGGCGATCAGGCTGGCATCCGCCTGCGCATCCTCGCCCGCGGCTTGCTTGATAAACTGCACGCGTTGTTTGCTCATACTTCCGTCTCCGCCAGTTGTCCCAATTTGATCTGCGCCAGCATCGCCAGGTGATCGTAAACCACCCATTCATCAACAATTTTGCCGTTTACTACGTGATAATGGCTCATGCCCATCACCAGCAGACGCTGTCCCGTCGGTTTACCCAACTCGCCGTAGCCAAGATGATGCCCTTCCATTACCCAGCGCACCGCCACTTTGGTGCCGCCCTCTTCACATGGATTGGAGCAGATATGCTGCGGCATCCATGCGCCGTCCGGGATCATGCCGATCAGCGCCAGCGTCTGATGGATCACCGATGCCTGACCATACAGCTCTTTCATCAGTGGGCCGTGCCACTGCACATTGCTGGCGTAAACCTCTTTCACTTTGCCCAGCATGCGTTTGTTGTAAATCTCGTGCAGCCAGCCCAGCACCTGCGCCTCGGTATCACTGTGCGCCAGCGTGTAATCCGGATCGCTTTCCGGCGGATACTGGCCGAGCAGACGACGGTTTTCGCCAATCTCCGTCAGTCGGAAACCCTTATCAAACTGCTCTTTCGCCATGTTGTACGCGATCTGGTCGGTATCCAGCCCCAATTGACGCATCAGCGACATGTTGTCGCTCACCACCCATTCGCGGTAAATCTTGTTTTCCAGAATCATGCAGTCCGCCACGGTGCGCGTGGTGAAGGTGCGGTTGGTGGGTTTACCGTATTGGCTTGATTGTGTATGGCGGCCGCTACCGGTAACCAGATGCGAGGTGTAAAAACCGTCAACGTCGTTGCCGTTCCAGATCACCTGCGTTGCCATGCCGCGACGTTCCGGGAAGGCGACCAAACGTTGCAAGGTATCGAGCACCACTTGTTCACGGGTATAAATGGTGCCCAATGCGTTATATAACACGCAGTTATGGGTGTAATGGCTGTAGATCAGCCCGACATCGCGCTCATCCCAGATCTTGTGGGTACAACGCACAATGTAATCAACGATATCGGTATAGCAGGGATCGAAACCGCGCATTGGCTGCACCCGCGCACGGTTTTCTGGAACCAGATCGACAAAATCCCGTCGCTCAACCTGCAAAACCGGTTCGGCCTGGGTGCGTGCTGAGGTTTTTTCTGCGCTCTTTTCACTGGCGGTGGCTTTATTAGCCGTATCCGTTGTAGACATAAACACTCCTGCTTTTGACGAATTAAGGGTGAGCGCGGTCCTCGCAATCAAGCGCTGCCGATTCACCCGGCTGAATTCAGGGTGCAGAACGCCGTCGGTAATTAAGGGATTAATTACCGTGACGTGATGCGTTATTTAAAAGTGCTGATTAATCAGCTGAGTAGCTGTAACCAGATTGAGAGTTCATCGATACCTAAATATTCCCGCATGATGACGCCATCACGTAATTCCAAATGAGAAATACCGGAAATACACACTGGCTTGCGCGACGGCGGACCAAACTTTCCGTAGCCGTCATGCCAGCTCAACAGTGACCAGCGCAGGCTGATGCGCACCGGTTCGTTGGCATCGCGGCGCACCACCAAATGATGCAGCTGCGTTTCGCTGTCAGCGAATGAGGCGCGATAGCCGGAAAGGAAGCTGCCAATCTCCTGCTCGCCGGTAAAGCTGCTGTGGCCCGGTCCGTGCAAGGTGGCGGCAGGATGATAAACACCTGGCACCACACCGCTGTTGCCGCCGGCCCACATGCTGAGATAGCGCTCAATCAAACCCGCGATGGTTCCTTCGGCATCATCGCCATCCGGGCCGCCAGCCCAACGCGCTTCCAGCTCTTCGGGCGCGGGCATCTCCAGCCCTTGCTGCTGGCGCATCTGCGTTAGATGCTGGGCAAACTCCGCCACGTTGGTACCAATCTGCGCAAGAATGCCCGCGCGATCCTGCAGCAGCCACTCTTGCTCCACCAGCCCATCACGACAAATACGATCGGCGAAAGTACGTACCCAAACCGTTTTGCCACTCGGCGCGCCAAAGAAGCCTTCGCCCAGATGCTGAATACGTGCCTGCGTGCGCTGCGAGGCGTACCAACAGGTATCGCCTTCACGCGCGGTGAGAATATCTTCGGTCAGCACCTGACGCTGCGGGAAGCAATGTAACGCTTCCAGCGTCAAACGCATGAAATCGCTGAGTTCGGTCAGGCGCTTTTCCGGCGTGTGAAATACCACCGGCGTGGCGTAGAAATCAGCCAGCTGCCCGATATCCTTCTGCTCCCATACCACGTGGGTTAACGTCAGAATAAACTGCTGAATAGAATCAAACTGGGGACTGAAACCCGGCAATCGCATTACTCAACCTCCTCTGAACGAAATAGCAGCTGGCCGTTCTCTTCTACCACGCCGTGACGCGGACGCCGCGCGGAGTGGCGTACTACCAACGTGCCGGGAATAACAATTTGCTCGGGTGCCATCACCGCGCTGTCGATTTGCTGCATTAGCAGGCCAATGGTGCGTTGCACCATCACTTCAACCGGCTGACAGATAGACGTCAGCGCATACGAAGGCCAGCCCGCTGGACCAACATCGTCATAACCCACCACCGACACATCCTGCGGAATGCGCAGACCAAACTCGTAACGCGCCACATCCATAACCGTCAGCGCCATATGATCGTTGACGGCAAACACCGCATCGGGTGGCGTGCCGCTGCTGAACAATTGACGCGCCGCCTGTGCGGTTTGCTCGCTGTCGTTTTGACCCGCTAACACCGTGACGTCGATGTTGCGCGCGCGCAATGCCTCGCGAAAACCGTCCAGCCGTAGCTGATTTACCGAAGCGTTGTTCGCGCCGGTAATGCAGGCAAAGCGTTGATGTTCGCCTGCCAACAGAAATTCGGCGATCTGACGTGCGGCGGCACGGTTATCGGTATTCACGCTTGACGCCATTTCGCTTTCGGCGGTGCGGTTGAACAGCACCACCGGAATGCCCGCGCCGTGGCACTCTTCGGATAAGGCATCGGATAACGCGCCGGATGCCAGCACAATGCCATCCACGCGGTACTGCATGATCTGATCGAAAATGCGGTCAACATTGCTATCCCGATCGCTGACGAACAGCAGCAGATGGTAGTTAAGCGCATCCAGTTCACGCCCCAACGCTTCCAGCACATGGGGATAAAACGGATTATCGAAACAAGAGATCACCACACCAACGATGCGCGAACGTGCGGTGTTCAGCGATCGCGCCAACGCGTTGGGTCGATAACCCAACTCACGGGCAGACTGCAGCACCTTTTCACGCGTGGCCGGTGAAATACTGGCGCCCGGCGTGAAGGTACGCGATACCGCAGACTGTGAAACGCCGGCGTGCTGCGCAACGTGTTGTGAGGTCACTGGACCGAAGGTCTTACGTTTCATGGCGTTATCTTCCTGTTTAGCACACTGATGCACGGGTGACTGCCGGGCATTGTAGCCAATTTCATCAACCGGACTCACCTGCTTCGGTGTGTGTTTTTTACTCTTACACCTTTTTTGCATGCGTATGCAACACTCAATAACTTTTTTTTCACATTGCCAAGCACGCACTTTACAAACATGAAATCATTTCGTAACTTCGGCCGTTGAATACGTATTCAATGCATGCAACATAACCGACCCGGACTCAGGATGAAACCCGCGTTTTTAGTCACTTATCTGTGTTGATAAGAGGTTTAACATGTTTCGAGCACTGTTTAGCCGTCCCGAGCTGTTGACGTTTTTCACCATGAGCGTGCTGTTTTTTATCTGCATTCACGGCTTCGATGCCTTCATGGCGCCTTACATGGTGAGATTAGGCATTGAACCGCAAACCATCGGCATGATCATGGGCGCCTCTGGTTTGGCGTCGCTGTGCATCCGTTTTCCGCTCAGCGTCATCTCTGACGTGATGAAAAATCGCAAAGTGTTTATGCAGTTCGCCCTGCTGCTGCCGGTGATTGCCTGGCCGCTGGCATGGATGTTCCCCGCTGCGCTGACATTCTGGCTGGCCAAGCTGGCCTGCGGCATCGCTGCCGCGAGTTGGGTGCTCTACAACATCATTTTCATTCGCTATTTTCCTCGTGATGACGCGCCGGCTGCGGTGGCGCTGTTGGCATTGGCCGGGCCGATTGGCGTATTTATTAGCAATGCCATTTGCGGTGCCGTTGCCCTATGGCTGGGCAGTACGCAGGCGTTTTTTGTGCCAGCGATTGCCGGTTGCCTGGCGCTGCTTCTCAGCCTGCGCGTTCGTGAAGAGGAAGATAGCCACAAAGCGCCGCACCTCAAAGCCTGTATCGACAGCGCTAAACGCCAGCTAGCGGACCGCTCAATTTGGTTTATTGGGCTGCTGGCGACGGTGGTGATTTTGGTCCCGTTTGCCACTCGCGACACGCTCACGCCCATATACGCTCAGCAGTTAGGTGCCAAGGCGGGCACGCTGGCAGTGCTGAGTAATATCCACTTGTTGTTTTATGGTGTGGCCGTGGCATTGTGCAGTTCCGTGTTTTATCAGCGGCTGGGCTTGGTTAACACCGCGCTGATGGGCATCGGATTACAAATCATCTCGTCAATTTTCGTCCCCTTGACCAGCAACATGTGGCTGATTTACCTGTGGCAAGCTCTGGCCGGTTTTTCCTTTGGCATGGCGTTTGCCGTGTTTATGTCCTTAAGCGTGGTTAACACTTCGGAACATGAACAAACCACCCGGATGGGGCTGTTTCAAACCATCTATTCGTGCGGCATGTTTTTCGGCCCGGTGCTGATGGGCGTGTTGTTGCAACACGTCAATGTCTACGCGGGTTATTGGGTGATTGGTGGCTTGTGTCTGATCGCTGGCGTGTTAACACCGCTAGCGGCAAAACGGGTGCAGCAGCGTCAGTTGCCGCCAGCGGCACGTAAAGCGAGCGGCATGCTGTCGCAGGATGCGGTGAAATGAGTGCCGCGCGCCTGCAACCGCAGCGCAACAGTGCGGAAGAGGTTGAACGCCGCTTAGCCGCTATCAACGCAGGTCGCGCGCTCAACGCGATTATCAGTATTAATCCCCAGGTGATGAAAGAGGCACAGCGCTGCGATCGCTTATGGCGTAGCGGCGCGCCGGTTGGCGTGCTGCACGGCATTCCGCTGGTGATAAAAGATAATATTGATTGCGTCGGCATGGCTACCACGCTCGGCTGCCGGGCGCTGGCCGAAGCACAGCCACGTGAAGATGCGCGCGTAATTGCACGCCTGAGAACTGCGGGTGCGCTGATTCTCGCCAAAGCGAATCTGTCTGAGTTCGCCTTTGACGTACGTTCGCGCAGTTCGCTCGGCGGCGATGTGCGCAATCCCCTGAATCCACAGCTGACCGCCGGTGGCTCAAGCGGCGGCAGCGCAGCGGCGGTGGTGGCCGGTATGGCGGATGCGGCACTCGGCAGTGATACTGGCGGATCGATTCGCATTCCCGCGGCATGGACCGGTCTGGTGGGACTGCGTCCGGCATTTCGCCGCCGCCAGCTGCGCGGCGTCGCACCGCTTTCGCTCAGCAAAGACACCGTTGGGCCGATGACATGGTGCGTGGATGATGCGGCGCTGCTGCATCAGGTAACGCATGGGCTGCCGGTGCGCCCGCTAGCGCAGCGAACCTTGCGGGGTGTGCGGCTGGGCATGGTTAGCGATCTGCCAGGCAATGATGACGCGCAACGTCAGGCATTAGCACAGGCTTTCTCTCGTCTGCGGCGGGCGGGCGCCACACTAATTCCGCTGCGGTTACCGCTATCATCGCGCGTGGCGCAGGAACCTTGTCTCAGCCTGCGCGAATTCCATCCGGCGATGTCCCGCTGGCTAAGCAAAATGGACCATGCGCCTGCTTCGCTTTCGGATCTGCTGGCACGAGGCGAACATCTCGCCGAGTTCGATGAACTGCTGCAATTACACCTCACGCGCAGCGCGCTGGTGTGTGCCGCATGGCGCGAGCAACGCCGTTTTCAACGCCATTTGCGTCAGCAACTGCAACAGCAGATGCAGGATCAGCGGCTGGAGGCGCTGATTTATCCCACCAGCCAGCGCACTCCGATTTCACTGGAGAAGATGCCGCCGGGCTGGGCGCCGGAGCTGGCGGCCATCAGCGGCTTACCCGCCGTAACGTTGCCGTTTGGTCAACTAGCTAACGGTTTGCCGCTGGGGCTGGAACTGCTCTATCCAGCGCCTGATGAAGAAGCATTGCTGGCGCTCGCTTTGGCGATAGAGCGACTGTAAAACCTGATAAGTCATCATGTTAATCCCCGTTCTGCGGGGCTTTCTGCTGCCTGCAATTTGAAAAAACTGCGCACATTCTCACTTTTCATCTTTTCCCCTTTCAGCCTCTTTACGCTCTTTGCATACGTATGCAACCCTGATTAACAGCAATCAATGATGAGGAAATGAGCATGGCAATCTGGTTAAAACAGGCGGCAGCGAAAGCAGAACGCCAACAGCAGCAACAGCGCGTTCGCAGCGATGTGGAAGCAGTGCTGGCGCAAATTGAAGCGCGCGGCGATGACGCGGTGCGCGAACTCTCGATTAAGTTCGATGGCTTTGCCCGCGATGATTTCCGCTTAACGCCGCAGGAGATTAATGCCTGCCTGCAACAGCTGACCAAACAAGATATTCGCGACATCGAATTCGCTCAGGAGCAGGTGCATAACTTCGCTCAGGCGCAAAAAAATTGCCTGACCGATTTGGCGATTGAAACGCGTCCGGGCGTGATACTTGGCCATCGCAACATTCCCATCAGCAATGTCGGCTGTTACGTGCCGGGCGGTAAATACCCGCTGCTGGCTTCGGCGCATATGTCGATCATTACCGCCAAAGTCGCAGGCTGCGATCGCATCGTGAGCTGCGCCCCGCCGTTTCACGGTAAACCGGCTGCAGCCATTGTTGCGGCGCAGTCGATGGCCGGCGCCGACGAGATCTATGCGCTCGGCGGCATTCAGGCGGTGGGCGCCATGGCGATTGGTACTGAGCGGATTGCGCCGGTCGATATGTTAGTCGGGCCGGGCAACGCGTGGGTGGCCGAAGCCAAACGCCAGCTATTTGGCCGCGTTGGCATCGACCTGTTCGCTGGCCCTACCGAAACGCTAGTGATCGCCGATGACAGCATTGACGGTGAACTCTGCGCAACCGATCTGCTCGGCCAGGCGGAACATGGCCCCACCTCACCCGCGATTCTGCTGACCTGCTCGCGCCAGCTGGCACAGGAGACCGAGCGCTATATCCACCAGCTGTTGCTGCAACTGCCTACCGCCGATGTGGCGCAACAAGCCTGGCACGATTATGGCGAAATCATTCTCTGTGCCGATCACGACGAGATGCTGGCAGAAGCCAACCGCATCGCTTCTGAACACGTGCAGGTGATGACCGATCGCGATGACTGGTATCACCAGAACATGCGCAATTACGGCGCGCTGTTTCTCGGGCCGCGTACCAATGTGGCTTATGGCGACAAGGTGATCGGCACCAACCATACGCTGCCCACGCTGGGGGCATCGCGCTATACCGGCGGCTTGTGGGTGGGCAAATTTATGAAAACCTGCACCTGGCAGCGCGTCACCAGCGATGCGGCTTCGGCAGAAATCGGCGCTTACTGCTCGCGCCTGGCGCTGCTGGAGGGCTTTGCCGGTCATGCTGAACAGGCCAATATCCGCGTGCGCCGCTACGGCCAGCAGGAAGTGGCCTACGCCGCACCCGCGCCGGTTACGGTGAAATAAGGAGGCGCGCATGGTTCCGACTACCCCTTCATTTCGCCTGGATGGACAGCGCGCGCTGGTGACCGGCGGCTCGCGCGGTATCGGTTTTGCCGCCGCTATCGCGCTGGCCGACGCCGGAGCGCAGGTGTGGATTGCCGCGCGCGACGCCGATCGCCTGGCGCACGCCGTGCAGCAGGCGGCGAGCGCCGGCCTGACATTGCATCCGCTGCCGCTCGACGTCTGCAACACGCACGCGGTGCGCCAGACACTGCGCGCTTTGCCGAGCTTTCATGTGCTGGTCAACAGCGCCGGGCTGGCGCGCCATCAGCCGTTTAGCGAGGTCAGCGAAGCTAACTTTGATGCGGTAATGGACGTAAACCTGCGCGCCACGTTTTTCCTGTCGCAGCAGGTCGCGACCGGCATGCAGGCCGCCGGACACGGCGGCAGCATTATCCATCTCTCTTCGCAGATGGCGCACGTCGGCGGCCCGCAGCGCAGCGTCTACTGCGCATCAAAAGCGGCGCTGGAAGGGCTGACGCGTGCCATGGCGCTGGAGTTGGGACGCGATGGCATTCGCATCAACACCTTGTGCCCCACCTTTATCGAAACCGAACTGTCGCAGGCCTCGCTGGCAGATGAAGCGTTTCGCCAGCAGACGCTGCGCCGCATTCAGATTGGTCGTCTTGGCACGCTGGAAGATGTGATGGGGCCGGTGGTGTTTCTGGCATCACCGGCCGCAGCGTTGGTCACCGGCAGCGCGCTGAAGGTGGATGGCGGCTGGACGGCTTATTGAGGAACTCATTATGAAAGCGTTATTGCGTCGTGATGTGCTGCTGTTTTTCATTATTAGCTTGCTGTTTTTTATCAGCATTCACGCCTTTGATCCGTTTCTCGCCCCCTACATCATGTCGCTGAATGTCGAGGCGCGCGTGATGGGAATCATCATCGGTGCTACCGGATTGGCCTCGATGCTGTTGCGTTTTCCGACCGGCATTCTGTCGGACCGCTTTCGCCGCCGCAAACGCATTATCCAGATTGGCTTATTGTTTACGCTTATCGCCTGGCCGGTGGTTTACCTTTGGCCGACACCGGAAACACTGTTTATCGCCAAGCTCGCCGATGGCGTCACCAGCGCGACGTGGGTGGTGTATAACGTGATGTTCGTGGCTTACTTCCCGCCGCTGGAAGCCGCCGCCGCGATCGCCATGCTGAGCGTCACCTCGCCGGTAGGCACTTTTATCGGGATTTCGGTGGCGGGATTTATTGCCCGTCATTTCGGTGCCGAATCGAGCTTTTTGGTGGCGTCCGCTGCCGCGCTGCTGGCTTTTTTGCTGACATTCTTTATCCGTGAAAAACGCCCGGAAGCGATGCCCACGGCGCAACGTCTCTCTGCGGTTCGCACTCAGCTGCGTGATCCTTCGGTGTGGTATCTCGGCGGACTCTGTGCACTGGTGATGATGGTGCCATTTGCCACGCGCGACACGCTGACGCCGCTACTGGCAGAAGGCTTTGGCATGGCGGCCGCTTCGCTGGCGACGCTAAGCGGCATCCATCTGTTCTTCTATGCGCTGGCCACCGCGCTGTGCGCGCCCTTCTTCTATCGCCTGCTGGGCTTACGCAACACGGCAATTATCGGCGGCGTGCTGCAAGGGGCCGTAGCGATAGCCATGCCTTACGCGCCCAATATCTGGCTGCTGTATGGCTTGCAGGCGCTGGCGGGCTGTGCCTTCGGCATGATCTCCACCGTGCTGAATTCGCTAATCGTCACCCGCACGCCCGCCTGGCAGCAATCCACTCGCGTTGGGCTATATCAAAGCATCTACTCCGCCGGGATTTTCTTTGGCCCGGTGCTGGTCGGCTACATCAAATATTACTTCGCGATGCAACAGGGCTTTATGGTGATTGGCATTATTTCATTGCTGTCGCTGCTGCTGGTGCGCCATGTGATGCGGATGGTGAATGCCCGTCCTGTGGCGGAGGGCTAATCATGTCACTGCCTTTGGTGTTACTGGGCGGTACCTTGTGCGACGGCGCGTTGTGGCAACCGCTTTGCCGCCATCTACCGCCGCATCCGATGATCATTCCCGAGATGAGCGGTGCTGACAGCGCCGAACAGCTCGCGGCGCAGCTGCTGACTGACTTGCCTGCTCGCTTTTTACTGGTGGGATTCTCGCTGGGTGCGCTGGTGGCGCTGGAGATGCAGGCGCAAGCCGCGCAACGTATCGCGGGCCTCGCGCTGCTGGCGGTGAATCCGTTGGCGGATGCGCCGGTCAACGCTGCGGGACGTATTGCCTTGCTTGATCGAGCTGCGAAAAACGGTATGCGATCGGTGGTTGAGCAACTCTGGCCGCGCTATGTGCATGCATCGCGGCTGGCGGATCGCGAGCTGCTTGGCGCGCTGGTGACGATGGCAGAACGCAGCAGCGTTGAGCGCTTTCGTCAACAGACCGCCATCGCCATACAACGTCGCGATTTACGGCATACCTTACCGTCGCTGCAGGCACCGCTGTTGATCCTCAACGGCGACAGCGACGCCATCTGCACCCCCGAACACCATCACCTGCTTGTCAAAGCGGCTCCCGCCGCACGCCACATCACGCTTGAGCAGTGCGGACACTTTCTGCTGCTGGAGCAGCCGCAAGCCTGTGCCCGCGCGCTGCAAACCTGGATTAAGAGGAGTGAATTATGCGTATCAACCCTTTAAAACAACGCCGTGAACCGATTATTAACGGCTGGCTGGCGATCCCCAGCAGCTACAGCGCCGAGATTGCCGGACATCAGGGCTTTGATGCCGTCACCGTTGACCTGCAACATGGCCTGATCGATTTCGCCGCCGCACTCAGCATGTTGCAGGCGCTATCCTCCACACCCGCGACGCCGCTGGTGCGCGTCTCGCACAACGAGCCGGCGCAGATTATGCGCATGCTGGATGCCGGCGCCTACGGCATTATCTGCCCGATGATCAACGATGCCGCCGAAGCGCAGCAGTTTGTCGATGCCTGCCGCTATGCGCCGCAAGGTTCGCGCTCGTTTGGTCCAGCGCGTGCGCTGCTGTATGGCGGCAAAGATTATCCGCAGCATGCTAACCAGCAAATTCTGACGCTGGCGATGATTGAAACACGCGCGGGGTTGGCCAATCTTGATGCCATTCTCGACGTCGAGGGATTGGACGGCGTGTTTATCGGCCCCAACGATCTGTCCCTTACGCTCACCGGCCAGGCCAGCGCCGAATCGCAGCATCCTGAGATGTTAAATGCCATTGAACGGGTGCTGAGCCGCACCCGCGCCGGCCACAAACTGGCCGGTATTTTTTGTACCAGCGGAGAAGCCGCCGCACAGCGCATCGCACAGGGCTTTCAGTTGGTGACCCCCGCCAATGATGTGATGCAGCTAACGCATGCCGCACGCCACGCTGTCGCCACCGCGCGCGGTGAGGCGTTGCCTGTTCGTTCTGGTTCGGGTTATTGAGGAGAAGAAGATGAAACAGCAAACATTGTCCGCTACAGCAGCACGTGCGCGCCTGATCGCGCCGCAAGATATGGTGTCGTGCAATCTGGCGTTTATCGACTGCAAACTGCCGGGTTCGCATCTCAAGCAGAATTACTCGTTTATCGGGCCGGGCGTGACGCAGTCGTCTGAGCAGGTGATCAATATTCCTGAAGCGCACGGTTTTAATATTGGCGCGGCGGCGATGCCAAAAGGCGTGACCAATAATCTGCATCTGCATTTCACTGCCGAAGTCTTCCTGATCCATGAAGGCCGCTGGCGTTTCCGCTGGGGGAATAAAGGCGAAGAGTCGCTGGAGCTCGACGCTCCGGCGATTGTCAGCCTGCCCACCTGGATTTTCCGTGGCTTCACCAATGTGTCGGCTACCGATACCGATGGCTGGGTATTTACCGTGCTAGGCGGCGATAACACCGGCGGCATTATCTGGCATCCCGATGTGATGTCGGCGGCGGCGGAGTATGGACTCTATCTCAGCCCCAATAACATGCTGATCGATACCTCAACCGGCGCGGCGATCCCGCCGGTTGCAGAGCGTATGCCGCCGCTGCCCGAGGCGGAGATGGCGCAGTTACAGCATTTTACGCCCGAGCAGATGGCGCAGTTTGCCGTCACCGGTGAGCAGCGCGCCTGGAGCGATCACGCGCTACTGGATGCCATGTTGCCAGGTCACGGTGCGCGTATGGCACCCGTTATCGGCTATGGCATCAATCAGGATCGTCAGGTCGCTCCGCCCATCAACACACCACACGGCTTCTCGGTAGAGTGGCTGGCTTTGCCACAAGCGGGCGAGATGGGTACGCACCGCTGCGCACAGGTGCAAGTACTCATGGTGTTTAAGGGCACGCTTACTGTGACCTTCAATCGTGATGGTGAAGAAGTGACGATGACCGCGCCGGAGCGTTCGGTGATTTCCGTGCCGGCAGGCAGCTGGCGTCGCTATCAGGCACCCGATCATGCGTGTGAAGTGGTGATTACCACTGCGGGTGACGGACGGAAAAAACTGGAATGGGATAAAGCGATTGTCGATGCCGCTGCTGCGTTAGGTTGGGGGCTGGATCCAGATGGCTATCTGGTACGTCAGGCATTGTTGCCGCTGGTGGCCCAGCGTGCCGGTCGGCGGTTGGCGACGCAAGAGGCGTAATGGTATGTAAAAAGGTCGCCATAAATGGCGACCTGACGATGTACGTTATGGCTTCATCACCTGGTCGTAGCTGCCACCATCGGCGAAGTGGGTTTTCTGGGCTTGCGTCCAGCCACCAAATTTGTTGTCGATAGTGAACAGTTTTACCGGGGCGAATTTATTGGCAAATTTCTCCGCAACGGCTTTATCACGTGGACGATAGAAATTCTCCGCCGCGATAGTCTGACCTTCCGGCGAGTAGAGATACTTGAGGTAATCTTCGGCTACTTTGCGGGTGCCCTGCTCGTCGACCACTTTATCCACTACCGAAACCGTTGGCTCCGCCAGAATCGATTCGCTTGGGGTGACGATCTCAAACTTGTCTTTACCCAGCTTATTTACCGCCAGATAGGCTTCGTTCTCCCACGCTATCAGCACATCGCCAATGCCGCGTTCCACGAAGGTGTTAGTGGCACCACGTGCGCCGGAATCCTGCACTTCTACGTTCTTAAACAGCGATTTCACGTAAGCCAGCGCTTTGGCTTGATCGCCGTTGTTCTGATCCAGCGCCCAGCCCCATGCAGCCAGATAATTCCAGCGTGCGCCGCCTGACGTTTTCGGGTTTGGCGTGATGACGGAAACGCCCGGTTTGATCAGATCTGGCCAATCATGAATGCCTTTCGGGTTGCCTTTGCGCACCAGGAACACGATGGTTGAGGTGTAGGGTGCGGAGTTGTCCGGCAGGCGCTTAATCCAGTCTTTATTGATACGACCACGGTCAGCAATAGCATCGACATCAGATTGCAGCGCCAGCGTAACCACATCAGCTCGGATGCCATTGATCACTGAGGTTGCTTGTTTACCTGAACCGCCGTGCGACTGGCGAATCACCACGTTGTCGCCGGTTTCCTGCTTGTAATGCGCGCTAAACGCTTTGTTGTACTGCTCGTACAGCTCACGGGTTGGATCGTAAGAGACGTTTAACAACTGAATATCCTTTGCCAGAACACTGGTTGAAGCCAGTAACAGGGTGACACCAATACTCCACTTATTCATTGCTTGCTCTCCCGAGGTCGTTATAGAACAAGACTGACACAAACTTATCCACGGATTAAAGAATTAAAAATAAGCTGTTATAACCGCACGGAATATGAGCAGGCATAAAAAAGGCGCGAATCGCGTCGCGCCTTGGTGCTGAATAATCAGTAGAGTTTTTTCGCGGTATCCAGCCAGTCGCGTTTGAATGGACGCTTCATATTTTCAATCGCATCGATGATGTCGTGATGCACCATCTTCTCATTCTGAATACCGACGCAGCGGCCGCCGTAGCCTTGTAGTAGCAGCTCGATGGAGTAGGAACCCATGCGCGAGGCCAGAATGCGGTCATAGGCACAAGGTGCGCCGCCACGCTGAATGTGACCGAGAACGGTAGCGCGGGTTTCGCGTTTAGTTTCAGCTTCGATGAAGTGCGCCAGATCGTCGATATCGCAGATGTGCTCGGTGATCGCCACGATGGCGTGCTTTTTACCTTTGGCAATGCCGGCTTTGATTTCAGCAACCAGCTCTTCGCGGGTATACGGGATTTCAGGTAGCACGATGAACTCGCAACCACCGGCAATCGCTGCCGCCAGGGTTAAATCGCCGCAGTAACGGCCCATCACTTCCACGATGGAGATACGCTGGTGGGAAGATGAGGTGTCACGCAGGCGGTCAATCGCTTCAACCACGGTTTCCAGCGCAGTGAAATAACCGATGGTGTAATCAGTACCTGCTACGTCGTTATCAATGGTGCCAGGCAGGCCGATGCACGGGAAGCCCATTTCAGTCAGGCGCTTAGCACCCATGTAGGAACCATCACCGCCGATAACCACCAGCGCATCAATACCACGCTTTTTCATGTTATCAATCGCGGTCTGGCGCACTTCATCATTGCGGAATTCTGGGAAGCGGGCGGAACCGAGGAAGGTGCCGCCGCGGTTGATCATGTCTGACACGCTGTAGCGGTCAAGGTTGATCATGCGATCTTCGTACAATCCCAGATAGCCGTCGTAAATACCAAAAACTTCCAGTCCTTCACTCAGCGCGGAACGTACAACTCCGCGAATGGCTGCGTTCATGCCTGGGGCGTCGCCGCCGCTGGTCAGTACTCCGATTTTTTTGATCATGACAACCTCTGGATTGTTCAAAAACTAAGGATTATTCCTGCCATGTGTCCGGCGTGGACCAGCTCGCGATCGCATGGCTTAATAGTTGCAAAATAGTATATCAAACGCTTGATGCTGAATTGATTCAGGTCAGACAAGTTTTCGCTAATTTTTTACAGAGTTGTTAGCGTTACGTCACTTTTTTTGTGTAATTGCATGATTTTAAGTTGCTAACCTTGAAAAAATCCATGTTGATTGCTCGGCACAACAGAACAGGGATCTTGATGGATGATGACGTCTGAGCCGGGAAACCTCTTGAGTAACGCCTGCTCAATTTGATCGGCCACCTGATGGGCCTGCACCAGCGGCAGCTGATCTTCCATCTCCAGATGCAGCTGGATAAAACGCGTGGGGCCCGATTGTCGCGTGCGTAATGCATGCGCGCCACGTACGCCCGGCCAGTTGGTCACCACGTTGATAATCTCCTGCGTTTCATGCTCGGGCAAAACGCGATCCAACAGCGCCTGTACCGCGTCATAACCCATCCGCAACGCGTTATAGAGAATGTAAACGCCGATGCCGAGCGCGAACAACGCATCCGCCCGTACAAAACCATAGCTGCTCAAACCGAGAGCGACCAATATTGCGCCGTTCATCACCACGTCAGATTGATAGTGCAGCATGTCTGCGCGAATCGCCTGGCTGCGCGTGCGTCGCACCACCCAGCGCTGGAAGGCAACCAACGTCAGGGTTGAAAACAGCGCAATCACCGTCACCACAATGCCCACCAGCGGCGCATGTAAGGTTTCGGGTGAGGCCAGATGCTGAATGCCGGTGAGAAACAGAAACAGCGCCGAGCCGGAGATAAACATGCTTTGCGCCAGCGCGGCCAGTGATTCGGCTTTGCCGTGGCCGAAGGTGTGATCGTCATCGGCCGGCTGCAGTGAGTAGCGCACCACCAGCAAATTGGTTAGTGAAGCGGCGATATCTACCAATGAATCCACTAACGCCGCCAACATACTGACTGAACCGGTATGCCACCAGGCGAAAATTTTTACGATTAACAGCAATGTCGCCAGCGCCGCCCGATTCACTAACTTTGCATAGGAAGAATCCATGCTATGCCTCGCCGGGTCGCACGCTTCATAGGTGCGGCCTTTAGGTCTCAAGATGGCTAAAGTTTATCATCGGCATAAGTGTGCTGCGTGATTGAATTTTAAGGCAATGATGTTAGAGAGAAATGACAGGCAAAAAAAACCCCCGCATCATGCGGGGGAAGACAGGGATGGTGTCTATGGCAAGGAAAACAGGGATACTATGTTACTGGTTACTGCTGGTACTACTCACTGCTTGCAGCGGTGATGATGGCTGCAATCCTGAGAGCCGACGAACTTCAGCTAATCGTCGCTCATAATTTTTCTGCAATGTCGCTTGCTGTGCAGGCGTTAGCAGGTGATACATCTGATTACGAACCCGAGCCATCTCGACTTGCTGTTCTACCGCTGCGCGGGCTTGTTTCTCTGCCTGCTGTCGGATAGCCGATTCGTTAAATTTGTCTGCAATGACAAGGTCATGCATAGTTTCTATATCTTGAACGCTGATGGTTGGGCGTTCGTGTCGCGCTTGCTGCATCAGGTCTCGCATCTGCTGCCGCTGTTGTTCAGTCAGCTCAATGCCATCGAACATGTAGCTTTGCGGATTTTGCGTCATACTGCCTGTCGTCAATCCGCTGTTCGGATGCATCTCGTCAATCGTCGTCGTGTCTGCTGCTTCGGCGCTGGCGTGACTGAGAACCATCGCTGAGGCAATGACGACGGCGGTTAAGTAGCGCATCGTTAACTCCCAGTTCGTTCCGTTTTGCGATTCAACGAGAGCCAGTGTACGGCGGTGGCTGCAAACATCCGTCAGGGGGTGTAAAACTACGTAAAGCGTTGGATTGCAAGTCAAGGAACACGGTATTTTGCCTGCGGAGGGCAATAAAAAATGAATAAAATCCTGTTGGTTGATGACGACCGCGAATTAACTTCGCTGCTTAAAGAACTGCTTGAGATGGAAGGTTTTGAAGTCATTGTGGCAAGCGATGGTGAGCAGGCGCTTAACCTGCTAGACAACACCGTGGACTTGCTATTGCTTGATGTGATGATGCCGAAGAAGAACGGTATCGACACTTTGAAAGAACTACGCCAACAGCACCAAACTCCGGTCATTATGCTGACTGCACGTGGCAGCGAACTGGACCGCGTTCTGGGCCTTGAACTGGGCGCAGATGACTATCTGCCTAAACCGTTTAACGATCGTGAACTGGTAGCGCGTATTCGTGCCATTCTGCGCCGTTCAAACTGGAGCGAGCAGCAACAGCAGCACGATAACAGCTCACCAACGCTGGAAGTCGACTGCCTGCGCCTGAATCCGGGTCGTCAGGAGGCCAGCTTCGACAGCGAAACTTTGGATCTCACCGGCACCGAGTTCACCCTGCTCTATTTGCTGGCACAGCATCTGGGTCAGGTGGTATCGCGTGAGCACCTTAGTCAGGAAGTGCTGGGCAAACGTCTGACACCCTTTGACCGCGCTATCGATATGCACATTTCTAACCTGCGTCGTAAATTGCCGGAACGTCGTGATGGTCATCCGTGGTTTAAAACCCTACGCGGACGCGGCTATCTGATGGTTTCGGCATCATGATTGGAAGTTTAACCACCCGCATCTTCGCCATCTTCTGGCTCACGCTAGCGTTGGTGTTGATGCTGGTTCTCATGGTGCCTAAACTCGATTCGCGCCAGATGACCGCGTTACTAGAAAGCGAGCAGCGTCAGGGCACCATGATTGAACAGCACGTTGAAGCGGAGCTGTCTCAGGATCCGCCGAACGACTTAATGTGGTGGCGTCGCCTGTTCCGCTCCATCGACAAATGGGCGCCGCCCGGTCAGCGTTTATTATTAGTGACCAGCGAAGGCCGGGTGATTGGCGCGCAGCACAATGAAATGCAGATCATCCGCAACTTTATTGGGCAGTCGGATAACGCCGACCACCCACAAAAGAAAAAGTATGGCCGCGTGGAGATGGTTGGACCTTTCGCGGTCCGCGATGGCGAAGACAACTATCAGCTTTACCTGATTCGTCCTGCCACCAGCTCGCAGCTCGATTTCGTTAATCTGCTGTTTGACCGCCCGCTACTGCTGCTGATTGTCACGATGCTGATCAGCTCGCCGCTGCTGCTGTGGCTGGCGTGGAGCCTGGCGCGCCCCGCGCGCAAACTTAAATATGCGGCGGATGAAGTGGCAAGCGGCAATTTGCGCCAGCATCCGGAACTGGAATCGGGGCCGCAAGAGTTTCTGGCTGCGGGTTCCAGTTTCAACCAAATGGTGAGCGCGCTCGAACGCATGATGACGGCGCAACAGCGTCTGCTATCCGATATCAGCCATGAATTGCGTACGCCGTTAACTCGCTTGCAGCTGGCAACCGCGCTCCTGCGTCGCCGTAACGGTGAAGGCAAAGAGCTGCAGCGCATTGAAACGGAAGCGCAGCGTCTGGATGGCATGATTAACGATCTGCTGGTGCTGTCGCGAACGCAGCACAATAACGCGCTGGTTAGCGAAGCGATGAAGGCCAATCAGCTTTGGAATGGCGTGCTGGAAGATGCCAAATTTGAAGCCGAGCAGATGGGCAAACTGATGGAAGTGCCCTATCCGCCTGGCCCGTGGCCGCTGTACGGTAATCCCCATGCGTTGGAGAGTGCGCTGGAAAATATCGTGCGTAATGCGCTGCGCTATTCGAATTCGCACATCAGCGTCAGCTTCTCGGTAGATATTGCGGGCATCACCATTCATGTCGATGATGATGGTCCAGGAGTCAGCCCAGAAGATCGCGAGCAGATTTTCCGTCCGTTCTACCGCACCGATGAGGCGCGCGATCGTGAGTCAGGCGGCACCGGATTAGGCCTGGCGATTGTCGAAACCGCCATCCAGCAGCATCGCGGCTGGGTTAAAGCGGATGACAGCCCGCTCGGCGGTTTACGCCTCACGCTGTGGCTGCCGCTGTACTCCGCCCGTCAATAATTTGTTATGCTTCGGCCCTCGTTTCTGGGGGCCTTATGCTAAACATTGTCTTATTTGAACCTGAAATTCCGCCAAATACCGGCAACATCATTCGCTTGTGCGCAAATACCGGTTTCCAGTTACACCTGATTGAACCGCTGGGCTTTGCCTGGGATGACAAGCGCCTGCGCCGCGCCGGGCTGGATTACCACGAATATACCGCCTTAAAAAAACACGCCAATTACGCAGAGTTTCTGGCAACAGAAACGCCACAGCGCATGTTCGCCCTCACCACCAAAGGAACGCCTGCGCACAGCGCGGTGAGCTATCAGAAGGGTGATTATTTGGTGTTTGGTCCGGAGAGTCGCGGTTTACCCGCAGAAATTCTCAACGCGCTACCCGCTGAGCAGAAAATCCGCATTCCGATGATGGCGGAGAGCCGCAGCATGAACCTGTCTAATGCAGTATCAGTGGTGGTGTATGAAGCGTGGCGCCAACTCGATTATGCTGGCGCACTGATCAAAGGCTAGATGCCGTCGCCGTACTCAAAGCCTGCGCCGTTGAAGTGCTGATCCATATCCATCGACGGTTTATCGCTGGTCGGTTTACCGACAATGCGCGCTGGTACGCCGGCCGCCGTGGTATGCGGCGGTACAGGCTGCAGGACAACCGAACCGGCTCCGATTTTTGCGCCGCGCCCCACTTCAATGTTGCCCAGAATCTTGGCGCCGGCGCCAATCATCACACCTTCACGGATCTTCGGATGGCGATCGCCGCTGGTTTTACCAGTACCGCCGAGCGTCACCGATTGCAGAATTGAAACATCATTTTCAATGATTGCCGTTTCGCCGATGACAATGCCGGTAGCATGATCAAGCATGATGCCGCGACCAATGCGTGCCGCCGGGTGAATATCCACGGCAAATGAGACGGAGATTTCGTTCTGCAGATAGACAGCCAGCGCGCGGCGGCCCTCTTTCCACAGCCAATGGCCGATGCGATAGGCCTGCAAGGCGTGGAAACCTTTGAGGTAAAGCAGCGGCGTAGAGTATTTATCAACGGCGGGATCGCGCTGGCGTACAGCCTGAATATCGTAGGCTGCAGAGACAATCATCTCCGGGTCTTCACGATAGGCTTCTTCCACGATTTCGCGAATAGCGATAGCGGGCATGATCGGGTTCGCCAGCTTGTTAGCGAGCATGTAGCTGAGCGCGCTGCCGAGGTTTTCGTGTTTGAGCAGTGTCGCATGGTAAAAGCTGGCCAGCATCGGTTCACAGTCGGCCAGGGCTCTGGCTTCGGCTTTGATATGGTTCCAGACCAGTTCTAACTCTTCAGACGACATTGCTGTTTGCTCCCGATAAAAAAAGCGCCTGATGGGGCGCTACAGGTGGTGACGCTGGCGCATCCTGCTTTAGCTTTGGCTGTTTTCGTCCTTCCTTGCACGGCCAAGTAAGGTCAATGCTGCCTCTCGCGCTGATTTTCCGCAATAGAGCACCTGATAAATCTGCTCGGTAATCGGCATTTCTACGCCGACGCGCGCGGCCAATGCTTTGACTTCTTTGGTGTTTCTGTAGCCTTCTACAACTTGTCCGATAATGCGTTGCGCCTCGTCTACGCTCTCGCCTTGCCCCAGCATCATGCCGAAACGACGGTTGCGCGACTGATTATCGGTACAGGTCAGCACCAGATCGCCTAAACCGGCCATGCCCATAAAGGTGGTGGCATCGGCGCCCAGCGCTGCGCCAAGACGGCTCATTTCCGTCAGGCCGCGAGTGATCAAGGCGGTACGCGCGTTGGCACCAAAGCCAATGCCGTCAGAAATCCCCGCACCAATCGCAATCACGTTCTTCACCGCGCCGCCTAACTGCACGCCGATGAAATCCTGATTATTGTAGACGCGGAAACTTTTGCCGCAGTGCAGCTTCTGCTGCAGGTCTTCAGCGAACTCCGCATCGGTGGATGCCAGTGCGATGGCCGTTGGCATGCCGGCTGCCAGCTCTTTGGCAAAGGTGGGTCCGGAAATCACCGCGAGTGGAATCGCATCGCCGAGGATTTCACGCGCCACATCCTGCAGCAACCGGCCGGTCTCTTTTTCCAGCCCCTTAGTCGCCCAGACAATCCGCGAATCGGCACGCAAATGCGGCTTAAGCTGCGTCAGCACGTCGCCAAATACATGGCTCGGCACGACGACCAGCAGATCGCGACTGGCGTTAACCACGGTTGCCAGATCGGCTTCAGGAACAAGATTATCAGGGAAAGGGACATCGGGCAGGAAAGCGGCATTGCAGCGGTCAGCTTGCAGCTGCGCCACGCTTTGAGGATTGTGGCCCCAGAGCAGAACCGGATGGCCGTTGCGGGCCAGCGTGATGGCCAATGCGGTGCCGTACGAGCCGGCACCGATGACGCTAATTGAAGCGTTGAGTGTAGTCATCAGGCATCCTGATGTGGCGCTTCGCCTTCACCTTGCTGCTGCAGATAGTTCATGAACAGCGCATCAAAGTTCACTGGCGCCAGGTTGAGCTGCGGGAAAGTACCACGAGACACAAGGCTGGTTACGCATTCGCGTGCATACGGGAACAGAATGTTCGGGCAGTACGCGCCGAGGCAATGCGCCATCTGCGTGCCTTCGATACCGCTAATGGTGAAAATGCCCGCTTGCTGTACTTCACACAGGAATGCGGTTTCTTCGCCAACGGTTGCCGTTACGGTAACGCGCAGAACGACTTCAAAAACGCCATCAGCTAACTGAGAAGAGGCGGTGTCCAGATCCAGCTTCACTTCCGGTTCCCACTCTTTCTGGAAAACCTGCGGTGCGTTTGGCGCTTCGTAAGAAACATCTTTGGTGTAAACACGTTGAATCTGGAACTGCATTTCGCTGCTGCTTTGCTCTGACATGTGACTAAATCCTGTGAGTTAAAATTGTCTGACCGAAAAGTTATGCCTGGAGTAAAGGATCAAGTCCCTGACGCCCATCCAGCGCGTAAAGATCGTCACAGCCGCCAATGTGCTGCGCATCAATAAAAATCTGTGGCACCGTAGTGCGGCCGCTGCGTTGAATCATCTCTTCACGTTTCGCCGCGTTCCCGTCAATGGGAATCTCCTGGAACGACACGCCTTTCTGATCCAACAACGCCTTTGCACGGTGGCAGTAAGGACAAGTGACTTTGGTGTAGATCTCTACATTCGCCATACGGTTACCTCTAAGAAGTTATTTACCGCGCACCAGTGGCAGATTTTCACCACTCCAGCCGCTCACGCCATCTTTCAGAACGGAGACTTTTTCAAAACCCGCTGCGCTCAATTTCGCTGCAGATTCACCCGCACTTTGACCGGTCGCGCAAACTACAATTATGTGCTGTGACTTGTGCTTTTCCAGCTCGCCAAAGCTCTCTTTTTTGATGTCTGCTGCCGCTACGTTGATAGCCCCAGAAATGTGTCCTTTGCGGTAATCGTCACGTGAACGCACGTCTACCACCACCGCGTCCTCTTTGTTTATCAGGTGGGTAGCTTCACCACGGCTGATAGTTTTTACTTTAGAGAACATACCTTTAACGGTGGTCACAATCACGAGAACGAGTAAAGCGACCCATGCCAGACTGAGGATGGGGTGAGTGCTTGCAAACTGCATAATTTCTTGCATGAGGGGTAACGACTCCAAACCGGGCTGATAAGCTAAAACAAGGGTTCTGAGTATACCTGCGCCACTTCGCATGTACAGTCGCTAAGGGGACAGAGTTACGATTTGTGCGTCATTTTCCAAAAAAAGTGTTCTAATCCCAAAATTAAGACAAAGTTTATGCCGGTAAGCTCGGTACAGACATTTTTAGTAAAGTAAAACCCGGCCGGGCTAACTGGTAAGCGGCTGTTCATCGTGGAATAATTATCGACTATGAAGGGAAAAGCGACCGTTACACACACAAGGACCCGTTACAACGGCACTGCGCTTCCGTTGTCATTTCGCTGGTCCGAAATCTCCCTGAGTCTGCTTCTGGCGGGCACATTATTACTTCCTGCCGCTGCACGCAGTGCGGATGACAGTAAAACGCAGTTGAAGTCCATTCAGCAGGACATTGCCGAGAAAGAAAAGAGCGTTAAAGCGCAGAAAGTGCAGCGCAGTAAGTTGTTGGATCAGCTGCAAAGCCAGGAAAAAGTGATCGCGCAGGCCAGCCGTCAGCTGCGCGAAACGCGTAACAGCCTCAGCACGCTCGAGGGTGAAATCGCGCAGGTCACCTCTTCTATCTCGCGGCTGGAAAAGCAGCAAGCACAGCAGGAAAAACTGCTGGCACAACAGCTTGATGCCGCCTTCCGTCAGGGACAACATAATGGTCTACAGTTGCTGCTCGGAGGCGAAGAAGCCCAGCGCAGTGAGCGCATTCTTGCCTATTTCGGCTATCTCAACGCCGCACGCCAGAAAAACATCAACGATCTCAAACAAACCCAGCAGCAATTAGCGGAACAGCGTCAATCATTGCAGGGCAAACAGGAGCAGCAAAAATCGTTGTTGGCCCAGCAGCAGACGCAGCAAAGCAAGCTGGAAGTCGCCAGCGCGGCGCGTAAGAAAACGCTCACCATACTGGAAAGTTCGCTGGAGAAAGATCAGGCGGACCTGGTTGAAATGCGTGAGAATGAAAGCCGCCTGCAAAGCAAAATCGCCAAGGCAGAGCGTGAAGCACGTGAACGTGCGGAACGCGAAGCGCGCGAGGCGGAAAAAGTGCGTCAGCGTCAGGCGCAGGCGAAAGCCAAAGGATCAAGTTATCAGCCAACGCAGAGTGAGCGCGAGCTGATGGCGCGTACCGGCGGATTAGGCAAGCCCGGCGGGCAAGCGGTTTGGCCGGTACGGGGACGTATTGAACATCGCTTCGGTGAATCGATGCAGGGCGAATTGCGCTGGAAAGGTCTGGTCGTCGATGCGCCAGAAGGTACCGAAGTGAAAGCCATCGCTGATGGACGCGTATTGATGGCCGACTGGCTGCAAGGCTATGGTCTGGTTGTCGTTCTGGAACACGGTAAAGGTGATATGAGCCTTTATGGCTACAACCAAAGCGCACTGGTGAGCGTGGGTGCTCAGGTGAAGGCAGGACAGCCTATCGCCCTTGTGGGCACCAGCGGCGGCCGCGGCACGCCTTCGCTCTACTTTGAAATCCGACGCCAGGGACAGGCCGTCAATCCACTACCGTGGTTAGGAAGATAAGTTTTGTTTCAACCCTCTAAGCTCTCGGCCGCCCTATGCGGCCTGTTTCTGTCACTTTCCGCCCATGCGGGAAAACTCTCTATCGTGATCGATGACTTTGGTTATCGGCCAAAAGAAGAGAATAAAGTGCTGCAGATGCCCACCGCGATTTCCGTTGCGGTTCTGCCGAATGCGCCCCATGCGCGTGAGATGGCCACCAAAGCGCATCAGGGTGGTCGCGAAGTGCTGATCCACCTGCCGATGGCACCGCTTAGCAAACAGCCGCTGGAGAAAGACACGCTGACGCCCGAGATGAGCAGCACGGAAATCGAGCGGATTATTCGAGAAGCCAGCGGCAAAGTGCCTTTCGCGGTTGGCCTGAATAACCATATGGGCAGCAAAATGACCTCCAGCCTGCCCGGCATGCAGAAAGTGATGCAGGTGCTCAATCACTACAACTATTACTTTCTCGATAGCATGACGATTGGCAATAGTCAGTCGATCCCAGCCGCGCAAGGTACCAACGTTAACGTCCTGAAACGCCGCGTATTCCTTGATGATAGTCAGGATGAGGCTTCAATCCGCGCGCAGTTTACCCGCGCGGTGAAACTTGCGCAGCGCGATGGTTATGCCATTGCGATTGGTCATCCGCATCCGACGACGGTGCGCGTCTTGCAGCAGATGCTGCCGACATTGCCAGCCGATATCACGCTAGTGCGGCCAAGCCAGTTGCTGAATGAGCCGCTGCATCAGGGTGCGACTCCGCCGCCATCCAAAACCCAGCCGCCACGCTTCCGTGCGCCAGGCGTGTGTAAGCCGGGCAAACCGTTGCCGCCCGTGCCGCAGCACTATGCCGTTGAGTTGATCAGTGAAAGCATTGCGCAAAGTCTATTGGTTCAGTCAATAAGGCAGCTCTTCTGAGCTCGGGAAAAGAAATTCAATGAGAAGAAAAATTCTGCTGTTGGATACCGGCCGCGAATGGGGCGGCGGTACCAACAGTATGCTCGAATTGCTCAAGCGCATTGATCGGCAGAGGTTCGATATTACCTGCTGTTTCTACAACAACTATTCTCGCGGCAACCGTGAAACCATTGAGTCAATTCTCAATTCGATTGGCATTCCGGTGGTTTTTATCGCCCAGCGTCGTCAGCCGAAATGGGCGAAAATCGCCAAAGAGCTGTTACGCACGCTATTCATTTTTAACCGCTCTTTAAAGAAGCAGATGATCGGTCGGGTTGACGAAAAATGGCGTGTATTGCCAAACGCCCAACAGATTTCATCTCTTATGCAAGCTGGGCAATATGACGCGCTGTATATGAATAATCAACCGAGCACCAATGTTGAAGGCTATCGCGCGGTTGAGGATTTGCAGGTTGCACTGATTCAACATTGCCGCATTGAGCCACAGTTAAATTCAGTGTTAGTGGACATGGTTAATAAACGCGTTGATGCCGTTATTGCGGTTTCGCATGGCGTAAATCAGACTTTGCGCCAAAGCGGCATTGATGCGCAGCGTTGCTTCACCGTTTCAAATGCTATCGATATTCATCAGGCCTTACCGGATCGCAAAGCCGTTCGCGCCCGCCTGGCTTATTCCCCTGATACCTTTATTTTTGGATCCATCGGCTCTCTTATTACGCGTAAAGCGAACCATCATATCTTCCAGGCGCTGGGCCAATTCAAACGCATACATCCCGAAGCCAATTGGAAAATGGTGGTGGTGGGTGCCGGGCCGGAACAGGAGAATTTGGTTTTGCTGGCGCGCAAAGAGAACATTGCGTCGAATATTGTGTTTACTGGCTTTCAAAATAACCCTCTGGATTACCTCGCGGCGTTTGACACTTTTATTCTCGCTTCAAGTAGTGAAGGCCTACCGCGCGTCGTGTTGGAAGCCATGCTGGTGAAAACGGCCGTGATTGGTTCGAACGTAGTTGGAACGGCAGAACTAATTAGCCACAACGAAACCGGATTATTATTCGAATACGGCGATATTAAACAATTAAGTGCGCATCTTGCCGTATTATGGCAAGACGCAAGTTTACGCCAGCGTCTCATTAACACCGCCGAAGAACGTGTACGCGAATGCTACGCCATTGAAAACTATGTGGCCGGGGTAGAGACGATATTGGATAACAGTATTGAAAGGAAAACTCATGTTTGATTTTTTGAACAAAAATCGTCGGCATATTCGTGCACGTCATAATATTCCTTATGCGCAAAGCAATACGCAAGGCGACGTTACGGTTACCTCGGTTGTTATTCCGTGCACTGGCGCGGATTATGTTGAAGAAGCGTTATTAAGCGCTGAGTTTGCTCGTCGGTTTGCGCCGGAAATGGAAGAGATTGTTATCGTGAGCGACCAATCTGAGCAGGCTTTTGGCAAACTTCCACATAATTGCCGCGTGGTAACGCTCAATGTTCCGCATCGCGAGGAAAGTTATCGTTATAAGCAAATCTATCGCAGTCGCCTAATTAAAATTCAGGCGCCTTTACAAGCCAAAGGCGACGGTATTTTAATGATTGATTCGGATCTGAATTTGCTTAAATCGCCTGATATTCGTATGCATCCAGGCCACCTTTACTCCAGTTTCCGTAACGGGAAAATGATCGCCAAGCTAGAGGGCGCGGAAGCACAGGCCATTCCCGCCTATTACCGGCCATCGATAAGACCTTATTTTGAAGATCACGTTAATGGTGCGTACCTGGCGGCAACCCGACAAACCTGGAAACGCATTTGTCCACTCTGGTTAACGCTCTTTCAGGATACCTGGGAATTAATGAATGACAGCCAACCGCCGACGGATCAGCTTCCCCTCGCCGCTTTGTTGGATATGTTGGATCTTCGCACGGTCAATTTAGGAGAATGGGCAAACTGGCCGGTTTCCAAAAAGATTGGCGGTAGCTCAGCAACCATTCCGGCAGACGTCATTGGCGCGCACGGTGGATTTCCATTGAGTGAATGGCAAAAGTATTTACTGGATCCCACCCAGCCACTCACCTTTAAAGGCCAGGACTACACCCGCAAAGTGCGCTACCTGACGGACGATGAAAAGAAACAATCCTGAAACTCTCCGGCCACCAGGCCGGAGAATGAATTAATCCCAGCTCAACACCACTTTGCCCGATCTTCCCGAGCGCATCTCATCAAAGCCCTGCTGGAACTCATCAATGTGATAGCGATGAGTGATGATGGGCGTCAGATCGAGGCCGGACTGAATCAGCGCCGCCATCTTGTACCAGGTTTCGAACATCTCGCGGCCGTAGATGCCTTTGATGAACAAGCCTTTAAAGATCACCTGATTCCAGTCGATGGACATCTCGCCCGGCGGAATGCCCAGCAGCGCGATGCGGCCGCCGTGGTTCATTACCTCCAGTAAGGTGCGGAACGCCGGTGGCGCACCAGACATCTCCAGACCGACATCAAAACCTTCGGTCATGCCGAGTTCGGCCATCACATCACGCAGATTTTCCTGCGCCACGTTGACAGCGCGCGTTACGCCCATTTTGCGCGCCAGATCGAGGCGATAGTCGTTGACGTCGGTGATCACCACATGGCGCGCGCCGACGTGCTTGCACACCGCCGCCGCCATGATGCCAATCGGCCCGGCACCGGAGATCAGCACATCTTCGCCCACCAGATCGAACGACAGCGCAGTGTGCACCGCATTGCCAAAGGGATCGAAAATCGCCGCCAGTTCGTCAGAAATGTTGTCGGGAATTTTGAAGGCATTAAACGCCGGAATCACCAGATATTCGGCAAAGCAGCCCTGACGATTAACGCCAACGCCTACCGTGTTGCGGCACAGATGCGTGCGTCCAGCGCGGCAGTTGCGGCAATGGCCGCAGGTGATGTGGCCTTCACCGGAAACACGATCGCCAACGGCAAAGCCCTTAACTTCCTGGCCCATTCCCACCACTTCACCCACATATTCGTGGCCGGTGATCATCGGCACCGGAATGGTTTTGCGCGACCAGTCATCCCAGTTGTAGATGTGCACGTCGGTACCGCAGATAGCGGTTTTACGAATCTTAATCAGTAGGTCGTTATGGCCGGGTTCAGGTATTGGCGCGTCCTTGACCATCCAAATGCCTTCTTCAGCTTTTAATTTGGCGAGTGCTTTCATTTCCCTGCTCCTGAAATAACGCCCAGCTGTTGACCAATACGGGTGAAGGCCGCCACGGCGTGTTCCAGCTGCGCCTGCGTATGTCCGGCAGAGATCTGCGTGCGGATACGTGCCTGACCTTGCGGTACCACCGGATAGAAGAAGCCTGTGACGTAGATTCCTTCCTGCTGCAACAGGCTGGCAAATTGCTGCGCCACTTTGGCATCGCCCAGCATCACGGGGATGATGGCGTGATCTGCGCCGGCCAGCGTGAAGCCTGCGGCAGTCATCTTTTCGCGGAAGAAGCGGGCATTTTCCCATAGACGCTGGCGCAAACCGTCACCTTCACTCAGCAGCTCCAGCACGCGAAGCGAGGCAGCCACAATCGCGGGCGCCAGCGAGTTGGAGAACAGATACGGACGCGAGCGCTGACGCAGCCACTCAACCACTTCTCTTTTCGCCGCCACGTAGCCGCCCGATGCGCCACCCAGCGCTTTACCCAGCGTGCCGGTCAGAATGTCGACGCGATCCATCACGCCGCAATATTCGTGCGTGCCGCGTCCGGCAGAACCCACAAAGCCCACCGCATGGGAATCATCGACCATCACCAGCGCATCGAATTCATCGGCCAGATCGCAAATGCCCTGCAGATTGGCAATCACCCCATCCATCGAGAACACGCCATCGGTGGCAATCAGGATGTGGCGCGCGCCTTTGTCGCGTGCTTCCTGTAAACGCGCACGCAGCTCACTCATGTCATTATTGGCGTAACGATAGCGCTGCGCTTTACACAAACGCACGCCATCAATGATCGATGCGTGATTAAGGGCATCTGAAATAATCGCGTCTTCGGCGCTGAGCAGCGTTTCAAACAGGCCGCCGTTGGCATCAAAGCAGGACGAGAACAGAATCGCGTCTTCCATGCCGAGGAACGCGGCCAGCTTGTGTTCCAGCTGCTGGTGGATGTCCTGCGTGCCGCAGATAAAGCGCACCGAGGCCATGCCAAAACCGTGCGTATCCATGCCGTCTTTCGCCGCCTGGATCAATGCCGGATGATTAGCTAAACCCAAATAGTTATTGGCGCAGAAGTTGATGACGGGCGGGCTGTTAGCTACGTTGATTTCTGCCTGCTGCGCCGACGTGATGGTGCGTTCTTGTTTGAACAATCCGTCCTGACGTGTTGTCTCAAGTTGTTGACGAATTTGCGAATAAAACTGACTGGACATGATTATGCTCCTCAGATAGCCAATATTTGGCACATATTACTGATCGAAAAGCGAATCAACGACATTTCAGCCATCAATATCTCGGTTTTGCAGCATAGTTCACGCTGCGAACAGGATTTGTGCAGCGCATACGGCGTCATCTGGCTGCCTGCGTCTGGCTGAAATGTTATGATGATAGGCATTCGTGGGTGAAACCTCCTGTTTCCCCCCAACTCTTTAAAGGCAAAGCATATGATTATCGTAACCGGTGGCGCTGGCATGATTGGCAGCAACATTGTTAAAGCGCTGAACGACCGCGGTCTGACCGACATTTTGGTGGTGGATAATCTGAAGGATGGCACCAAGTTCGTGAATCTGGCGGATCTCGACATCGCCGATTACATGGATAAAGAGGAATTCCTCAGCTACATCATGTCTGGCGAAGATCTCGGCCCCATCGAAGCCGTGTTCCATGAAGGTGCGTGTTCCGCAACCACCGAGTGGGATGGCAAGTACATGATGGATAACAACTATCAGTACTCGAAAGATCTGCTGCACTTCTGCCTCGAGCGCGAAATCCCGTTCCTCTACGCCTCATCTGCTGCCACTTACGGCGGCCGCAATGAGAACTTCATCGAAGAGCGCCAGTACGAGCAGCCGCTGAATGTGTACGGCTACTCAAAAATGCTGTTCGATCACTACGTGCGCCAGATTCTGCCTGAAGCAGACTCACCGGTGTGCGGCTTCCGTTACTTCAACGTGTACGGTCCGCGTGAAGGCCACAAAGGCGGCATGGCGAGCGTCGCGTTCCACCTCAATACGCAAATTAGCAACGGTGAAAATCCAAAACTGTTCGAAGGCAGCGACGATTTCCGCCGCGACTTCATCCATGTTGATGACGTGGTTGCGGTAAATCTGTGGTGCTGGGAAAACGGCGTTTCCGGTATCTACAACTGCGGAACAGGCCGTGCTGAATCTTTCCAGGAAGTGGCGGATGCGGTGCTGAACTTCCATCAGAAAGGCCAGATTGAATACATTCCGTTCCCGGACAAGCTGAAAGGCCGTTATCAGGCGTTTACCCAAGCCGATCTCACCAATCTGCGTGCAGCCGGTTACGACAAGCCGTTCAAAACCGTTGCGCAAGGCGTGGGCGAATACATGGCCTGGCTGAACCGTAACGTATAAGGAAACCGGCAGCAGCGATGAAAATTCTGGTTATTGGCCCATCATGGGTCGGCGATATGATGATGTCGCAAAGTCTCTATCGCACGCTCAAGGCTGAGCATCCTGAAGCGGTGATCGACGTGATGGCGCCGGCCTGGTGCCGCCCATTGTTGTCGCGTATGCCGGAAGTGAATCAGGCGCTGGCGATGCCGCTCGGCCACGGCGCATTGGCGCTGGGCGAGCGTCGTCGTTTGGGGAAAACCCTGCAGGCCAGTGGCTATGACCGCGCCTATGTGCTGCCGAACTCCTTTAAATCTGCGCTGGTGCCGTTTTTCGCCGGGATCAAACGTCGCACCGGCTGGCGCGGCGAGATGCGCTATGGCGTGTTAAATGATGTCCGCGTGCTGGACAAAGCGGCCTTTCCGTTGATGGTTGAGCGCTATGTGGCGCTCGGCTATGACAAACCGGTTGCTTCCGCGCAGCAGCTGCCGCAGCCGTTGCTGTGGCCGCAATTACGTGTCGATGATGATGAAAAGCGGATGACGGCGGCGCAGTTTGCGCTGTCCGCCGAACGTCCGGTGATTGGGTTTTGTCCGGGCGCAGAGTTTGGTCCGGCGAAGCGCTGGCCGCATTATCATTATGCCGCGCTGGCAGAGCAGCTGATTGGCGAAGGTTATCAGGTGGTGCTGTTCGGTTCGGCGAAAGATCGTGAAACCGGCGACACCATTGTGCAGACGCTATCAGAAGCGGCGCGTGCGCACTGCAAAAATCTGGCGGGTGAGACGCAACTCGAGCAAGCCGTGATTCTGCTGGCGAACTGTGTGGCGGTGGTCAGTAACGATTCCGGCCTGATGCATATCGCTGCGGCGCTTAATCGTCCGCTGGTGGCGCTGTATGGCCCAAGCAGCCCGGACTTCACTCCGCCGTTATCTCAGCACGCGCGCATTATTCGTTTGATCACCGGCTATCACAAAGTCCGCAAAGGTGATGCCGAGCAAGGTTATCACCAGAGCCTGATTGATATTCAGCCAGCGCGCGTCCATCAGGAACTGAGCGCGCTGTTGCATCCGGTGCAGGAGTAAAGATGCACGTTTTGATTGTTAAAACCTCCTCGATGGGAGACGTGCTGCATACCTTGCCAGCGCTCACGGATGCGATGCAGGCGATTCCAGGCATCAAGTTTGATTGGGTGGTTGAAGAAAACTTCGCTCAAATCCCCGCCTGGCATCCGGCGGTGGATAGAGTGCTGCCAGTGGCGATTCGCCGCTGGCGCAAGCACTGGTTCGGTAGCCAGCAGCGTGAAGAGCGTGTGCAATTTAAGCGTGAGCTGCAATCGCGTCAGTATGATGTGGTGCTGGATGCACAAGGTTTGATCAAAAGCGCCGCGCTGGTAACGCGCCTGGCAAAAGGCGAGAAGCACGGGCAGGACAGCCGCAGCGCACGCGAACCTTTCGCCAGCTGGTGGTATGACAAACGCCATGAAATCAACAAGCAACAGCATGCCGTCGAACGTACGCGCGAGCTGTTTGCCAAAAGCCTCGGCTATGAAAAGCCTGCAACGCAGGGCGACTACGCGATTGCCGGCCATTTCCGCTCTACGCTGCCCAATGACACGCAGCCTTATCTGGTGTTTCTGCATGCTACCACGCGTGATAACAAACACTGGCCGGAGTCACACTGGCGTGCGCTGATTGAGTTAGTTCAGCCAACAGGATTGCGCGTGAAATTGCCGTGGGGCGCAGAGCATGAACATCAACGCGCACAGCGTCTGGCCGAAGGCTTCGACCATGTTGAGGTATTGCCTAAGTTAACGCTGGAGCAGGTAGCGCAAGAATTAGCTGGCGCGCGCGCGGTGGTGTCGGTAGATACCGGTTTAAGTCATCTGACGGCAGCGCTGGATCGTCCGAATATCACGCTGTACGGCCCAACCGATCCCGGTCTAATTGGTGGCTATGGCGAGAATCAGTACGTGCTGCGCCCTGCAGAAGGCCACAGCATGGCGGATATTCAAGCCATAGATGTCGCAACAATGATTAAAGAAATCACGGTATAGTTTTATAACGTACCGTAATTTAGCGTGACTGGTCACTTTTCTTTAAAAGCGCGTATTCTGTTAGCGTCATGCCCTGAGTACGTGGTTGTAACCAGCTAAATAGCTGCTCTAAATCATCGTAAAGGTGCTCAATATCAGCCTCATTTTTAAACGTGGGGCTGCCATCGGGCATAAATTCTGATGAATGCAGCATGAACTCAACGTAATCATTTCCCTGGCTAAGTGTTTGCTCAACCACCTGTTTCATCTGCTGCACATTGCCCCCCACCGGACGTAGCCAATTAACAGATGGACCGCGCTTCTTGCCGCGCATGTCATTCCACGCTTTTTTTAGCTGATTAGTGAAAGCGCCATAGCGGTACTGAATGCTCATCGGCAACTCCAGCAACGGGCTGTCACCCGCGCGGGAAATATCACTAACATCAAGGTAATAGGCATGATCCGGGAAACGGCTGTAATCGGTGCCGCCTTTGCCTTGCGGCGCGCCGGATGAATTGCGCCAATCCACGCGAGGTGTGACGGAGCAATCAACTAAATAACCGTTGTCGATCAATGCTCGAGCGTAAACTTCATTAAAAGCCCAGCGTCCGGCACGATGACTGGTCATCTTCTGCCGAAAAGCGCTTTCCAGCAAATCGGTCATGTAAGCGACCTTGTCGCGCAGGATATTTTCTGGAAATTCAATCAAATAAGGCTGATAGCGCCAGTCATCATCGGTCAACGCGTATTCCGGCGGGCTATACCATGCATGAAGATGCATGCCGATTTCACCTTGCCCACGCGCCAGCAGATCGCGACCAAATTCAACATACGCCGCATCGCTCGCCATTTCGTAATTCGTTAGCCAGGTGGGTTTAAAACCGTATTTCTCACATAAGGCTTGAAAGCGCGGCAGAAACTGAACATTTCGCGTGGTAACCTTGCCGCTGCGATTGCGCCAAAGATTATCGCCTTCAGTATCGAGAGTGATTAAAAACGCAGGCTTATCCATAACTTATCCGATAAAATGAGCACTTTCTCATCGCTATGGTACGCAAGCCCATGAATGAGGGCAAACTTTTCATTTGCTGCAGTGAGCAGATGTTGGTAGCAGTATAATAGCGGTTAAACTAGAGTAAATTAGAATGCACATCGGCCCTAATACGCAGAATACTCATCTTAAGAGCAATGCGTAATGTCTGAAGCCAAACATACCTAATAAATTGATTTATCTTATATTCAGTCCTGTTTTATCAGGGGATGATAGATATTTTGTCATACAAAACAGGCTGGCGATTAGGAGCAAAAGAATTTGTCGAAGCGCATTCTGATGGTAATTGATGGCCTGCCGGGCGGTGGCGCCGAAAAAGTTGTTCTGACGCTGGCTGAAGGTTTTATCAGCCAGGGGCATCGGGTGTCGCTCTTCTCCTTACGCAAAGTCTGTGAATATCCCATTCCTGCAGGCGTTGATTATCAGACCGTGATTGATAAAAGCTCACGGCCGTGGCGCAAACTGACTGAAACCCATCGTCGTGCACATTTGCTTGATGAATCCGTGCGCCAAAGCGAAGCGCTGCACGGAAAATTTGATTTGGTCTTGTCTAATCTGCATAAAACCGATCGGATTGTCCGCTATGCGCGTGCGCTGGATGCCAGTAAAACCTGGTATTGCCTGCACGGCGTTTTTTCAGCCTCCTATCTTGCGCGCAAATCAGGTTTCTCTTTGTGGCTTAAGCGGCTGAAAATTCGCGATACTTATCGCGGCAAGCAGCTTATCGGTGTCTCGCAATATGTCATTGATGATGTGATTCAAAACATCGGGGTGAAGCCAAGCAAAGCACAGGTCATCTTTAACCCGTTTGATTTCGAACTTATTTCCCGCCTGGCCGCAGAACCGTGTCCACTTGCCGGAAGCAATTTTGTGCTGCATGTGGGGCGTTTTCATGAAACCAAGCGCCACGATCGCTTGCTGGCCGCCTATGCTCAAAGTGGCATCACGGCTCCGCTGGTGCTATTAGGTCAGGGAAGCGAAAAAATCACGGAAAGATTACGCCAGCAAGCCATCGATTTAGGCATCGCGGAGCGCGTACGCTTTGAAGGTTTCCATAAAAATCCTTACCCATGGATTCGCCACGCTCGCTTATTAGTGGTGAGTTCAGACAGCGAAGGTTTTGGCAATGTACTGGTCGAAGCTTTAAGCTGCGGCACGCCGATAGTCAGCACTCGCTGCCCTGGCGCACCATCAACTATCATGAGCGGAGATCTTGCACGCGGGCTAGCGGATTTGAATGCGGATTCACTGGCGCAGAAAATGCACGAGGTTTATGCCGCTCCGCCTGATTTGCAACATCTGGACTTAAGCATTTATAGTCTCAAGGTTATTTGTCAGCAGTATTTGCAACTGGCAGAAGTGGAAGAACCACTATTTTCAGGCACTGAGCACGTTTCAGGTTAACAGGTCCCCATGTCGGTGTGGCCGTATCATGGGGATAAAAACGTTGACGTATGTGATTCTCTTTTTACTCTTTTTGCCGGTCAAATGGGTGATGAAAATCTTCCATGGCCGAACCGGTAAAAATCTGGTGGTTCAAACAGCCAAAATCGGTGATTTCATCAATATCACTCCGCTGTTAACTCATTTGGGGAAAAGCGACGCACTGTTAAGCAATAGCGTTGCCGCGCTCGCTTCGCGCGATAACACGCTGGAAAATATTTGGTATATCGAAGAGCATCGCTCCGGCCTCATTAAGAAAATTAAACTGGTCTGGCAACTGCTCAACCGTTACGACAACATCTATCTGTTACATCCCACCAACCTCAACCTGTTCATTGCCGCTTGCTGTAATGCCAGCAACAAACAGTTTCTTTCCAGCTACCGCCGCAAAGGTTATCAGGGATTGTTTTATCTCACCGCAAGCGGTGTGGTGGAGCATGAGAAAAATACTCTGACGCTGGAAAATTACCTAAAACTCGCCGATCGCTCGTTCACTAAAGAGAGTTATCCGAAGCATGCGACACAACCACTTTGGCACCCCAACTCGCTGCCGGATGAAATATTCCAGCATGATGGCATTCGCATTGGCATCAGTATCACCGCAGGCAATCAGGCAAAAACCATTCCACCGAAAATCTGGCAGCGACTTTTTGACCACTTAAGCGATTTACCCTGCCAGTTTTATGCCTTTGGCGCACCGAATGAACAATCACGCTTGCAGGAGCTGTATAAAGTTGTCGGCGCGCGCGCGAACCTGACAAGCCTTGTCGGCAAAGTGCAGTTGGAGGACGTCCCTGCGGTCATTAGCGAGATGGATTTCTATATCGCGTCAGATTCCGGCAATGTCTATATTGCCGATGCGCAACAAGTGCCGATCATTTTGATTTACGGCCCATGTTGCGTCGAAGAGCAGCGGCCGCTGGGTGATGTGTTGTTGATTGGCCCAAATCATATTGCGCCCTCATCCTTTGTGTTCGCCGCGCAGTACAAATTTATGCATCCCACTGAACAGCTGTTTGAACTGGATCAGCGGAAGCTTGACGATATTCACGATTTTATTAGCACGCGGCAGCAACAACGCCTGGCGCGACGGAAGAACATGAAAACAGCATGACAACGCAGCCCGAAAGCTCAGCCCCGTTACTCAGTCTCATTATTCCTATGTTTAACGCAGGCAGCGATTTTGCTGCCTGTGTGCAAGCGCTACTGGCTCAAACTCTCACCTCACTGGAAATTATCATTGTCGATGATGGTTCCACTGACGGTTCGGGCGAACGTGCTGATGCTTATGCGCAGCAGCATCCCCATGTTCGCGTTATCCATCAGACCAATGGCGGCGTATCGCGCGCGCGTAATGCGGGCTTAGCGGTGGCGCGCGGTAAGTACGTTTCGTTTCCGGATGCTGACGACACCATGGATGCCGTGATGTATCAAACGCTGGTTGAGATGGCGGAGCGCGACAACCTTGATGCCGCACAGTGCAACGCGGAATGGTTTTTCAAAGCCAGCCAGCAAGTAAAACCGCTGATTCCGCTCGATCGCCTCACCAGCACCGAGGTACTGAGCGGCCCTGAGTGGCTTAATAAGGCGCTGCAAACGCATCGCTACATGCATGTGGTTTGGCTGGGCATTTACCGCCGAGAGTTGATCGAACAGCTCAAACTCTACTTTGAACCCGGCCTGCATCATCAGGACATTCCATGGACCACCGAGTTCATGCTCAACGCACAACGTGTGCGTTACACCGATAAAGTGTTGTATTGCTACTACATGCATGATGCTTCCATCAGCAACCGTAAGCGCACCGGCCAGCGTAATGTGGAATATCAGCGTCACTACCTGAGAATCGCGCAGTTGCTGGAAGAGCTCAATGCACGCTACCGTCATAAGGTAAAAATCTACCCGGCATTTCACTACCAGATTACGCATGAGGCGCTCAGCGTCTGCCACTGTATCCGACGCGAACCCGAAGAGAGCGCACGTCAGGCGATGATTGCCGATCTGTTCGCTACGCAAACTCACCGGCGCATGCTGCGTAACGCGCGCGGTATAAAGCAATGGTATCAACTGCTGCTGTGGCTAAGCCGGATTTACCGCTGGCGCAAGAAATAAGCGCCGCGTCCGGCTTTCACGCCTTTGGGGTTTGCCTTACAATCAGCTGACTGAATTCTGAGATCATTTGAGTATGGCAAGCCCGATTCCAGACCAATTTGCACCGAAAAATATTCTGCTGATCAAGCTGCGTCATCACGGCGACATGCTGCTGACCACGCCCGCGATAAACGCGCTGCGCCAACGCTATCCTCAGGCGAACATCGACGTTCTGCTCTACAAAGAAACCCGTCCAATGCTGGAGGCGCACCCGGCCATTCGCCAGTTGCACATCATCGATCGCAACTGGAAGAAGGAAGGCGGCTGGCAGAAATTCCGGCATGAAATGGCCCTGCTTTCCGCGGTGCGCGCGTGCCATTATGACCTGGTGATTAACCTCGCCGATCAGTGGCGCAGCGCCATCATTACCGGATTCTCTGGCGCGCCGGTGCGTATCGGTTTTGCCTTCCGCAAACGTGATAACGCCTTATGGCGCTGGATGCACAACCATCTGGTCAGCACGGAAGATCATCATCAGCTGCATACGGTTGAACAGAATATGGCCGCGCTGAAGCCGCTGGGCATCGGCGGCGCCGGCGCAAAAGCCTCGATGCATTTCAGCACAGCCGATCAACAAATAGTGCAGGATGTACTGGCTCATCATGCGGTGAAAATGCCGTTTGTTGTGCTGCAACCCACTTCTCGCTGGCTGTTCAAATGCTGGGAAGATGAAAAAGTCGCACAGCTAATTGATGCGCTCGCTGCCGAAGGCCGCACCGTGGTACTGACGGCGGCGCCGGACCAGAAAGAAATGGCAATGATCGCCAATATTCAATCGCTGTGTCGCAGCCACAACGTGGTGTCGCTGGCGGGAGAATTATCCTTGCCGCAGCTGGCGGCGCTGATTGATGCGGCACAGCTGTTTATCGGCGTAGATTCTGCGCCGATGCACATGGCCGCCGCGCTGGAAACGCCGTGTCTTGCGCTGTTTGGACCCACCAAGCTGCAACACTGGCGTCCGTGGGGCGATCACAATCGCGTGATTTGGGCCGGTGATTATGGCCCGCTACCCTCGCCAGACGACATCGATACCAACACGCAACAGCGCTATCTTTCTGCCATTCCCGTTGAGGATGTGGTGGCTGCCGCCCGGAGTTTTTTGCATGAGTAAGTTACGCCTGGCGATTGTCCGGCAGAAATACCGCCCAGACGGCGGCGCCGAACGCTTTATCTCGCGTGCGCTGGAAGCGCTGGACAGTGAGCAGCTCGATCTCAATATCATCACTCGCAGCTGGCAGGGCACGCCGAATCCGGCCTGGCATCTACACATCTGCAATCCAGCGAAATTCGGTCGCATCTCGCGCGAGCGCGGTTTTGCGTGTGCCGCGCGTGCATGCTGGGAACGCGAAAAGTTCGATATTGTGCAAAGCCACGAACGCATCGCCGGTTGCGATATCTTTCGTGCCGGTGATGGCGTGCATCGCGTCTGGCTGGAGCAGCGCGCGCGCATCGTGTCGCCGTGGCAGCGCTTAAGCGCCCGCCTCAGTCCTTATCATCGTTATGTGTTACAGGCAGAAGCCGACATGTTCAACGCGCCATCGTTGAAAGCGGTGATCTGTAATTCAGAGATGGTGAAGCAGGATATTTTGCGTCACTTCTCTCTTGATGCCAGCAAGATCCATGTGATTCACAACGCCATTGATAGCCAACGCTTCCAGCCAGCTAGCGAAGCGCTGCGTCATGCGGCACGTCAGCAGCTCAAACTGCCGCAAGATGCCACGGTGATGATTTACGTGGGTTCGGGCTTTGAGCGCAAAGGCTTAAAAGCGGCGATTGAAGCGGTGGCGAAAAGCGATCGCTATCTGGTGGTGGTCGGCCAGGATAAGCAGCTGTCGCGCTATCAGCAGCTGGCAAACCAGCTCAATTGCCTCGATCGCTTACGCTTCGTCGGCGTGCAGCAGGATGTGCAACCGTTCTACCATGCAGCCGATGCGCTGCTGCTGCCCACGCTTTATGATCCCTTCCCAAATGTGGTGCTGGAAGCAATGGCTTGCGGCCTGGCGGTGATCACCAGCACCGGCTGCGGCGGCGCAGAGTTTATCACTGCGGGTCAGGAAGGTTTTGTCTGCGATGCATTAGATATCACCGCGTTAAACGAAGCCGTACTGGCAACACCGGCGCTTACGCACAATTCTGCCATGGGCGAAGCCGCACGTCGCAGAATTGAACCTTATGGTCCGCAGCGGCTGGCGCAAGCGCTGACCTCACTGTATCAGCAAGTGCTGCAGACCAGCTGACGAAGTGGTATGAGCAGGCGGTTAATTTCTGATAACATGCCGCCTTTCATCTGTTTTTTGACGCGATTCTGTCGTAACGGTAACTATGACGACTCTATACACAGCCTTGCTCTACCTGATTCAGCCACTAATCTGGTTGCGCCTGTGGCTGCGCGGTCGAAAAGCACCGGCCTATCGTAAACGCTGGGCAGAACGCTACGGCTATTGCAGCGGAAAAGTGCTGCCACATGGCATTGTGCTGCACTCGGTTTCCGTCGGCGAGACGCTGGCGGCAGTGCCGCTGGTGCGCGCGTTGCGCCACCGCTATCCAACGCTGCCGATTACCGTCACCACCATGACGCCAACCGGCTCCGAACGTGCGCAGTCCGCGTTTGGCAAGGATGTGCACCATGTTTACCTGCCCTACGATCTGCCTGGTTCGATTAACCGTTTCCTCGATACCGTCGATCCGCGACTGGTGATCATCATGGAAACCGAGCTGTGGCCAAACATTATCCGTATTCTGCATCAGCGCAAGATTCCGCTGGTGATTGCCAACGCGCGCCTGTCTGAGCGCTCGGCCAAAGGCTACAAAAAGCTCGGCGGCTTTATGCGCGACCTGCTGCAGCGCATCACGCTGATTGCCGCGCAAAACGCCGAAGATGGCGACCGTTTCCTCAGCCTTGGCCTGAAACGTTCGCATCTCACCGTTACCGGCAGCCTCAAGTTTGATATCTCCGTAACGCCAGAGCTGGCGGCAAAAGCGGTCACGCTGCGTCGTCAGTGGGCGTCGCGTCGTCCGGTGTGGATCGCCACCAGCACTCACGAAGGCGAAGAGGCAATTGTGCTCGATGCGCATCGACGTCTACTGCAGCAGTTCCCCGATCTGCTGCTGATTTTGGTGCCGCGCCATCCGGAACGTTTCAAAGATGCCTGCGACCTGACACAAAAACGCGGCTTCAGCTTTATCCTGCGTAGCAGCGGCGAAATTCCATCAAGCTCCACGCAAGTGGTGATTGGCGACACCATGGGCGAACTGATGATGCTGTACGGCATCGCCGACCTCGCCTTTGTTGGCGGCAGCCTGGTTGAGCGCGGCGGCCACAATCCGCTGGAGCCGGCCGCGCATGCTATTCCGGTGCTGATGGGCCCGCACATCTGGAACTTCAAAGATATCTGCGCCAAGCTGCAGCAGGCCGAAGGGCTGATCACCGTTACTGACGTGGTATCGCTGCAGAAAGAGGTCGCTAACCTGCTGCAGGATGACGATTATCGCCGCTATTACGGCCGTCATGCTGTGGAAGTGCTGCATCAAAATCAGGGCGCATTACAGCGTCTGCTACAGTTACTCGAACCTCACTTACCGCCGCGAGCTCACTAATTCATGTCGCAACGCCAACGTCTCTCCGTGGTGATGATCGCCAAAAACGAAGCTGAACTGCTGCCGGAGGCGCTGGCTTCTGTCAGTTGGGCAGATGAGATTGTGGTGCTCGATTCCGGCAGCAGCGACAACACGATGCAGGTCGCTCGCGAACAGGGCGCGCAGGTTTTCCAGGCGGAAGGCTGGCAGGGATTTGGCAAGCAGCGCCAGCGCGCGCAGGCCCATGCGCAAGGCGAGATGATTTTGATGATCGATGCCGACGAGCGCGTTACACCCGAATTGCGTCGCGCTATCGAGCAGGTTCTCGCACAGCCCGCCTCGGACAACGTTTACAGCCTTGGTCGCAGCAACCTGTTTCTCGGCCGCTTTATGCGCCACAGCGGCTGGTATCCCGATCGCGTTATGCGCCTCTATCCGCGCAAGTTCAATTACAACGACAATCTGGTGCATGAATCACTGGAGACGCAGGGTGCGCCGGTAGTGAAGCTGGCGGGCGATCTGCAACATCTCACCTGTCGTGACCTGATGGCGTTTCAACGTAAGCAGATGAACTATGCCGAAGCCTGGGCAAATGAGCGTTTCCAGCGCGGCAAACGCTGCGGCTTGTTCTCGATCTTTAGCCACACGCTCGGCGCATTCGTTAAAACCCTGCTGCTGCGTGCGGGTTTTCTCGATGGTAAACAGGGCTGGATTCTGGCGGTGGTTAATGCGCAGTACACTTTCAACAAATACTCGGCGCTCTGGGCGCTGCATCACACCTCAACACAAGGTCGCGTATGAGTACGAAAGCGATTTATCCCGGCACCTTTGATCCCTTCACGTTGGGTCATCTGGATATTGTGACGCGTGCAGCGAAGATGTTTGACCGCATCGTCGTGGCGATTGCCGCCAGCCCGAGTAAAAAGCCGCTGTTTAGTCTCGATGAGCGCGTGGATATGGCGCGTCAGGTGACGGCACATCTGCCGAATGTCGAGGTGATCGGGTTTAGCGACCTGATGGCGAACTTTGCTCAGGCGCAGAATGCCAATGTGCTGGTGCGTGGATTGCGTGCGGTTTCGGATTTCGAATATGAGCTGCAGCTGGCGCAGATGAATCGTCATCTGTTGCCCACGCTGGAGAGCGTGTTTCTGATGCCGTCAGAGGGTTTCTCGTTCGTCTCTTCTTCGCTGGTCAAAGAAGTCGCGCGCCATGCCGGTGACGTGCAGGCATTTCTGCCTGCCGTTGTGCATAAGGCGTTACTGGCGCGACTGGCACAGCCTTAACTCAGTGCTGGCAGCGTGGACACCAGAAGGTGCTGCGCTGACCATGTTTGCCGCTGACAATCGGCGTACCGCACGCACGGCAAGGTTCGCCGGCGCGGCCATAAACCTGCAACTGCTGCGCGAAGTAGCCGGGTTTACCGTCCGTTTGCAGGAAATCACGCAGCGTGGTGCCGCCCTGCTCAATCGAGCGTAACAACACCGCTTTGATGGTGTTAACCAGCAGCTCGGCCTCTTCCTGACTCAAACTCATTGCCGAACGATCGGGCAAGATCCCGGCAGTAAACAGCGATTCGCTGGCGTAGATGTTCCCGACGCCTACCACCACTTTGTTATCCATCAGCCACTGTTTAATCACGGTGCGTTTGCCGCGTGACTTTTCAAACAGATAGGCACCATCAAATTCGCTGCTGAGCGGTTCCGGACCGAGATGGGCCAGCACGCTGCTGCCTGCGAGGTCATTGCTCCACAGCCAGGCGCCAAAGCGACGTGGATCGGTGTAGCGCAACACTTTGCCGTTGCTCATCAATAAATCGACATGGTCATGTTTGGCGGCCGGTTGTTCGCCGGGTAGCACGCGCAGACTGCCAGACATGCCGAGGTGAATGATGATCCAGCCATGCGGTAGTTCGAGCAGCAGATATTTAGCGCGACGCTGCACGCTCAATACGGGTTGGTCGCTCAGCGCGTGGATTTCATGCGAGACCGGCCAGCGCAAACGTGAATTGCGCACCACCGCATGCAGAATCGTGGCACCCACCATGTGGGGTTCGATACCGCGACGACTGGTTTCTACCTCAGGTAATTCAGGCATCTCATCTCCTCAACGAATCGCAGAAACAAAAAACCCGGCCGAAGCCGGGTTTTTCACAGAACACTAAAATTACTTAATTTTAGCTTCTTTGTAGATCACGTGCTGACGTACAACCGGATCGAACTTTTTCAGTTCTAATTTCTCTGGTTTAGTACGTTTGTTCTTCGTGGTGGTATAGAAGTGACCTGTACCAGCAGAGGAAACCAGCTTGATCTTCTCACGAATACCTTTAGCCATGATTCAGTTCCTTAGTACTTCTCACCACGGGCGCGGATTTCGGTCAGAACCGTATCGATGCCCTTTTTATCAATAACACGCATACCTTTAGCAGATACACGCAGAGTAACGAAGCGCTTTTCGCTCTCAACCCAGAAACGGTGAGAGTGCAGGTTCGGCAGGAAACGGCGTTTCGTCGCGTTCATTGCGTGGGAACGGTTGTTACCCGTTACCGGACGCTTTCCAGTTACCTGGCAGACTCGTGACATTTCTATTCTCCAAAAATCAAATCAGCTCGAGCTTTAAAAACTAGGTTTTGGCCGCCTCGTCAGGCCTTAGCCCGCCCAGGCGAGTTCCATGTGAACCCGCTAAGCTGGCCCAAACGCCAAACCCGAGATTCTCAAAGGTGGCGTAGTATACGCCGCTCAGCCCGAGTGCTCAAGTCCCGAACAGATAAAGATCCCTCTGGATCGCGCAAAAATGCCCTATTTCTGTTCAGTTGAATCGATGAATTACAACCAACCGCGCTCGGCGAAAGAGGTAAACTCGCCGTGACCGATCACCAAATGATCAAGTAAACGGATATTGAGCAGCGCGCACGCTTGCCCGACTTTTCCGGTAATATCGCGGTCGGCGCGACTGGGTTCAGCGATTCCCGACGGATGATTGTGCGCCAGAATCACCGCCGCCGCGTTAAGTTTCAGCGCTTCGCGCACGATTTCGCGCGGATGAACTTCCACACTGGCAATCGAACCGGAAAACATCTTCTGCGCCTGCAACACGCGGTGCTGATTATCGAGGAACAGTGCCATAAACACTTCGCGCTCCTGATGCGCCAGCACGCTTTGCAGGTAATGGCGCGTCACCTGCGGATTCTCCATCACGTTTTCCCGCGCCAGCTGGCTGGCAAAAAATCGCCTTCCCAATTCCGCGATGGCATACAGCTGCGTCATTTTGGCGCTGCCCACGCCTTTAATCTGCCCGAGTTCCTCTTTGCTGGCCGTCATAATGCGATAGAGCGAACCAAACTCGTTCAACATCTGATGCGCCAACAGCAGCACGCTGGTGCCGCTGATACCGGTACGCAAAAAAATCGCCAGCAGCTCAGCATCACTCAACACTTCAGCGCCCATTAACATCAGTTTTTCCCGTGGTGCCAGTTCCGTCATGACCATCTCCTCCCTGCGATGCGGCGATTCTGCGCGTCAGCCACCGTCAGCGCCAGCACGCGCTGAACGATTTCAGAGCCAGCTCGCAAAGGCCGCAGGCAGTGAAAAGGCGCACTGTGGATTTTGTGATAAAGTTGCCTGCATCTGCCGCCCCTGACGCGGCAATTTGCTTTGAGGCGAACAACATGACGGGATTAGCTGGAAAGAAAATTCTGCTGGGCGTGAGCGGCGGCATTGCTGCATACAAAGCGCCGGAGCTGGTGCGTCGGCTGCGCGATCGCGGTGCTGATGTGCGCGTAATGATGACCGAAGCGGCCAGGGCCTTTATTACTCCGCTGAGCCTGCAGGCGGTTTCCGGTTATCCGGTATTTGATGATTTGCTCGACCCGGCAGCCGAAGCGGCGATGGGCCATATTGAACTGGCGAAATGGGCCGATTTAATTGTGCTGGCGCCGGCTACCGCCGATCTGATTGCCCGCGTCACTGCCGGCATGGCGAATGATTTGGTCACTACCGCGTGCCTGGCAAGCGCAGCGCCGGTTGCCATCGTCCCGGCCATGAATCAGCAGATGTACCGCGCGGCGATCACGCAAGAGAACCTGCAGCGTCTGCAGCAGCGCGGCGTACTGATTTGGGGCCCCGACAGCGGCAGCCAGGCGTGCGGCGATGTGGGTCCCGGCCGCATGCTCGATCCGCTGGCGATTGTGGCGCACGCGCTTGAATGGGCTGCGCCCGTCAACGATCTGCAACATCTCAGCATTATGATCACCGCCGGTCCAACCCGCGAAGCGCTGGATCCGGTGCGTTATATCAGCAATCACAGCTCGGGCAAGATGGGCTTTGCGATTGCTGCGGCTGCGGCCAAACGCGGTGCGAAGGTGACATTAGTTACCGGTCCGGTGGCGCTGCCAACGCCAGTTGGCGTGCAACGCGTGGACGTCGACAGCGCGCTGGAGATGGAAGCGGCGGTGATGGCGCAAATCCAGCAACAACATATTTTCATTGCCAGCGCAGCCGTGGCAGACTACCGGGCGGCTAACATTGCCGCAGAGAAAATCAAAAAGCAGGGTGGCGACGACAGCGTCACGCTGCAGTTGGTGAAGAACCCCGATATTGTCGCGGGCGTCGCGGCGCTGCAGGAAAATCGCCCTTATGTTGTGGGATTTGCTGCCGAAACCCAGAATGTGGAAGAATACGCGCGGCAAAAACGGGTGCGAAAAAACCTGGATCTGATTTGTGCCAACGATGTGGCGCAGGCGGGTCAGGGCTTCAATAGCGACACCAATGCTCTTCACCTTTTTTGGCAGGAAGGAGAAAAAGTCTTACCGCTCAGTGATAAGACGCTCCTTGGCCAACAATTACTAGACGAGATTGTCAGCCGTTATGATGAAAAAAATCGACGTTAAAATTCTTGATGCACGTGTGGGCAATGAATTCCCGCTGCCGACTTATGCAACCTCTGGTTCCGCAGGCCTCGATTTACGTGCCTGCCTGGATGATGCGCTGGAAATCACACCCGGCATGACCACGCTGGTTCCCACCGGTTTGGCGATTCACATTGCCGATCCTGCTCTTGCCGCAGTGATTCTGCCGCGCTCCGGTCTTGGCCATAAACATGGCATCGTGCTGGGTAATCTGGTCGGTTTAATCGACTCCGATTATCAGGGCCAACTGATGGTTTCCGTGTGGAACCGCGGCCAGGACAGCTTCACGCTGCAGCCAGGCGACCGTTTAGCACAGCTGGTCTTCGTGCCGGTCGTGCAGGCCGAATTTAACCTGGTGGAAGATTTTGACACCAGCGACCGCGGCGCAGGCGGCTTCGGTCACTCAGGCCGCCAGTAACACGCGACACTTTTCGCTTAGCCATCTTTTTATTTCTTGTCGCCACAGGCCGCTATGTCTGTGGCAGATGAGGCAGTATTGCCTGTTTTTGGTGAATTTCAGGGGTGTTGAAGGTCATGGCAGAAAAAAAAGTCGCGAAACGGAATCGTCGCGAAGAGATTTTGCAGGCGCTGGCGCAAATGCTGGAGTCGGGCGATGGCAGTCAGCGCATCACCACCGCGAAGCTGGCCGCTAATGTCGGCGTGTCGGAAGCGGCGCTTTATCGCCACTTTCCCAGCAAAACGCGCATGTTTGACAGCCTGATCGAGTTTATTGAAGACAGTCTGATTACCCGCATCAATCTGATCCTGAAAGATGAAAAAGAGACTCTGACGCGCCTGCGTTTAATCGTGCAGCTGATTCTGGGATTTGGTGAGCGTAATCCGGGGCTGACGCGTATTTTGACCGGCCACGCGCTGATGTTTGAACAGGATCGCCTGCAAGGGCGTATTAATCAGCTGTTTGAGCGTATTGAAGTGCAGCTGCGTCAGGTGATGCGCGAGAAGAAAATGCGTGATGGTGAAGGTTTCCAGAACGACGAAACGCTGCTGGCGAGCCAGTTACTTGCGTTTTGTGAAGGGCTGTTGTCGCGCTATGTGCGCTCGGAGTTTCGGTTTCGTCCGACCGTGGATTTCGATAGCCGCTGGCCGCTGATGGCTGCACAGTTGGTTTAAAAGACCAGGTCGGCATAAATGCCGACCTCATTACCGAATAATTAAATCCCGTACTCTTTACGATACGCGCGCACTTTCGCCAGATGGTCAGCCATCTCCGGCTTCTCTTCCAGGTAATCAATCAGCTCAGCCAGGGTAATAATCGCCGTGACTTTGCACTTATAGTCACGTTCCACTTCCTGAATCGCCGAAATATCGCTGCGACCGCGTTCCTGACGATCCAGCGAAATCAACACGCCCGCCAATGTCGCGTTATGTGCACTGATGATATCCATTGATTCACGAATCGCCGTACCGGCGGTGATCACATCATCCACCAGCATCACTTTGCCTTGCAGCGGGCTGCCCACCAGCAAACCGCCTTCGCCGTGATCTTTGGCTTCTTTGCGGTTGAAGCAGTAAGGCACGTCACGTTCATGATGATCGGCCAGCGCCACCGCGGTGGTGGTGGCAATTGGGATGCCTTTGTACGCCGGGCCAAACAGCAGATCGAAATCAACGCCGCCATCAACGAGCGCCTGCGCGTAGAAACGGCCTAACAGCGCCAAATCGCGACCGGTATTAAACAGACCGGCATTGAAGAAATAGGGGCTTTTACGTCCCGATTTCAGGGTGAACTCACCAAACTTCAGCACCCCTTTGTTCAGGGCGAATTCAATAAACTGACGCTGCCAGGCTTTCATTGCTCACTCCTCAAATAAAGAAAAGGCGACTCTATGGTCGCCTGTTACATCAATTAGTTAGCGCCGCTTTCTGCGCCTGAATCAACTGCTCAATGCCGCCTCGCGCCAGCGCCAGCAGCTGCAGTAACTCGTCGTGGCTGAAGGGCTCACCTTCTGCGGTGCCCTGCACTTCAATCATGCGGCCGTCTTCGGTCATCACCACGTTCATGTCAGTTTCTGCGGCGGAATCTTCCACATACTCCAGATCGCACAGCGCTTCACCGCCGACGATACCCACAGAAATCGCCGCCACCATGCCTTTCAGCGGGCTGGCTTTCAGCTTGCCAGCCGCAACCAGCGCATTCAGTGCATCGGCCAGCGCCACGCAGGCGCCGGTAATAGATGCAGTACGCGTACCGCCATCGGCCTGAATCACGTCGCAATCCAGCGTGATGGTGAATTCGCCTAGCGCTTGCAAATCCACTGCTGCGCGCAGTGAACGGGCAATCAGACGTTGAATCTCCAGCGTACGTCCGCCCTGTTTGCCTTTGGCGGCTTCACGCGCCATGCGGCTGTGGGTCGAACGCGGCAGCATGCCGTATTCAGCGGTGATCCAGCCTTGACCTTTGCCTTTGAGGAAACGCGGCACGCTCTCTTCGACGGTTGCGGTGCACAGCACTTTGGTTTCGCCGAATTCAACGAGCACAGAGCCTTCTGCATGTTTGGTGTAGTGACGAGTGAGTGTGACGGGACGTGTTTCAGATGCACTACGGCCTGCTGGACGCATGGTTTCTCTCCGGCTTGCTTAGGTTTGGCTGCGCATTATACGGACTTCAGCTGCGGCTGTCCCGCCCGCGATCGCCACAATCCTGGATGAAATTCTCTGGTGGCTGTGGCTAAATGCGCGTTTCCTCCCTTAAAAAGATAAATGATGATCGCGATACTCCATTTCCTGCTGGCGCTGGTGGTGATTTTTGCCCTTGCGCTGTTGGTCAGCCACGACCGCAAACGCATTCGTCCTCGCTTTATTATTCAGCTGCTGATTGTCGAAGCCGCGCTGGGCTGGTTCTTCCTGCACTCGGCCGGCGGCCAATCGGTAGTCACTGCGGTGGGCGGCTTCTTTGAAACCTTATTAACCTACGCCGCGCAAGGGACCAACTTTGTCTTCGGCAATATGGCAGATCAGGGATTAGCCTTTATTTTCCTCGGCGTGCTCTGCCCGATTGTGTTTATTTCCGCACTGATCGGCATTTTGCAGCACTGGCGCATTCTGCCGCTGCTGATTCGCGCCGTTGGCACTCTGTTATCGAAAGTGAATGGCATGGGCAAGCTGGAGTCGTTTAACGCCGTCAGCACCTTGATTCTCGGCCAGTCGGAAAACTTCATTGCCTATAAAGGCATTCTCGCTGATATTTCCGCGCCACGCATGTACACCATGGCGGCGACGGCGATGTCGACGGTTTCGCTGTCGATTGTTGGCGCGTATATGTCGATGATTGATGCCAAATATGTGGTTGCGGCGCTGCTGCTTAATATGTTCAGCACCTTTATTATTCTGTCGATCATCAATCCAACCCGCCCGGAAAACGAAGAGCAGATTGCGCTGGATAAGCTGCATGAAGATCAGAGCTTCTTTGAGATGCTGGGCGAATACATTCTCGCCGGCTTTAAAGTGGCGATGATCATCATGGCGATGCTGATTGGCTTTATCGCGCTGATTGCAGCAATCAATGCGCTGTTTTCTGCGGTATTTGGCTACAGTTTCCAGCAGCTGCTTGGCTACGTTTTCTATCCGTTTGCATGGCTGGTTGGCATTCCCTCCGCCGATGCTTTGCAGGCGGCGAGTATTATGGCCACCAAACTGGTAGCGAATGAATTTGTTGCGATGATCGAGCTGAAGAAAGTGGCGGCTGAAATGACGCCACGCGGACTGGGGATTCTGTCAGTGTTCCTGGTGTCGTTCGCTAACTTCGCCTCAATCGGCATCGTTGCCGGTGCGATTAAAGGCCTGAACGAGAAACAGGGCAATGTGGTTTCCCGTTTTGGCTGGAAGCTGGTGTATGGCTCCACGCTGGTGAGCTTGCTCTCGGCCGCGTTCGCCGGGCTGTTTATCTGATAACGCATGGCGGCTGCATGGCCGCCATTTTTTAAAACGCCACGCACACCAGTGAATCAACCCGCATCACCGATTCCTGCTCGAAGCGCTGTTTATACACATCACGAAGTTTGTTGATGCTGTCAGAACTCGCCACATCCGGAGTGTGAATCAGCATCAACGCTTTGCTGTTTTCCCGCGCCAGCTTACCGTTCTCGCCCAGCCACTGACCTTTGGCGTCATATACCGATAAACCGTCTTTGAAACGCGGCGTCACATCGTTATCGACAAACTGCTGCCATTCGCTGCTGCTGACGATGCCACCTTTCGGTTTATTCATGCCAAACCACAACGTAGTTTGCATCATCACGTCACCAGAACCGCATACCGCAACCGGCGCGGTGTTGGGCGGGATCTGATGCATTTTCGTCGACGGAGCCTGACAGCCAGCGAGCAGTAAGGTTAATAAAGCAGGAAGAGCCAGAGAGCGGAACATCACTTCATCCTTTTAAGCGAACCAGCGCTAAGCATAAGTGTCTGTCGGTAAAAGAGGTAATTTTTTGTTATTCACGCTTAAGTGCGCTTATGCCTGTTAGCGTCGAGTCTGCCTCGCTATACTTCACCCAACATTTCTGAAAAAGAGAAGACGATTATGATCCGCAGTATGACCGCTTACGCCCGCCGCGAAGCCAAAGGCCACTGGGGCAGCGCCGCCTGGGAAATCCGTTCGGTTAACCAGCGCTATCTGGAAACCTATATCCGTCTGCCGGAGCAATTTCGTGGCCTGGAGCCGGTCATCCGCGAGCGCATCCGTAATCGCCTGACGCGCGGTAAAATCGAATGCAACCTGCGTTATGACGCCGATGCCAGCGCGCAAGGCGAACTGCAGCTGAATGAATCACTGGCCAAACAGCTGGTGCAGGCCGCCAATTGGGTGAAGATGCAGAGTGATGAAGGCGCGATTAATCCGCTGGATATTCTGCGCTGGCCGGGCGTGATGTCCGCGCAAGAGCAGGATCTCGATGCCATCAACGCCGAACTGCTGGTGGCGCTGGATGGCGCGTTAGATGACTTTATCGAAGCGCGTGAAAGCGAAGGCACCGCGCTGAAAGCGATGATTGAACAGCGTCTAGAAGGCGTATCGCACGAAGTCAGCAAAGTGCGCGCGCAGATGCCAGAAGTGATTAAATGGCAGCGCGAGCGTCTGGTCACCAAGCTGGAAGAAGCCGAAGTGCAGCTGGAAAATAATCGCCTGGAGCAAGAGCTGGTGATGATGGCGCAGCGCACCGATGTGTCGGAAGAGCTGGATCGCCTGGATGCGCACGTTAAAGAAACCTACAACATCCTGAAAAAGAAAGAAGCCGTTGGCCGCCGCCTCGACTTTATGATGCAGGAGTTCAACCGCGAGTCGAACACGCTGGCTTCAAAATCAATTAATGCCGAGATCACGACATCAGCGATTGAGCTGAAAGTGTTGATTGAACAGATGCGTGAGCAGATTCAGAACATCGAGTGATCACGCCCTCCATTAATAACGTCAAGTCCGTCATCCTACGGGCTTGACGATTAATGCGGGTTAGCGATTTATTGAGCGTGCCATGCGCGTGTAAGTATGTCGGATACCGCGAATGGCAATGCTGTAAGCCATGATATTTTCAGGCAATGCCATCCCGATGTAACCGGTGTCACCAATATGATGAAGATCTGCGCCCGCCATCTTACTCATTAACGCGATTTGACGAATGGTATTCACATCTGCCCCCTCTTGCGATGTCCCGATCGCGGTCATCGCCAAAGCGCCATGCGAATGAATACATTCAATGAGTGAGGCAACTTTCTGCTGACTCATACCCGGTAGTGTGCCGGGTGCAGGCACTAACACCACATCAACCCCTTGATGCACGAACTCAGCAATATCTTGCTCGGTGAGGATGTCGCTGCCACTCTCCTGAACAATGCCAGCACCATGCATCTTACCGGTGATAATGAGTGCGCTGTTACCAACCGCCTCGCGGATCATTTTCGCCGCTTTAGCCAGCGCACGATTGCTCACACCGTTATTAGGATTGCCCGTGAGAACCAAAATTTTGGCTCCCATTTGCACCAAACGGCAGGCGTTCTCCGCTGTTGCCGCGCGCCCTGGCACCATTTGTAATCCATCAAGATGCGTGGCATCAAAATCAGGATCTACCGCTTCAAGATTGACCCCAATAATACGCCCGGTCAGCCGGCATAATTCATGTAATATTTGTTCCGGCGCAATGTTTGCGGGCATGCCATGAATAATAGGGTTTTCACTGTCGAACATGTTGATCAACACAATATCAGCACCCTGAGAGGCCGCCAATTCGGCGTTAGTAATATTATGCAGCAAAGGTGAAGTCATGCCGATAGTTTCGCTGACTACCACCCGTCCTTCGCTGGCACGCACAGCATATATCAACGCATCTTTATCCATCGGCAGCAGCTCGGAAGCTGAGCAATCCAGCAAACGTTTATGTGTCATAGAATTTATTCTCTTTGGTAAGCATCAGGTTAAGATCGGGAAATTATGCATAAAATAACAGTTAGGGATCCAAAATATATCCGCCCTGATCAACTCTTTGTAAATATCCCCTGTACCAGGTAGCGAAAGCTATACATGAAAAAAATGTTCATCATCAGGCAACGCCTTATTTCATTTTAAATAAGACATTTTCATTTCCGTGTATAAGAAATGTCTCTAATTTTGAAATTTCCTCCTTAATATCTCTAGCACAAAACTTATTAATGCCCTAAGGATGAAAAGAAAAAGACCCTGTTTTTCTGAATATTACTCGTGATCGTAATATTTTACTTTTCCTATTAATTTTTTCGAGAAACCTGTCGCCCTTCAATTCGTGCACATGCAATGGATCGTTTAAGGAAAGCGAATTTTATGCTCATCACTATCGCGGTTCTTTTCCTTTGCGCCTTCAAACACCCATATAGGAACAGGTAAATATTATGAGATTTAACAAGATGTCAGTCGCACTCGGCTTGGGATTGATGATGACCGCCAGCCTGGCTAACGCTGTCAATAGCCAGGGTGCAGGTACTGTCACCATTAAGGGCTCAATTATTGATGCACCTTGTTCAATCAACCCAGGCTCGCAGGATCAAACCATTGATCTGGGTCAGGTATCGAAAAAGCAGTTGGCAGCGGGTGGTAAATCAACACCGGTACCCTTCAACATCAAACTGGAGAATTGCGATTTCACCGCAGGTAAAGATGTGAGTGTGACCTTTACCGGCCAGGCCTCTGCTGCCGTACCGACTCTAATTGGCATGACCGGTACCGCTAGCGGTGCCAGCATTGGCCTGACAGATGGCTCAGGCCAGCTAATTAAATTGGGCCAGCCATCAACTATGACTCTGCAGAATGGTAGCAACACTTTGTCGTTCTCTGCATATCTGCAGGGTGATGGTGCCTCTGCAACCATAACACCGGGGGTATTTCAAAGCACCGTCGATTTTAGCCTGGATTATCAGTAATCATTTTCCACGCTAATTAGAGACATGCGTAATCTGCGCATCTCTTTTTTATTTGACCAGGGTGTTAGTAGTATGTCAGTCCATACCAGGAACTCATTTCCTTTTCAAAATAACTGGCGCTTACGCCCGTTAGTAACTGCTTTATTATTGGCTTTTTTTAGCAGTGCTATTAGCAGTGCATTAGCAGAGGAAGTTGAGTTTAATCTGGACAACATGGATATTTCCGACCGGGAAAACATTGATATGAGTCAATTTTCCCGGGCAGGTTATATGATGCCTGGTCAATATGACATGGCAATCAAAATTAATGACAATGAATCACCCACAGAGGAGGTTACTTTTTTACCGTCTGAACATGATGAAAACGAAACTGTCGCCTGCTTAACACCAAAAATGATGGCAGGCTTCGGTTTAAAGAAGTCATGGTTAGATAAAGTTACCTACTGGAATAATGAAAAATGTGCCCGGCTTGATATCATGCCGGGTATCATTTTGCGTCCTGATCTCGCGTCATCAACGCTCTACATGAGTGTTCCTCAGGCATATATTGAATATCAAACGGCTAACTGGGATCCCCCTTCACGCTGGGACGAAGGGATTGCTGGATTTATTGCGGATTATAACACCAATTTTAATTACTCCTCCCCGGCACAAGGCAGTGAATCAAGCGAATTAAGCGGTAATGGCGTGGTAGGTGTCAACGCCGGTCCCTGGCGTATGCGTGCGTTCTGGAATGGTACTCATTACACTGCCAATAACACTAAAACCTCTACTTTTAACTGGAATCAATATCAGGCATTTAGGGCAATCAAACCTTGGGGCGCAAAATTAATTATTGGTCAAAATGACCTCGCCAGTGATGTGTTTGAAAATGCACGCTATGTTGGCGCCAGCCTTATTAGTGATGATAGCCAGTTACCCCCCAATTTGCGTGGATACGCACCGGAGGTCCGTGGCGTGGCGAAGACCAATGCAAAAGTCACCATTAGTCACGCTGGACGTGTGTTATATGAAAGCCTGGTGGCTCCCGGTCCTTTTATTATTCAGGACTTGAGCGACTCTATTACTGGCACGCTGGATGTCAAAGTTGAAGAGCAAGATGGCAGCATTCAGACCTTTCAGGTCGAAACCGCATCTGTTCCCTATCTTAGTCGCCCTGGACAGGTTCGCTTTAAGGCGGCGGTAGGGCAAACGACAGACGATAGATTTCATCTGCAGAATGAAAGGTTAATGGCAGGGGAATTCTCATGGGGTATTAGTAACGGTTGGTCGCTGCTCGGGGGTGGATTATCCTCTGGAAAATATCATGCCGCGTCGTTGGGTGCAGGGCGTGACCTCTTATCGTTTGGGGCCCTGGCACTCACCGCAACCCAATCTTATGCAAAGCTGCCTAATAACCAAACGCGCTCTGGCGGCTCCTATAGCCTGAGTTATTCTAAACGCTTCGAAAACTATGACACGCAGGTTACCTTCGCAGGTTATCGCTTTACGGAGAAGAGCTATCTTAGTCTAAATCAATATCTTGAGGCGAGCCGTAAGCATTTGGTTATTCGTAATAATGCAGCGAATAAGCAGACCTATACCGTTTCACTTAATAAACAATTCCGTACACTCGGCGTCAGCGCATTTTTAAATTATAACTATCAGACTTACTGGAATCGTCAGGCGACCAGCCGCTGGAATATGTCGTTTGCGCGTTATTTCGATGTGGGAAATTTTAAAAACGTCAGTTTCAATCTCTCCGCCTATCGCGCACAAAATTCAGGTATACAAGATGACGGAGTGTTCTTAAGCCTGAACGTGCCTTTCGGGACCTCATCGGGCTTGAATATCAATGCACAAAATTCAGATGCCGGCCAAATCAATAGCCTGAGTTGGTATAACCGCATGGATGAACGCAACAGTTATCGCTTAGGCGCCAATGTCGATCGCCAACAACAAAGCGCTTATAGTGGCTACTACACCCATACCGGCGATAACACGCTAACGAACTATAGTGCCAGTTATAAACCCGGTCAGTATCGCTCCGCAGCCCTGTCCATGCAGGGAGGATTAACGGCCACAGCACATGGAGCAGCATTACATCGCACCATAATACCTGGAGGCACGCGTCTGATGCTGGATACTGAAGGTATTAGCGATGTGCCCATTAAGTCTTCCGGTGCGGCCACTCATAGCAACAAATTCGGAAAAGCGGTACTAGCGGATGTCAGTAGCTATATACGTAATCAGGCACATCTGGATATCAACCAACTCAACGATGACATTGAAGCGGAGTCGCCCGTTTTGCAATTAACCTTAACCGAAGGCGCCATTGGCTATCGTCGCTTTCGATTAATTAAAGGTCAAAAGCTAATGGCGGTTATTCGCCTAAGTGATGGCAGTTATCCGCCGTTTGGCGCGAGCGTATTAAGTAAAGGGCGTGAGACCGGCATTGTTGATGAGATGGGCAGCGTCTGGCTTAGTGGTGTAAACCCTGAAATGCTGATGGATGTCCGCTGGAACGGCAATATTCAATGCCAAATTACCTTCCCAAAAGTATTACCCATTGATGAGAGTGGAGAAACAAACCTGCTGCTTCCGTGTACAGAAAAAGAATAATTTTTGCGCATTAAAGTTTGTTGAGTATCTGTCGCTCTATTACCCCAGACATATAGAGTGAGTATTAATTTTATGAACCTGAAGGCTTCTCTCGCTACCGTGGCGATGCTGTTTGGCGCTATGATTTTTTCACAAAGCACGCTGGCTGCTGTTGCATTGGATCGCACCCGCGTCATTTATGACGGCGCTGAACGCTCAATCAGTTTGAATATCAGCAATGAAAATAAAGCGCGTCCGTATCTGGCGCAAAGCTGGCTGGAAGATGAGCAAGGAAAAAAAATAAAGTCGCCGCTTATGGCGCTCCCTCCAGTTCAGCGTATTGAGCCGGGTCATAAAAGCGCGATTAAAATCCAATCTTTACCTGCCGCAAAATCATTGCCTCAGGATCGTGAATCTTTGTTTTACTTTAATTTGCGCGAGATTCCGCCACGCAGTGAAAAACAAAACGTATTACAAATTGCGTTACAGACCCGCATCAAACTCTTTTATCGCCCAGAAAAATTAATGATCGATCCACGGGCTTCGATCAAACCCGTACAAAATCAACTCACGTTGAAAAAAAACGGTGATCAATACACGGTGATAAATCCTACCGGATATTATGTCACGCTGATTACTGCAGCCAGTCATGTTGATGGTAAAGAAGAAAGTGATTTTAATCCGATCATGATTCCGCCACAGGGCAGTGCCGCTATTAACGTAAAAGCCAGTAAGTTAGGTTCGCATCCGGTATTAAGCTATATCGACGATTTCGGCGGTCGGCCAAAATTGACATTCAGTTGCAAAGCCAATGTGTGCCGTGTCACCGATAGCCGCGAATAAGCATGAACAGCATGAAGTGGCTGGTCATCGTTTTAGCACTGCTGCACTGCAAAATGCTCTTCTCAGCGCCGATCGCGCCGCATGAAGAAATTATCCCCGGCACGAATAGATATCCAATTAATGTGTCGGGGATTATCGTCAGCTCCCAATGTACTTTGAATGGTGATCGAGAAAGTCGTGTTAACTTCGGCGATATCATCATTCAACTAATTGATGGTATCCGGTTCAGTAAATCGGTGCCATTCACCGTCACGTGTCCGGGAGCTTTCAACGGGGAGCAGGAAGTTTTTATCTCAGCTACAGCGGCGGTGTTTGATAAAAATGTCATTTCTACCACCAACAGCAATGTGGGCATCAAATTAATATTAAACGGTAAAGACATCGAAATAAATAAAGCACACAACATTGATTGGCGAATATCAAACACATTGATTGCCGTGCCGGTTAAAAACAAGGTCAAAGTCACAGCGGGTAACTTTACTGCAACCGCCACCATGGTATTGAATGTTCGTTGAGGAGACACGGAATGCAGATTATAAAAATAATGCTCTATCCACTGATCATTGCATTTGCGTTGCATAGCACGTTGTCTAATGCCAATGCAGGCGTCAACTTTTCAGGAAAGCTGATTAACGTCCCGTGTAAAATTGACAATAATAAAGATATCGATGTCAACTTTGGTGACAATGTGGATATTAATGAAATAGATGGCCTAAAATACACTGAATTGCTGACGCTGTCGATTAAGTGCGATGAAAACTATTCCGAAAATCTTTACTTCCGTGTATCGGGTAGCGCAGCAACATTTGATAAAGCAGCAATACGCACTAACATCACCAACGTTGGGATAAAATTCATCAATGGTAAAGATGGCACACCACTCGAAATAAATAAAAAATACAATTATGTGCAGACGGGGGATTTTTCTCTGAAGGTAGTTCCTGTTAAAAAATCTGGTTCAATACCCTTACCAGGTAAGTTAACAATAAGTGCACAACTGATCGTCGAGCCTCAGTGAATGAAAACTGCAATACTCATACTATCACTCTTTATTTATTGTTGTAATTCACACGCTGTGAAAATAAATTTTTCAGCCACACTGATCAGTATTAATTGCGTAATAAACAATGACAAACCGGCAGACGTTGATTTTGGTGATGCAGTAGGAGTAAATCATATTGATGGTGTGAGATATCAACAGCGTGTTCCTATCAGCATCGTATGTCGGACCCCGCCGGGAAAACAGCTGGAACTGGCATTTTTGGGCATAACCAGCAATTTTGATGCCAGCGCATTATTCACAGGGATTGATGATTTAGGTATCAGGATAATGCAAAATAATCAACCCATTATAATCAATCAGCGCTTTACGCTTGATGATGTTACGCAGCCAATATTTTATGCCGTTCCGATAAAGCGAGCTGGCAGCGCTTTGAAAAGCGGACGTTTTAAAGCGCTTGCAACGCTTGTTATTAAATACGAGTAATGATTATGCGCTTCCATATTATGTTAATAATAACTCTGCTATCAACATGTTCTATAAACGCCTTTGCAGCTGCTGACTTTTCTTTTACAGGCGGATTAGTGCAGGAACCCTGCATTCTCGACCCCAACAGCAGTGATATTGTTATTGATTTTGGCAGCGTCATTAATAAATTTCTTTATCGCTATCAACGTACCGCAGGTATTTCCATAACGCTTAATTTACAGGGTTGCGATACCTCAACAACCAATAAACTCTCAATCACCTTTAAGGCAACAGAAGATGCGCGGCAAGCGGGCATGATGGCACTTGATCCATCCAGTACCGCAAAAGGCATCGCCATTGGCGTTGAAGAAAAAGGTATTTTTATTCCGATAAACAAAAGCGTCGAGAGGATTTTCCATTCTGGTGACAACAAAATGGTCTTTGACTTATTCCTGTCTGCTAATCGTGAAAGCATTAAAAATAACGAATTACATCCCGGGACAATCAATGCCAGCGCAACCATAGAACTGGAGTATCACTAATGAGCATTTTTAAACTCATCATTTATTTTATTTGCATAATTATAACTGCATCAGCACAAGCCACAATCATCAGCCATAATACTTTTCTTTCCTGGATTGGAAAATATACTACCTTTCGTATATATGTTGATCACTGGGATGAAGATAGCCCTTTGAAAAATCCGTGTTATAAGCAGTCGGGCTGTAAGATCGCGTCTTTTCCGGAAAATGATAGGGTTCCCGCTGACATTCATGCGCCAAATGTCTTATCTGCAGAAAACTATGCAACTATTGGTGAACTGGGAAAAGCGTATAAAGCTAAATACCCTTTATCGATAGAACATACCTTTCAAATAGACGGCAGGTCAGCTGAATACAATTGTTTCCGATTGGCAGCATTTCAAAATGATTGGCATGATGCAACCTTCCTGCCTGATAATATCTGCATCCGGGATCATAAATATCCCGTCAGCTGTTCACTTTTGGGTGATACTAATCTCTATCACGGTTATGTTTCTGATAAAAGCATAAACGGTAATACTGCTCAAACGCAGTTAACGCTCTCCTGTAGCTCAGCGGCAACGGCGAAAGTTTATGCGGTAGGGTTTAACAACAATATTGTCTCACTCCGTTCGGATAACAGTTTGCAGACTGAATTAAAAGTCAACGATCAAGATGCTTCTGAAGGCATTGAGCTTAAAGTAAATTCAGCCAACTTGCTGGCAACATTTACGCTTAGCTCAACGCTGCGTACTCATGGAGCGGTCACACCTGGCGCATTTAATGGCGCCGGCACGCTCATCATTACCGCTTATTAATTAGAAGAAAACCATGTTTTTTAGCCCTACTTTTCGCAAGCCCCCATTTACTACATTATTTGTTTCACTGGTCGTGGCGAGCGACTTAATATTGATGCTGCAAGTTTACGTTGCCAATATGGGCGGTTCAGGTTTTCGTTTGCCGCAAAATCTTATTACGCTCAATTTTATGGGCATCTGTATTTTTATCGTGGCAATAAAATGCCTCTTTTCTCCCCCCTCAACGGGCGGGGTGCGAGTGGCAAAGGTGACACCGATATGGCTGCTAGCGTTTCTGCTCCTTAGCCAGCCCATACTCTGTACGTTTTACGGCAATCATGATGTGACCTTACTCCCCCAGCTAACTGCCTATGCTCTGGCAGTGCTGTTTTACCTGGCCATGCTACAAATCCCCCTTTCGCCAAACGTTAAAAGGCTCTGGCTGGTATGCATCATTACTGCGGCCGTGGCGCAGGCGATGCTGGCGCTATGCCAACTCTTCATGACGGGGGCAAATAACTGGATGGAATTTCCGGCAGATGGCACCCGCGCCTATGGCATTTTCCAGCAGGTAAATTTACTGGGTAGTTTTCTGGCTACTGGCTGGACGTTAGCGCTGTATTTTAGCTTTAAGGTGCGTCATGGCGGGCTTCGTTTACTATTGGCAGCGATCATGGCTGTATTGCTGGTGATTTTAATGATCATCCAGTCTCGCGTTGCCTGGCTTGGTGCGTCGGCCAGTAGCGCTTTACTTATCTGGACATTCCGCCGGCATCGCCATTGGCGGCAACACCTCTTGATTGGCTTACCGATTGCATTAGCAATTGTGATAGCTTGCCAGACCCTGCTCGCGTATGCCCCCATGGCGGGATTACAAAAAGTGGATAAAACCCATTCAACGGCAGGCCGTGTGCAGATGATCACGCACAGCCTGCATATGATCGCCGAACGTCCTTTACGTGGCTGGGGTGCGGGTCATTTTGAGCACGATTATCTGCTGCACGTACGTGAGGAAACGGCGCATCCGTTGAATTCTCGTCCCCCAACGCACCCGCATAATGAAATCCTGTTTCAGTGGATGGAAAATGGCGTTATTGCGCTGGCGGGAGTGGCACTAATAATTTGGGCATGGTTCAAGCCCGTCGTAACCGGCAGCCCTCATGCAAGGCGACGCGCCTTTACGTTTTGGACGATGACCTTACCTATCGTGACCCATCTGCTTTTTGAGTATCCACTCTACCAGTCCGCGCCGCATGGTCTGGTATTACTACTGCTGATCCGTCTGATGCAATCTGAGTCAGATCTGCAAAGCCTGACTCTGCGCCCGTTGGCGCATTACGCTGCAACTGGGTTTGTCACCCTTTTTGCTCTCGCTTTGATGGTTTTTGCGGCAACAGGTTTGCACACCAATGCCATCCTGACGCAAATTGAGCGCAACAGGTTTGCTGATTTTTCCCATGCTGAGCAACTTATTAATCCTTACGCCCAATGGGAGCGCTATCAGTTTGATGCAAACCTTCATCGTCTAATGACGTTCAACAGCACAAAAGATGTCGGACAATTAATCCAATTCAAAGTGTGGGCAAGGGAATACCTGACAAAGCACCATGATGCCAACGTTACCTATTCACTGCTTAAAATTGCCATGTTGCAGGGAGACATGGAATGGCAACAGAGACTGCATCAGCGCGGTCATCGGCTTTTTCCTGAAGACAAACGCTTTAATCTTCCTGAACAAAGTAAATAAAGCGTAAAGATTAGTGTGTCCTTATTAACAGACAGTTCTTAATCCACTACGTGATGGCTATTTTGACTTCTTTAGGATGAGTTTACCCTGCTGTTTTTAAAGGGAATGAATAAAAGGTGATAGAATGAAGCCGTTCTAACCATGAATGTGCTCAATCCTGAGGATTGCAGAGATTGGGTAACATTGACGGCACTTTTTGCTAAAGTGCTGGTCGTAATCAATACAGTTGTACCGCTCCAGGAACTCAGGGACCCTTTTTCTTCGTGCGATACATTTTTTCCCCGACATGAAGGCGTTATGACGAAATCCAGGCAGTTCCGTTCCAAACTTCTGCATCCCCGTTATTGGTTTACCTGGTTTGGGCTAGGTGTACTGTGGCTGCTGGTGCAACTTCCTTACCCCATTCTGATCCGGCTTGGTGCTGGCGCTGGCAAATTGTCGCGTCACTTCCTGAAGCGCCGCGAACGCATCACCCGTCGCAATATCGAGCTGTGCTTTCCCAATATCAAGGAAGAGAAAATCGAGGCGATGATCGCCGGCAACTTCGAATCGCTAGGAATGGCGCTGGCAGAAACCGGCATTGCCTGGTTCTGGTCTGATGCACGCGTGCGTCGTTACTTCGAAGTGCATGGTCTGGAAAACCTGCAGCACGCACAAAGCCACCAGCGTGGTGTGATGGTCATCGGTGTGCACTTTATGTCGCTGGAGCTGGGCGGCCGCATTACCGGTTTATGCCAGCCAATGATGGCGATGTATCGTCCGCACAATAATCAGGCGATGGAGTGGGCACAAACCAAAGGTCGCATGCGTTCGAATAAAGCGATGATCGATCGTCGCGATTTGCGCGGCATGGTGCAGGCGCTGAAAAAAGGCGAAGCGGTTTGGTTCGCACCGGATCAGGATTACGGCCCCAAAGGCAGCGTGTTTGCTCCGCTGTTTGCGGTGAAACAAGCGGCGACCACCAACGGCACCTATGTTTTGTCTCGTCTGGCAAAACCGGCAATGCTGACCATCGTATTGATTCGTAACCAGGATAAGAGCGGTTATCAGCTGATTATTCAGCCTGAACTGGAAAATTATCCGTATGAAGATGAAGCCGCTGCCGCTGCTTACATGAATCGCGTGATTGAGAATGAAATTCTGCGCGCGCCCGACCAATATCTGTGGCTGCATCGTCGCTTCAAAACCCGTCCGCCGGGTGAAGCGTCTCTCTATATCTAATCTCTTGATGCAGCAGGTTTTCACCTGCTGCTCATTTTCTCTGCTCACATTTGACAACCATTCTTAACGAAAAACAGGTTTGTCAAAATCTGCCCCGCCTCTTGTAATGGTCGCCTTCACCTCTCTTTGACCAGAACCATGACACAGCACTTTCACTGCAAATTTCTCGCGCTGGCCGTTGCCACTGCGCTGCTGGCCAGTTGTGCCAATCCATACGGCTTACACCCCAAAAACACGCTGCTTGATGCTAACGCTCTGCAAGCCAGTCAATCCCTGAAAAACGCGCATTTCAGCGCCGCGAATTGGCCAAAAAGCGCATGGTGGCAAGGTTTTAACGATGCTCAACTCAATCGAATGATTGATGATGCGATGGCATCCAACCCGGATTTGCAGGTAGTCAACGCGCAAGCGGATAAAGCCAATGCACAAGTGATTGCCGCCGATGCCGAACGCTATCCGGATGTCGATCTCAACGCGGGCATTACGCGCTCGCGTGTGGCAAAAGTGGATGATCCGCTGCTGGAGGGGAAAAGCTACAGCACGCTGCGCACCGCTAACGTTGGATTGAGCTACACCTTCGATTTATGGGGCGGCAAAAAAGATGCCGCTGAAGCCGCATTGGGGCAAGCACGTGCCAGCGAGTTGGATCGTCAGGCCAGTCAGTTAACGCTAGCCGCGAACGTGACGCGAGCGTGGAACCACCTTAATCTCGCCTGGAATAATGCCGAACTGGCGCAGCAGAATGCCGAGCGTGCGGCGGGTATCGCCAAAATTCAGCAGCAATATGTCAGCGCTGGCCTCACTTCCGATTACCAATATAAGCAGGCGCTGTCGCAGCAGAAAACCGCGCAAGCCGAATTGACGCAAGCTCAACAGCAAGTCACCGATGCCGGTATTCAGCTTTCGACGCTGATAGGTAAAGGCCCGGATTACTGGCACCAGCTAAAACCGGCGCAGATGAATGTGCCGGTCGCCGCCATGCTGCCAAACACCATTCCGGCCGAACTGCTGGGTCGTCGTCCGGATGTGGTGGCCGCGCGCTGGCGCGTTGAAGCGGCATCGAAACAGATCGCCGCCAGCAAAACCGAGTTCTATCCCAACATCAATTTGGTGGCCGAAGCCGGCACCAAATCACTGCTCGGCGATGCCTTGTTTGGTGCACCAAGCCGCTTCTTTAATGTGGGACCGAGTTTGTCATTGCCGATCTTTGACGCGGGCAAACGTCGCGCCGATTTAGCAGAGAGCGACGCCGATTACGATCTGGCGGTAGCGCAGTACAACAAATTGCTGATTAGTTCACTGGGCAATATCAGCGACACCATTACTCAGTTGCAGTCGATTCAGGATCAGCTGGCGCAACAGGAAAGCGCTAACCAGCTGATTCACAGCGCGTGGGATGATTTGCATCGTGAATACGCAGCGGGCCTACGTCCTTATCTTGATGTGCTGACAATCCAAAATCAGTTGATCGAATCCGACCAAAAACGGGTGGCGCTGAAGGCGCAGCAGATTAACCTTGCAGTGGTTTTGATAGAAGATTTGGGCGGCGGATTCCAGAGCTCCAACTCTAAAGTTTAAAAAGTCACCATCAATGGCGGCCCTGCGCAGGAATGTGCCGATTTTGTCGGCTGGCATTCTGCCGTGCATTGATGAATCATAGTCCGCACTGTGTAATCACCTGCGGACTATTATGATGGAACAGAATATTGAGGCTGGTTGGTTGCGGCCTCTGATTGCCGACCGACTAACACCGTACCTCGAAATTGATGCAGCGCGCCTGCAACGCAACCTGCAACAGATGCAGCAAAAAGCCGATGCCGCTGGCGTCACGCTACGTCCTCATATCAAAACCCATAAAAGCGTCTGGATTGCTGAGCAGCAGCGAAAGCTCGGCGCGCGCGGCATTACCGTATCTAAACCGAGTGAAGGCATCGCTTTTATTCTCGGTGGCGAACGCGATCTGCTGCTAGCTTACCCAATTGTGCATGCCGATACGCTGAAAGAACTTTTGGCGGTAGCCGCACAACATCAGGCGCGCATTACCTGCATTGCGGATTGCGCGAATGGCGTGGCAGCAATAGCGGCTGCACATCAGCGCCAGCCCGATTGCCAGCTGGCGTTAGCCATCAAGGTGGATGTGGGATTACATCGCATCGGTGTTGATCCGCACGACGATGCCGCCGTTACGCTGGCGCAACAAATTCAGGATGCGGGCCTCACGTTTGCCGGGCTGGTTTCTCATGCCGGTCACGCTTATGGCGCAGGTAACGCCGCAGCGATTGCCGACGTTGCCCTGCAGGAAATCGCATTGATGCGTGATCTGCAGCAGCGCCTGATTGCCGCTGGTTTTGCGCACTGCCCGATTTCAGTCGGTTCAACGCCAACGGCATTGGCGGCACCCGTCGCGCAGGGCAGCGATGAAATCCGCCCCGGCAATTATGCGCTGCTCGATCTTACCGCATGGCGTTTAGGTCTCTGCACGCCAGATGCGTTGGCGCTGAGCGTGGTAACGCGCGTGGTAGCGGTCAATCCGCACTTCGCCATTATTGATGCCGGTTCCAAAATGCTTAGCTCTGACAAAGGGCCGCACGGCACCAATGCCAGCGGATTTGGTATCGCCGTCGATGAGCAAGGCAATCATTATGAAGTGTTGAAGCTGTCGGAGGAGCATGGTTTCCTGCAATATGCTGAACAGGCACCCACCGTTGGCGCGCTGCTGCGCATCTTCCCTAATCACAGCTGCGCGGTGGTTGCGCAGTCCGATCGCTTCGTGCTGCGCCATGCTGATGGTACGGGTGAAGAACAGGCTATTCAGGGACGCGGCAAGTTTATCTGATTACAGCGTTTTCACGGAAACCGCTGCTGACCCACACTTCCATGACCGGGCCGTTTGCAGCCCGGAATCAGCGTGCTTTAATGGCTGTATCACATCAGGAGGTCCCATGCTGCCATCTCAGACCGTCACACTAACGGTTCCACGCAACTGGTTAGATTTGTATGAAACCATCTGGAAACCGGAATGCTTTGCCAAATGGGCTAGCGGACTCAGCGCCAGTACGCTGACGCAGGAAGGGAACAGCTGGAAAGCCAAAGGTCCCGAGGGAACGGTAAAGATTCGCTTTACCCCACACAATCCCTTTGGCGTGATGGATCACTGGATTGATACCGGAACGGGTAAAGAGATTTATATGCCGATGCGGGTGATTGCCAATGAGCAAGGTGCGGAAGTTGTGATGGTGGTTTATCGTCAAGCATTCATGTCTGACGAGAAGTTTGCCGAGGATGTTGCATGGGTAAAACGCGACCTGGAACAGCTTCTTCATCTGTTAACTCATTAGAATCAATGGATTATGCAGAGATCGCTTCTTTAACGCATGCTGGAATCAATCAATAAAAATCGCTTACTTTTTTGCTCAGTAGCGTTTAACTGTTTTGCTCAAACCTTCACGTATTTATCTGTTAAACACCAGTCTGGCTTAAGCATCCTCAACAGGAAAATTCCTGGTGAGGATGTGCAGAAAAATGCTGAGTGCCTCTGATTTATCAAAGTTTTTTCTGTATTTCTTTATCGCCGATTCATTCAACCGTATGGAATGAAGAAAAGCACTAATAAATAGTAAATCATTCGCCTTATATATTCTGATGCAAATTCTGAAACCATTTATTCCTGCAGTCTATTTATAGGAGTTTTCTGATGGTGTTAAATTAATTAAAACACGGTATAACTCATTTCACACACAGCAGTAACCATAATAACAACAGCAGGGAAATAACATGGATCGCTCAACCTATCCTTTGTTATCAGAAAAAGAATTCGTTGAGATTGCCAGCCGGATGCTGGCCGGGGAATATATAAACTCAAAGGGATTTTATAATGATCTTACGGATTTCCTCCGCACAGGAGGAGATACCATTAAGACAACAACATCATTAAGCGCCAGGGTCATCTTAATAAATTCAGAACATCATTTAATTGAACGCATTTTTACGTGGCAAAACCTGAAAGGTATATCAGGGCTGCGTCAGGATGCGCTGCATTGATGTAAGCTGTGCTTTGGCCTGTGGCCAGAGTAAACCCTTAATTGCACTGGTACATGTACCATAATGAGCAGAATATGGCGATAAGAGAAAAAAATCTGACCAACGCTAAATGGTCAATTTTGTCATCGATTAAAATCGTCGGCATTGGTGTTTTACAACTTTCACTTCTGGCACAAATACTCCAGGCAAACGAGTTAAATTTACTCGCCATTGCTATTGTAATGTTATTGATTATTGACACACTGGCCGATCGCGGATTTGGCAATGCCATTATCAGAACAAAAAACCTGAACAACAGCGATCTCTCAATATTATATTGGGGGAATGCATTAAGCGGACTCGCTATTTTTGCCGCGCTGTTTATTGGTAGCGATATTTCTAGCCGAATAATGAATCAACCCGAAATGGCAATAATGCTGGAAATGATTTCGGTCATCTTCATTATTATTCCGCAGGGACAACATTATCGCGCCATATTACAGCGGGAAAACCAATTTTCACGCATCGCTTTCGCGGAAACATCTTCTGTGCTGGTGGGATTAAGCGTCACACTGTTTACCGTGTGGCTGACACCTTCAGTGCTGTGCGCCATCTGGGGCTACCTCGCCATGGTATCCATCAGAATGCTGATTTACTGCTACTACGGTCGCTCCTGGTTCCAGCCAGAATACCGCTTTAGCCTGAAAAGTTTCGCTAACGTGCGAGCAAGAAACGGATAATAAAAACAAGTCTGTATGGTGGGCTCTGGGCATCTGAAAAGATGCGTTCGCGTGCTGGTCGCCAGCACGCTTTTTTCTTTTTAGGCTTCCAGTAACTCTTCCAGTGACTGAAAACTGAGTTCGCTTAATTTGCCGTTACGCTGCAAGCGCAACCAACTCACTATCATGCGTAACTCATCAATCACCATGTAGAGATCGGCCATATCATTCTTGCTTTTAACCTGCAGTCGCGCCAGTGCATTGAGTTTGTGTGCATTCACTGTTTTATGACTGATGCCCAGGCGAATGCCGATGTGCTCAATGCTGTAACCCCACGCCATCATCAGTAGTACCCTTAATTGCCTGTCTGGCAGAAGAATATCCGCGCCTTCAACTAACTGAATTTGGGCATTAGTGTTGATGCTGGTGAGGAGACGGCTGGAAAGTATCTGACGAGATGATTTTAAGTCCAACACCGTGAGCGAAGGCAGGTAACGACTGAGCGCATGCATCAGCGGTAACAAACGCCGCGTCAGCACCACGATTTGCATCGTGGGAAACTGCTGCTGTAAGGCGTAAAGCACTTTTAAGGTGCCGGTTAGCGGCATATTTTCATGAAAGATACACACCAGCAAACGCGGTTTCATCTTTTCGCACTTCGCCATGACCGTGCTGAGAGACCATAGCTCATGCAGCTGACACGCAACAGGTAACGAGGACAAAAGACTCTCAAGCCCCAGCGCCGCCAGTTTGTCAGAGGAGAAAAAGAGGATGTCTTCGTTACGAGTTTTCATGCCTGTCCAATAGTTGCTACACGTGATGCCTGAGAGCGGAAAGCCTGCTTCAATTGCCAGTAATCACGTACGACACAAACTGGCTAGAACTTAAGAAGAGAAGATCTGCCCCTCTTCGCATCATTTATACTTATGCGAAAAGGCCAATAACTGCAGATTTATCCCGCCTGCTAAGCCTGTTAGCATGCACGCCATCAAAAAGCCTAATCCGATAACGCTTTATTTAGAAAATCTCAGTGGTCTACACTCTGAGAAATCTTTAGCCTTGCCGCCAATTTACTGGAGTGCTCTATGTTGTTAACCGTTCTCTATATTATTGGTATTACAGCCGAAGCCATGACCGGCGCGCTGGCGGCAGGACGTCGTAAAATGGACCTGTTTGGCGTGATCATCATCGCCTCGGTCACCGCCATTGGCGGCGGTTCGGTGCGTGACATTTTGCTGGGCCACTATCCGCTCAGTTGGGTTAAAAACCCGGAGTACATCATGATCGTGGCTGCGGCTGCGGTTGTGACCACCTTTGTTGCACCGCTAATGACGCACCTGCGCAAAGTGTTTCTGGTGCTGGATGCGCTGGGTTTAGTGGTGTTCTCCATTATTGGCGCCCAGGTTGCACTGGATAGCGGGCACGCCTCCATCATTGCTGCCATCGCCGCCGTGATCACTGGCGTATTCGGCGGAGTGCTGCGCGATATGTTCTGCAACCGCATTCCGCTGGTGTTCCAGAAAGAGCTGTATGCCGGTATCGCTTTCGCCTCGGGCTGGATGTATATCCTGTTGCTGAAAACGCCGCTGGCGCATGAAGCGGTGGTGATCATCACGCTACTGTTCGGCTTCTTCGCCCGCTTGCTGGCGCTGCGTTTCCGCCTCGGTTTGCCGATCTTCAACTATCCCCATCCTGAACATTGAATCAGTTGCAGGAATCTCCTGCTGCTGCAGGAAGTGAATCAACTGCTGCAGGTGCGCATCCTGCAGCATCATCACAATCCGTTGCGCTAACACGCTACCGATACCGGGCAGTTGCTGCCAGCTTTCCGGCGTTCGCGCCAGCAACTGCGACCACTGCGCATCCGGTAAAGCCTGTAACGCTGCACGCGGCAACGGCAAGCCAAGCGCACTCACCCAGCGTCGCAGCGGCTGCTCACGCGTCAGGTTAAAGCGGTGCCAGATAAGTTGCGCGCGAGCCGGCGTGATGCCATTAGCCTGCGCAATCTGATCCGGCGTCAGTGTCAGCCAGGAAAAGAGATGGCTGATAGCGCCGCTATCCAGTAGGCGCTGCCAGCTGCTGCGCTGAACACCCGCAATATCGAGTACCGACTTCTGGCTGAGCCAGCTAAGGCGAGATAAAAACTGCGCCCGGCAGTCGGCGCTAAAGTGCAGACAGGTTAAGCCGTGGAATTCACCCTCCTGTGGCGACGCTGGATAATCGCGCTGCGCCACACGCCAAATCACGCGCTCCAGTCGCGGAATGCCTAATCCCGCCAGCGTGAGCGTCACCTCATCACCCGCGATCACATCCAGTTCCCGCCAGCGTCGCAGGGAACCAATGTTTACCCGGCGTACCGTTTTGTCCTCCAGTTGTACCGGTATCAGATTTAGCACCACGGCGATCTTGCCCGTGCGGCCCACATTGAAATCCACTGACAGCACTTCGCTGCTGACTTCTGCTGGTTGATACTTCCATGCCGCTGACCAACTGCCCTGGCCGGGCTGCCAGTCGCGCCCTGCGCTGACAGGTGATTGATGGATTACCACGCCGTCGGTGACAAACGGCAGCGATTCGCGGAACCAGCGATCGCGCCATACCGCGACTTCCTCTTCATTACTCACCTGACGGCTCCAGCTCTGCGCCAGCCCAAATCCCCATTGTGTGAGCTGCGCCAGACGATCGGGCATTGAATTGGGTCCATCCGGCCACGCCCAGATAAATACGCCAAGGCGCTCAAGCAGCGGGCTGGTGTCGTGGCGCATCATCGCTCCCGCCACCTGAGCGCGCGCGTTCTTGCCGCCGTCACGCGCCTGTTGATGATCGGTCATTTGCAGAAACAGCTCACCTTGCAGCACCACTTCCTCATGCAAGGTATCCAGCCGCTGCGGGATGGAGGGAATATGTGCGGATTTGGCCAGCCACTCTTCGCCACGCAAACCATCGCCGCGGCTGATCAATGAGGCCAACTTACCCTGTCGATATACTAAAGTAACGGCGACGCCATCGACTTTCGGCTGCAGCCATAGCGCAGATTTGTCCTGCATCCAGTACGCCACTGCCAGCTTATCGCGCAGTTTGCGCACGCCGGTATGCGCCACCGGATGATGCGTACTGCCATCGGTGGTGAGTTGTGCATCGTAGGTGGCGTGCGCCGGAGTGAAACAGCGCTGCCACTGCTGTAATCGCTGTTGCAGGCTGTCGTAATCGGCATCGGTCACCAGATTAGTGCCCTGCCGGTAATACGCGTCATCCCACTGTCGTAGCTGGGTTTGAAGCTGTGTGATTTCCTGCCCCGCGCGCACCGGCGACCAATTCGGGCAGAGCGCTTCGGCCCAGCAACCCATACTGAATAAGCAACACAATAGACTCAGGCATCCTTTCATCTTCGCTCTCCTTTTTTGCTATTGGAGCGCGCAGCGCAGGCCTTTACCAGCCATGAAGATTGTGCGCTGGATGCAGATTCCAGAGATTAAATTGCTGTTGCAGCCTGCTACATCAGCCTCTGGCGCGGCTTCACAGAAAAAAGAATTGCCTCAGCCAAGCGGCAAACGCTGCGTGACCACCCCAAGCCGTGTATACTGTGCAGGAAATCGACTCCGCTCTTTACTCAATTCAAGATAACCATGGCTCAAGGCACGCTTTATATAGTTTCCGCCCCCAGCGGCGCGGGTAAATCCAGCCTGATTCAGGCGCTGTTAAAGACACAACCGCTGTACGATACGCAGGTGTCTATTTCTCATACCACCCGTGGCGTGCGTCCCGGTGAAGCTCATGGTGAGCACTACTTTTTCGTCTCTAAGTCCGAATTCGAGACCATGATTGCAACAGACGACTTCCTCGAACATGCGGAAGTGTTTGGCAATTATTACGGTACGTCACGCGCTGCGATTGAGCAGGTGCTGGCGACCGGCGTGGACGTCTTCCTGGATATCGACTGGCAAGGTGCGCAGCAAATTCGCCAGAAAATGCCGGCCGCTCGCAGCATCTTTGTGCTGCCGCCTTCTACCGAAGAGTTGGATCGTCGCCTGCGTGGCCGCGGTCAGGACAGCGAAGAGGTGATTGCCCGTCGTATGCAACAGGCCGTGGCGGAAATGAGCCACTACGCCGAGTATGACTATTTAATTGTTAATGATGATTTCGATCTGGCGCTGTCAGATCTGAAAACCATTATTCGCGCAGAACGTCTGCGTATGGGTCGCCAAAAATCGCGACATGATGCTTTAATCAGCAAACTATTGGCAGTCTGAATTCACTTTCAGTATTATGCCCAGTCATTTCTTCATCATCTGTGGAGTAGCACACCTATGGCACGCGTAACCGTTCAGGACGCAGTAGAGAAAGTTGGTAACCGTTTTGACCTGGTGTTGGTCGCTGCACGTCGTGCACGTCAGATGCAGGTAGGCGGTAAAGATGCGCTGGTTCCGGAAGAGAACGATAAGCCAACCGTTATCGCCCTGCGCGAAATCGAAGAAGGTTTGATCACTACCCAGATTCTGGATGTCCGTGATCGTCAGGAACAGCATGAGCAGGAAGCCGCTGAGTTACAAGCCGTTACCGCTATCGCTGAAGGTCGTCGTTAACAGCACTTCGCAGGTCGCCCTTGTATCTGTTTGAAAGCCTCAATCAACTGATTGAAAAATACTTGCCTGAGGAGCAAATTAAGCGCCTCAAGCAAGCTTATCTAGTCGCGCGTGATGCCCACGAGGGTCAAACACGCTCCAGCGGCGAGCCTTATATCACCCATCCTGTTGCTGTAGCCTGCATTCTGGCCGAGATGAAACTCGACCACGAAACGCTAATGGCGGCGCTGCTGCATGATGTGATCGAAGATACGCCCGCCACTTACCAGGATATGGAACAGCTGTTTGGTAAAAGCGTTGCCGAACTGGTAGAAGGTGTATCCAAGCTCGATAAGCTGAAGTTCCGCGACAAGAAAGAAGCGCAGGCTGAAAACTTCCGCAAAATGATCATGGCGATGGTGCAGGATATCCGCGTCATCTTGATCAAACTGGCTGACCGCACGCACAACATGCGCACGCTCGGCGCGTTACGTCCGGATAAAAAACGTCGTATCGCGCTGGAAACGCTGGAGATTTACAGTCCTCTGGCGCACCGCCTTGGTATTCATCACCTGAAAACAGAACTGGAAGAGCTCGGCTTTGAAGCGCTCTACCCGAACCGTTTCCGCGTGATTAAAGAGGTGGTGAAAGCGGCGCGCGGTAACCGTAAAGAGATGATTCAGAAGATCCTTGCTGAAATCGACGGTCGCTTACAGGAAGCAGGTATTCCCTGCCGCGTAAGTGGACGCGAAAAACATCTCTACTCGATCTACCGCAAAATGCACCTGAAAGAGCAGCGTTTTCACTCGATCATGGATATCTACGCTTTCCGCGTCATCGTGAAAGATCTGGATACCTGCTATCGCGTGCTCGGACAGATGCACAGCTTGTACAAACCGCGTCCCGGACGCGTAAAAGATTACATCGCCATTCCCAAGGCCAACGGCTATCAATCGCTGCATACTTCAATGATCGGCCCACACGGCGTACCGGTTGAAGTGCAGATCCGTACTGAAGATATGGATCAGATGGCAGAAATGGGTGTGGCAGCACACTGGGCGTATAAAGAGAGCGGCGAAGTCAGCGGTACTACCGCGCAGATTCGTGCTCAGCGCTGGTTACAAAGCCTGCTGGAGCTGCAACAAAGCGCCGGTAGCTCGTTTGAATTTATCGAAAGCGTGAAATCCGATCTCTTCCCGGATGAGATCTATGTGTTCACGCCGGAAGGCCGCATCGTCGAATTGCCGGCTGGCGCCACGCCGGTTGATTTCGCCTATGCGGTGCATACCGATATCGGTCATGCCTGCGTCGGCGCACGCGTCGATCGCCAGCCTTACCCGCTGTCACAATCGCTGACCAGCGGTCAAACCATTGAAATCATCACCGCGCCGGGTGCTCGCCCGAACGCTGCCTGGCTCAATTTTGTCGTCAGCTCGAAAGCGCGCGCCAAAATCCGTCAGCTGCTGAAAAACCTCAAGCGTGAAGACTCCGTCAACCTGGGTCGTCGCCTGTTGAGCCACGCGCTCGGCGGCAGCAAGAAGCTGGCAGAGATTCCGGTTGAGAACATTCAGCACGAACTTGAGCGCATGAAGCTGACCGCCATCGATGATTTGCTGGCAGAAATCGGCTTGGGCAACGCCATGAGCGTGGTGGTGGCGAAAAACTTGCTGCAGTCAGGCAGTGAAGAGCCGCAGAGCAACAGCAAACGCAAAAAGCTGCCGATCAAAGGCGCGGATGGCGTGCTGATTACCTTTGCCAAATGCTGCCGTCCAATTCCTGGTGACCCGATTGTGGCGCACGTTAGTCCCGGAAAAGGTTTGGTGGTGCATCACGAATCCTGCCGTAACATCCGTGGCTACCAAAAAGAGCCTGAAAAGTTCATGCCGGTTGAGTGGGATAAAGTGACCGACCAGGAATTTGTCGCAGAGATTAAAGTCGACATGTTCAATCATCAGGGCGCACTGGCGAATCTGACCGCGGCAATCAACACTGCCAGTTCCAATATTCAGAGCCTGAATACCGAAGAGCGTGATGGTCGCGTGTATAGCGCCTTTATCCGCCTCACCGCGAACGATCGCGTCCATCTGGCGAATATTATGCGCAAAATCCGCGTAATGCCGGACGTGATCAAAGTTCACCGCAACCGTAACTAGCCCATGAACGCTCAACGTTTTGCCCGAATTCAGGAGATGCTGGCCCTGCGCCAGCACGATCTTACCGTTTGCATGGAACAGGTGCATAAACCGCATAACGTCTCGGCAGTGATCCGTACCGCCGATGCGGTGGGCATTCATGAAGTGCACGCCGTCTGGCCAAGCGTGCGTATGCGCACCATGGTTTCCGCTTCGGCCGGCAGCAACAGTTGGGTGAAGGTTAAAACGCATCAGCATATTGCAGATGCAGTGCGTCATCTGAAGGATGAAGGCATGCAGGTGCTGGCGACCAATCTGTCCGCCAAAGCGGTAGATTTTCGCGACATCGATTACACCAAACCGACCTGCATTCTGATGGGTCAGGAAAAAACCGGTATTACCGCTGAAGCGCTGGCGCTGGCCGATCAGGACATCGTTGTGCCGATGGTGGGCATGGTGCAGTCGCTCAATGTCTCGGTGGCTTCCGCGCTGATTTTGTATGAAGCGCAACGTCAGCGACAGAATGCCGGTATGTATCAGCGCACCTACAGCCTGCTGGATGAAGATGAGCAGCAGCGTTTGCTATTCGAAGGCGGTTATCCGGTGCTGGCACGCGTCGCTAAGCAGAAAGGCCTGCCGTATCCGCACATCAATGGTCAGGGCGAAGTAGAAGCCGACGCCGAGTGGTGGGCCACCATGCAATCAACAGGTAGAAAATGAAAGGCCGTCTGCTGGATGCCATCCCGCTCAGTACCCTGACCGGCGTCGGCGCCAGTCAGGCGGGCAAGCTGGCCAAACTTGGCCTGTTCACCATTCAGGATCTACTGCTGCATCTGCCACTGCGTTACGAAGATCGCACCCAACTGTATAAAATCAATGACCTGCTGCCCGGCGTTTATGCCACGGTGGAAGGTGAAGTGCTGAGCAGCGAAATCACTTTCGGTCGCCGCCGCATGTTGGTGTGCCAGATCAGCGATGGCAGCGGCATGCTTACCATGCGTTTCTTCAATTTCAATGCCGGGATGAAAAACAGCCTGGCGCCGGGCCGTCGCGTTACCGCTTACGGCGAGATTAAGCGCGGTCAGCGCGGTGCTGAAATCATTCATCCCGAGTTTCGCGTGCAGGGCGAACAAGGCGGCGTTGAGCTGCAGGAAACCCTGACGCCGGTTTATCCCACTACCGAAGGCATTCGCCAGGCGACACTGCGCAATCTCACCGATCAGGCGTTGACGTTGCTGGAGAGCTGCCCAATTGCCGAGCTGCTACCATCCGAGCTGAGCGGCGGGCTGATTAGCCTGCCGGATGCACTACGCACGCTGCATCGTCCACCGCCGGATCTACGTTTAAGTGAGCTGGAGACTGGCCGCCATCCGGCACAGAAACGCTTAATTCTGGAAGAGCTACTGGCGCATAACCTCAGCATGCTAGCAGTGCGCGCCGGTGCACAGCGCCATCATGCATTGCCGATGATGGCGCGCCACGAGCTGGTTGATCAACTGCTGGCGGCGCTGCCCTTCTCGCCAACCGGTGCGCAACAGCGTGTGGTGGCAGAAATTGAAAAGGATTTGGCCAACGATTTTCCGATGATGCGTTTGGTGCAGGGCGATGTCGGCTCCGGTAAAACGCTGGTGGCCGCACTGGCGGCACTGAACGTCATCGCACACGGCAAACAGGTAGCGCTGATGGCGCCGACCGAACTGCTGGCCGAGCAGCATGCCAACAACTTCCGCCAGTGGTTTGCACCGCTGGGAATTGAAGTGGGCTGGCTGGCGGGCAAGCAGAAAGGCAAAGCGCGTGAAGCGCAGCAGGAAGCCATTGCCAGCGGTCAGGTCGCGATGGTGGTCGGCACCCACGCGCTGTTCCAGGAGCAGGTGAAATTCAACGGCATGGCGCTGGTGATCATTGATGAGCAGCATCGCTTTGGCGTGCACCAGCGCTTAGCGCTGTGGGAAAAAGGCGAGGAACAAGGTTTCCATCCGCATCAGCTGATCATGACCGCTACGCCGATTCCGCGCACGCTGGCGATGACGGCTTACGCCGATCTCGATACCTCCACCATCGACGAATTACCGCCAGGACGTACGCCGGTGACCACGGTAGCAATTCCCGATAGCCGCCGCAGTGAGATCATCACGCGCGTGCAAAGCGCCTGTCACGAAGGACGTCAGGCTTATTGGGTGTGTACGCTGATTGAAGAGTCGGAAGTGCTGGAAGCGCAGGCGGCAGAAGCAACGTGGGAAGAGCTGAAAGTGGCGCTGCCCGATTTGCAGGTTGGCCTGGTACACGGCCGCATGAAGCCTGCCGAAAAGCAGGCGGTGATGGCGGCGTTTAAGGCCAATGAAATCCAGCTGCTGATCGCCACCACAGTAATCGAAGTGGGCGTGGATGTGCCGAACGCCAGCCTGATGATTATCGAAAACCCGGAACGTCTCGGTTTGGCTCAGTTACATCAGCTGCGCGGCCGCGTTGGGCGTGGTGCTGTCGCTTCACACTGCGTGTTGTTGTACAAAGCGCCGCTCAGCAAAACCGCGCAGAAGCGGTTGCAGGTGCTGCGCGATAGCAATGACGGCTTCGTGATTGCCCAGCACGATCTGGAGATTCGCGGTCCGGGTGAAATGCTCGGCACACGTCAAACCGGCAACGCCGAGTTTAAAGTGGCGGATTTGCTGCGCGATCAGGGCATGATTCCCGAAGTTCAGCGCGTGGCGCGTCATATCCACCAGCACTATCCAGAGCAGGCGCAGGCACTGATTGAGCGCTGGCTGCCGGAAACCGAGCGCTACAGCAACGCTTAATCCGCCGTCTTGCTTTTATCGATGGCAATAAAATCCCCGACAAATTTCTGCAGCAGACGCGCCAGCTCGGCGCGTTCTTCATCCGGCCAGCTGGCAAACAGGTTCTGATAAATTTGCGCGCGCGCCGCATCGATTTTGTCAGTCATCGCTTTACCTGCCGCAGTGATCACCGCTTCATTCACCCGTTTGTCTTTGGCATTTTTCTGGCGCTGCGCCAGCCCTAATTCCTCCAGCTTCGCCACCTGACGACTGACGGTGGTGTAATCGCGTCCGGCCCGCTCCGCCAGCTCCACCACGCCAATTGGCCCGAAGCGACCGATTTGAATCAGTAGCGGAAACAGCGCACGATCGAGCTGAATATTTGACTCTTTTATCAATAATTCATCACGTTGTGGACGATTGAAAGTTCCTACAATCATCAGCAGCGCATTGTGCAGATCATCAAATGCAGCACTATTATGTGTATTTTGCACACTTTTCATTGACGTTATCCTGAGGCAAGCCTAATGTGTGCATATTACACATAGTTTCCACTTAACTGAAGGTGAAAGCATGAAAGCAGCGATAGTTTCCGCGGCAGGTGAACTGCCCGTTTACGGTGATTTTCCTGAACCGCAGGCTGATGAAAGCCATGTGGTGGTAACAGTGAAAGCCGCCGCCGTTAGCCAGCTGGCAAAAGCACGCGCCGCCGGAACGCATTACAGCGCGGCCGCGCACTATCCCTTTATTACCGGCATCGATGGTACCGGCACGCTGAGTAATGGCGATCCGGTTTACTTCCTTGCCTTTAATGCACCTTGGGGCAGCATGGCGGAGAGAACCTTAGTGCCCGCCGACAGCATCGTTTTGTTGCCGCCGAAATTGGATCCGGTGCTGGCCGCTGCGCTGGCGAATCCGGGCATGTCATCCTGGGCGGCATTAACCCGACGCGCCCAGCTGCGCACTGGTGAAACCGTATTGATCAATGGCGCAACCGGCACGTCGGGCGGTTTAGCGGTGCGTATCGCACAGCATCTGGGTGCAGGCAAAATTATCGCCACCGGTCGTAATCGCGCCGCGCTGGATCAACTGCGCGCGCAGGGCGCCGACCTCACTTTCACGCTGGATGAATTGCCGGACGCGTTACCGGCGTTGATGAACGAAGGTGTTGATGTGGTACTCGATTATCTGTGGGGCCAGAGCGCACTCGATATCATGCACGCCGCCGTAGCGGGCGGAGAGAAAACGGTACGCTTTGTGCAAATCGGTTCCTTAAGCGGACAGGAAATTACCCTGCACAGTAAACTGCTGCGCTCGTCCGGGCTGACATTAATGGGCAGCGGCCTCGGCAGCGTGTCGGATAAAGAGTTGATCGCCTGCATCGGCGAAATGCTGACGGCCGCCGCCGAGAGCGATTTTTCGATCGCCTTCCAGATGCGCTCGCTGAGTGACGTCGCGCTGGCGTGGCAGGAAGATGACAGCCGTTGCCGTACGGTGTTTACGCTTTAGATCAACGGAAGTAAAAAGGGGCATTGCAAACGATTGCTTTCACAACGCAACCGTTTAAAATCGCCCCTTTGTTGTAATTGAGAACGTCCACCATGTCCGTCAACACCGCTGAAACTCGCCAGCCTGCCAGCGCTGCAAGCCCGAAAAGTGAACTGATTTACCGCCTCGAAGACCGTCCACCGTTACCGCAAACCTTGTTTGCTGCATGTCAGCATTTGCTGGCGATGTTTGTCGCGGTGATTACGCCTGCGCTGCTGATTTGCCAGGCGCTGGGTTTACCGGCACAGGACACGCAACACATCATCAGCATGTCGCTGTTTGCCTCGGGCGTGGCATCCATTCTGCAAATCAAAACCTGGGGACCCGTGGGCTCTGGCCTGTTGTCGATTCAGGGCACCAGCTTTAACTTCGTGACGCCGCTGATCATGGGCGGCATGGCGCTGAAAAATGGTGGCGTTGATGTGCCGACCATGATGGCGGCGCTGTTTGGCACGCTGATGGTGGCGTCTTGTACCGAAATGGTGCTGTCACGCGTGTTGCACCTGGCGCGCCGCATCATTACGCCGCTGGTTTCCGGCATTGTGGTGATGATTATTGGCCTGTCGCTGATTCAGGTCGGTTTGACCTCCATCGGCGGCGGCTTTGCGGCGATGAGCGATCACACGTTTGGCGCTCCGAAAAACTTGTTGCTGGCGGCTTCGGTATTGGTGGTGATTATCCTGCTTAATCGTCAGCGTAATGCTTATCTGCGCGTGGCTTCGTTGGTGATCGCGATGGCGGTAGGTTATGCGCTGGCCTGGGCGCTGGATATGCTGCCCGCCACCAGCACGCCAGCCGATCAGCCGCTGATTGCCGTGCCATCGCCGCTCTACTACGGCCTGGGCTTTGACTGGAATCTGCTGATCCCGCTGATGTTGGTGTTTATGGTGACCTCGCTGGAAACCATCGGCGACATCACCGCGACTTCTGATGTTTCCGAGCAGCCGGTAAGTGGCCCGCTGTATATGAAGCGTCTGAAAGGCGGCGTGTTGGCCAACGGTCTTAACTCCTTTGTCTCAGCGCTGTTCAACACCTTCCCGAATTCCTGTTTTGGCCAGAACAACGGCGTGATTCAGCTTACCGGCGTTGCCAGCCGCTATGTGGGCTTTGTCGTGGCGCTGATGCTGATCGTGCTTGGCCTGTTCCCAGCCGTGAGTGGTTTTGTGCAGCATATTCCAGAACCGGTGCTGGGCGGTGCCACCATTGTGATGTTTGGTACCATCGCCGCATCTGGCGTGCGCATCGTTTCGCGTGAACCGCTGAATCGTCGTGCCATCATGATTATCGCGCTGTCGCTGGCGGTAGGTTTGGGCGTTTCTCAGCAGCCGCTGATTCTGCAATTTGCCCCGGACTGGCTGAAAACCCTGCTTTCATCTGGCATTGCGGCCGGTGGTATTACCGCCATCGTGCTGAACCTGATCTTCCCGCAAGAAAAGTAATCCTGCAGGCAGGCTTCGGCCTGCCTGATATTTATCCGCATTTACATCCAGGCTGTTGAGCTGTAACGGTAATTCAGGCATAACAACCACTCACCGGATAAATATCGGGATGGATGAGTGCGATGAAATTTTTAGGCAAGTTTTTCCTTACCTTACTGCTGCTAATTCTGCTGGCGCTGGTAGTGCTGTATGTGTTGCTACAAACACAATGGGGCGCAGGTTGGTTTAGCCGCTGGGTAAGCGATAAAACCGCCTGGCATCTCTCTCTCAGCAAGATTGAGCACGACTTCTCCTCCCCTTCGCATATCATTCTCGATGACTTCAGCTTTGGTCATGATGGTCAACCCGCCGTGTTAGTGGCGAAACGCGTTGATCTTGGCCTTGCGCTGGTTCAGTTCAGCGATCCACTGCACTTCAACAGCATCGAAGTGCGCGACGGTGAAATCAATCTCGCCAATCAAGCGCCCGATACCACGCTGCCGATTCAGGCCAATCGCCTGCAGCTGAATAATGTGCGTATTGAGAATCCGCACAGCGCATTGCCGATGACCGCTCAGCGCGTGAACGGCGGTCTTCTGCCGTGGAAACCGCTGCCTAACGACGTGCTGGGCAGCGATGCGCAGTTCCAGATCAGCGCTGGCACCCTGACGCTGGATGGCGTACCAGGTAACAACGTGCTGCTGCAGGGCAGTATCAAGCAACGTCGTCTGGTGCTGAGCAATATCGGCGCCGATCTGGCGCGCGGTTCGATGACCGGCAACGCCGAGCGCGATGCGCTGGGTAACTGGAAGATCGACCAACTGCGCCTCAACGATATCCGCATGCAAACCCATCAAAGCCTGAGCGACTTCCTCAATCCGCTGCGCGCTGTGCCTTCTGTGAGCATCAACCGTCTGGATATGACCGATGCACGCCTGCAAGGACCTGACTGGGCGGTGACCGATCTCGATTTAACCCTGAAAAATGTCACCCTGCGCGGCGATGATTGGGAAAGCGATGGCGGTTCTCTCTCCATGAATGCCGGGAATTTTATTAACGGTGGCTTTGAGCTCAACGATCCTATCGTCAATGCCGAATTCTCGGCGCAGGGCATCGCGCTGACGCAGTTCAGTTCGCGCTGGGTGAATGGCGTGGTGCGCGCCAGCGGCAACTGGACGCGCAGCGACAAACGTCTGACGCTGGATGAACTGGCGATCGCCGGGCTGGAATATACTTTGCCGCAAAACTGGCGTGAACGCTGGCAGCAAACCTTACCGGAATGGCTGGATAGCGTGCTAATAACCCGCGCTACTGCCAACCGTAACCTGATTATTGATATCAATCCGACGTTCCCGTTCCAGATGACGTCACTGGATGGCAGCGCGAATAATCTGCTACTGGCGCGTCAACATCAGTGGGGAATCTGGTCCGGTAAAGCCAGCTTCAACGCGGCCGAAGCCACCTTCAATCGTACCGATCTGCGTCATCCGTCCATTGCGCTGAATGCCAACGATCAACAGATTCAGGTAACAGAATTGAGCGCCTTTAACGGCAGCGGTTTACTGGAAGGATCAGCAACGGTTGGGCAGGACGCGCAACGTCCGTTGACGCTGAATCTGAAAGGCCAGGCTGTGCCGGCAAACGTGCTGGGCAATTGGGGTTGGCCAACGCTGCAGTTGAGCGGTAACAGTAATTTACAGCTGCAGCTGAAAGGTTCGCTGAACGCCAGCGCGCCGCTGCGCCCCAGCGTGGATGGCACGTTGTCGGTAACCACCGATGCCCAAGCTGTACAGCAAACGATGCGGGGCGGGCAAGTGCAATAATTCTGTAGCGGCGCGATTCATTGCGCTCTTTTGACTTTAAAAAGCGATGCGCAATAAATTGCGCCGCTACAGTATGTAAAAAAATTGCAGGACTAATCGATACGGGCGCCGGAGCCGCCCTCTTCCAGTGCTCCGTCAGAATCGGCGGGCAGCACGATATACACACCTTCGAATACCGCGCCCAGCTCATCATCCCCAAACAGCTCCACTTCCATCTGCACGCGCGCTTTGCGGCCACGCGCCAGACGATCAAGATCGCCGCTGAGCGAGCCGAGATCGGCAATCGCGCCCGGACGGCCGCTGATCGGTTTGCTGTAGCGAATATGCGCATCCGCCAGAATAATGGTGCCACCGAGATGGCGCTCGCGCAGCAGCAGCCAAATTAAACCCCAACCGGTGAGCGTGGCGAGCGAGAACAAGCTGCCCGCAAATAGGGTGTGATGGGGATTCTGGTTGCCCGCTTCGGGCATGGTGGTAACGAATTTCTGCCCGGTATATTGCAGAATGCGCACGCCCATTTTTTCACTCAGCGGAATGTGCTCGTACCAGGCTTGTTGCAGCTGTCCGCACCAGTCGGCGCGATGCAGAATATCGTCGAGCGTCACGACCGGTTTTATCATCAGGAAGTGGCGCACTGGCGTAGTTTGCGGCGCGGTGATTTCGCCCTGGTTGACGTAGCCGAGCTTGGCAAAAAATTCGACGGCGTCTTCACGCGCGCTACAAGTGACGCGTTTTGCCCCTTCCTGACGCGCGACCGATTCTAGCGTCATCGCCACCAGCGTGCCAAGACCTTTGCCCTGCACCGAAGGATGCACGGCAAGGAAGCGAATCGCGGCTTCGTTCTCGGCATTGATGTACAGACGGCCGATTGCCACCGGTTTGCCTTGCTCATCCACCACCATTTGATGATGCGCCAGCGCATCCCAGGCATCACGCTCAGAACCCTGCGGCTGACGCAGCGGCTTTCGTAACATTTCCCAGCGGAACTGGTAATACATATCCAGCTCTTCCGCCGTTTGCGGTACGCGAAGATGATACATAAAGTGATTCTCTCGTTCGAAGCTTGCGTGGCTAAGTCCTTGCCGCTCGGCTGAAACCCTCACACCTGTAACCAGAAGGTCACCGGACCATCGTTTACCAACGAAACCTGCATATTGGCGGCGAAGCGCCCGTTTGCGGTGGCCACACCCTGTGCACGGCAGCAATCGCTAAAGTATTCATAGAGGCGCTCGGCTTCCGCCGGTTCTGCGCCGCCAGAAAAAGAGGGACGCATACCTTTATTGGTATCTGCGGCGAGAGTGAATTGCGACACCACCAGCACGCTGCCACCTGCCTGCTGCACATTAAGATTCATTTTGTAATTCTCATCCGCAAAGATACGGTAGCCCAGCACGCGCTCGGTTAATCGCTGCGCTTTTTGTTCGTCATCGCCCTTTTCCACACCCAATAACACCAGCAAGCCGGCGCCAATTTCGCCCACTGTCGCGTCGTCAACGCTGACACTGGCGCGGCTGACGCGCTGAATCAAAGCAATCATGTTTCCTCACGTTCTTTTTCGCGTTCCTGCTGTTTTAGCTGGCGATAGTCATCCAGCGTGACGGTGATTTCCGCGCCTAACAACACAATACACCACGACCAATAGACCCATAGGAACAGAATGGGGATGACCGCCAGAACGCCGTAAATTAACTGATATGAAGGGAACATCGTAACATAGAGCGCAAAGCCTTTTTTACCCAGCTCGAACAGCAATCCGGCAACAATGGCGCCGATCAGTGCATCACGCGTCGGCACGCGCCGCGTCGGCACAATGCTATAAAGCAGCCAGAAAGCGAGGATCGAGAGGCACAGCGGGAATATGCGCAGCAGATGATCGATCAAGCTGGTGACGCCCGTGACGTTTACCCAGCGCAGCGACAGCAGATAGGAGCTGAGCGCTAAACTTGCGCCGGCCAGCAGCGGGCCCAGCGTTAAGATCATCCAGTAAACAGCAAAGGAGTAGACCATTGGACGCGGTTTATCGCTGCGCCAGATGGCGTTCAATGCGCTGTCCACCGAATGCATCAGCAGCAGCGCGGTGACGATCAACCCCACAATGCCGACCGCCGTCATCTTATTGACGTTGGCGACAAACTGGTCAAGATAACGCTGAATCACGTCGCCCGTTGCCGGAATGAAGTTGGTAAAGATGAAGTTCTTCAACTGCACGCTGATGTCCGAGAACATCGGAAAAGCTGCAAACAGTGCGAACACCACGGCAATCAGCGGCACCAATGCCAGCAATGAGACGTAGGCGAGATTACCCGCCTGCGTCGTCATGTTGTCATCGTCAACGCGTCGCCACAGCAGTTTTACCCACAAATAAAAGGCATGCGCCGAGTGGCGCAGATGTCGATGGTTCAGCACTCAGAGACGACCCGCAAACCAGTCCGGCACAGTTTTCTCATCAACCACCAGCACGCTTTCAATGCCGAGTGCGCGCGCAGCGTCGATATTGGCCTGATTATCATCGAAAAATACCGCCTGATCGGCCTGATAACCTTCGTGCTGCAGCACATAGTTGTAGATGCGCGCTTCCGGCTTACGCATGCCGATATCCTGCGACATATAAAGATGATCGGCCGCCTGATGAACATCGGGATATTGGGTTGGCCAGAACTCGAAGTGCAGCTGATTGGTATTGGACAGGATCACCACGCGCTCGCCATTGGCACGCAGCTTGTTCATGATCGCCAACGTTTCCGGACGCACGCCGACAAAGACCGCCTGCCAGCCAGCGGTGAATTGCGGATAGCTCAACGCGATATCCAGCTGGTCGCAAATGCGCGCAGCGAATTCTGGATCGCTGATTTCGCCACGTTCGTGTTTCTCAAAAGCCTCATCCATGCGAAAACGACTTTGTAGCGTGGATAACGGCACGCGCCCTAAGTCGCTCCAGACGCCGAGCACACGATTGAAATCGATATCAACAATCACATTGCCTAAATCAAAGATGTACAGCATGACGCCTCTCCTTTTCGTTCCCTGGATCATTCACTTTAGCGGCAAAAGTGGGAGCTGAACAGGGACGAGGGGCGGGAAATCAGTAATCTGGAAGCGGAGGCAAACTTCATTAAGCGAGCGTTGCAGCGGGTTGCAGGCATAAAAAAGCCCCGCAGGTGCGGGGCTCAATATCAGACTGTTTCGCTTACTCTTTGCTGCCGCGAGAAGAACGTTTACGATCGTTCTCGGTCAGATGACGTTTACGAATACGGACTGACAGCGGAGTCACTTCTACCAGTTCGTCATCATCGATGAACTCGATAGCCTGTTCCAGCGTCATTTTCTGCGGTGGAACCAGTGTGGTGGCTTCGTCAGTACCTGACGCACGCATGTTGGTCAGTTTCTTACCGGTCAGACAGTTTACTGTAAGATCATTAGAACGGCTGTGAATACCGATGATCTGGCCTTCATACACTTCCGCACCGTGACCGAGGAACAGCTTGCCGCGGTCCTGCAGACCGAACAGGGCGAACGCTACCGCTTTACCCTGACCGTTCGAGATCAGCACGCCGTTCTGACGCTGGCCCACTTCGCCCGGACGAACATCGTCATAGTGGCTGAAGGTGGAGTACAGCAGACCGGTACCTGAAGTCATGGTCATGAATTCGTTACGGAAGCCAATCAGGCCACGGCTTGGGATCATGTAGTCGAGACGTACACGGCCTTTACCATCTGGATCCATGTTTTTCAGATCGCCTTTACGCTCACCCATCGCTTGCATCACAGAACCCTGATGGGTTTCTTCGATGTCGAGGGTCACGTTTTCGAATGGCTCCTGCTTACGGCCTTCGTGCTCGCGGAAGATAACTTTCGGACGGGATACCGCCAGCTCGAAACCTTCACGACGCATGTTTTCGATCAGAACCGACAAGTGCAGCTCACCACGACCGGAAACGCGGAATGCATCCGAATCTTCGGTTTCTTCAACGCGCAGTGCCACGTTGTGTACCAGCTCTTTGTTCAAACGCTCCAGAATCTGGCGCGAGGTCACGAACTTACCTTCTTTACCGCAGAACGGTGAGGTGTTCACGTTGAAGAACATGGTAACGGTTGGCTCATCAACGCTCAGGGCTGGCAGCGCTTCCACATTCTGCGTGTCGCAGATGGTGTCAGAGATGTTCAGCTCGCCCAGACCGGTGATCGCGATGATGTCGCCCGCTTCTGCCAGGGTACTTTCGATACGTTCCAGACCCAAGTGGCCCAGCACTTTACCGACTTTACCGTTACGGGTTTTGCCTTCGCTATCAATGATAGTGACCTGCTGGTTTGGCTTCACGGTACCGCGCTTGATGCGGCCGATGCCGATCACGCCCAGATAGTTGTTGTAGTCCAGCTGCGAGATCTGCATCTGCAGTGGCGCTTCAACTTCAACCTGAGGTGGAGAAACGTGGTCAACGATCGCCTGATACAGCGGGGTCATGTCGTCAGCCATGTCGGTGTGTTCCAGACCCGCGATACCGTTCAGCGCCGAAGCGAAGATAATCGGGAAGTCCAGCTGCTCGTCAGTCGCATCCAGGTTAACGAACAGGTCAAATACCTGATCAACAACCCAATCAGGACGCGCGCCCGGACGGTCAACTTTGTTGATAACCACAATCGGCTTCAAACCATGAGCAAATGCTTTCTTGGTTACGAAGCGGGTTTGCGGCATAGGGCCATCCATCGCATCTACAACCAGCAGCACCGAATCCACCATGGACATGACGCGCTCCACTTCACCACCGAAGTCGGCGTGTCCTGGGGTATCAACGATGTTGATACGGTAGTCATTCCATTTGATGGCGGTGTTTTTTGCGAGGATGGTAATCCCACGCTCTTTCTCCAAATCGTTGGAGTCCATTACGCGCTCAGTCGCTTCGGTACGAGCATCAAAAGTACCGGACTGTTGGAGCAGCTTGTCAACCAGGGTGGTCTTACCATGGTCAACGTGCGCGATGATGGCGATGTTACGCAAATTTTCGATCACAGCTTTGCCTCAGGCATTATAGAAATAACGCGGTATTGTACACGGATTAAGCGGAAGACTGAACATGATCACAGATTTCGCCGAAAGTTTCTTATAGCGCTGGTTTTTAGCACCGTTTACGGTGCATTAATCTGCACTGCGATAGTAATTTGCACCAAATTGGTGCTTAACTTCACCTGTGGCGCACCATAACGATGCATGCAATCCATCCTGGTGCAGCCTTCGACTCACGAAAGGGCGCATTGTAGCGCCATTTTCGCCATTGTCATAAAGTTGGCACAGAATTCGCTTTATATATTTTAAGCGAAAACGACAGTTATAAAACGGTTGAAAGAGCTTGCCGAGATCTTTGGTTAGGAGTGGTCAGCAGTCGTGACACATTCCCGGCAACGAAGTTCTCTCACCATGACGATAATGACCATTTCCAGGAGAGTTGAGTATGTCCGCTGAACACGTTCTCTCGATGATGAACGAGCATGAAGTTAAGTTTGTTGACCTGCGTTTTACCGATACCAAAGGTAAAGAACAGCACGTTACTATCCCTGCTCACCAGGTTAACGCTGACTTCTTCGAAGAAGGCAAAATGTTCGATGGCTCCTCCATCGGTGGCTGGAAAGGCATTAACGAATCAGACATGGTGCTGATGCCGGATGCAACCACTGCAGTCATGGATCCGTTCTTCGAAGACTCGACCCTGATCATCCGTTGCGACATCCTTGAGCCAGGCACACTGCAGGGCTACGACCGTGACCCACGCTCCATTGCTAAGCGTGCAGAAGAGTTCCTGCGTTCTTCAGGCATCGCGGATACCGTGCTGTTTGGACCAGAGCCAGAGTTCTTCCTGTTCGATGACATCCGTTTCGGTTCTTCTACTTCAGGTTCACACGTGGCTATCGACGATATCGAAGCAGCCTGGAACACCGGTAAAGAGTACGAAGGCGGTAACAAAGGTCACCGTCCAGGTCTGAAAGGCGGGTACTTCCCAGTGCCACCGGTTGACTCAGCACAGGACATCCGTTCTGCCATGTGTCTGACCATGGAGCAGATGGGTCTGGTGGTTGAAGCACATCACCACGAAGTAGCCACAGCTGGTCAGAACGAAGTGGCAACCCGCTTCAACACCATGACCAAAAAAGCTGACGAAATTCAGATCTACAAATACGTGGTGCACAACGTTGCTCACGCGTACGGCAAAACGGCAACCTTTATGCCTAAGCCAATGTTCGGCGATAACGGTTCTGGTATGCACTGCCACATGTCTCTGTCAAAAGGCGGCGTGAACCTGTTCTCTGGCGACAAGTACGGCGGCTTGTCTGAAACTGCTCTGTTCTATATTGGCGGTATCATCAAGCACGCTAAAGCGATCAATGCCCTGGCGAACCCAACCACCAACTCTTACAAGCGTCTGGTCCCAGGCTACGAAGCGCCAGTTATGCTGGCTTACTCTGCCCGTAACCGTTCTGCTTCTATCCGTATCCCAGTGGTTGCCAGCCCGAAAGCACGTCGTATCGAAGCACGCTTCCCGGATCCAGCGGCTAACCCATACCTGGCATTCACCGCGCTGCTGATGGCCGGTCTTGATGGTGTTATCAACAAGATCCACCCTGGCGATGCGATGGACAAAAACCTGTATGACCTGCCACCGGAAGAAGAAGCTGAGATTCCAAAAGTTGCAGGTTCTCTGGAAGAAGCGCTGAACGCACTGAACGAAGACCGCGAGTTCCTGACCCGTGGCGGCGTGTTCACTGATGACGCTATCGATGCGTACATCGAACTGCGTAAGCCAGAAGTTGACCGCGTGCGTATGACTCCGCACCCAGTTGAGTTCGAACTGTACTACAGCGTTTAATTTAAAAATTTCAGCTCCCTGTTCACGCACTCTTTTTGCTGCGTGAACAGCCTGAAAGATTTTTAATTGCCGTGGAAACTTTAGCCCATCTCCGGATGGGCTTTTTTCTCCGCGCATTCATGGTTCGAAGCACAGATTTCCGTCCTGAAAGGCTATAATGCACTAAATTAGTGCAGAGGAACGCTGTATGGCAACTGGCACGCTGCCCGACGCGGGGCAGATTCTCAACTCCCTGATCAACAGTATTTTGCTGGTCGATAACGATTTAGTTATCCATTACGCCAATCCGGCGGCTCAGCAATTACTGGCGCAAAGCTCACGTAAATTGTTCGGCACGCCATTACCGGAATTAACCGGCTATTTTTCGCTGAATATTGAGGTGATGAGCGAGAGTCTCGGAGCTGGCCAGGGCTTTACCGATAGCGAAGTCACTCTGGTGGTTGATGGCCGCGCGCACATTATGTCGCTCACGGCACAGCGCTTACCGGATGGCTTTATTCTGCTGGAAATGGCGCCGATGGATAATCAACGTCGTCTTAGCCAGGAACAAATTCAGCATGCTCAGCAGGTCGCTGCCCGCGATTTAGTGCGCGGTCTGGCGCATGAGATTAAAAACCCGCTGGGAGGATTACGTGGCGCCGCGCAGCTACTGACTCGCGCGTTACCCGATCCTTCCCTGCATGAATATACGCGCATCATCATTGAGCAAGCCGACCGCCTGCGTAATCTGGTTGATCGTCTGCTTGGCCCGCAACAGCCGGGCTTGCACGTAACGCAAAGTATTCATCAGGTTGCCGAACGCGTGGTGAATCTGGTGTCGATGGAGCTGCCGGATAACGTTTCGCTGGTGCGCGATTACGACCCAAGCCTGCCGGAACTGCCGCACGATCCCGACCAGATTGAACAAGTGCTGTTGAATGTGGTGCGAAACGCGCTGCAGGCATTAGGCGATGAAGGCGGCACCATTGTGATTCGTACGCGTACCGCCTTCCAGCTCACGCTGCACGGCACGCGTTACCGCTTAGTCGCGCGTATTGATATTGAAGATGACGGCCCAGGCATTCCGGCCCAGCTACAAGATACCCTGTTCTATCCGATGGTTAGCGGACGCGAAGGCGGCACCGGTTTAGGTCTGTCCATCGCCCGTAGCTTGATCGATCAGCATTCAGGAAAAATAGAATTTAACAGTTGGCCAGGTCACACCGAATTCTCGGTTTACCTGCCTATTCGCCAGTGAGGTTTCTATGCAACGAGGGATAGTCTGGATCGTCGATGACGATAGCTCCATCCGCTGGGTGCTTGAAAGGGCACTCACTGGAGCCGGTTTGAGCTGTGCAACCTTTGACAGCGCTAACGAGGTATTGGACGCGCTCGCAAGCAAAACCCCAGACGTATTATTGTCAGACATTCGTATGCCTGGCATGGATGGACTTGCGCTGCTGAAACAGATTAAGCAGCGCCATCCGATGCTTCCGGTGATCATTATGACCGCGCACTCCGATCTGGATGCGGCCGTCAGCGCTTATCAGCAAGGTGCGTTTGATTACCTGCCAAAGCCGTTTGATATTGATGAAGCGGTCGCACTGGTTGAACGTGCGATTAGCCATTATCAGGAGCAGCAGCAGCCGCGTAATCAGCCCGTCAGCGGCCCAACCACCGACATTATCGGCGAAGCGCCGGCAATGCAGGATGTGTTCCGCATCATTGGTCGTCTTTCTCGCTCCTCAATTAGCGTGCTGATCAACGGTGAATCCGGTACCGGTAAAGAGTTGGTGGCACATGCGCTGCATCGCCACAGTCCACGCGCGAAATCTCCTTTTATCGCGCTGAACATGGCGGCGATTCCCAAAGATTTGATTGAATCTGAGCTATTTGGTCACGAGAAAGGCGCGTTCACCGGTGCCAACCAGATTCGTCAGGGACGTTTTGAGCAGGCCGATGGCGGCACGCTGTTCCTCGATGAAATTGGTGATATGCCGCTTGATGTGCAAACCCGCTTATTGCGCGTATTGGCCGATGGCCAGTTTTATCGCGTTGGCGGCTATGCGCCGGTGAAAGTGGATGTGCGTATCATCGCGGCAACCCACCAGAATCTTGAGCTGCGCGTGCAGGAAGGCAAATTCCGTGAAGACTTGTTCCATCGTCTTAACGTGATCCGCGTTCATCTGCCGCCGCTGCGTGAACGACGTGAAGATATTCCGCGCCTGGCGCGTTACTTCTTGCAGGTTGCTGCACGCGAGTTAGGGGTGGAAGCGAAGATTCTGCATCCCGAAACCGAAACCGCGCTGACGCGTCTGCATTGGTCCGGTAACGTGCGCCAGCTGGAAAATACCTGTCGCTGGTTGACGGTGATGGCAGCTGGCCAGGAAGTGTTGATTCAGGATCTGCCGCCTGAACTGTTTGAATCCAGCACGCCAGACAATCCGGTGCAATCGTTGCCGGACAGCTGGGCTACGCTGCTGGCGCAGTGGGCAGATCGCGCCTTGCGTTCCGGTCATCAAAACCTGTTGTCGGAAGCACAGCCGGAGATGGAGCGCACGCTGCTCACCACCGCGCTGCGTCATACACAAGGGCACAAACAGGAAGCGGCACGCTTGCTCGGCTGGGGACGAAATACCCTGACGCGTAAGTTGAAAGAGCTGGGGATGGAATAACGCGCACGTTTTGCGTTTTGAAACCGGGGAGCGAATGGGCTCCCCGTTTTTTTATATCACTCGCGAGAATTGCTGCATGCGCACCTTTTGGCGCATATACACATCGAAGCACATACAGATGTTACGAATCAGCAACCGACCGACGCCGGTAGCGTGCAGGCTGCGACCGTGCTGCTCCACCAATCCATCCGCCACCAGCGGCGCTAACAGCGCTAAATCCTCGGCAAAATAGTGTTCAAACTCAACCGGGTATTGCGCCTCTACCGCGGCAAAATCCAGTGCGAAATTACAGATTAAGGCTTTAATCACATCGCGGCGCAAACAATCATCGTTACTCAACGTAAGCCCGCGCCACAGCGCATTGCCGCGCTGCTCGACATCTGCGTAATAGGCTTTCAACTCTTTGTGATTTTGCGCATAGCTGTCGCCCAGCATGCTGATGGCCGACACGCCCAAACCGAGCAAATCGGTTTCGCCCTGTGTGGTGTAACCCTGAAAATTACGATGCAGTTCGCCAGCGCGTTGTGCCACCGCCAGCTCATCATCCGGACGCGCGAAGTGATCCATACCGATAAACTGATAGCCTTCGCCGGTTAAGGTGGCGATGGTTTCCTGCAGGATCTGCAGTTTCTGTGCTGCACCTGGCAGCTCCTCATCTTTAATTTTACGCTGCGCAGCGAACAGTGAAGGCATGTGCGCATAATTGAAGACGCTGAGGCGATCGGGATTGAGTGCAATAACGCGCTGTAAAGTAAAGGCGAAGCTTTCCGGCGTTTGCAGCGGTAAGCCATAAATCAGATCAAGGCTGACCGAACGGAAGCCTTGCTCACGCGCACGCTGCACCAGAGCGAAGATGGTTTCTTCCTCCTGCACGCGATTCACGCGCTCCTGCACCGCTTTATTAAAGTCCTGCACGCCCATGCTCAGGCGATTAAAACCTTCCGCGCGCAGATGATCGATCATCTCCAGTTCGATTTCACGTGGATCAACCTCGATCGACATTTCGACGTCATCGGCAATCGTAAAATGCTCGCGTAGCAGCGCCACCAGCCGGCTCACCTGCTGCTGGTTGAGGAATGTCGGCGTGCCACCACCCCAGTGCAATTGAGTGACGCAGCGGCCCGCAAATAAGGGCGCACGTTGACGAATTTCCAGCTCCAGCACATCAAGGTAGCGATCGGCTTTATGCAGCTGGCGCGTCACGATTTTATTGCAGCCACAAAAATAACAAAGCCGATGGCAAAACGGGATGTGCACATACAGCGATAACGGACGTTCGGGATAGCGCTGCACGGCTTGCTGAAAATCTGCCTCACCAAATTTCTCACTGAATTCGAGCGCGGTGGGATAAGAGGTATAACGTGGGCCAGCGTAGTTGTATTTTTCGATGAGGCGCTGATCCCAATCAATCTGCTGCGATGACATGCTCACTCCTTACGGTGACGTCGTCTGAGAGAGGGTCGCGTAGCAGAAGAGTGGACGAAGCGATGGGCTGAACGCCGACGTAAACGCGACTTAAGACGCGACAGGCGGCGTAGTTTAAACAATAACCAGAGCAGATAACATGTCAGCAGCAGCGCGAAAATTGATCCAGGCCAAAACATAGGTGAATACCTGTTTAGCGCGGCATGCGCGAAAACGCATGCCGATCAAAATTTGCCTTAATTACCTTTTAGCAGGCGCATCATATCTTCTTCAGCCTGCTCATCTTCCGCTTCGTCATCCAGCGCGATGCCCAGCGTTTCCATCAGCTCATCGATGCGGTCTAAGGTTTGATCCAGCCAGGCCTGATCTTCGCCACTCAAGGTTTCACCGTTTTCCAGGCGATCCAGCAGCGTATCCAGACGTTCGTCATTTTCCAGCTTCGCCAGCTCTTCTTGCGGCGTCAGGCGAACTTTTTCTGCTTTTGGCTTTGGTTTCGCTTCAGGCTTTTTTGCCGGCTGGGTTTTACCATCAGCAACTAATGCGATCGGCTTTTTGCTGCCCAGGCGTGGATCCTGAGCTTTTTTACCCTGACCTTTGCCAGCGGCTTGCGTTTCAGGATTGGCGCGGCTGCCAGATTTATGGCCGCTATGTTTTTTATCACGTTTGCGATCGCGCGCTTCCTGATTAAGGTCTTCACGCGATTTGCGTTTGGCTTTCGCAGCAGGTTTGCCACGCGGGGCTGATGCAGGTTGCTTCATGGTGTCCGGTCTCGGCGGTGCTTTGTGAGTTCAGTATAGAATTGCGGCGAAATCTAGCAGAAAGTAAGCAAAGAAAAAAGGCGATAGCCTATGCTATCGCCTTTTATCGCACCTTCATATGAAGGAAACACTGAATAAATCCTTTACGGCTCACAACGTCCCGGTTGCTCCATCGCCACATCGCTCCTGCGATTAATCCCTGTCCTTGTTCGATTCCTGCCTGAATCGCTTCCCGCCATGCTCTTGGTCATCCCCGACACTCCTGAGCTCATCATCCTGATGGGTGCTGCCGTGCACTGACAACAAATGTAGACTAATAGGTAAAATGAACAAGTGAGACTTGTCTCTATTTTAGAGTGGCATTTCCTAAAGTCATTTCAAATCATTGAAATATAACATCTAAATGGATTGTTAATATTCAATGAAGCGGTAATCGCTGGCAGTAAAAATCATAGATCTCTTACAAAATGGCGCATTTGGACGCTATCGGGCACTTTTGCGCCATTACAGGTATAATCAGCCCAATTGCCCGATTCATTTTGCTGGAGTTTCACTTTGTCTGCTTTGAACTATCACATGACCCATTTCATGCTCAGCGCCCCCGATATTCGCCACTTACCGGCGGATGTGGGTATTGAAGTTGCTTTTGCCGGGCGCTCAAATGCAGGCAAATCCAGCGCGCTGAACACCATCACTAACCAAAAAGGTCTGGCCCGTACCAGTAAAACGCCAGGTCGTACTCAGCTGATTAACCTGTTTGAAGTGGTTGAAGGTAAATGTCTGGTCGATTTACCCGGTTATGGCTATGCCCAGGTTCCGGAAGAGATGAAGCGCAAATGGCAGCGCTCGCTGGCGGAATATTTGCAAAAACGTCAGGCGCTGAAGGGTCTGGTGGTATTGATGGATATTCGCCATCCGCTGAAAGACCTCGATCAGAACATGATTGAATGGGCCGTGCAGAGCCAGATTCCCGTGCTGGTCTTACTGACCAAAGCCGACAAACTGGCATCCGGCGCACGTAAAGCACAACTGACGATGGTGCGCGAAGCGTCGCTGGCCTTTAACGGTGATGTGCAGGTGGAAATGTTCTCGTCGCTGAAGAAGATGGGCGTTGATATTGTGCGTAAGAAGCTGGACAGCTGGTTTAGCGAACTAGAGCCAGCGCAAGAAGGCGACGGCGAAGAAACAGCAGAGTGATTTTGTTGCGGCTTTTGAGAAAAAGCCCAATAAAAAACGCCCCAGTCATAAATGACTGGGGCGGCTAAATATTCAGCCAAATCCGATTACGTGAAGTAAAAGGTCTGAAAGATAGAACATCTTACCTCTGTACCCTACGCGACAAACTCTACCTGATTTTCAGCGCCCTACAAAGGGTTTTTTGTTGTTAAGTTTCAGGATTCGACATCTTTTTTACTAAGCTCATCACACTTTCACGCGTTCGATGTAGTTTAATTACTAAAAAAATGCTTAGCCGATAGGCAGTTACAAAACGCGCATTTAATAGACCGCTTTGTGAGGTTGCTGAACCGATTAAGTAAACTTTTTTCTTATGATGATGCCAGCGGCACGCAAATACCGCTGAATCAGCATGATCAGTGTGCCTCATCCCAGTTATCGCCGGTGCCTACTTCCACCTGCAGCGGCACATCCAGCTTCATGCTGTTCTCCATCAGATCACGGATGGTCTTAATGGCGCTATCCACTGCATCGCTGCGGATCTCAAACACCAGTTCATCGTGTACCTGCATAATCATGCGCACGGCATCGTCTTTTTGCTCCAACAGCCAGCCATCCACCGCAATCATCGCGCGTTTGATGATGTCTGCTGCCGTGCCTTGCATTGGGGCATTAATCGCCGCTCGCTCCGCCGCTTTACGACGAATCGCATTGCTGGAGGTGATATCAGGCAGCCACAAACGACGACCATCGAGCGTTTCTACATAGCCTTTCTCTGCTGCCTTCGCGCGCGTCTCTTCCATATAACGCAGCACGCCCGGATAGCGTTCAAAGTAGAGATCCATGTATTTCTTCGCCTCACCCGCACCGATATTGAGCTGGCGGGAAAGACCAAACGCGCTCATTCCGTAGATCAGACCAAAGTTGATCGCCTTGGCACTGCGACGCTGCTCACCTGAAACTTTGCTTAACGCCACACCAAACACTTCTGATGCGGTGGCACGGTGGATATCTTCGCCCTGGGCAAACGCATCCAGCAGGCCTTTGTCTTGCGACAGATGCGCCATGATACGCAGTTCAATCTGTGAGTAGTCCGCGGCGACAATACGATTGCCCGATCCGGCGACAAACGCCTGGCGGATTCGGCGCCCTTCTTCGTTGCGCACCGGGATATTCTGCAGGTTAGGATCGGTAGACGAGAGTCGTCCCGTCGCCGTTACCGCCTGATGATAGGATGTATGTACGCGGCCGGTAAGCGGATTGATCATCAGTGGCAGCTTATCGGTGTAAGTCGATTTCAACTTTGATAAACCACGATGTTCCAGAATTACTTTAGGCAGTGGATAATCGAGAGCCAGTTCAGCCAGCACTTCTTCGCTGGTCGACGGCGCGCCGCCCGGCGTTTTCTTGGTCGGTTTAATACCCTGCTTTTCAAACAAAATGGTTTGCAGCTGTTTGGGTGAAGAGAGATTAAACGGTTCGCCTGCCAGCTCGTGTGCTTTCAGCTCCAGCTCGGCCACACGCGTGGTCAGCTCCTGCGAGTGTTTGGCCAGGATATTCTGGTCAATCAGCACGCCGTTGCGCTCAATCCGCGATATCACCTTCAACAACGGCATTTCGATCTCTTCAAATACCTGTTTCGGCCCCGCTTCCGGCTCCAGTTTCTCCCACATTTTCAGATGCAATTGCAGCGTGACATCGGCATCTTCCGCCGCGTAGTGGCCCGCTTGTTCGATAGCAATCTGATTAAATGTGAGCTGATTTTTGCCTTTACCCGCGATCTCTTCGAAAGTCACCGTTTTATGGTTTAGCCAGCGCGCGGCCAGACTGTCCATATCGTGTTTTCCGCCCACGCTATTCAGGCAATAAGATTCCAGCATGGTGTCAAATTTGATGCCGTTCAGTTCAATGTCGTAATTCTTCAGCACGCCGCGATCGTATTTGAGATTCTGACCAACCTTCGCCGCGTTACCATCCTCCAGCAGCGGTTTTAGCTGCTTCAGCACTTCGCTGCGATCCAGCTGATCTGGCGCATCCAGATAATCATGGGCAACCGGCAGATAAGCTGCTTCGCCCGGCGCGACGGCAAAACCAATGCCGACAATATTGGCGCTTAAGGTATCCAGCGAGTCGGTCTCAAGATCGAAAGCGAAGAGCTCGGCGCTTTTCAGCTTTTTGAGCCATGCGGCAAATGTCGCTTCATCGAGGATAGTGACGTAGCCATCCGCAGAGAGCACGCTGGTCGCTTGGGCAGCGGGCGCAGCAGGTTCGCTGAGCTGCGTTTTCTTAGCCTGCGCGTTGCTCTTCTTACCTTGTTGCAGCCATGAACCATCCTGCAAATCGGTGATCCAGCGCTTAAATTCATAACGGCTAAACAAGGTTTGCAGCGCTTCGACATTAGGTTCATTGACGACAAGCTCATCGCAGGTCAGATCCAACTCAACGTCGGTTTTGATGGTTGCCAGCTGATAAGACAGGAACGCGACGTCGCGATTTTGCTCCAGCTTCGCCGCCATGGTTTTCGCACCGCGGAACGAGAGATCGGCCACTTTATCGAGATTGTCATAGATTGACTGCATACCGCCCAAGCCTTGCAGCAACGCCTGCGCGGTTTTCTCACCGACTCCCGGCACGCCTGGAATGTTATCGGAGCTGTCGCCCATCATGGCGAGGAAATCGATAATCAGTGCTGGCGGCACGCCATATTTCTGCTCGACCTCTTCCGGACCGAGCACGGTATTCGTCATGGTGTTGATCAAGGTGATCGCAGGCGTCACTAACTGCGCCATATCTTTATCGCCGGTGCTGATCAACACCGGGCGGCCGAGTTTTTCCGCCTCTAGCGCCAGCGTACCGATAACGTCATCCGCCTCAACGCCAGATACCGCCAACAGCGGCAGGCCCATCGCCTTCACCATTTCATGCAGCGGCTCAATCTGCGCACGCAGATCGTCTGGCATCGGCGGACGGTGCGATTTGTAGTGTTCAAAAAGCTCATCGCGGAAGGTTTTGCCTTTCGCATCGAAGACCACAGCCACATGGCTTGGCTGATACTGCATCAACAGGCTTTTCAACATGTTGAGCACACCATACATGGCGCCAGTTGGCTCGCCTGCACTGTTCGTTAGCGGCGGAAAGGCATGATATGCACGGTACAGATAAGATGAGCCGTCGACCAGAATCAGGGGATTTTCTGCAATTTGCGCCATAGGTTCGTATTTTCTTCGTTGCGATAATGAGGGCTATAAGGATGCCACAACCAGAGGAGAATGTTGAATGCACTCGGGGAAGTCAGGATCTTTTTCGTCGTTACGCGGCACGGATCGCAAGGATCAAACTGTGGATAAGTTTGTGCGTAAAAATCATAACGTATTGTTATTTACGTTAATTGCAATTACTTTAATATTAAAAATTCATTTATATCAGCAAGTTAAATACTTATTGTGATCTTGCTCGCCCTAATGAAAAGACGATCGTCCATGTGGATATTAAGCGAAGGGTTAATAAATACATCGCACAAATAAGAGAATGAAGGCAATAAAAAACGCCGGCAGTACCGGCGTTCTAAAAACTAAATTACTTCTTTTCTACCAGGAACTTCACTACATTGGCGTAATCAGCAACGAAGTTGTCCATTGAGCTGGTATCCAGGCCGCCGTTGTTAACCATATATTTGCCGTTAACGAAGATCGCTGGCACACCTTGCAGATTGACGTCTGCTGCTGCTTTCTGCTGCTGCGCAACCAGCGCTTTTACTGCGAAGCTATTCCACGCTGCATCGTAATCTTCTGAAGAGATACCCGCCGCTTTAATAAAAGTCTCTTTCAGGCTTGCTGCATCGGTAACGGTTTGGGTTTTCTGAATACCGTCGAAAATCGGTGCAGTAACTTTGCTTTCTACGCCTAGCGCCATGGCAACAGCCCATGCCTGAGTGACAACCGGACCGAATTGACCACCAAGGAAATCAACGTGGTATTTGGTCACTTTCGTGTCCGCCGGCAGGTTCTTTTTCACTGCCTCGCTCACGTGATAAACGCGTTCGAACTGGTAGCAATGTGGGCAGAAGAAGGAGAAGAACTCCAGAACCTGCGGCTCACCCGCCACTGGCTTTGGCAAAGTAACGAACTGCTTACCATCGTTGAACTGTGCCGCCGAGGCGCCAAATGCCAGCATTAAACCTACCAGCGCAAACATGATCTTTTTCATCGTGAAACAATCTCCTGAGTACTTCATTAATATTGCGGGCTAAGCTGCAACGGCGGTTCGTGTAACAGCCTTTCCTGCTCGATAAATAATGCAATCTGCCGGCGCCAAAAATCCTCATCTGTCATCCAGGGGAAGGCGCGCGGAAAAGCGGGATCCTGCCAGCGGCGTACTACCCAGGCCAAATAATAAACCATGCGCATAGCGCGTAAAGGTTCAATCAGTGACAATTCATGTAAATCAAAATCACCGAATTCATTATAGGCTTCCAGCAAAATGTCCCATTGAATCAATTGTTCCTGTCGATCGCCATTAACCAGCATCCATAAATCCTGCACTGCTGGCCCGTTACGGGCATCATCAAGATCGACAAACATCGGGCCTTCACGCCACAGAATATTGCCGGGATGGCAATCGCCGTGCAACCTTAACGGCTGCCAATGGCTATGCCAGCGCTGCTGCAGCGTCGCGCTGAGCTTATCAACGGCAGCAAGCAGTAAGTCTTTAAGTGAAGCCGGTACTAACGCGCTTTGTTCCAGCTCCCGACGCGGTTGAAAAATATACTCTTCAAGGCCGAAAGTGGGTCGCTGCTGAAACAGGCTTTGCTTTGCGGTTTGATGGATGCGCCCCAGAAAGCGGCCAACCCATTCCATCTGATCCTCGTTATCGGTTTCATACTGCCGTCCGCCTAAACTGGGGAAGACCGCGTACATGAAGCCGGCATGATGATTCAACGTGCTGCCCTGCAGAACGAGCGGCGCGGCAACCGGCACTTCATCCTCTAATAAATCCTGAGTGAACTGATGCTCTTCAAGGATCTGTTGTGCGCTCCAGCGCTGCGGACGATAAAACTTAGCCACATAGCGGCGTTTATCATCGTCGCTGAACTGATAGACGCGGTTTTCATAGCTATTGAGGGCGGTTAAGCCTGATTCGACACGCAGACCCGCATCCCAAAGTGCATCAAGGATGACATCGGGATTCAACGTCTGGAAATTAAAGGCGGCTTCGCTCATCATTTTGCCTGTGTGTTACCTTTGCGATTAATGCGCAAGGATAACATTACTCATCATCCTTAATCACACCGCGTGCACGTAATAGCGCGGTTTTGAAGTCCACTTCATAATCCTTTTTCAGGCCGGGAATGGCACTCTGGCTATCTGTGTCACGCATTTTGAGATGGTAAATCAATACATCATCGGTTAATTCACTTAATGGGCCACTGAAACCAGATTCCTGCGCCAGTTTTTGCAAAAATGCCAGCAAGTTGAGATCGGCATCCTTCTGCCATGCGGGTTGCAGAAGCTCGAGCAGTTCATTGAGTCGGTGATATTTCATCATTGATTCCTTTATGCAGATGGTACGCTGCCGCTCAGTAAGTATCGTCCAGAATGAAGCAAGGAGACGAATATGACAGCATTTACCGGCGTGATCCTCGCGGGTGGCCAAGGCACTCGGGTGGGAGGCCAGGATAAGGGGTTATTGATGTTACAGGGTGAACCCCTTTATCAGCACGTTTTGCGGCGATTCCGGCCGCAGGTCAATATTGTGTTGATAAGCGCTAACCGTAACATTGATCGCTATCAGGCAAGCGGTTGTCAGGTGGTTATCGATACATTGCCCGATTATCCCGGACCGCTGGCCGGCATGCTCAGTGGTTTACGCAGCAGTAAAAACGAATGGGTCGCTTTCTGCGCTTGTGATACGCCATGGATCCCCAATGACTTTGTCGCGCGTCTGTGGCAACAGCGTAATGATGCGCCCGCTGTGTGGGTGAAATCCTCCCAGCGTGATCATCCAGCTTTAGCGCTGGTCAATTGTGCATTGGCTGACGATCTTGAAACCTGGCTACTGCGCGGCGAGCGACGTTTAATGCAGTTCTTACATGAGCATGGCGGGCATGCTATTGCGTTTTCAGACCCAGAATCTGCGTTCCGCAATATCAATACGCCAGACGATCTCATGAATGAGGAAAAGTATTTATGAGTGTGCGCTTACTGGCGATTTCCGCATGGAGCGGGACAGGAAAAACCACTTTGCTTGAGCAAGTCATTCCACTTCTCAAAACTCAGGGGATTCGATCAGGCTTAATTAAGCACACACATCATCAGATGGATATCGATACGCCGGGGAAAGACAGTTATTTGCTGCGCAAAGCTGGGGCGGATCAGGTGATCGTCGCCAGTAATCAGCGCTGGGCATTGATGGTTGAATCACCTAATAAGCCTTTAAGCCTAATGCAATTAGCATCACAGATGGATAGCTCAACGTTGGATCTGGTGCTGGTCGAGGGCTTCAAAGATGAGCCGGTCCCCAAAATTGCACTTTGGCGGCGTGGCGTTAAAGGTGAGATTAAGGATTTGCTGGATCAGTATGTGATTGCCGTCGCTACTGATGAGGATATGGAACTGAATTTGCCCATATTGGATATTAATCAGCCAATGCAGGTTGCCGATTTTATTGTTCAGTGGCTTAAAAAGCGTTGAAATAGCCAGTTTTTAGCTAACATTCAGACGTAAAAAAGCCCCGGACTTTCGTCCGGGGCTTCTTCACTATTTGATGCCTGGCAGTTCCCTACTCTCGCATGGGGAGGCCCCACACTACCATCGGCGCTACGGCGTTTCACTTCTGAGTTCGGCATG
>NZ_JBHTGO010000010.1:0-146152 GCF_042666835.1 Pantoea sp. GCM10028869 | reverse complement strand
CGAAACACCTGAAATCAGAACGATTGTCTGATATCAGTACAGAATCGGTGGAGCGGTAGTTCAGTTGGTTAGAATACCTGCCTGTCACGCAGGGGGTCGCGGGTTCGAGCCCCGTCCGTTCCGCCACTTAATTGATAAGCCCTGACTGAAAAGTCAGGGCTTTTTCATGTCTGCAATTTTGTCATTATTGTTGATAAAAAATCAAAATTATTCTGCTTATATACGGATTTTTCGGCAACAATAAACCTGCCAAAATAATTCCCATCGAAACATAACGCTATACGATGAGGAAATTATGACAATCCCCGCCTTTGGTTTAGGTACTTTCCGCCTGCAAGATGACGTTGTAATCCATTCAGTTAAAACTGCGTTGGAACTTGGCTATCGCACAATTGATACTGCGCAAATCTATGAAAATGAAGCGGCTGTGGGCCAGGCGATCGCTGAGAATGGCGCAGCACGTGGCGACTTGTTTATTACCACTAAAATTTGGATCGACAATCTTTCGGCTGAAAAGTTGATTCCCAGCTTGAAAGAGAGCCTGGCAAAGCTGCGCACCGGTTATGTCGATCTCACCTTAATCCACTGGCCTTCTCCCGGATCGGCGGTATCGGTGAAAGAGAGCATGTTGGCATTGATGGCAGCAAAAGAAGCAGGGCTGACGCGTCAAATTGGTATCTCAAACTTCCCAATTGCTTTGATGAAAGAGGCGATTGACGCGGTTGGCGTGGAAAATATAGCGACTAACCAGATTGAGCTGCATCCCTTTTTGCAGAATCGGCAGGTGGTTGATTTTGCTAAAAAGAATGGTCTTCACATCACTTCTTACATGACGTTAGCTTATGGAGAAGTGCTGAAGGATGAGGTAATTAATACCATTGCACAGAAGCACAAAGCTTCTCCGGCACAGGTTGTTTTGGCATGGGCGATGAAGTTAGGTTACGCGGTGATCCCGTCATCAACTAAAAGTGAAAACCTGGCGAGCAACATGACAGCGGTTGATCTGCAGCTAGACGATCAAGATATGGCAAATATTGCCGCGCTGGATCGTCATCAGCGCTTAGTGAGTCCAGAAGGTCTGGCGCCAGACTGGGATTAATCACTGCATCCCTTTTCAGCCCTGCACTCGCCAGGGCTGAGCTTTAACCCATTCACTCAGAAAATCGATAAACGCCCTGACGCGTTGGCTAACTCCTAAGTCACTGTAATAGACTGCATTAAAAGGCATCTCAACTGGAATACGCTGTTCAGCAAGCAGTTCAATAAAAGTACCATCAGCTATCTCTTTATCCACCATAAAATCTGATAAACACGCGATACCTTGGTCGCCTAGCACTAGCTGTTTAAGCGTTTCGCCGCTGTTAGATGACATTCCTGGCGTGATGTCATAAAGATCGCCACCTTCATCTGCGACAGGCCAGCGATTTAAGCGTGGCGTTTCAACGAAGCCAAGGCATTCATGCTGAGCCAAATCAGCGGTTGATGCAGGGACACCATATTTCGCCAGATAAGCCGGCGTCGCCACTAATTTGCGATAGCTTATAAAGAGCAAACGAGCGCGCAGTGTAGAATCCGTCAAATTGCCAGCGCGAATCGCCACATCGACTTTACGTTCGATGAGGTTAATAAAGCTCTCTGAAGAGATGAGCGATAGTGTGATATTGGGATAGCGCTCACGAAAGGGTTTAATCATCGGTAGCAACAGATGCAGAATTACGGGTGTGGCAGCATCAATACGAAGTATGCCCTGAGGCACCATCTGACGCTCAATCAACTCGCTCTCGGCGGTTGACATCTCCTGCATCAACTTTTGCACGCGGCGAAAATAATGCTCGCCCTCATGAGTGAGCGCTAGCTGACGCGTAGTACGCGTTAAGAGCGCGACACCCAGCTTATTCTCCAGTTTTTTAACCGTACGACTCACCGCTGAATTGGCCATGTGCAACTGCTCTGCAGCGCGACTGAAGCTGCCGCTCTCCACTACAGCGATAAACACCTTAAGCTCATCTGACGATGCTTTCATTATCCCTCCAAAAGCAAAAGTCCACTCTCACTTTGCATCTTTTTGTCATTAAAGCATGCGGCAACACTAATGCCCATCAAAACCTTAATGGGAGTTAATCATGCCAATTGCACTTTGGGCGCTGACGATCAGTGCCTGTGCGATCGGAACGACAGAATTTGTTATCGTCGTTCTGAGCCCAACCATCGCTGAACAACTCCGTATTACGCTGCCTGCCGCAGTGAGCGTGATTCTGCATTGTTGAACATTATGGATTGGCGCAAACCCCGTGGATCGGTACGGTGTATGTACCTGGCACGCTGCTGCTAGTGCGATTGAGTGGCCAACTCGATAAAACTCAGACTGCGATAGCGATGGAATAACCCGCACGAAAGCCTGCCAGCTGGCAGGCTTTTACATTGGTAAGCTGTGAGGCGAATTCCGACAATCAAGAACACCAATTGAAACCCCGCGCTAAAATCCCTATAACAGTCAGGTGAAGTGCGAGTCGTAAACCAGTTGGGCGGGAAAGTGCGGAAAAAAACTTATTCAATGCGTTATGTAGCAGGTCAGCCAGCAGAACGGATTTTTCCGCCGGGGGCAATGCTGCATCTTGGGCAGGCATTACCGCCTGGCGCACCTTTGCCAGCTGATCCCACACTGCGAGTTTTAGTCTGGAATATCTTCAAGCAACAGCGTGCAGACTGGATGTCTGTGCTCCAGGGTTTTGGCAAAGATGCCCACCTTGTTCTGCTGCAGGAGGCGCAGGCCACGCCTGAACTGGTCAAATTCGCCACCAGTAACTATCTCGCGGCCGATCAGGTGCCAGCCTTTGTCTTACCGCAACATCCTTCCGGCGTCATGACGTTGGCGTCTGCGCACCCTGTGTACTGTTGCCCACTACGGGAACGTGAGCCGCTGCTGCGTTTGGCCAAATCTGCGCTGGTCACGGCGTATCCATTACCCACGGGCGAAATGCTAATGGTGGTGAATATCCACGCGGTCAATTTCAGTCTCGGTGTCGATGTCTACAGCAAACAGTTGGGGCCGATTGGCGAACAGATTCAACATCATCGCGGACCGGTGATCATGGCGGGGGATTTCAACGCCTGGAGCCGCCAGCGCATGAATGCGCTGTATCGCTTTGCGCGGGAGATGTCTTTGCGTGAGGTGAACTTCACCGATGACCATCGCCGAAAAGCCTTTGGGCGCCCACTGGATTTCGTCTTCTACCGCGATATGAAGGTCAGTGAAGCTTCTGTACTGGTGACGCGCGCATCAGATCACAATCCGCTGCTGGTTGAGTTCAACTCTCTCTACGGTATCGAGCGTTAAGCCAATACGCTCGAGCTCCCGCTTCGCAACCGTCATAACATTCAGCTGAAAATATTACAGCATAAGGTAAGTCAGTGCCTGAACAGGCGATATGCAGAATTTAGCAGAAGCAGAAAATGAAAAAGGCTGACAAAAGCCAGCCTTTTCGGGACATTAGGTATCAGGTGTTGCGCTATTATTCACAAACAGCGTGAGCTTGTCGCCCGGCTGAATGTCTTTAGCGTCACTGTTCCAGCGCATAACGTCTTTGGTGTTCACACCGTGGCGTTTAGCAATACTGGCAAAAGAATCACCCTTACGTACACGGTAGGTGATGCTGTTGCCGTTATCAGCCAATTGCGTGCTCGCTTTGCCGCTCACGGTCAGAGTCTGACCGGTACGAACTGAAGCGCTGCGCAGATTGTTCTGCTGTTTCAGTGCACTGACGGTTACGCCAAGCTTGTTGGCAATGCCAGACAAGGTGTCGCCTTTGCGTACCATATAGCTGTTTCCTGCCGCACTGACTTTCGCCATCTCGGTAGGCTGCACGGAAGCGATATCACCGGAAGCCAGTGAATCGCGCAACTTAGCAACGTTGGACTTAGGCACCATAATGTAGTGCGGTCCATTTGGCGCAGTGGCACCGTTTTTATAACCGGCATTAAATGTCTTCAACTTGCTGAGAGACATTCCGGCCATATCGGCGGCCTGCGTCAGTTCAATCTGCTGTCCCACCTCTACGCGAGCTAAAGCACGGCTCTCGTTCGGGGTCGGCAGTTTGATACCGTAACGCTTGTTGTTCTTGAGAATCTCACTCAAGGCCAACATTTTAGGTACGTAAACCGTGGTCTCGCGGGGCAGCGATAAACTCCAGAAGTCAGTCGGCTTACCGCGCGCCTTATTCTGTTTCATCGCCTTCAGCACACGTCCTTCACCGCTGTTATAGGCGGCGATGGTCAGTAACCAGTCGCCGTCAAACATACCGTTCAGACGCTGCATCATATCCAGCGCTACTTTGGTCGAGGCCACCACATCGCGGCGTCCGTCGTACCATTGGTTCTGTTTCAAACCATAGTTTTTGCCCGTTTGTGCAACAATCTGCCAGATGCCGGCGGCATTCGCAGAAGATGTTGCGTGTGGGTCAAAAGCGCTCTCCACTATGGGTAGCAGTACCAGTTCCATCGGCATTTTACGTTTCTGTATCTGCTCGACAATCCAGTACATGTACGGCTCTGCCCGTAATGTTACATCGTGGAGATAGCTCTTATTTTTTAAAAATTTTGTTTTTTGTTCGCGGATCCGGCTGTTTTCCGGAATCCCCATCTTCAACTCGTCACTAATGTGATTCCAGAGATCAGTATCTTCTGCGAGGCTTGTTCCATCATCCTGCCATCGCGGCGACAACAATCGATCTCCGTACTTTCCATTTTCACCTTGACCAGCTGAAGACAGACTCTGGGCATGCTGTACGGGGATATTGGCGTCATTCCTTGATGCCTGACATCCTACCAGCAAGACCGAGGCGAGTAAGATCGCTTTAGCCTTCATGTGTGTGTCAATAGTTCGCTTAAAAGACGAGCAACTATACGTGACGGTCCACCACAACACAACCTCAAATATCAAAAGCGGTCTTTCTTCTCGCGTAGATCGGCGAAAGTTTGCCATAACGCTGATGATGAGACATTAGTGCCTAAAGCCTGTTGTAAATCAGCCTCTTGCGTGCGTAAAAATAAATTTATTTCCCGCTCTAAGGCCAGTTTTGTTGGTAAAGTGATGCGGTTTTCTGCGCGTAAGTCCTTAATTTGCTGATACCTTGCCAAAATTTTAGGGTCATGGGGCAGAATAGCCGCAGCAAACTTCATATTGGATAAAGTGTACTCATGCGCGCAGCAAACGAGAGTATCTTCAGGGAGCTGATTAAGTTTTTGAAATGATTCGAACATTTGCTCTGCAGTGCCTTCAAATAAACGCCCGCAGCCGCCAGAAAACATCGTGTCACCACAGAAAAGATAAGGGGAGCTGAAATATGAGATATGTCCTAAAGTGTGACCGGGTGTTGCGATGACACGGAAATTCAGCCCAAGCAGGGTAAATTCATCACCTTCGGCCACAATACGCTTCGCCCCTTTATCTGCCGTTTCCTCTGGACCGAAAACCGCCAATTCGGGATAGTGCTGCAGCAGCTCATCCACACCGCCGACGTGATCGTGATGATGATGTGTCAGCAAAATCGCCACGGGTTGCCAATGATTGGCCCTGATTTTATCCAGCACCGGCTGTGCTTCGCCGGGATCGACTATCAAACACCTATTGTCATCGTCCGTTAGTGTCCAGATGTAGTTATCCTGCAATGCGGGAATGCTGGTAAGATTCATAAACACCTCTCAGGTCGTAGAAAAAGGAAAATGGTAGAGCATGAAGCCGGCTAAAACACGCCAAATCCTGACCGCACCGCGCTCCTGGCGCGATATGCCAATGGGAGACTATTTTCGCGACGCGCTCACTCAGCAACTGCAGCCTTATCTCGGCAAGCTATATGGCTTTCATATGCTTAAAATTGGCAGCCTCAGCGCAGAAATCAACACCAGCCAGTGTGCCATATCGCATCAGGTGAATGTGGGCATTGAGGGCGATGAATTACAGGTTATCGCCAATAACACGCAATTACCCTTTGAATCTAAATCCGTTGATGCCTGTTTACTGGCGCACACGCTGGCGTGGAGTCAGGATCCGCACCGCGTACTGCGTGAAGTAGATCGGGTATTGATCGATGATGGCTGGATGATCATCAGCGGCTTCAACCCTTTCAGTTTATTAGGGATTAGCAAAGGCATTCCGGGTCTGCACTCGCGCGCGCCGTGGAGTGGACGGATGTTCAGCCAGGTACGATTGCTCGACTGGCTGGGCCTGCTGAATTATGAGGTGGTTTACCGCACCCGTTTTCAGGTGGTGCCGTGGCATCGGCAGGGCGGCAGGGTGATCAGCGCGCATTTACCGGCGCTCGGTTGTTTGAACATTGTGGTGGCACGTAAACGTACGTTCCCGCTAACGCCCACCAAAATGAAGAAGAATCTGAGTCAAAGCCAGCTACGGCAAACGGTTAATGTCACGCGCCAGTTTCGTGAAGTGAAGGATCAGGATTCAACCTGATAGCCGATATCATCCTGAGTGGGATTTCCCGCCGCGCTGCGTGCCAGTTCGTCGCAGCGTTCGTTCTCCGGATGCCCGGCGTGGCCTTTTACCCATTCCCACTTAATTTCATGGTTGCTGAGCGCCAGATCGAGACGTTTCCACAGATCGACATTTTTTACCGGTTTTTTATCGGCGGTTTTCCAGCCGCGCTTCTTCCAGTTGTGGATCCAACTGGTGATACCCTGACGAACATATTGGCTGTCGGTGCTGATCACCACCTCACACGGCTGTTTTAACGCTTCGAGCGCCACGATAGCCGCCATCATTTCCATGCGATTGTTAGTGGTGAGGCGATAACCTGTACTGAACTCTTTTTCATGCGCGCCATAACGTAAAATGGCGCCATAACCGCCGGGACCGGGATTGCCCAGGCAAGATCCATCGGTGAATATTTCTACCTGTTTGCGCATCTCTGGTAGACTTCCTTCTGACAAAACGCCAAGTCTGACATAAAACGAGTCCTATGAGCACTGCAAATAACCGCCAGATCGTCCTCGATACTGAAACCACCGGCATGAACATGATCGGTGTGCATTATGAAGGACATCGCATCATTGAAATTGGTGCGGTTGAGGTGATCAACCGTCGCCTGACCGGCAACAACTTCCACATGTATTTGAAGCCCGATCGGCTGGTGGATCCGGAAGCGTTCGGTGTTCACGGTATCGCCGACGAATTCCTTGCCGACAAGCCGATGTTTGCGGATATCGCCGACGAATTCCTTGATTACATCCGTGGCGCAGAGCTGGTGATCCATAACGCATCGTTCGATATCGGCTTTATGGATTATGAATTCGGCATGCTGAAGCGGGATATCGGCAAAACCGAAACCTTCTGCCAGATCACCGATAGCCTGGCGATGGCGCGTAAGATGTATCCCGGCAAGCGCAACAGCCTCGATGCATTGTGCAACCGTTATGAAATCGACAACAGCAAGCGTACGCTGCACGGCGCACTGCTCGATGCCGAGATTCTGGCCGAAGTATTCCTGATGATGACCGGCGGTCAAACCTCGCTGGCATTTTCTCTGGACGGTGAGCAGAACAATCAGGGCGGCGCGGAGAACATTCAGCGCATTGTGCGTCCGAGTTCAGGTCTGCGCGTGGTCAGCGCCAGCGATGAAGAGATTGCTGCGCACGAAGGTCGTCTGGATTTGGTGCAGAAGAAGGGTGGTAGCTGCTTGTGGCGCGTGTAAAACGGCTGATTTTGCGTGCAAAATCGACGTTAAGCTGAAAAAAACGTCAAACGAAACATTCCCACAGAAAAAGCGTTGACGGGTGTGAAAGCTGCTATTAATATGCGCCTCGTTCTCGACGGGGAACAAAGCGCGGAGCGGTAGTTCAGTTGGTTAGAATACCTGCCTGTCACGCAGGGGGTCGCGGGTTCGAGCCCCGTCCGTTCCGCCAATCTATTTAAAGAAGCCGATGCAGAAATGCATCGGCTTTTTGCTTTTTCCAAATGGTATCGCTTTCCCTCATCCCCCGCCTTCTCTCGCAAGCGGGCGAAGGATGGGATGAGGGCCAGCGCGCACGCAACTTAATCCTTCTGTACCGCCACCGTCGCGCGATACGCCGCCACCGACTCTTCGCGGTCAGCGCGCGCCAGCCAGCGATAGCAGCCCGCACCCAACGCCACGCCGATAAACCAGCTAAAGTTCGCCACCGCATGCAGTGAAGGAATAAAGCTGATCACCAGACAAATGCCCACCGACGGCAGCAGCGCGGCAATCGCTTTCGGGTTGAAGCCGCCGCGATACCAGTAACGTCCTTTCGGCGTGTCATCAAACAGGTCATCCACGTAGACTTTGCTGCGTTTAATCAGATAGAAATCGGCCACCAGGATGCCAAACAGCGGCCCAATAAACGAGCCCAGCACATCCAGCGTGTAGTGAATCAGTTCTGGCGACTGGAACAGGTTCCACGGCGTCAGTAACACCGAACCAACTGCGGCAATCATGCCACCGGTGCGGAAGCTGATTTTCTGCGGTGAGCAGTTCGAGAAGTCGAATGCCGGCGAAACAAAGTTCGCCACGATATTAATGCCGATGGTAGCGATAATCATGGTCAGCAGGCCAATCGCCACCGCCACGTCGTTACCCACCATGCTGACAGTTTCAATCGGATCGGTGATCATTCTGCCGAACAGCGATTGCGTACCGGAGACAATCACCACGGTGACAATCGAGAACAGCAGGAAGTTGAACGGTAAGCCCCAGCGGTTGCCGCGACGAATTTCGCCCATGCTTTTGCCGTAACGCGAGAAGTCACCAAAATTCAGCAGCGGACCGGAGAAGTAGGAGACCACCAGCGCGGTGGCGGTAATCATCTGCCAGGTTTGCTCGCCGGTGCTCAACTGCTTGCTGGCCAGCGTAAAGGAGATACCATCGAAACCGGTTTTGTATACAATCCAGCCCGCCAGCGCCACCATCACCACGTACACCGCCGGACCGGCGACATCAATAAAGCGTTTAATCGCGTTCATGCCGTGCCAGAACACCATCGCCTGCAGTAACCACATCACACCGAAACAACACCAGCCCAGCTGAGATAAGCCGAGCCAGCTGCTTTGCGTCATGCTGCTCAGGGTGGGGAAGAACTTCAGCAGCACCAGCATTAGCGCGTTAGCCGCCAGATAAGTCTGGATGCCGTACCACGCAAAAGCGATCAGCCCGCGAATAATCGCCGGGATGTTAGCGCCGAACACGCCAAACGCCTGACGCGAAATCACCGCGTACGGTACGCCTGCCATCTGGCTCGGTTTGGCCACCAGATTGGCGCACAGCTGCACAATGCAGATGCCCACTAACAAGCACAGCAGCACCTGCCAGCTCGCCAGCCCGAGGGTAAAGAAGCTGGCGGCCACCACGTAGCCGCCCATGCTGTGCACGTCCGACATCCAGAACGAAAAGATGTTGTACCACGACCAGTTCTGGTCGCGCGTCGGCGCCAGATCGTCATTACACAGACGTGGACTGTATTGTGCGTTGGCTTCAGAGGCCACCCGCGAGGTCACTTCAGAATGATTTGGCATGAAACCTGCTCCTCTCAACATCATGGAAAAATAATCACAGCGTGAAACGGTATTGCAGGATCCAGGCCAGAAATGATTTCTTGTATACAAAAAATTAATTTCACGTATACGATGTGCAGCACACAGTCACTTACCGGAGCGGGTAATGAAGAGTGAAACAGGCCAGAAAACGGCTGCCGATCTGAACGATCGCGATGAACCTATCTATCAGGCGCTGCTTACCGCCATCGTTGAGCATCAACTGCCGCCGGGCAGTAAATTGCCGGAAGAAGCCTTATCGGATGTCTTCGGCGTGAGTCGCACCGGCATTCGTAAGGTGCTGCAACGCCTCGCCGCGGTGCAAATGATCACTTTGTCGCCCAGGCGTGGTGCACAGGTGGCGACGCCGGGCGTGGATGAAGCCCGCGACATCTTCGCCACCCGCAGTTTATTAGAGTGCGCCAATCTGCCGGCGGTGCTGAGCCACGTGCAGGCACCGCACTTAGCGGCACTCGGCGTGCTGATTGAAGAAGAGCAGCAGGCACATGATCAGCATGATGGTGCCGCGGCGATTCGTCTCTCCGCCGCGTTCCATATTCAGCTGCAGGCGATCTCCGGTAACGCAGTGCTCACCGATATGGTGACGCGCCTGACGCAGCGTTCGTCGCTGGTGATTGCCGCTTACGGTGCACCGTGGCAGCGCGGCTGCCGATGCGATCATCATGATCGGCTGGTGGATCTGCTGCGGCAAAAAGATCTGCCGGGGTTGACGGCGGCGCTGCAGCATCACTTCGAACATATTGTTGCCAGCCTGCACTTTGAGCGCAGCGGCGAAACCTTGCCTGATTTCACCCGGTTATTTGCCGGTAACAAAGGAGCGGCATCATGAGCCTGATTCAGGTCATCAATCCCAACACCAGCTTAGCGATGACGGAAACCATGGGTACTGCCGCGCGCGCCGTCGCCGCGCCGGGCACCGAGATTCTGGCGGTGTGCCCGACTCACGGCGTCGAGTCGATTGAAGGTCATTTTGATGAGGCCATCGCGGCGATTGGTGTGCTGGAGCAGGTGAAACGCGGCAAAGAGCAGGGCGTGAGTGGCCATATCATTGCCTGCTTCGGCGATCCGGGATTGCTGGCGGCGCGTGAACTGGCAAGCGGCCCGGTAATCGGCATTGCGGAAGCGGCCATGCACACCGCCACGCTGGTAGCGACGCGCTTTTCGATTGTCACCACCTTGCCGCGCACGCTGGTGATTGCGCGCCATCTGCTGCAGCAATATGGCTTCACACACCATTGTGCCGCGCTGCACGCCATCGATCTGCCGGTGCTGGCGCTCGAAGACGGCAGCGGCGTGGCGCAGGAGAAAGTGCGTCAGCGCTGCATGCAGGCCAAACGCGAAGATGGCAGCGGCGCGATTGTGCTGGGCTGTGGCGGTATGGCTACGCTGGCGCAGGATCTCACCAAAGAACTGGGCATGCCGGTAATCGACGGGGTCAGCGCTGCGGTAAAAATGGTGGAGTCGCTGGTGGCGCTAGGCTTTGGTACCAGCAAGCACGGCGATCTCGATTATCCACTCGAAAAACCGCTCAGCGGAGCCTTTCAGCACCTAAACTAACCACTGGTTGAGCGACAGGAACTTACAGAATGAATGATGTATCTGGCAAGAAAGAGTACAGCTTCAACAAAAACTATCCGCGCGATCTGATCGGCTACGCTGGCAACCCGCCGCATGCGCAGTGGCCGGGCAAAGCGCGCGTCGCGGTGCAGTTTGTCCTTAATTACGAAGAGGGCGCCGAGAACAACGTGTTGCATGGCGACGCCGGTTCCGAGCAGTTTCTTTCCGATATCATCGGCGCGGCCAGCTACGCCGATCGCCATATGTCGATGGATTCGCTATATGAATACGGATCGCGCGCCGGTTTCTGGCGCATCCACAATGAGTTTCAAAAGCGCGGTTTGCCGCTGACGGTGTTTGGCGTGGCGATGGCGCTGGCGCGTCATCCGGACATCGTTGAGGCGATCAAAGCGGCGGATTACGACGTGGTGAGCCACGGCTGGCGCTGGATTCACTACCAGGCGATGGATGCCAAGACCGAGCGCCAGCACATGCAGCAGGCGGTGGACGTGTTAACCGACCTGTTTGGCAAAGCGCCAACCGGCTGGTACACCGGCCGCGACAGCCCCAACACCCGACGCCTGGTGGTCGAGCAGGGCGGCTTTAGCTATGACAGCGACTATTACGGCGACGATTTACCGTTCTGGACGCAGGTCACCTGTCAGGACGGCACGGTTAAACCGCATCTGGTCATCCCTTACACGCTGGAGTGCAACGATATGCGCTTCGCCTCGCCGCAGGGCTTCAACACGGCGGAGCAGTTCTTTACCTATTTGCGCGACACCTTTGATGTGCTGTACGAAGAGGGCGAAACGGCACCGAAGATGATGTCGATTGGCATGCACTGTCGTTTACTGGGACGTCCGGGGAAATTCCGTGGCTTGCAGCGCTTCCTCGATCATATTCAGCAGCATGAAGATGTGTGGGTGTGTACGCGGCAGCAAATTGCCGATCACTGGATCGCGACGCATCCGGCACCGAGCGCTTAGCCCCTCATCCCAACCTTCTCCCGCCAGCGGGAGAAGGCGCCGATCCCGCCCCGGTTCAACAAATCACTCCACCTAATCATCCCTCTCCCGCATGCGGTAGCCTAATCATTCCCTCGCCCGCGTGCGGGAGAGGGTTAGGGTGAGGGGAAAAACCACCCAACTCAACTCATCAAACTCACCTGCGCCGCGACAATCCGCCAGCCGCATGGCAATCGCACCCACGTCTGCTGCTGGCGTCCGATCCTCTCTACACCTTCACGCGTAAACTCCGTACTGCACACCGCATAGTCATCGCCAAAAGTGGTGATCACCGTATTACGTAACTCGCGTTCCAACCCTTTTGACGGCCGCGCCGCGCGAAAAGCGCGGATCTCATCAATGCCATACAAATTCTCACCCGCGCCCAAACGCACAGTGCGTTTGTCGTGCCAGAACAGCTCATCCAACACCTCCACATCATTGCCGATCAGCGCTTGCTCATAGCGGTAAAAGGCGGCGGTGACTTCGGCAAGAATTGCCGGGCGATCGATATGTTCAGGTGTCATCTTCAGGCATCCATTAAGGTGGTTTGTGGCAGCGTCAGCCCTTGCTGTTGCAGCGCCCAGGCAGCGCGCAGTGCCAGATGTTCTTTAAACGGCGCAGCGATCAGCTGCAAGCCTATCGGCAAGCCGCTGGCGGTTTGCAGCGGCACGGTACAGACCGGTAAGCCGAGGAACGAAATCGGCTGGGTTAGCATGCCCATGCTGGCGCGCGTCGGCAAATGCTGGCCGTTGATATGAATGGTTTCCTGGCCGATGGTGGTGGCGGTGCAGGGCGTGGCGGGCGCAATCAGCACGTCAAACTGCTCAAACAGCGGCAGCACCTGCTGCTGGAAGTGGCGGCGGAAACGCTGGGCCTGCACGTACCATGCCGAAGGCAGCATCGCACCGGCCAGCAGGCGCTCACGCGAGTTGGGCTCGAACTGCTCCGGCTGCGTACGCAGCATCGGCAAGTAGTGATTGCCGCCTTCTGCGGCGGTCATGATAAAGGCCGCCGAGCGTGCGATCTCCGCATTCGGCAAGGTCACTTCGTCGATTGCCTGCAGCGCTTTAGCTGCCACCGCCACGGCGGCACGCGCTTCATCGCTGCACCAGGTTGAGAAGAACCCGCCGAGTACTGCGCTGCGCACGCCTTCTGCGCCCTTGCTGAGCCCTGTGCTAGCTGGCGAGACGGGCTGCGCGGCCTGGAAGGCATCGCTGGCATCGGCACCTTGCAAGGTGTCGTACACCAGGCTCAAATCTTCAACCGAACGGGCAAACGGGCCGATGTGATCGAGGCTGGCGACAAACGGATGGCTGCCGCTGCGCGACAGGCGGCCAAAGGTCGGCTTCAGGCCAAAGATACCGCACAGTGAAGCGGGCACGCGGATCGAGCCGTTAGTGTCGGTACCGAGCGAGAAGTGCACCAAACCCGCTGCCACCGCCGCCGCTGAACCGCCGGACGATCCGCCCGCCACGCGGGTTAAATCGCGCGGGTTGCGCGTTGCGCCGTAATGGGTGTTTTCCGTGGTAAAACCATAAGCATAGGCATCCATATTCAGCATGCCGGAGAGCAGCGCGCCAGACTGGCGCAGTTTGCTCACCGCCCACGCATCCTCGCGTGCCGCCGCGCGTTCGCTGAACAGGCTGGCTCCGGCTAAGGTGCTGTGTCCGGCGACATCAAACAGGTTTTTCACCGCGTAAGGAATGCCGGCTAACGGCGGCAAAGCTTCACCGCGCTGGCGCTGCAGATCGATCTGATCGGCTTCGCGCAGCATGCGCTGGCTGGTGACTTCGGTCCAGGCGTTGATCGCCTTATGCTGTTCAATCGCCGCCAGCGTGTTTTGCGCGATATCGCGGGCGCTGATCTCGCCCTGACTCAGCGCCTGCTGCAGGGCATTAATCGATAATGACGACAGTTTCATGGATGAAACACTCCCGCCACTTCCAGGCGATCGTCGAGCGGCAGCGCCATCAGCGGCTCGGCCATGGCGGCGATGCGGTTGAACTGCGTCAGCAGCTCGGCGCGGCGCGCATCATCCAGCCCCAGCGCCAGAATCTGCTCCATTTGGGCGATATAGGTGGCCCAGTCCGGTTGTGAACTCATCAATAATCTCCGTTAGAAACCGGCGGCGCTGCCGTTGCTGCGCGGATCGAACGCGCCTTCCAGCATGCCGTTGTTGTGTCTGACGATCGCGCCCGCATGGCCGACTACTTCACTGAAATCGGGTAGCAGTTCAACCTCATGGCCGAGCGCACGCAGCTGCTGCACCGTTTCCGGCGCGATGCGCGCTTCGAGCTTGAGCGAATCGGATGATTGTCCCCACGTACGACCCAGCAGCCAGCGCGGCGCGCTCACCGCCTGCTGTAGCGGATGTCCCTGAATCACGTGACGGGTGAAAATCGCCGCCTGGGTTTGCGGTTGGCCGTCGCCGCCCATCGAACCGTACACCATGGTGCGGCCATCTTTGAGACGCGCGGCGGCGGGATTCAGGGTGTGGAACGGCTGTTTGCCCGGCTGCAGCGCCAGCAGATGTTCGGGTTGCAGGCTGAAGGCGGCACCCCGGTTTTGCCAGGTGATGCCGGTGCCGGGCAGCACCACACCGCTGCCGAATTCGTGATAAACGCTCTGGATAAACGAAACGGCTAATCCGCTGCTGTCCATCACGCCCATCCACACGGTATCGCCCGGCCCGCGCCCGGTGCCCCACGCAGCGGCTTGTTGATCGTCCACCTGCGCCGCCAGCGTGCTGAGGTGTTCCTCATCCAGCAGACGCTGCACATCAATGTCGATGTGGCGCGGATCGGTGATGTGCTTGTCGCGCAGCGCAAAGGCTTTTTTAGTGGCTTCAACGATGCGGTGCACGGTTTGCGCTTCATTGGCGTCAGCCATATTCAGCCGATCGGTAATGCCGAGGATCGCCAGCGACACCAAACCCTGCGTCGGCGGCGTCATGTTCCAGATATCGCCTTCACTGTGCGCCAGATGCAGCGGCGTGCAGCGGCGGGCTTGGTGCGTTTGCAAATCTTCGAGCGTGATTGGCATTCCCAGCGCAGTCATTTCGCGCGCCAGATGGTGCGCCAGTTCACCGCGATAGAAACTTTCCAGCCCGTGATCGCACAGCATGCTCAGCGTATTCGCCAGCGCCGGCTGGGTGAAGCGACTGCCGGCAACTGGCACACTGCCGTCCGGTAAAAAGGTGGCGGCAAAACCAGGTTGATGCTGCAACTCGTGCTGTTTGGCGGCGGTGGCGGCGGCTTGCGAGGCGGTGACCGGAATGCCGTCGGCGGCATAGCGAATCGCATCGCGCAGCAGGCGGGTTAACGGCAGCGGCGTCGCGCCAAGTTCCTGCGCCAGCGTTAACGCTTCCTGCCAGCCGCTGACGGTACCCGCCACGGTTAAGGCGGCTTTGGGGCCGCGATGCGGAATCTGCGTTTCGCCATGGTAGAAATCAAGATGTGCCAGCGAACCGGCTGCGCCGCTGGCGTCAATGGCGATGGGATCGCCGTTTGGCGGCACCACCAGCCAGAAGCCGTCGCCGCCCAAACCGTTCATGTGCGGGTAAACCACGGCGATGGTGGCTGCGGCCGCCACCATCGCTTCCAGCGCATTGCCGCCTTCGCGCAGCACCGCTAACGCGCTTTCGCTGGCGAGATGGTGCGGCGTAACGGCCATGCCTAACGGCGCCATGTTGCTCTGTATCATAAAGAACTCTTTTTCTGGGTACGTGGTTAATGGGAAGCAAGAGCTGTTCCAGTTTTGAACGGACATCAATCTGGATCGATTTATGCTAGCTTGTGATGAAACGAAAGTTACAGGACCGATGATGAAACAACTTGATGAACGCCTTCGTAGTCACTATCCGCAACTGTCGCCGCAGGAGCAGCGCATTGCCGACTTCGTGTTTGACCACTTTGATGACCTGATCAGCTACAACAGCGCCGAGCTGGCGCGGCTGAGCGGTGTGTCGAAGGCCACGGTCAGCCGTTTATTCAAGCGTCTCGGTTACGAGAAATATAAGGACATGCGCGACGAGCTGCGCATCCTGCGCCAGAGCGGCATGCCGCTTACCGACAACCGCGATGCGGTGCAGGGCAACACCTTGCTGTCACGCCACTATAAGCAGGAGATGGCCAACCTGACGCAGTGGGTCAACAGCATCGATCCACAGCAGTTTGGCGAGGTGATTAGCGCGCTGGGCGCGGCAAAACGGGTATTTATCATCGGCATGCGTAACGCCTATCCGGTGGCGCTGCACCTGCGTCAGCAGCTGATGCAGGCGCGTCCGCAGGTGCATGTGCTGCCGCAGCCGGGCCAGACGCTGGGTGAAGAGCTGGTGGATATCACGCCCGACGATATCGTGGTGGTGATGGCGTTTCGCCGCCGTCCACGCATCATTCGCCCGCTGATGCAGCAGCTGCAGCAGAGCAACATTCCCGTACTGGCGCTGTGTGAGCCGCAGGCGCAGGGGATTATTACGCTGGCGCGCTGGCAGCTTTGTGCGCCGCTCGACAGCGTTTCCGCTTTTGATAGCTACGCCTCCGCCATGAGCCTGATTAACCTGTTGGCAAATGCGTTGCTGCATGAAATGTTGTCGCAGGGCCGTCAGCGCATCCATCAAATTGCCGATCTTTATCAGCATCTCGACGAGCTGGAACACCGTTAACGGGCGCCATTGTGGTGCATTGCACTGTTTTTGATCGTTAATTCCAACGGGCGCGATGCCCGTTTTTGCTGCCTTCAACGCGGTAAATCCCCGTTTTTTCCCCTTTCTTCTCCCGGCACTGCGGTTGGCACATTAGTTGCAGAATGATTCATCAAGAATCTTTTGTTTCACGTAAACTCACCGGGGTGCATAATGAAAAAAGTATTATTAGCGGTAGCGGGCGCGGCATTGCTGATGGCGCAGGTCGGGAGTGCGATGGCCGATCAGCTGCAGGATATCCAAAAGCGCGGCGTGATCCGCGTGGCGGTTCCGCAAGACTTCCCGCCGTTCGGTTCTGTAGGTACAGACCTGCAGCCGCAGGGCTACGATATCGACATGGCGAAGTATCTCGCCAAACAGATGAAACTGAAGTTGCAGCTGGTGCCCGTTTCCAGTGCCAACCGCGTGCCGTATCTGCAGACTGATAAAGTCGATCTGGTGATCTCCAGCATGGGTAAAAACGCCGAGCGTGAAAAAGTGATCGATTTCACCCGCGCTTACGCGCCGTTCTTCCTCGGCGTATTTGGTCCGAAAGGCGAAACGCTGAAAGATGCGGCAGCGCTGAGCGGCAAATCCATCGGCGTCACGCGCGGTGCAGTGGAAGATATGGTGTTAAGCGATATCGCCCCGAAAGAGGCGCAGGTGAAGCGTTATGAAGATAACAACACCACGCTGTCGGCCTACCTTTCCGGACAAGTGCAGTACGTGGCGACGGGCAACCTGGTGGTGGCGGCGATTGCGCGCCAGAACGCCGAAAAAGCGCCGGTTGCCCAGTTTATGCTGAAAGATTCACCGTGCTACATCGGCCTGAAAAAAGATGAGCCGGCGCTGAAAGAGAAAGTGAATGCGCTGATTGAGCAGGGAATCAAAGACGGCACGCTGAACAAGCTGTCGGAAGAGTGGCTGAAAGCGCCGCTGCCAGCGAACCTCGGCGCATAAAGTATGGCGCAACTTAACTTCGCCGATCTCTGGCCGCACTGGCCAGAGTTGCTGGCCGGACTGTGGGTCACGATTCAGATCACCGTGCTCGCCACCGTGGGCGGTGTCAGCCTCGGTATTCTCGGCGCGGCGCTGCGCAGCGGCAAACCGAGCTGGGCGAGCCGCATCTGGGGCCTGTACGTCGAGCTGATCCGCAATACCCCGTTTGTGGTGCAGCTGTTTTTCATCGTCTTTGGTTTGCCCAATCTGGGTCTGAAACTGACGGCGGGTGAAGCCGCGCTGCTGGCGATGTTGATTAACCTTGGCGCGTACAGCACCGAAATTATTCGCGCCGGCATTCAGGTGACGCCGCGCGGCCAGTGGGAAGCGGGGCGCGTGCTGGGATTGACCCGCACGCAAACCTTTATCCGCGTGGTGCTGCCGCCGTCGCTGCAGCGTATTTATCCGGCGCTGGTCAGCCAATGCATCATTGTGATGCTCGGCTCGTCGGTGGTGTCGCAGGTGTCGTACGAAGAGTTGACCTTCGCCGCCAACCTGATTCAGTCGCGCACCTTTTTGAGTTTTGAAGTCTATTTCGTGACCACGCTGATCTATCTGGCGTTGTCGATTGCCATGCGCCAACTGCTGCTGGCGCTGGGACGTAAATGGTTGGGAGCGCAGCCGGCATGATGACGCAATTTACCGACTGGGACATCCTGCGCAACCTGCTGCTGGCAGCGCGCTGGACAATTTTACTTTCGCTGGTGGCGTTTTTTGGCGGCACGCTGGTGACCTTGCCGCTGCTGTTTATGCGCCTGCTGAAACGTAAATGGCCGATGCGCCTGGTGCGCGCCTACACCGAGCTGTTTCAGGGCACGCCGCTGCTGATGCAGCTGTTCCTCGCCTTCTTCGGCGTCGGCTTGTTCGGCATCGACGTGGCGCCCTGGACCGCCGCCTCGCTGGCCTTAACGCTCTACACCAGCGCGTTTCTGGTGGATATCTGGTACGGCAGTATTCGCGCCCTGCCAAAAGGGCAGTGGGAAGCGTCGCGCTGTCTCGGCCTGACCTTTGGTCAAACGCTGTTTCGCGTGGTGGCGCCGCAGGCGATTCGTATCGCCATCGCGCCTACGGTTGGGTTTGCCGTGCAGGTGATTAAAGGCACCGCGCTGGCCTCGATTATCGGTTTCGTCGAGCTGACCAAAGCCGGCACCATTTTGAATAACGTGACGTATGAGCCGTTCAAGGTGTTTGGCCTGGTAGCGCTCGGTTACTTCCTGATGTGTTATCCGCTGTCGCGTTACAGCCAGTACCTGGAGAAAAAATTCAATGCCGCTCATCACCATTAATCAGGTACAGAAGTACTACGGCGACAACCACGTATTGAAAGGTGTCGATCTCGACGTCGATCACGGCGAAGTGATCTCGATTATCGGCCGCAGCGGATCGGGTAAAAGTACCCTGCTGCGCTGCATGAACGGGCTGGAAGGTTATCAGGAAGGCAGCATCAAACTCGGCGGTATGACGATTACCGACCGCGAATCGCAGGCGCGTGAAATTAGCCGTTCGGTCGGTATGGTGTTCCAGAACTTCAATCTGTTCCCGCACATGACGGCGCTGGAAAACGTGATGCTGGCGCCGCGCCGTGTGCTGAAGAAAAGTGAAGCCGAATGCCGTGCGCTGGCAACGCAGATGCTGGAGAAAGTCGGCCTCGGTGAGCGCATCAATTACTATCCGGCCAATTTGTCGGGCGGTCAGCAGCAGCGCGTGGCGATTGCCCGTGCGCTGGCGATGCAGCCCAAAGTTTTACTCTGTGATGAGATCACCTCCGCGCTCGATCCCGAGCTGGTGGGCGAAGTGCTGAAAGTGCTGGAGCAGCTGGCCGCCGAAGGCATGACGTTGATTCTTGTCACCCATGAAATGAACTTCGCCCGCGACGTGGGCGATCGCGTGGTCTTTATGCATCAGGGGCGCGTCTGGGAGCAGGGCGACAGCAAAACGCTGTTCGCCAATCCGCAAACCGCGGAGCTGAAGCAGTTTATCTCTACCGTGCGCCTCTAAGCTTTCTTTAAGGAATACAACATGGATATCAGCCAATTTTCGCAAATCAATCCGCCACAGCGTCTGTTGATGGGACCGGGCCCGATCAATGCCGATCCGCGCGTGCTGCGCGCCATGTCGAGCCAGCTGATCGGCCAGTACGATCCGGCGATGACGCACTACATGAACGAAGTGATGGCGCTGTACCGTGGCGTATTCCGCACTGAAAACCGCTGGACGATGCTGATCGACGGCACGTCACGCGCCGGTATCGAAGCGATTCTGCTGTCGGCGATCCGTCCGGGCGACAAAGTGCTGGTGCCGGTGTTTGGCCGTTTCGGTCATCTGCTGTGTGAAATTGCCCGCCGCTGCCGCGCGGAAGTGCACACCATTGAAGTGCCGTGGGGTGAAGTGTTTATGCCGGATCAGATCGAAGACGCGATCAAAAAAGTGCAGCCGCGCCTGCTGCTGACGGTGCAGGGCGATACGTCCACCACCATGCTGCAGCCGCTGGAAGCGCTGGGCGCGATTTGCCAGAAATATGGCGTGCTGTTCTACACCGATGCCACCGCGTCGCTCGGCGGTAACGCGCTGGAAACCGATGCGTGGGGCCTGGATGCGGTCTCCGCCGGGATGCAGAAGTGCCTTGGCGGTCCATCCGGTACGTCGCCAATCACGCTGAGCCCGCAGATGGAAGCGGTGATCCGCAAGCGCAAGTGCGTGGAAGAGGGCATCCGCACCGCCGATCATCAGGATGGCGACGACGAGATGATCTACTCCAACTATTTCGATCTCGGCATGATCATGGATTACTGGGGCCCGGAGCGCCTCAATCACCACACCGAAGCCACCACCGCGCTGTTTGGCGCGCGTGAATGTGCGCGTCTGATAATGGAAGAGGGATTAGATAACGGCATCGCGCGCCACAAGCTGCACGGCGATGCGCTGCTGAAAGGCATTCAGGGCATGGGCCTCGAAACCTTTGGCGATTTAAAAAACAAAATGAATAACGTGCTCGGCGTGGTGATCCCGCAGGGCGTGAATGGCGATCAGGTGCGCAAGCTGGTGCTGGAAGATTTCGGTATCGAAATCGGCACTTCGTTTGGTCCGCTGCATGGCAAAGTGTGGCGCATCGGCACCATGGGCTACAACGCGCGTAAAGATTGCGTGATGCAAACCCTGAGCGCGCTGGAAGCGGTGCTGAATCATGTTGGCTTCCGCACCACGCAAGGCGCGGGGATGCAGGCGGCGTGGGATCTTTACGGGAGCCGCGCATGAATAAAAGCCTGATGACCGCCAGCGAGGCGCAGATCGCCGCCGCTCGCGTCATGGCGCGCTGTGATGCGCTGGCTGAGATCAGCGAAAGCGAAGATGGCCTGACGCGCGTTTATCTGTCGCCGGAGCAGCTGCGTGCCAACGCGCGCGTCGGTGAATGGATGCAGGCCGCGGGCATGACGACGTGGCAGGATGCAGTAGGCAACATTTGCGGTCGCTACGAAGCGGCGCAGGCGGGCGCGCAGGCGCTGCTGCTCGGTTCGCACCTGGATACGGTGCGCAATGCCGGTCGCTACGACGGCATGCTCGGCGTGTTAAGCGCCATTGAAACCGTGCAGTGGCTGCACGATCGGCAGCAGCGTTTGCCGCTGGCGATTGAGATTGTCGGCTTCGGCGACGAAGAGGGAACGCGCTTCGGCATTACGCTGCTCGGCAGCCGTGGCATAACCGGCAGCTGGCCGGAAAGCTGGGTGACGCACCCGGATGGCAACGGCATCACCGTGGCGGAAGCGATGCAGGATGTCGGTTTCGATGCGGCGAAGATTCACGACGCGGCGCGTCAGGTCAATGACATCGCCGCCTATCTGGAACTGCATATCGAGCAAGGTCCGTGTCTTGAGCAGGAAGATTTGGCGCTTGGCGTGGTCACGGCGATCAACGGCGCGCGTCGTCTGAACTGCAGCTTTATCGGTGAAGCGGGTCACGCGGGCACTGTGCCGATGACGCATCGCAAAGATGCGCTGGCCGCTGCCGCTGAATGGATGGTGTTTATTGAGCACACCACGCAAGAGCACGATCCGCAGCTGGTGGCGACCGTCGGCACGCTGAGCTGCTTGCCGGGCGCGGTTAACGTGATCCCCGGTGAAGTGCAGCTGTCGCTTGACGTACGCGGTCCGCAGGATGAGCCACTGGAGCGTTTACTCTCCACGCTGCTCACCCAGGCGCAGGCGATTGCGCTGCGTCGCGGCTTAACCTTCAGCGCCAACGAGTATTACCACATTGCCGCTACCGCCTGTGATGCGCGGTTGCAGCAGGCGCTGAGCCATGCGGTAGAAACCGTGCAAGGGCGCAGCCTGTCGCTGCCGAGCGGCGCGGGGCATGATGCAATTGCTATCGCCGAGCGCTGGCCGGTGGGCATGCTGTTTGTGCGCAACCATCGCGGCATCAGCCATCATCCGGCGGAATCAGTACAAACCGCTGATGTGGCGCTGGGCGTGCAGGCTTATCTGCAAGCGGTTTGCGATATTGCGCGCGCTAAGGAATAAAGATGGATTTGGTCAACTTTAATCAGCTTTCACCTCAAGCTGCGCAGGCGGCGATTGCGCACTGCGTGGCGATTCCCGCCTGGCCGCAGGCGCTGGTGGCGGCGCGACCTTTCGCCGACGTTGCGGCTTTACAGGCCGAAGCCGATCGTTTGGCGCAGTTGTGGCAAGCCGCTGATCTTGAGCAGGCGCTGAGTGCCCATCCACGCATTGGCGACAACGTGGCGGGCGCGGACAAAGAGGCCACGCTGTCGCGCAGTGAGCAGTCGGCGATGCAGCAGGCGGACGGCGCGTTGCAATTGGCGATGCTGGCGGGCAATCAAACCTATGAGCAGCGCTTTGGCCGGGTGTTTCTGATTCGTGCCAAAGGGCGCAGCGGCGAAGAGATGCTGGCAGAATTGCAGCGTCGGCTTAACAATGATGCAGCGAGTGAACAGCGTGAAGCGCTGGCGCAGCTGCGTGAAATTACCCTGTTGCGGCTAAAGGAGAGCATCACATGAGCACCATTACGACGCATATTCTCGATACCGCGCTGGGCAAACCGGCGATTGGCGTGGCGGTTTCGCTCGAGCAAAATAGCCCGGAAGGCTGGCTGCCGCTGGTGGAAGGCAACACCGACAGCGACGGACGCATTAAAGATCTGACGCCCGAACCGCTGGCGCCAGGTCATTACCGTTTGACGGCGGAAATTGGCGACTACTTTGCTGCCGAAGGGCGCGATGCGCTCTACGTGAGTGCGCAGATTGATTTCGTGATTGGCGCCACAGGCAGCCATTATCATCTGCCGTTTCTCATCTCGCCGTGGTCGTGGTCGACTTATCGCGGCAGCTGATAATGTGCGCCACTTCACGCGCTGCGCTTGAAAGCCAGTAACTATCAAAACCTTCGGTTCATCCAAATATATTCCTGGCGAAAGTGCGGCTAATCTTAGTCGCATATTAGAAAGCAATATGAAGCCAATGGAGCCGATAAACATGAGCACGCACGACAATAACGATAATGCAGCAGCCGCAGGCAAGTGCCCCTTTCATCACGGGGCGTCTGAAGAGAAGAGTGTTCTGGCGCGCGGCGCCGGTGGCGGGACATCCAACCGCGACTGGTGGCCCAATATGTTACGCGTCGATCTGTTAAACCAGCACTCCAACCGTTCCAACCCGCTTAGTGACACCTTCAACTACCGCGACGAATTCAGCAAACTGGATTACTCCGCGTTAAAAGCCGATATCCGCGCACTTCTCACCGATTCGCAATCCTGGTGGCCAGCCGACTGGGGCAGCTATATTGGGCTGTTCATTCGCATGGCGTGGCACAGCGCGGGTACTTATCGCACCATTGATGGTCGTGGCGGTTCAGGTCGCGGTCAGCAACGTTTTGCGCCGCTGAACTCATGGCCGGATAACGTCAGCCTCGATAAAGCGCGTCGCCTGTTGTGGCCGGTAAAACAGAAATATGGTCAAAAAATTTCCTGGGCCGATCTCTACATCCTGGCGGGTAACGTCTCGCTGGAAAACGCCGGCTTCCGCACCTTCGGCTTTGGTGCCGGTCGCGAAGACGTGTGGGAACCGGATATGGATGTGGATTGGGGCCACGAAACCGAATGGCTGGCGCATCGCCATCCAGAAGCGCTGGCCAATGCACCGCTGGGCGCTACCGAAATGGGCCTGATCTACGTCAACCCGGAAGGCCCGGAAGCCAGCGGCGATCCAAAATCAGCGGCGCCGGCGATTCGTGCCACCTTCGGCAACATGGGCATGAACGATGAAGAGATCGTGGCGCTGATTGCTGGCGGTCATACTTTGGGTAAAACCCACGGCGCGGCAGAAGCCAGCCATGTTGGCGTTGATCCTGAAGAGTCACCGATTGAAGCGCAGGGCCTTGGCTGGACCAGCAGCTATGGCAGCGGCGTGGGTAAAGATGCCATCACTTCAGGTCTGGAAGTGGTGTGGACGCAAACTCCCACGCAGTGGAGCAACTACTTCTTCGAGAACCTGTTCAAATACGAATGGGTACAGACACGCAGCCCAGCAGGCGCCATCCAGTTCGAAGCGGTTGATGCCGAAGCGATTATCCCGGATCCGTTTGATCCAGAGAAAAAACGTAAACCAACTATGCTGGTGACCGATCTGACGCTGCGTTTCGATGAAGAGTTCGGCAAGATTTCGCGCCGCTTCCTCAACGATCCGCAGGCATTTAACGAAGCCTTTGCCCGCGCCTGGTTCAAACTGACGCACCGCGATATGGGACCAAAAGCGCGTTACATCGGTCCGGAAGTGCCGAAGGAAGATCTGCTGTGGCAGGATCCGTTACCGCAGGCGATTCATCAGCCAACGCCGGCTGATATCAGCGAGATTAAAGCGCGCATTGCGGCTTCAGGTCTGAGCGTCAGCCAGCTGGTTTCAGTGGCCTGGGCTTCAGCCTCCACCTTCCGTGGCGGTGACAAACGTGGCGGAGCCAATGGTGCGCGTCTGGCGTTAGCGCCGCAGAAAGATTGGGCGGTGAATGCTAGCGTAATCAATGATGTGCTGCCAATCCTGCAGAAGATTCAGCAGGAATCAGGCAAAGCATCGTTGGCCGATGTCATTGTACTGGCAGGTAGCGTAGGTATCGAACTGGCCGCTTCAGCCGCTGGCGTGGCAACGCAAGTGCCGTTTACGCCGGGCCGTGTGGATGCGCGTCAGGATCAAACCGACGTTGAGTCGTTCAACTTCCTGCAGCCGCTGGCCGATGGTTTCCGTAACTATCGCCGCAGCGCCAAAGGTTCTTCAACCGAAACGCTGCTGCTGGATAAAGCCCAACAGCTGACGCTGAGCGCGCCAGAATTGACGGTATTGCTCGGTGGCCTGCGCGTATTGGGCACCAACTTCGACGGCGGCCAGCACGGCGTATTCACCGACCGCGTTGGTGTGCTGAGCAATGATTTCTTTGTTAATCTGCTCGACATGCGTACCGCGTGGAAAGCCACCGATGAGAGCGAAGAGCTGTTTGAAGGTCGCGATCGTCTGAGCGGCGAAGTGAAGTTCACTGCGACACGTGCCGACTTAGTGTTTGGATCGAACGCTATCTTGCGCGCGCTGGCCGAGGTTTACGCCAGCAGCGATGCGAAGCAGAAGTTCGTGACCGACTTCGTTGCCGCCTGGACAAAAGTGATGAATCTGGATCGCTTCGAGCTGTAAGCTTAAAAAGCCGCAGCGGATTTCTCTGCTGCGGCTTCCTCTTTTAATCTTCGCGAAATGCTTCGAAAGGCAGGTTAAAACGTTTAGCCAGCGCGGCTTTGTGTTTGTCTGTCAACGAACGTTCTCCTTTCAAAATTCGGTTTACATAAGAACGCTGACCAATTTCATTCACGAAGGATGACTGGTTGAGATTATGTTGATCCATCAACACCCGCAGTAACGCGACACCGCCAGGTAATGCAGTGACACGCGCGTTGAACGCAGCAAATTCCGGCGCACTATCTTCATATTTCGCCACTTTATCGGTGAGCATTTCAATCAGCGGATGATCAGGTTGATGTTCAATCAGATACTCCACCAGTTCTAACGCCTGCTCATAATCAGCTTTCGCGTTACTTCCGCCCAGCAGCGGAACGGCTTTAATCAGATTGTTGCTGGCCTGGATGGCTTCGGCAATCATTCTTTGTTCTCCCGATAATGCTTGACCCATTTGTCATACTCGGCATGCGTTACAACGTGTTTAATGAAGATTCGTTGGGCTATAAAATCAGCAAAAAACATCACTCTGAGATTATTTCCACCCACGTTAATCACCCACCATTTCGCCCGGTATTTCATTCGGTCAAGACTTGGAAAAAAGGCTCTGAGCGCATCTGGATCGGCAAAATCGTTGCCATTTAAAGTTCGATAAGTTGCATCCAATGCTGCTGCATCATTTGGAAAACTCCGTGTCGCTTCTGTAAACACTTTCCTTGAGATAACGTGCATCATTCCCTCGACATGTTCCAACATGGAAACATCGTAGCGCAATAATGCCATGTTTCCAAGCAGGAAACAAAATTTTAGCGGGTTTTTAAGAGAGGGGAAAATGTGCCGCGCAGCGTCCACGCGGCAAAGAGGTTACTTCAGCGTATACCCATCCGCATCGCGCCAAGCCGGGAAGCGTTCGCGGTAGGCTTGCAGCTCCTCCAGCGAAAGCTCCGCATCAAGACGCGCACGCGCAAAGGGCTCTCCACTCGCCAGAATCTCACCCAGCGGCGAAATAATCCTGCTGTCACCACTGTATTGATGCTGATTGCCATCGCTGCCGACACGGTTACAACCGGCGACATAAGCCTGGTTTTCAATTGCACGGGCTAACAGCAGCGATTGCCAGTGCAGCGCACGCGGTGCCGGCCAGTTGGCGACATACAGCGCCAAATCGTAATCGTTGTGGTTACGCGAAAAAACCGGGAAGCGCAGGTCGTAGCAAATTTGCGGCAGAATCCGCCAGCCGCGCCACTCAAATACTTCACGCGTTTCACCCGCCACATAGTGCTGATGTTCATTGGCCATGCGGAACAAGTGACGTTTGTCGTACTGATGCAACGTGCCGTCAGGCTCGACCAGCAAGAAGCGGTTCACCGCGCCTTTTTCCGTCTGGATTGCCGCGCTGCCGCCGACTAACGCATTGCTGGTTTGCGCGTGCGCGTGCAGCCACGCCACGACGTCATCCTGCGGCAGCGAACTTTCGGCAGCTTCCATAGCAAAACCGGTAGTGAACATTTCCGGCAGCAGAATGATGTCGCGGCCTGTAATGCCTTTCAGCACACCGTCGAAATGACGCAGGTTAGCCGCGCCATCCATCCAGCTCAGGGTTTCCTGCAGAACGGTAATTTTCAAAGCTGACATAAGCGCTCCGCAGCGGCGTCAAGCGTTGCTTCCTGTTTGGCAAAGCACAGGCGAATCAGCTTGTGTGGAAAAGGTTCGGCGCAGAACACCGACAGCGGAATCGCCGCCACGCCGACTTCTTTGGTCAGTAGCTGACAGAAGCTCACGTCATCCAGATCGGAAATGGCGCTGTAATCGACCAGCAGGAAGTAAGTGCCTTCACACGGCAGCAGCTTGAAACGGCTGGCGGATAGCGCCTGGATAAAGCGATCGCGGCGCGCGCGGTAGAACTCCGGCAGTTCGCGATAGTGCTCAGGCGCCTGACGCAGCATGTCGGCAATCGCCAGTTGTGCCGGGGTATTCACTGAGAAGGTCAGATATTGATGCACCTTGCGGATTTCAGCGCTGATCGCCGCCGGGGCAATGCAGTAACCCACTTTCCAGCCGGTCATGTGGAAGGTTTTACCAAAAGATGACACCGCGATGGATCGCTGACGCAGTTCAGCATGCGCTAACACGCTGGCGTGGCCCTCTTCGGTGAAACAGATGTGCTCATACACTTCGTCACTCAGCACAAAGATTTCCTGCTCAGCAATCGCCTGCCACAGCTCGGCATAATCGCTTTTACGCCACACGGTGGCGGACGGATTATGCGGCGTGTTCAGGATCACTAAGCGGGTTTTGCTGCTCAGCAGGCCGCGGAATTCGCGCCAGTCAACGCGGAAACCCGGCGGCTGCAGGGCGATGCGTTTTAACACGCCGCCCGCCAGTTGCACCGCAGGCGCGTAGCTGTCGTAGCTTGGGTCAAAGCAGATCACTTCATCACCTTGACGCACCAGCGCGGTGATCGCCGCGTACAACGCTTCTGTCGCGCCCGTCGTCACGGTGATATCGCTGTTGACGTCAGGCGTGTGGCCGTAAAGCGCAGCGGTTTTCTCAACAATCGCCTCACGCAGTGGCAGTACGCCGATCATCGGTGCATATTGGTTGGCGCCCTGACTCACGTGATGCGCCAGGCGCTCCTGCAAATAGCGCGGACCGTCAAAATCGGGGAAGCCTTGCGACAGGTTAATGGCGTTGTGCTGCTGAGCTAACGCACTCATTTGCGTAAAGATGGTGGTGCCGAGCGCCGGTAATTTGCTCTCGGGGATCAGGTTGTGCTGCGTCATTGTTTTGTGGCCTTAAGCGCGAATGTCGTTGCGGAGAAACCCTGTGTTGCTGCCACTATAAACAGGATGTTAACATTTGGAAATCGAGACGCTTAGACGTCTAAACTAACCTGCGGAGTCTGTATAACGCTATGACGGATTTTCTTCCACTGGAACATTTAGTGGCCGCCTGCCACTGGATTGGTGGCAAAGGCTGGGCACCTGCGACCGGCGGTAATATGTCGGTGCGGCAGGACGCGGAGTATTGTCTGCTGAGTGCGTCCGGCAAAGATAAAGGCAGCCTGACGCGCGATGATTTTATCCAGGTTGAAATCGCTACCAACGCCGTGCCATCGGGCCGCACGCCTTCGGCGGAAACCGGCCTGCATACCTTGATTTATCGCCTGTTTCCGCAGGCGGGTGCGGTGCTGCATACGCACACGGTCAACTCGACGGTGCTGTCGCGGGTAGAGAAGGGCGATGCGCTGCTGCTCAGTGGTTATGAGATGCAGAAAACGCTGGCCGGGCAGCAGACGCATCTGAACACCATCGCCATTCCCTTGTTCGATAACGATCAGGACATGACGGCGCTGGCGCAGCGCATTGAAGCTTTTGCCGCCGTTACGCCGCTGCAATATGGTTTTCTGCTGCGCGGCCACGGTTTGACCTGCTGGGGCAAGGACGTGAACGAAGCGCGTCGCCATCTGGAAGGTCTGGAATTTCTGTTTGAATGTGAACTGCAACGTCGCCTGCTGGAGGCCAAATGATCCGCGCCATTGTTACCGATATTGAAGGCACCACCAGCGATATCCAGTTTGTGCATCAGGTATTGTTTCCTTATGCGCGTCAGCATTTAGCGGCGTACGTGCGGGAAAATCATACCGATGAAAACGTCGCCGCCGCACTCAACGCGGTGCGTGCAGAGTCCGCTGCGCCTCAGGCCACGCTGGAGGAGCTGATTACCACACTCACGAATTATATCGATGAGGATCGCAAATCACCGGGCCTCAAAGCCCTGCAGGGCATGATTTGGCGCGCCGGCTACGTTGAAGGCCAGTTCACCGGCCACCTTTATCCCGACGTGCTGCCGGCTTTTGCGCGCTGGCAGCAGCAGGGGATTGGTCTGTATGTTTATTCCTCGGGATCGGTCGCCGCGCAAAAACTGTTATTTGGCTACAGCGATGAAGGTGATTTAACCTCGCTTTTCAGCGGCTATTTTGATACCGGCGTCGGCGCGAAACGTGAAGCGCAATCGTATCGCAATATCGCCGAAAAAATCGGCCTTGCGCCTGCGTCATTGCTGTTCCTGTCGGATATTCATCAGGAGCTGGATGCGGCAGCGGATGCGGGCTGGCATACCGTGCAGTTAATTCGTGGCGCGGCGGATAACGCCAGTCGTCATCACCAGGTCAACGATTTTTCCCAGATTAAACCGGAGTCGATTTAACATGAGTGCATTGACCATTTTTACCGATACCGAAGCCCAGCAACCGGTGTGGCACAGCACCGATGCCGAGGCGATTCGCGAGCGTCTTAACGCGAAAAACGTGCGCTTTGAACGCTGGGAAGCCGATCGCGATTTGGGTGTGAACCCTGATGCAGAGACGGTGATCAACGCCTATCAACATGCGATTGATCGTCTGGTGGCCGAGAAGGGCTATCAGAGCTGGGATGTGCTGAGCATGCGTGCGGATAATCCGCAGAAAGAGGTGCTGCGCACCAAGTTCCTTAACGAACATACGCATAGCGAAGATGAAGTACGCTTCTTTGTTGAAGGTTCAGGGCTGTTCTGTCTGCATCTGGAGGGCGAGGTGTATCAGATTTTGTGTGAGAAGAATGATCTGATCTCGGTGCCCGCTGGCACGGCGCACTGGTTTGATATGGGTTCTGAGCCGCACTTTACCGCGATCCGCATTTTCGATAATCAGGAAGGCTGGGTCGCGAATTTTACCGGCGATAAGATTGCTGATGCGTATCCGCGTTTGGCGTGATTTTATGCCCTCATCCTAACCCTCTCCCACAAGTGGGAGAGGGAACCGATCGTGCAAACAGGCAAGTATGGTTTTCCCCCTCGCCCGCTTGCGGCAGAGGGCCGGGGTGAGGGGAATATTGCGCCTATTTATGGCAAAAATATCCCTTCCTCTACCTGCGCAGGCGTCACCACACCGGTATCCAGCACCCAACCGCTAATCAACGCCGCTGGCGTCACATCAAAGGCCGGGTTATAGACTGCCGCACTTTCCGGTGCCCACTGCACGCTACCAAAACTGCCTGCAACGCCGGTCACTTCGCTGGCGGCGCGCTGCTCGATAGGGATGGCGTCGCCGTTTGGACATTGACTATCCAGCGTGGTGTGCGGTGCGGCGACGTAGAACGGAATACCGTGATAGTGCGCCAGCACGGCCAGGCTATAGGTGCCAATCTTGTTCGCGACATCACCATTCGCTGCGATACGATCCGCGCCGACCCAAATAGCATCGACCACGCCGCGCGCCATTAGACTGGCGGCCATTGAGTCGGTAATCAGCTGATAAGGAATGTTTAGCTCACCCAGCTCCCACGCGGTTAAACGGCCACCTTGCAGCAGCGGCCGCGTCTCATCCACCCAGACATTTTTCACCAAACCTTGCTGGTGGGCATAAGCGATAACGCCGAGCGCCGTGCCGACGCCGGCCGTCGCCAGCCCACCGGTATTGCAGTGCGTCAGCAGCTGGCTGCCCGGTTTTACCAGCGTGCTGCCGGCGCGGGCGATGTTGTCACACAGTTGCTTATCTTCGGCCACCAGACGCAGTGCTTCGCGGCTCAGCGCCGTGACGAAATCACTTTCGGCCAACGCAGTTTTCATGCGATCAAGGTTATTCATCAGGTTCACCGCCGTTGGGCGCGCCGCGCGCAGCACCTCAAGCGCCGTCACTAATTCTGCGCGCGCTGCGCCTTGCTCACCCAGCAGCGCCAGCAGCAAGCTGGCTGAGAGGCCAATCAGCGGCGCACCGCGCACGCGCAAGGCATGAATGTGTTCGACCAACTGCGCGACGCTGTGCGCGGGCAGCCAATTTTGTTGTTGTGGCAGCGCCTGCTGGTCAAGGATCCACAGTTGATTATCGCGGACCTCAAGGCTGGTGGTACGAAGTGTTTGCATGGTGTGAAATCCCTGTTGCGTTAATGCTGGCTATTGTGCCAACATGCGTAACGGATGTATAGACGTCTGAACGGCTTATTACTATCGATAATCGAGGAACAGGCAATGTCGCAATACCGTACGTTCAATGCTGCCGATGCTGTGGAATATGCTCAACAATTTGGCGGCGTGGACGATCCGTCAGCGCTGGTGAGCGCCGAGGAGATCGGGGATGGCAATCTCAACCTGGTGTTTAAAATTTTCGATAATCAAGGCCGCAGCCGCGTGGTGGTAAAACAGGCGCTGCCCTATGTGCGTTGTGTCGGTGAATCCTGGCCGCTCACGCTGGATCGTGCGCGTCTCGAAGCGCAGACGTTGATTGAGCACTACAAACATTGCCCGCAGCACACCGTCAACGTCACTCATTACGATGCCGAATTGGCGGTGATGGTGATGGAGGATCTCTCCAGTCATCGTATCTGGCGGAGCGAATTGGTGAAGGGCGCGTATTATCCGCAGGCCGGTCGTCAGGTTGGCGAATATCTGGCGCAGACGCTGTTCCATACCTCCGATTTCTTCCTGCATCCGCATAAGAAAAAAGCCGAAGTGGCGCGTTTCATTAATCCGGAAATGTGCGAAATCACCGAAGATTTATTCTTCAACGATCCGTTTATTGACCATGAGCGCAACAAATATCCTGCGGCACTGGAATCGCTGGTGGTCAGCCTGCGCAGCGACGATGCGCTAAAAATCGCCGTGGCCGGTCTCAAACACCGTTTCTTCGCCGATGCGGAAGCCTTGCTGCATGGCGATGTACACAGCGGTTCCATCTTTGTCGCCGATGGCAGCCTGAAAGTGATTGATGCGGAGTTTGGTTACTTTGGGCCGATAGGTTTTGATGTCGGCAGCGCGATTGGCAACTTGCTGATCAACTACTGCTGCCTGCCGGGCTTGCTGGCACCGCGTGAGGCAGCAGAAGGGCGTGAACGTCGTCTGAGTGACGTGCAGGATATTTGTAATCAGTTTGCCAGCCGCTTCCTGGAATTGGCGAAAGAGAAAACCCGCGATGTGGCGCTGGCCTATCCCGGTTACGCCGAATCTTTCCTGCGCAAAGTGTGGCGCGATACCTTGGGTTATTGCGGTACCGAGTTGATCCGCCGCACGGTGGGAATGTCTCACGTTGCAGATTTCAAACAGATTGAAGATGAGACCATGCGCACCGAGTGCATTCGCAGCTGTATCACATTGGGACGCACGCTGATTCTGGCTGCCGATCATGTTGCTGATGTGGATGCGCTGATTGCGCGGATTCGTCAGGCGGGTTAATGCTGGCGTATATGAAATAAAAAAGCCTCCATGCGGAGGCTTTTTTGTTTTAAGCGGCTTCACTGGCCCGCGGGTTGGCTTTCGTCTGCGGCTTTGGCTCCGCCAGCGCTTCCGGCGCGAAATCATCGACGTTAATCGCTTTCAGGCGGCTGGCTTCCGCACGGATCAAGACCTGCGCTTCGCTCTCATCAATCCAGCCCGCTTTCAGGCCCTCTTGTGCCAGCGCATCCAGTCGGGTAAATGACAGATGCTTTTTCTGCTGCTTGCATAAACGATCGTGAATCACTTCGGCGGCCATCACATCCTGCAGCGCCTGCTCCAGCTGACCGGCAGGATTATGTGCGCTTGGTGCCAGATATTGGCCGCGGCCCAAACGGGTACGGGTCGCAGAAGGCAGCTGCAGCAGTTTCGCCAGCTTGTGGTCCAGTTTATCTGACGGTGCCGGGCAGTGATGACCACCGGCGAAAATCACCAGTCGCAGCGCACCGGCCACCATGCGGTTCGGGAAGTTACGCAGCAAATCATCCATCGCCACTTCGGCCTGATGCAGCGCATCCTGCACGCCCCAATGTACCAGCGGCAAATCGGCTTCGTTGCGGCCTTCATCGTCATAGCGCTTCAGGGTGGCGGAGGCCAGATACATCTGGCTCAGCACATCGCCGAGACGCGCCGAGATACGTTCACGACGTTTCAGGCTGCCGCCCAGCACCGCCATCGATACATCTGACAGCAGCGCGAGGTTGGCGCTCAAACGGTTAAGGTGCTGATAGTAGCGGCGCGTGGCGTCGCGGGTTGGTGTGGCGCTAGTGCGGCCGCCGGTTAAGCCCAGCCACAGGCTGCGTACTTTATTACTGCCTACGTGGCCAATGTGGCTGAACAGCGCGCGGTCAAAGGTCACCAAATCGTTTTTCGCTGCGGCGTTCATCTCTTCCAGCACCCATGGATGGCAGCGGATCGCGCCCTGGCCGAAGATGATCATGCTGCGCGTCAGGATGTTAGCGCCTTCCACGGTGATGGCGATCGGTGCGCCCTGATAAGCCCGCGCCAGGAAGTTGTTTTCGCCCAGCATAATGCCTTTACCGCCAGCGATATCCATCGCGTCGATAATCGCGCGCTGACCGCGATGGGTGCAGTGATACTTCACAATCGCCGATAGCACCGCAGGTTTTTCACCGAGCATAATGCCGCTAGTGATTAGCGTTGCGGCAGCATCCATCACGTAGGCGTTACCAGCAATGCGTGCCAGCGGCTCTTCGATCCCTTCCATCTTGCCGATAGAGACTTTGAACTGACGGCGGATGTGCGCATAGGCACCGGTCGCCAGTGCAATGCTTTTCAGGCTGCCGGTTGAGTTCGAAGGCAGCGTGATGCCGCGACCGACTGAAAGACACTCCACCAGCATGCGCCAGCCCTGGCCGGCCATGGATGGGCCGCCGATGATGTAGTCGATGGGTACGAAAATGTCTTTACCGCGCGTCGGACCGTTCTGGAACGGCACGTTAAGCGGGAAGTGACGTTGGCCAATCTCTACGCCAGGCGTGTGCGTTGGGATCAGTGCGCAAGTGATGCCAAGCTCTGTAGTCTCGCCCAGCAGATGATCCGGATCGGAGAGTTTGAACGCCAGGCCTAACACGGTGGCAATCGGTGCCAGCGTGATATAGCGCTTGTTCCAGGTAAGACGCATGCCCAGCACTTGCTGACCTTGCCACTCGCCCATGCACACCACGCCGGTATCGGGAATCGCGCCGGCATCCGAACCCGCTTCCGGGCTGGTCAGTGCAAAGCACGGGATCTCATCACCGCGCGCCAGACGCGGCAAGTAATGATCTTTCTGCTCATCGGTACCGTAATGTTGCAGCAGTTCGCCGGGGCCGAGTGAGTTCGGTACGCCAACGGTGATCGCCAGAATGCCGGAGACGCCCGCCAGTTTCTGCAGCACGCGCGCCTGCGCATAGGCGGAGAATTCCAGGCCGCCATACTCTTTCTTAATGATCATGGCGAAGAAGCGATGCTGTTTCAGATACGCCCACAACTCCGGCGGCAGATCGGCCATTTCATGGGTGATTTCGAAATCGTTCGCCATGCGGCACGCTTCTTCGACCGGACCATCGATAAAGGCCTGCTCCTCTTCGGTCAGGCGCGGCTGCGGATAGTTGTGCAGCTTCTGCCAGTCCGGTTTGCCGCGGAACAGGTCGCCTTCCCACCATGTGGTGCCGGCATCGATCGCCTCTTTTTCAGTGCGCGACATCGGCGGCATCACTTTCTGGAAGCTGTGCAGCGCCGGTTTCGAGAACAGGCTGCGACGCATCACCGGCAGGTTAAATGGCAGCAGAATAATCGCCAGCGGCAGCAGCATCCATGGCGTCCATAGGTCAGCGGCCGCCAGCGCGCCGGTCCACAGCAGCAGAATTACGCTGCTCAGCTGAAGCGTAATTTGGTGGTAGAACAACACGCTAAGCAGGATTAGCGTCGCAACGATTGAGGCAACCAACATAATGAACCACTCCATAAGTAGTAAGAGGTCTGACCTGTTATGGGTGTAGGTTTAGAATATGGGGCAAAATTTATCAATCTGTTTACATCGCAATTACAACACATCTCACAAATTCGTTGCACGATGCGCAACAACTGCCAAACTTCCTCGAGACGCCGCGCTTTTCCTTAAGGCAGGCGCTTTGCGGCTTAGCCCCATTCCGTTAAACTTGCCGGGTCAATCTTTCCTCTAAAGGACATCTCTATGTATCAGGACATTATTCGCTCAGAACTCAATGAAGCAGCCGATACGCTCAACACGTTCCTGAGTGACGAAGCCAACATTCACGCCATTCAGCGCGCCGCAGTTCTGCTGGCCGATAGCTTTAAAGCGGGCGGCAAGGTGCTCTCCTGCGGTAACGGCGGCTCGCACTGCGATGCGATGCATTTTGCTGAAGAGCTGACTGGACGCTACCGTGAAAACCGTCCTGGCTACCCGGCGATTGCCATTTCTGATGTCAGCCACCTGTCGTGCGTCAGTAACGATTTTGGTTATGACTATGTGTTCTCACGCTATATCGAAGCGGTAGGCCGTGAAGGCGATGTGCTGCTGGGTCTTTCTACGTCCGGTAACTCTGCCAACATCATCAAAGCCGTGGAAGCTGCGCGCGCGAAAGGCATGAAAGTGATTACTCTGACCGGCAAAGATGGCGGCAAGATGGCAGGTTCCGCGGATATCGAAATTCGTGTGCCGCACTTTGGCTATGCCGACCGCATTCAGGAGATCCACATCAAAGTGATCCATATTCTGATGCTGTTGATTGAAAAAGAGATGGTTAAGTCATGATGCGTTCCTCTCGCCGCGCGCGAGAGGATCTAACTTAAGGCGGTTGCTATGTGCGAATTGCTCGGGATGAGCGCCAATGTCCCCACGGACATCTGTTTCAGTTTTACCGGTCTGGTGCAGCGTGGCGGTGGAACCGGGCCGCACAAAGATGGTTGGGGCATCACGTTCTACGAAGGAAAAGGGTGCCGCACCTTCAAAGATCCGCAGCCGAGCTTTAACTCGCCGATAGCCCGTTTGGTGCAGGAATACCCGATCAAATCGCATTCGGTGGTGGCGCATATCCGCCAGGCGAATCGCGGTGAAGTGTCGCTGGAAAATACCCATCCGTTCACGCGTGAGCTGTGGGGCCGCAACTGGACCTACGCACACAATGGTCAGCTCAAAGGTTATCGTCAGCTGGATACCGGGCCATTTCGTCCGATTGGTGAAACCGACAGCGAGAAAGCATTTTGCTGGATGCTGCACAAACTGACCGAGCGTTATCCACGCACGCCGGGCAACTGGCCAGCGGTGTTCCGCTACATTGCCGAGCTGGCAGCAGAAATGCGTGAGAAGGGTGTCTTCAACATGCTGTTATCGGATGGGCGCTATCTGATGGCGTTCTGTTCGACCAATCTCTACTGGATTACGCGCCGTGCGCCGTTTGGCAAAGCGACGTTGCTCGATCAGGATGTGGAAATTGATTTTCAGCAGCAGACGACGCCGCAAGATGTGGTGACGGTGATTGCTACGCAACCGCTGACGGGCAATGAAACCTGGCACCGGATAGTGCCAGGCGAGTGGGCACTATTTTGCCTGGGTGAGCGCCAGGAATGATTTCGAGGCAGCATCCGGTGTAGCGATCACCGGCGTGCTGTTCACCGCATATTGGCCGGTGGCCGTCACGTTCACGGTAGGCGGCACACGGTACTTAGCGAAGTACGCATAGCCCGGCTGCAGTTCACGCCAGAAGTTAATGTACGTCGAGTATTTATGACGCTGCATATTGCTGTCTGTCATGCGGAACGGATAGATATTGACCTGAATCTCCTGCTGACCATTACGCAGCGCGGCGTTGGTGTAGGCGAAGATCTCATCCATCGATGCATCCGTCATTGCGTAGCAGCCCACTGACACGCAATCGCCGTGAATCATTAAATAGTTACCGTTATAGCCTTTAGCGCGATCGTACTGATTGGGAAAACCGGTATTAATAGCGCGATAAAAACGGCTATCCGGTTTTAACTGGTTCAGCTTAACGTTATAAAAGCCTTCCGGACTTTTGAAATCGCCCTGACGACGTTTAGGTCCTAAACCGCCAGAGAAATTACAGATGCGATAGCTGTCCAGCAGACGATATTCATTCCCGATTTTGCCGTACAGTTCCAGCGTACGCTCTTCCTTGAAAATCTGAATAAAAACGGGGGTGCCAATTAGTTGTTTCTTTAACTCTTTGCTCACCGGAGCCAGCGGTTGCGTAGGCTCGGGGTTCATTGCCCAGCTAAGGAGCGGCATAAGAATCATCGCAAGCGTTAATGCGATTCTGCCCATTCTGTAGATACCTTGATGTGGAGAGAGACGATGACGCTGTGCGTCCGGGTATTGCATTATCGGAAATATCCGCTATCGCAGCGCAACATTAACATTGTCTGGCTTTTAATCAAGCCAGTGTCCGAGAAAATGGCGCGTTCCTAAAAGGAATACGACCACTAATTTGTAAACTTTAATCTCGCTCTCAACAAATATTGCCGATATTTTTCGCTGCTGTATACTTATCCAGTATCTGGGAGGGCGTATGCGCAAAATTATTCATGTCGATATGGACTGCTTTTATGCAGCGGTTGAGATGCGCGACGATCCCTCTTTACGTGATATTCCTATCGCCATTGGCGGCAGCCGCGTGCAACGTGGCGTGATCAGCACCGCGAACTATCCTGCACGTAAATATGGCGTGCGCAGCGCGATGCCGACCGGCATGGCGCTGAAACTCTGCCCGCATCTGCGGCTGCTGCCTGGCCGCTTTGATGCCTATAAAGAAGCCTCCCGCCAGATCCGCGACATCTTCTCACGTTACACCTCGCTGATTGAACCGCTGTCGCTGGATGAAGCCTATCTGGATGTGACCGACAGCCTGCACTGCCATGGCTCGGCGACATTAATGGCGCAGGCTATTCGCACCGATATCCTGCGTGAAACCGGGTTGACCGCTTCCGCCGGCATCGCGCCGATCAAGTTTCTCGCCAAGATCGCTTCCGATCTCAACAAACCCAACGGGCAATATGTGATTACGCCGGACGCGATGTCCGATTTTCTACTGACGCTGCCGCTCAGTAAAATTCCTGGCGTGGGTAAAGTGGCGACTAAAAAGCTGGAAGAGATGGGCTTGCGCACCTGCGCGGATGTGCAGCGCGCCGATTTGGCGCTGCTGCTTAAACGCTTTGGCAAGTTTGGCCGTATTTTGTGGGAACGCAGCAACGGCGTGGATGAGCGCAATGTGGTGGTTGAGCGCGAACGCAAATCGCTCGGCGTTGAACGTACCCTGATGGAAGATATTCACAGCTGGGAGCAGTGTCTGGAAATTATTGATTTTCTCTATGCGGAGTTGGATCGCCGCTTAACCGCCATCAAGCCGGATAAGCAGATCGCCCGGCAAGGCGTGAAACTGAAGTTCAATGATTTCCAGCAAACCACGCAGGAGCACGTTTGGCCGGTGCTAAATAAAGACGACATGATCGCGGTGGCGCGTCAGGCGTGGGATGAACGCAGAGCAGGGCGCGGCGTACGGCTGGTGGGATTGCATGTCACGATGGTGGATCCGCAGTTGGAGCGGCAGTTGGTGTTGGGGTTGTGAGATTGTGCGCGCTGCCCCTCATCCCGGCCTTCTCCCGCCAGCGGGAGAAGGAGTAAAACAAACCGCGCCTATCGGTTCCCTCTCCCGCCAGCATGAAAGCGAGAAGACAACGCCGATCGGTTCCCTCTCCCACATGTGGGAGAGGGTTAGGGTGAGGGAAAACTACTTCTTACCGTACTTCGCTTCCAGCGTTGCAAACCATGGCGCGATGAAATCGTTATTTTCGCCCCAGCCCGGAATGATCTTATTCAGCGACGCCACGTTGACCGCGCCTTGCTGGCTATTCAACTGCTGCTGAGAAATCGATGACGCTTTAAACTCGTAAGTCGCCGGTGTGGTTTCGCCTGCAATCTTGTTCGCCACCAAACGCATATTCACTGCGCCAATGGTTTTCGGATCCACCGCCACGGTTTGTACCCACGGGCTGTTTTTCTCGTGCATCAACTGCAGATCCTGATTGGATACGTCGATGCTATACAGTTTGATCTCGCTACGACCATTCTCCTGCAGGGCTTTATACGCGCCCTGGCTGAAAGCATCCCACGAACCCCAGATCGCATCGATCTTGCCTTTCGGGTATTTCGCCAGAATCGCGCCAATCTTGTTGGCGGTATCGCCCTGTACATCAGATGAAACCGCGCCAATCGACTCCAGCTGATGAATGCCCGGATTCTCTTTCAGCAGCTTCTCATACACCACCTGACGACGATCCATCGCCGGGAAACCGGCCACCCACAGCTTGACGATATTCGCCTTACCGTTGAAGTCTTTGATTAAGCTGCCGAGTGATTCCTGCGCCAGCGAAGCATCATTCTGCGCCGTCACGGTGACGCCCTCTACCGGCGTATTAACCGGCGTATCAAACACCGACAGCTTGATGCCCGCTGCGGCAATACGCTGCACCAGCGCCGTGGAGTAGGGATCTTTACCGTGCGACAGGATAATGCCGTCATATTTCTGGCTAATCGCCTGGTTAACGAAATCCTGGAAGCGCGCATCGTCGCCATTGCTGAGGAAAGTGCTGACCTTAAAGCCCAGCTGGCGGCCTTGCTGAATCGCACCGGCGACAAACTGCGTGGTGTTATCGTCCGAACCCAGGTTGCGGATGATGGCGATGCGTACCGGGCCTTCATGGTTAGCGATAACCTCAGGCACTGCGGCATCGGCGAAGGCGGCGCTGGCGTTGAGCAGGCTAACCGCCAGCAGCGAAAGGGTAATTTTTTTCATTATGATCTCTTTCTGATTAAACGCGCCTTAACGGCGCTGGATGTAAGTCATCGCCAGCGCCAGCGCCAGTACCAGACCTTTAATAATGTCCATCGCGTAATAGGGCACCGACAACATCACCAGCCCGTTCTGCAACACACCAAGAATGATGGCGCCCACCAAGGTACCCAGCGCATTCGGTTTGCCCGAACCGGCCAGCGAGAAGCCGATCCACGCTGCGGCAACGGCATCCATCAGATAACCGCCGCCGGCATTCACCTGCGAAGAGCCGATGCGTGATGCCAGCAAAATGCCGCCCAAGCCAGCCAGCAGCGAGGCAAGCACATACGCCAGCACGCGATAGCGCGTGGTACGAATACCGGAGAGACGCGCCGCTTCAGGATTGCCGCCCAGCGCATACATACGACGGCCATGCTTGGTCAGCGACAGCGCCAGCTGCGCCACAATGGTGACCACCAGCATGATAATCACGATGGTCGGCACCTGGCCGAGCAGGCCAAAGGCGGCAGGAATGGTGCCTTCGGCCATGTCGCCGCTCGGCAGCACCATATTCTCGGTAATGGAACCACCAAAGCTGTAGGTCATCGCCACGCCCTGAATCACAAACAGCGTGGCGAGGGTGGCGAGCATGTCGGGAATACGTAGCACCACAATCAGGAAGCTGTTGAACAAGCCAACCAGCGTACACAGCAGTAGCGTAATAATGATGGCTTCTGTGGTGCCAAAGCCGTGCCAGACGAAAAGCGAAATCACCAGCGCATTGGCCAGCGAAGCGGTGGATCCCACCGACAGGTCAAAGCCGCCAATGGTCAGCGAAATCGACACGCCAATCGCAATCACCGTGACGATGGCAATCGAGCGCAGGATGTTAATGATGTTGGTCGGTTCGAGGAAGCTGTCCGAAGCAAGACCAAATGCGGCAATCAAAATCACCACGGTCAGCAACATGCCCCACTTATAGAGGAAATCAAACAGCTGATGGCGCAGAGAAGGCTGCGAGTTTAGGGATAGTTCTTTGCTGCTCACGCAGGTGTTCCTCCGGTGGAATAAAGCAAAAGTGCCTCTTCTGTGGCGGTGTTGCCCTCCATCTCTGCCACAATGCGCCCATCCCAGAGCACACAAATGCGGTCGCACAGACCGACCAATTCAGAAAACTCGCCCGAGGCATAAATGATGCCTTTGCCCTCACGCGCTAAGCCATCGATCAGCGTGAACAGATCGGTTTTGGCTTTGATATCGACGCCTTTCGTCGGCTCATCAAAAATCAGCACATCGGCGTTGTTGCGTAGCCACTTGCCAATCGCCACTTTCTGCTGGTTGCCGCCCGACAAACGACGCAGGATTTGCCCCGGTCCGGTGGTGCGCACATTCAGGCGCTGAATCACCGCTTCCGCCCAACGCCACGCCTGGCGATGACCAAACAGGCTCCAGCGCGAGAAGCTGTTATCGGCGCTGATGCTCAGATTCATGCTCACCGGTTCATCGATGAAAATGCCCTCTTTGCGGCGCTCTTCCGGCACCAGCGCCATGCGGTTTTCTACTGAATCATGCGGTGAACGCGGTCGCCACGGTTTGCCGTGCAGTTCGCCCTTTGTCACGCGGCTTTTGCTGGCACCAAACAGCGCTTTACACAGCTCGGTTTTACCGGCACCCGCCAGACCAGCAATGCCCAGAATCTCCCCTTTGTGCAGACGCAGCGAAATATCCTGCAGTAGCCGATCGTCGTGTAAGCCTTCCACCGACAGCAGCAGCGGCAGAGTCGCACGGGCGCGACGCGGCGGAAAAACATCATCCAGCCGATGTCCGAGCATTTTTTCCACGATCTGCTCGCCACTCAGCGCCGCCATCGGGCTGCTTTCAATCAGACGACCATCGCGCAGCACCGTTAAGCGGTCGCAAATCGCTTTCAGTTCGTGAATGCGGTGCGAGATAAACACCACGCCAATGCCGCTGGACTGCAAGCGGCGCACCACGGTAAACAGGCGCTCGCTCTCATGCTGATCGAGCGGGGCGGTGGGTTCATCCAGGATCAGAAAGCGGCAGTGATGGGACAGGGCGCGCGCCAGCAGGATTTGCTGCTTCTCTGCCAGCGAGCAGCGCTCCACCAAACGGTTGACGTCGATGTTCACTTCCAGCTGCGCCAGTAACGTACGCGCCTGGCGGCGAATCTCACGCCAGCTGTAGACGTGACCCGGTTCGGCTAAACGATCGAGCAGAATGTTTTCGGCCACGCTGAGCTGTGGCACCAGCGCCACATCCACTTCCTGCTGCACCAGATGAATGCCGAGCTTTTTGGCATCGCGCGGTGAGCGAATAGTGACCGGCACATCATCCAGCAGAATCTCACCGCTGTAATGATCGTGTGCGCCAGCCAGCACCGCCATCAGCGTAGATTTTCCGGCGCCGTTAGCGCCCGTCAACGCATGCACCGAGCCGCCTTCAGTCAGAAAATCCACCTGCGCGAGCGCGGCGAAACCGCCAAAGGCAATGGAGATATTACGCATCTCCAGGCGGTTGATCGCACTCATTGAACCGGGCCTTTAATTAGTTGAGTTGGGGGCATTTTTTCCTGAACCATCACTCTCGGCAACGAACGAAAGGGCATAAGCTAGCACGAAATCTTATTAGCCATCCAGACATCTGGACGTTATGGCGGCTAAATCTGGTTTGATGGAAAGATTTGGGTTAACCGAGAGGTGTAATCGTATTTATTCAGCGGGATGTGCTGTTTGTAGATTTGCGCAATAAATTGCGCCGCTACGGTATTTACAGCGTTTTATTTCCACACCTTTCACACGTCACTTTTGTAGCGGCGCAATTTATTGCGCAATCCTTCGCAGGCATAAAAAAACCCGACCGAAGTCGGGTTCATCGCGAAAGCGCAATCTTACGCTTTTTCTGGCACCACGCTGAGCAGCGCGGTCAGCAGTTTCCAGTACAAGCCCACGCTTTCGATGTGAACCTGCTCATCCGGCGAATGCGGGCCGGTTATGGTTGGGCCAATCGACACCATATCCATGTTTGGATACGGCTTCTTGAACAGACCACACTCCAGACCGGCGTGAATCACCTGAATGTTCGGCGTTTTGCCAAACAGCGCTTCATAAGTTTTACGCGTCAGCGCCATCACCGGTGAATCGGCATCAGGCTGCCAGCCCGGATAGCCGCCTTTAGGTGCGCTTTTCGCCCCGGCCAGATCGGCCAGCGAGGTCAGCACTTCAACTACCCAATCTTTACCGGTATCGATCAGTGAACGAATCAGGCAGATGATTTCGGCATTGTCCTGATCCATGGTCACCACGCCGACGTTCAGCGAGGTTTCCACCACGCCTTTCGCCACGTCAGAGTTACGGATCACGCCGTTTGGTGTAGCGTTCAGCAGATTAAGGAAGCGATCGCGGCTGTCAGCGTTCAGCGCCTGGCCTTGATGCGCCAGCGCTTCGGTGACCACGGCGATGTTCTTCTCTTTAATGCCCAACTCGTTCAACAGCGTCGCCTGGAAATGTGCCGCAGCAGATTTCAGTGCATCAACCTTATGACTGTCGATCGCCAGCGTAGCAAAAGCTTCACGCGGGATGGCGTTACGCAGCGTACCGCCGGTGAATTCGATCAGACGAACATCGAGTTCACGCGCGTGCAGCGCCAGAAAGCGTGCCAGCAGTTTGTTGGCGTTGCCGAGACCATGATGAATGTCGGCACCAGAGTGACCGCCTTTCAGGCCTTTCAGCGTGAGCTTCAGGGTTTCATAGCCTGCAGGAATCGCTTCACGCGTTAGCGGCAGGGTGGTGATGAAGTCGATACCACCGGCGCAACCCATGTAGATCTCACCTTCCTCTTCCGAGTCGGTGTTGATCAGAATGTCGGCCTGCAGCCAGTTCGGCTGTAAACCAAAGGCGCCGTCCATACCGGACTCTTCGGTCATGGTCAGCAACACTTCCAGCGGACCGTGAATCAGGCTGTTGTCAGCCAGCACCGCCAGCGCAGACGCCATACCAATGCCGTTATCTGCGCCCAGCGTGGTGCCGCGCGCTTTCACCCATTCGCCATCAACATACGGCTGAATCGGATCTTTAGTGAAGTCGTGCACCGTGTCATTGTTCTTCTGCGGCACCATATCGAGGTGCGCCTGCAGCGCCACCGGCGTGCGTTTTTCCATACCGGCGGTAGCGGGTTTACGAATCAGGATGTTGCCAACCTGATCGCGCTCAACCCACAAACCTTGCTCTTTTGCCCAGCCGACAACGTGTTCGGCCAGTGCTTCTTCGTGGTAAGAAGGGTGCGGAATGGAACAGATTTTGGCAAAAATATCCCACAGCGGTTGGGGTGAAAGTTGCGACAATTCAGACACCATGCATCTCCTGTGTCAGCGTGGCGGACATACCGCACGCACGCGGGTTTCCAGTAAAAATCGTCGTCAGAAGATCTGACGTGATGGGCCTGAGAATATCACTGTTTCTCGCCGGGTGCGTAATCAGCCGCGCTAAAAACCTGCAACCAGTAAGACAGATGCTGGTTTTTAAGGCGTCAGATCCTTATAATCTCGCGCAACCTTTTCCCCCTTGCATATTTTTTAAGCCAAGTTTCTTGGCCGGGATTCCTTTATATGAGCGAAAAATACGTCGTAACCTGGGACATGTTGCAAATCCATGCCCGTAAACTGGCCCAGCGCCTGCTTCCTGTGGAACAGTGGAAAGGTATCATCGCGGTGAGCCGTGGTGGTCTGGTTCCGGCATCGCTGCTGGCGCGTGAACTCGGTATTCGCTACGTCGATACCGTGTGCATCTCCAGCTACGATCACGATCATCAGCGCGAAATGAAAGTGCTGAAGCGTGCCGAAGGCGACGGTGAAGGCTTCATCGTGATTGATGACCTGGTGGATACCGGCGGCACCGCGCAGGCGATCCGCGACATGTATCCTAAAGCGCGTTTCTGCACCATCTTCGCTAAGCCAGCTGGCCGTGCGCTGGTGGACGACTACATTGTCGATATCCCGCAGAACACCTGGATCGAGCAGCCCTGGGACATGGGCGTGGTCTACATCCCGCCAATCGTCAAAAGCTAATTGATGCATCGCAAACAACGCCCGGTTATGCCGGGCGTTGTGCTTTCTGCGCCTCGCGCGCGTATGACGGGTGCAGTACACTCTTAGCCATCGCCACGTTGTTGGCAGGAGAATAGCTGAGATGTCTGATAAAAACCTGAGCGAAGAACTGTTCAAACCGCGTTTTAAACACCCGGAAACCTCCTCATTAGTGCACCGCCAGCATCACGCCGCCGTGCAGGTGCATAACGCCCTCGAAGGGGATACGCAGCGCGGCTGGTATCGCATGCTGAACAAGCTGCTGTGGACGTGGCGCGGTCTGTCGCCGCAGGAGATCAGCGAAGTGCTGGCGCGTATCGCGGTGAGCGAGTTCGAACGCACCAATGAGGCCTTGCTCGATACCGTGATTGGTTATCGCGGCGGCAACTGGAACTATGAGTGGTCGAAGCAGGCGGCGATCTGGCAGCAGCGCGCGTTAGAGAGCGAAAACCATGACGATGCCGGTCAGCATTGGCTGCACGCCGCCAATCTGTTCAGCCTCGCGGCTTACCCTTACATCAAAGGCGATGAGCTGGCCGATCAGGCGCAGGTGCTGGCCAATCGCGCCTACGAAGAGGCCACGCAGCGTCTGCCGGGCGAACTTAAATCCCTGACCTTCCCAATGAGCGGCGGCAGTCCGGTGACGGGGTTCCTGCATATGCCGGCGCAGGCCGAAGCGCCGTATCCCACCGTGCTGCTGTGCGGCGGCCTTGATTCGCTGCAGAGCGATCACTATCGCCTGTTTCACGACTATCTCGCGCCGCGCGGCATCGCCATGCTGACGCTGGATATGCCATCGGTAGGATTCAGCAGCAAATGGATGCTGAATCAGGACACCAGCCAGGTGCATCAGCAGGTGCTGCGTGAACTGAGCAATGTGCCGTGGATCGATCACACCCGCGTGGCGCTGCTGGGCTACCGCTTCGGAGCCAACGTGGCGACACGTCTGGCCTATCTGGAAGTGCCGCGAGTACGCGCGGTAGCGACGCTGGGAGCCATGGTGCACAGCGTGTTTGTGGATGCGCAACAGCAGCAACAGCTGCCGGATATGTACATGGATATGCTGGCGAGCCGTCTCGGTATGTCCTCAACCTCCGACAGCAATCTGCGCACGGAACTCAACCGCTACTCGCTGAAAGTGCAAGGCTTACTCGGCCGCCGCACGCCAACGCCGATGCTGGCGGCTTATTGGCCGGATGATATTTTCGGTCCGGAAACAGACGCGCAGTTGATCGCCAACTCTTCGTCGCAGGGCAAGACGCTGGCGATTCCCGTCAAGCCGGTTTTTGCCAGTTTTGACAAAGCGCTCAATCAAATTTGTGACTGGCTGGAAAAACAGTTGAAAGGCTAACTGGCGAAATCTCTGAACTCTGCTACTACTTATATCCGGGATTTTCCATTTTTATGTTAATGGAAAGCTGGAAGTGCAATTTAAAGGGTTAAGGGAAAAGAGATGACATTACCGAGTGGTCACCCCCGTAGTCGCCTGCTTAAGCGCTTCACCGAATTGGGGCCGTATATCCGTGAAGGCAAATGTGAAGAGACACGCTTCTTCTTCGATTGCCTGGCAGCGTGTGTCAACGTCAAGCCTGCACCTGAGCTGCGTGAGTTTTGGGGCTGGTGGATGACGCTGGAAGCCTATGAAGATCACTTCACATACGAATATCATTTTGGCCTGTTTGATAAAGCGGGTGATTGGGGCGCTGCGACCATCAAAGGCAAAGAGAACAATGCCAAAGTGGAAAGCACGCTGCGTAATTTCCATGAGCGTCTGAAAGCGATGCTGCTGGAACAGAAACTCGATCTGCGCCCGGCGGAAGGCTTTAAAGAAGAGCCAGTGAAACTGAGCGCCTGATAGACTTTTAAGGGTTTAAAAAGGAAAGAGCCGGTGATGAGCCGGCTCTTTTTTTATAGACACAACGAGGGTAGAGCTCAATCAGAATTGGTAAGTTAAGCCAATGGCCACAACGTCATCGTTGTTCAGGTTCAGCTTGTTGTTGTCATCCAGCTGGTTGATTTTGTAATCCACAAAGGTCGACATGTTTTTGTTGAAGTAGTAAGTCATGCCCACGTCGATGTATTTAACCAGATCCTCGTCACCGATCCCTTCGATGTCTTTGCCTTTGGTCTGGATATAGCCGAGGGACGGACGCAGGCCGAAGTCGAACTGATACTGCGCTACCACTTCGAAGTTCTGCGCTTTGTTAGCAAAACCGCGGGTGCCGATTGGCGTCATGTTGCGGGTTTCGGTGTAGATAGAAGCCAGGTAGATGCTGTTCGCATCATACTTGATACCGGCGCCCCATGATTCCGCTTTATCACCGCTACCCAGTGCCTGCAGCTGCTGCTGGTTAGTACGGTCAGAAGAGGTGATGGCCGACATCAGGCTGATGCCGGTGTCAGCAATGGTGTAACCCAGTGACGCACCGTAACCGTCGCCGTTCTGACGTGACGTATCGGTGATGCTGCCACGGGCGTTGGCGCTGGTGGCGTCGTTTTTGCCCTGATATTGCAGCGCGAAGCGCAGGCCATCAACCAGACCAAAGAAGTTGCTGTTACGGTAAGTGGCTACGCCAGTTGCACGCGCAGTCATGAAGTTATCGGTACGCGCGGTACCGTCACCGCCGAACTCTGGGAATACGTCAGTCCAGGCCTCGACGTCATACAACACGCCGTAGTTACGACCGTAGTCGAATGAACCGTATTGGCCAAATTTCAGACCAGCAAAGCCCAGACGGGTTTTGTTGCCTGCGTTGGCATCAGAACCTTCAGAATTATTCGCGTTGTACTGATATTCCCACTGACCGTAACCGGTCATCAGGTCATTAATCTGCGTCTGGCCTTTGAAACCGATACGCACGTAAGATTTGTCACCGTCGCTTGACGCGTTATCGCTGAAGTAGTGTTCAGCTTTAACACGGCCGTAGAAGTCCAGTTTATTACCGTCTTTGTTATACACTTCTGCGGCGTTTGCGGTGGAAGCCAGTGCCAGCGCTGATACAACTAATGCCAGTGTGCTCTTCTTCATTTTGCTATCAATCCCAATGAGTAAAATTTGTTGTACCCGTGAAAGGTTTTGTAAAACACCGACTTTTTACCGGTTGGTGATGAACGTTTTATGACAGTTTTTCGGCTTTCTTGTTAATCGCGAACTTTTGGTCTACCGCATTGTCAGGGGATTTTTGTGCTTTTCCCCTTGCTGTTGTTGGCTTCCTTGCTCACTCCTGATAAAACGTCCCTTCGCAGATTTTTTTCTTACATGGCAGGAAAAACATGAGTGGCAGTCAGACCCTTGTGGTCAAGTTGGGTACTAGCGTCCTCACCGGCGGTTCACGCCGGTTGAATCGGGCGCACATGGTGGAGTTGGTTCGTCAGTGTGCGCAGTTGCACGCCGCGGGCCATCGCATTGTTATCGTTACCTCTGGCGCCATTGCCGCCGGACGCGAACACCTTGGTTACCCCGAACTGCCGCCTACCATCGCCTCAAAGCAGCTGTTGGCTGCGGTGGGGCAGAGCCGTTTGATCCAGCTGTGGGAACAACTGTTTTCGATTTATGGCATTCACATCGGGCAGATGCTGCTGACGCGCGCTGATATGGAAGACCGTGAACGTTTCCTTTATGCGCGTGACATGCTGCGCGCGCTGCTCGACAACCACATCGTGCCGGTGATTAACGAGAACGATGCGGTGGCCACCGCTGAAATTAAAGTGGGCGACAACGACAATCTGTCGGCGCTGGCGGCGATGCTGGGCGGCGCGGATAAACTGCTGCTGCTGACCGATCAGCAAGGGCTGTTCACCGCCGATCCGCGCACTAATCCGGAAGCGGAGTTGATCAGCGACGTGCACCAGATTGACGATGCGTTGCGCACCCTCGCGGGCGGCAGCGTGTCGGGCCTGGGAACCGGCGGCATGGCGACCAAACTGCAGGCGGCGGACGTGGCTTGCCGCGCGGGGATCGATGTGATCATCGCCGCCGGCAGTCGTCCGGATGTGATCAGCGATGTGCTGCATGGCAAACCGGTCGGCACGCGCTTCCACGCGCAGCAGTCGCCGCTGGAAAACCGCAAACGCTGGATCTTCGGCGCACCGCCGGCGGGCGAAATCACCATCGATGATGGTGCGCTGGCCGCGATGCTGGAGCGCGGCAGTTCGCTGCTGCCAAAAGGCATTCGTGACGTGCAGGGCAACTTCTCGCGCGGTGAAGTGATCCGCATTCGCAACCTGCAAGGGCGCGATATCGCCCACGGCGTCACGCGCTATAACAGCGATGCCATGCGCATGATTGCCGGTCATCACAGCCAGGAAATCGGCGAGATCCTCGGTTACGAATATGGCCCGGTAGCGGTGCACCGCGACGATATGATCGTCAGTTAAGGAGCAGATAATGTTAGAAGAGATGGGTAAAGCGGCGCGCGCTGCGTCGTACAAACTGGCAGAACTCTCCACCGAACAAAAAAATCAGGTGCTGCTCACCATCGCCGATCGTCTGGAAGCGGAAAGCGCGGACATCCTGGCGGCGAACGAGCAGGATTTGGCGGATGCACGCCAAAATGGCATGAGCGAAGCGCTGCTCGATCGCCTGACACTCAACCCGCAGCGTCTGAAAGGCATTGCCGATGATGTGCGTCAGGTGTGTCGCCTGGCCGATCCGGTGGGGCAATTGATGGATGGAGGCCAGCTTGATAGCGGCCTGCGCATTGAACGTCGTCGCGTGCCGCTGGGTGTGGTTGGCGTGATTTATGAAGCGCGTCCTAATGTCACTGTTGATGTGGCATCGCTGTGCCTGAAAACCGGCAACGCGGCGATTCTGCGCGGCGGCAAAGAGACTTATCGCACCAACGCCGCCACCGTGCGCGTGATCCAAAATGCGCTGACCCAGCACGGTTTACCAGCAGGCGCGGTGCAGGCGATTGAAAACCCGGATCGTGAACTGGTGAATCAGCTGCTGAAGCTCGATCGCTACGTCGATATGCTGATCCCGCGCGGCGGAGCAGGTTTGCACAAGCTGTGCCGTGAAAACTCCACCATTCCGGTGATTACCGGCGGCATCGGCGTGTGCCATCTCTATCTCGATGAAACCATGGAGACCGAGGCCGCGCTGGAGGTGATCGTCAATGCCAAGAAGCAGCGGCCAAGCGCCTGCAACTCGCTGGAAACCCTGCTGATCCATCGCGATCAGGCGGACACCTTCATTCCGGTATTCCTGCAACGTATGGCGCAAGAGAAGATTGCGCTGCACGCCGACGAAAATGTGCTGGCGCTGCTGCAAAACGGTGCTGCCGAGGTGGTGGCGGTGCAAGCGGAAAATTATGATGACGAATGGTTGTCCAACGATCTGAACGTCAAGCTGGTGGCGGATATTGATGAAGCCATCGCGCATATCCGTGAGCACGGCACGCAGCACTCTGATGGCATTCTGACGCGCAGCATTGGCAACGCCAATCGCTTCGTCAACCAGGTTGACTCATCGGCGGTATACGTTAATGCCAGCACACGCTTCACTGACGGCGGCCAGTTTGGCCTCGGCGCCGAAGTGGCGGTCAGTACGCAGAAGCTGCATGCGCGTGGTCCAATGGGACTTGAAGCGCTGACCACCTACAAATGGATAGGGTGGGGCGACGATACGCTACGTCGCTAATGTTCGCTCCTGCATGACAATGGGCACCGAAAACGGTGCCCATTTTTTTCGTTTTCGATCCAGTTATTCCAAGAGCTTTTTGATTTATTTCTGTCATCTATGGCGGGCTCGCGGCTTTTCACCCATTTTTTCCTTTAGATGCTGGTCTTATTGCTACAGAACAATCCTGAAAACCCCTGTCAGAACAAGCGATATGGCACTGAACACTGGTTTCGCCCTAACCGAAGGGGATAATGATTGTCCAGCTTCATTGATAAAAGCGGTTGGGTAGTAAACTGCCGGTAATATAAAATGAACTGGTAGCAAAAATGAAAATAACATTCAGTCTTTTACTGAAGGCAGATTATTAACTGATGGTTAAAAAAGAAAGTACGAGACAAGCATTCACTGCCAGGCTGATTGCCGCATGCGAAAGCGCGGGAATTGTCGGACATGGACGGAATAAACAGGTTGCGCTGGCTCTGCAAGAGAGGGGATGCAAGATCTCAACGCCGGGGGTGTGGAAATGGTTTAACGGGCAATCGATCCCCGATGATAATAATTTACTGGCGCTCAGCCAGTTACTCGACGTGCGCGTGGAGTGGCTGCAATTTGGCATGGAAAAACCAGCCGCCTTGCTGACGCAGCGCAGTCTGGTGAACCCAAAACATCTGTTTCGCGTGGAGAGTCTGGATATTGGCCAGCACGGTGTGCGCAGCGGCTCCTCGCGCGATGAACTGGTGGAAACCATTCAAGCCATTGAATATGGGCTGGAAGAGGCGCGGGTGCTGTTTAATGGCCGCCCGGCGGAAAATATTCGCCTCATCGCGCTGAACAGCGATTCGATGGCCGGCACCTTTGCGCCGCGCGATCAGCTGTTTGTCGATATCAGCGTGCATCGCTTCGATGGCGATGGCATTTACCTGTTCACGCTTGACGATCAGCTCTATCTCAAACGCCTGCAACTTCAGCACAAAAAGGTCGCGGTAATCTCCGATAACAAGCGCTATGAAACCTGGTACCTCACGCTGGAAGAAGCCAGGACGCTGCAAGTGGTGGCGCGGGTGATCATGAGCCAGGCGCGGGATTATCAAATCCTGGGCTGATCACAAAACGTCAGATTGCGGCAAAAAAATATTTTGGCTGAAATCATTAATTTAACTGACGGTAAATAAAAAATTAACCATTGGTGTTTGCCAATGCATTAGAACCTGTTAATAATTTGAGCATGGATGGACAACATACCTGCTCACGGATGAGCCCGCTCTTAAACAATTGAGGCGCTGCACAAGCGCGATACATACCATCCAAAGTTAGTGAACTTTGGGATGGGGTGGATACGCACTTTGCAGCGTTGTCAGTTGCCCTCTGATTTTCACTCTCCTCTACTTCACCCTGGCCGCGAAAGCAGCCGGGTAAGTTGACGTCGGGTATTTTCCAGAGGAATAACGAACGCGTCGGCCTCAGCCGAATTGCCGTGCCTGCCACCCCATCGCCAAAGACTCATTAACAGGAGGAGTTATGGCGATTATCCAGTACGGAAAGTCAGTATTTTCAGGCAATGCACGCACGCGCCGCCATCGGCGACGCCAGTCCCTCAGCCTTAAGCGCAGCATCGACAGCGCACTCGGCATCGAATACGAAAACGTCACCTTGCGCACTGCTGAACGCATCTGCCAGCGCCAGACGCTGTCGCGCGTTGACAGCGCCGTGCTAGCGCCCGTTCGTGTTCAGCAGGCACAACCCAGCTTTGATAACTGCTGTCTGCCCCACGTCTATTTGTATGCCGTGCGTTAACCCTGCATCACTTTCCCCAGTTTTAAACGGAACGTTCCATTGTTGCTCACTGTTTAACCATTCTTGAGCGTTTCGCTTATATGAAAACGCGCTCAATGTCGTAAACGATCAGCAGGATTTATGTTTTTTGCCGTTTTGCGCAGCCATTTTCAGGCTGTTGCGCCCCGTCAAAGAGGAATTTCTATGAGCCAGATTATTGCCATCCTGAATTTCGAAGAGGGTTATCGCGAAGCGCCTTACCTCGACTCGCTGGGTTTCCCCACGGTCGCTGGCGGCATTCGCATCGGCCCCAAAGGGGCATCGCTTAGCAACTACATCTTCCAGGTGCCGCGTCCCGTCGGCGATGTGTGGAAGCAGTGCATTGTCGAGGGCAAGGTGCAGCAGATGCATCAGCGTGCGCTAGTGCAGCAGGCGCTGGCCAAATGCAATGAGGCGCGCAGCGATGTACTGATCAGCATGGGATATCAGATGGGGGTGGATGGGCTGGCGATGTTTCGCGGCATGCTCACCGCCATTACGCAGGGCGATTTCAACAGCGCGGCCAACGCCATGCTCGACAGCCTGTGGGCAAGACAAACGTCGGGTCGCGCACGGCGCCATGCCGAAGTGATGCGCAGCGGCACCTACGACATCTATCGGGGGCTGCTATGAATCTGAAACTGCTGATTTTTGTCACCGCGGTGCTGGCAGTGATTGTGGTGGTGTTGGTGATGCAGCGCTTCACCACGCTGGAGTTCGTGAAACATGCGCGGCTGTTATTCAAAACCTGGTCGGTATGGCTGGCGTCGCTCGGTTCGATGCTCAGCGCGTGGGTGCAATCATTTCCCACCGCTGCGCTTGATGCCTGGAACAGCATGCCGCCCGACGTGAAAGCGATTCTGCCGCACAACTATTTGGGGCTGATTGGCGCCTTTATGGTGGCGATGGGCGTGATTGCCCAATTCATCCGCCAGAAAGGCCTCAACCAGCAGAAAAATGCGATGGAGGAAAAAGTATGACATTGCTCATGACATTATTCGGCGCCAGCTGGCACTGGGTTGCCGCGCTGGCGGGCGTCATCGCTGCGCTGGTTGCCAGCTACTTCGGTGGCAAGAAAATCGGCAAGGTGCAGCAAGCATCCCAGGCCGCCGTCGAGCGCGCCGATAAAGCCGCGGCGCAAGCGGTAGCGGTTAACCAACAGCAGCAACTGCTGCGCGAGGAGGCCAAACGTGTGGAAGCCAGCAACCTTAATCTTGATGACGCTGCTGCTCGTGACAAGTTGCAGCAATCGAAGTACCACCAGCCCTGAATCTCCCGTCGTCATCGACTCAGCCTGTACCCTGTTTTCCCCGATTTACACCCACGGCAATGACGCCGAGCGCATGGACGTTCGCACCGTGCGCGCCATCAACAACCACAACGATCTTTGGGATCAGCACTGCGGCCAGCCGGCTCAGTAACGCTGCTCTCATGCATTTGCATTACCTACCCGAAAAGCCGAGGAGGCTATGATGATCGAAGTTAACTCTTATGCAGAACTGCGCACCACTGTACCGGCCAAAAACGGCGATTTGGCATTCTTACGTCGTTACAACGCGGACTCCACCTTCCACGGTGGCGGTGATTTTACCGGTTTTATCGGCACCACCACGGCGGTAGAAGATGGCGGTACGCTGGTGATCGGTAACGGTTTTTACTGGAAACGCGTGATTAACGATCCCACCGAAATCAACGTTTATCACTTCGGTGCCAAAGGCGACGGTTACGCCAACGATACCGAGGCGTTTAACCGTATGCTGGCGTGGACGCAAAGCTACTCAGGCAACATCACCGCATTACCGGTGCGTTTTCCTGGCGGTCGATTCCTGATTAGCCCCATCGACATCAGCGGTACCGAGCGCGCTTTCTTCGGTTTGCAGGGGGATGATGTCGAGCTGGGTTCGCTGCCGCGCACCACCATCATTTCCGACAAAAGCGCCAACACGGTGTTCAAGGTGAAGGCGCGTCGTACCTCAATCCGCGGTATTGCGTGGAACGGCCAGGCATCTGCCGACATCACCACCAACAAAAGCACCATCACTGCCGATATGTGCAGCAACGTGCAGCCGTTCTTCGAAAACACCTGTATCGAAGGCACCACCGTCAATATTTACTGTTTCCGCGCGCAGAATAACGGCGGTACGGTGATTAAAGTGCTGGATACCCTCGACAGTAAATTCGACCAGATTTACACCCTGTATACCTACGGACGCGTGTTTGATGTCGGCTGGTCAAACTCGCCAAAAGGCGCGTGGGATCACTCCACGGCGATTGAGCTGTGTAACTGTAACTTCCAGACCGGTTATGGCGACGCCACGCTCTACATGCCGCGCGTGACGCAGGGGATTATTCGCAACGTGTGGATTGAGCACACACGTAATCCGGGCGATCTCTCTGACGGCGGCTGGACGGTGGATACGCTGAACATTGAGGATTGCGGTACGCCGTTGAATCTCAACAATGCGCGCGTGGTGATCCGTCAGCTCAATCTGCAATCCGGCGCAAAACTCAGCCTGGATGCGGCGGCTGGACGTTGGTTATCCACCTTTGAGTATGGCTACCGTCGCGACGAGAACTACGGCACCTTTATGACCGGATCGCTGCGCGCGGGCTACTTCAGCGGCTACAAAATTACTAATAACACCGATACCGATAACTGGTATCGCGTTGGGCAGCTGTTCTTCCCGAACGCTAACCAGCAGTGGGTAATGGAGTTTATTGGTAAAGCGGATGCCACTCAGCCAACGGGCACTGCCGGTTCACCGGTCAACGTGGCGGCGACCGGCAAAACCTGGGTCAATCTGCAGCGTCTGGAAACGGTGTGGGCCGATGCCTATCACATGGGACAACCTGCGGTGCTGGATATCCGCTACAGCCGCGTCGGCACCACCTATGCGGCGGTGTGGGTAAAACTGCGCGCCAACAGCGGTGACACCATGATGAACCTGAAATGCACCGGCCCTACGCGTTTTGATACCGGTTCCTGCTCGCTGTTTCAGCAGGACTTCTCAGTCGTGACCGATACCACCAAACTGGGCGGTTTCAAACCGGCGGCGCGTTTCGGGCTGCATAACGGTTTGGCCGGTATTGGCGCGAACGAGAAAGGGGTGCTGACCGTCGCGACGGCGGCCGGTACGCCGACCAACAAAACCGCGCCTACGGGCTTTGTGCTGGTCAACATTAACGGTGTCGATCGTAAACTTCCTTATTACGATTGAGGTCCAGCACCTGTTTGGCGAGGCTTCGGCCTCGCCCTTTTTTTGTTTGTGGGGAAAGAGCTCTGGCCATAAAAAAAGCACCGCTGTTTCCAGCGATGCTCTGATTAAAAGAGGCCGATTGCGCTATCAAAAACTGACTTTGACGCCCAGCGTGGCGCTGGAATCGCTGAAGCCTTTACCGCCAACCTGTTGCGCGATGCCGCCCCAGATGCCGACGTGCTGGCTCGGATTCACTTCAAGACCCAGTTTCACTTCGCCGATGTTGCGCGCACCCGCCTGCTCAATCTTCACGCCATCCAGTTTGCTGCCGAAGCGCTGCGTGTTATGCAGCCAGTTCACTTCAGCGTAAGGCTGCGCGGTGGCGGTGTGCATGGTTGCCCGTACGCCGGCGCGGGTTTGCACGTTATTTTTGCCGGTGGCGCTGACGCGGGTGCCGTTCTGCTCGGTATAATCGCCGGTTTTTACGCCCATCCACACCGCCTGCGCTTTCGGCTGCAGGCGATACTGCTGCTGCTCGCCGAAGGCGAAGCTGTAGCCGCCTTCCAGTGACGCTGTCATCCCCTTCGACTTGTAGCTTTCCTGACCGAGACCTTCACCTTTTACGCTGTTATTGAAGGTGTTGTAGGCCAGCCAGCTGTCGACAAAGGCGCCGCTGCGCGTCTGGCTGTCCTGCTGCCAGCCGGCATAGATACCGCCGCTGTAGCCGTTAACCTGGCCTTTGGCGCTGTAGCCGGTGGTTTTCGACAGCGTATTGCTTTTGGCGTTGCCGTAACCCGCCATCACGCCGAGGCTGAAACGGTCGCTGCCATTCAAACTCCATTGTGCGATGTCGCCACCCAGCTGCGTCATGTAGCTGTTGGTGATGCTTTTCAGCTGCGCGGTGCTATCACTGAAGCGCCCGTGCGCGCCTTCGTTGCGCAGCCACAGCGTGGTTTTTTCCACTTTGCCGGTCAGCGCATCACGGTATTCTGTCACGCCCGGACGATCGGCTGCGCTCAGGGTAAACAGGTTGCTGGCCGCCGCAAGGTTAGCAATATAGCTGCCGACTTCCGGACGAGCACGCGGGGTACGTTTCGGTTGCGGCACCTCAGGTGCAATGACGGTACCCGTATCGCCGCCCTCGTCTTTGATGGGATCGACAGGCGTTGGATCAATAATGGGATCGACAGGCGTTGGATCAACGGGAATCGGATCGCTAACCAGGCGCCACTTACCGTTTTTATCCTGCACCAACGCATAATCCCACGCGCCTGCGACAATGCGACCATCCTGCAGGAACTCACCGTTTTGTGTGCCCTCAACGCGAATCAACTCAATGCCCTCCAGCGTGGCAGCACCTTTACCGCCCGCATTGTGCACCTGAACTTTGGTGGTGCCGCTGGAGTTGCCGGCGATATGCAATTTATCGCTAGCCGCATCGTCACCCGCCAGCGCAAGGTTCATCACCAGCTTGGCGTTGTCAGCGTGGTAGTCGCCGTTTACTGTCAGAGTATTAAAACTCTTGGCATCAGGAGTAAAGGCAATGGTGCCATTAGTAATATTGAGATTATCAACGGAAGAATTTCCCGTCATATTCCAGCTGGCGTTATCAATGTTAACGTCGTGTACGCCCCTGATCATACCCATCAATGCGGAACCTGAGGACAGTGACACAGAAGAAGAGGACACTTTGTTGCGATCAATATTAATGTCACCCTTTAAGACAGAATCATTGACCGCGTTGAGTTTCACTTCACGCAATATCCGTTCATCCGCATTTTCGGGATTTCCTGTTTCAATCAACGTATTACCCATTAACGCTGAATGATCGAGGTTGACGGTCAAATCCGCATAATCCATCGCTCTAATGACTGTGCCATGGTTAACAGTGAATGTGGTATTAATTAAATCTAAATCAACTTTATCGATAGCAACCGAAATACCGGTAGCTTTGTCACCCATCAAGTTAAAGCTTGAGTCTTTAAAGCTAACATGAGAATGACTTTTGGTGTAGCCATCAATATTAATGCCAGTAACAGTATTGTCATTTGCATTTTCATTGCTCATGTTAATATGAGTGTCTGATACGTTTAATGTACCCGCACCATGCACCCAAAATGCTTTACCACCTTGATTACTGGTGATACGAGAGTTTTTGACTTCGTTTAATGATTCGTAAAAGCTGGCGACGCCTGTGGCTTGATTTTCAAGTTCAATATATAAATCTTCACTTATGATTTTACTATCTTTCGCATAGGCCTTGACTGCTGCAGCACCTGTGCCACTGACTTTTATTTGACCACTTCTGGCATTTATTAAGCCGCCTTCAGATGCGAATATGGCTGTGCGTGCAATAGTATTCCCAATGATGAAGTTCGTAAGATTAATAATACCGTTATAAGTAGATTTGACAGCGTCTCTTTTTTCTTCGGATGCGGCGATGACGATGTTATTGGCATTGATTAAAGAGTTGCTTGAATAGATTCCTGTTCCACGAGAATCTATTTTAACATTATCAGCATTTAAAATTCCGCCACTTTTAGCAAACATCCCATAACCGGCTTCACCGGTGGTTGTGATGCTGCCACCAAAAATATTCAGTTCCGAACCGGTATTGACCCACGCACCATAGGCACTGTCGCCCGTCGTAATATAGTGGCTATCGATGCTGGTCGTCTTTCCGCCGTTTTCAGCCAGTAATCCGTACGCCCCTTTATCCGTAACGGTGACATGACTGTTGGCCACATTTGCCACGGCTGAGCTGTAGCTATTGATGCCCTGACTGGTAGACACGACGGTCACGCCATCAACATTTACTACGCCACCGCTTTTGGCGAAAATACCGATGCTTTCTTTTCCGGTATTGGTAATGCTGCCACCGATAATGGTGAGTTCAGATCCCTTGTTTGCCCATGCGCCGTAAACGCTGCTACCTGACGTGGTGTAATGACTGTTGGTGCTGGTAACGTAGCCGCCATTTTCAGCCAGCAGCGCGTAGGCTCCATTACCATTCACGTTTACATTGCTGTCGGCAATGACAAGCTCGGTACCTGCACCCAAACCGTAAACGCCATAGGCGTTGGCCTGTACGCTCAGGTTCTTGGCCAGAATGTTGGATCTATCGGCGTAAACGCCCACGCCGGAAGTATTCAGGGTAATATCGCTAGCCATTAACTTGCCGCCATTGCCAGCCGCTAAACCATATCCCTGTGGACCTGTAGTGGTAATTGTACCACCCGTGACATCAATACTTGATCCGGCACCATTAACATAAACTCCATACGCTTTTTTACCGCTGGTCGTGAAGTTCACATTATTGCTGTGCGCGGTGGCGCCTTTTTCAATAAATAAGGCGTGCGCATTGTCATCATTGGTGGCTACGTCCTTATCCTGAATATCAATAATATTGCCTGCGCCAGAAGCATATTCACCGTAGGCGGGGGCGGCCAGCGCTGGCTGGATAATCCCGACGCTGGAAATCGCCATGAAGGCCGTCGCCACGCAGCCTGCGGTGAGGCGACGTGCTGTGCTGGAGCGGGATGATTTCACTTTACCGCGTGCCAGCTCGGAGGTGACAACATAATTACCCTGGCTGTGGTTCCAGATAACCCGATAATTTTTATTCATTTTGACTCTCTGCCTGTAAAAATACATCACGCCGCAATAACACGATGATTCGCACGCGGGATGGTTAAGGGATGGGGATATAACTTGATGGCAGAGAGAATATGAAAGATGCGGCAAAAAACCGGCTAAGACATGTCTTGAATAAAATAAGTACAGAAAGAATTTAATTATTGAGCGGCGTATTTAATAGCAGGAGGTGATGTGTCGCTGTTTATTCTGTTTTAAAAAATTTATTTTTAATGAGGATTATCAGTGAAGAAAGGAGGCGGCTGGCCGCCTCCTTAAACATCAGGATTTCGGGAAAATCCACACATGGTTTTCCGGCAATGCCAGATGGCAGTGCTGCGGATCGCGCACCTCGCTGCCATAAGCGCGAATGACAAAATCATCGCCCTGGGTGCGGAACAAATATTCCCAGCGATCGCCCAGATACATGCTGGTGAGCAGCGGCAGTTCCAGCTGATTTTCGCCCGGCTCCTCGACCAGTTTCACCCGCTCGACGCGGATCACCGCCGTGGCTTCCTGGCCGTTTTGCACGCCTGCGCCCGCCAATCCCCACAACGCCCAGCCTTTGCCCTCGATGCGCGCTTTGCCGTCGCGCAGCTCGGTGATTTTGCCGTGCAGCCGGTTGTTGCTGCCCATAAACTCGGCGGTGAACAGGGTTTTTGGCGAGCCGTACATCTCCTGCGGTGTGCCTTGCTGTTCGATTTTGCCGTTATTGAGCAGCAAAATACGGTCGGAAATCGCCATCGCCTCATTCTGGTCGTGTGTCACCATCAGCGCCGACAAGCCCAGTTTGATGATCAGCTCACGCAGGAACACGCGCGCCTCTTCGCGCAGCTTGGCATCCAGATTCGACAACGGCTCATCCAGCAGGATCACCGGCGGGTTGTAGACCAGCGCACGACCAATTGCCACGCGCTGCTGCTGACCGCCAGAAAGCTGGTGCGGATGGCGTTTACCAAGGTGGCCTAATCCCAACTGCACCAACACATCCTGCACGCGTTGGGTGATCTCCGCCGCCGCTACTTTGCGCAGCTTTAACGGATACGCCACGTTCTCGAACACGGTTTTGTGCGGCCACAAGGCGTAGGACTGGAACACCAACCCCAGATTACGTTCTTCCGCTGGGATCTCACTGCGCGGCGTGCCGGCGTAAACCGTGTTGTTGCCAATCACAATCGTGCCTTGCGTTGGCTTCTCCAGCCCGGCGACCGCACGCAGCAGCGTGGTTTTGCCGCTGCCGGACGGACCAAGCAGAGAAACCACTTCGCCGCGCTGCAAATTCATCGACACGCCTTTCAGCACCGGATTGTCGCCGTAAGTTAAGTGCAGGTTCTCGACCGATAATTCAATCATGTAATTTGACTCCAAATCGCAAGGCAATACCCAAACCGACCACGACCAGCAGGATGTTAATAAACGAGAGTGCGGCGACGATATCTATCGCGCCCGCCGCCCACAGGGAAACCAGCATGGAGCCGATGGTTTCCGTGCCGGGCGAAAGCAGGTACACGCCGGTGGAATATTCGCGCTCGAAAATCAGGAACATCAGCAGCCATGAGCCAATCAGGCCGTAACGGGATAACGGAATGGTGACGTGACGCGTGATCTGTCCGCGCGTGGCGCCGGTGCTGCGCGCCGCCTCTTCCAGTTCCGGCCCGACCTGCAGCAGCGTGGAGGAGATCAGACGCAGGCCATACGCCATCCACACCACGGTATACGCCAGCCAGACGCTGAAGATGGTGCTGCGCAGTGACCGCAGCCAGACGATCAGGTTATCGCGCAGCCACTGCGACCAGACGAAATCAGACAGCCAGCCCGATTTGAGCGAGTTATCCAGCCACATCGGCAGGAACAGGAACACCCAGAGAAACGCCAGGCCGGCCAGCAAGCCCGGCACCGCACGCGGTACCAGCACGCTGTAGTCGAGAAAGCGCGTGGTGTTATCGGGTTTGCGGTGCATGGCGATACCGATAAACAGGTAACACACCACCGCCAGCGCGCCGCCAATTACCCCAATCGCCATCGAGTTGACGATGGCGCGCAGCAGGTTAGGCTGCGCCCAGATGGTCTGGAAAGTTTTGATCGACAGCTCATCCCAGATTGAGACGCCAACGCCCCAGTTTGAGATAAACGCACGCAGCACCACGCCCAGCAGCGGCACGCCAATGGTCACCGTCAGCCAGAAGGCGACAACCGCGCCCGCCACCCAGCGCCATTTGCCCAGCGGCAGCGCACGCGCCTGCGAGGCTTTACCTTTCACGGTGACAAAGCGATTGGCGGTGCGCATCAGGCGGCGTTGCAGCATCACCAGCGGAATGGTGATACAGATCAGCACCACCGCCACGGCGGCCATCAGATGATAAGAAGGCGTGCCGAGTTTATTAGTCAGCTGGTAGAGATAGGTGGCCAACACCATGTTGCCTTCGGGATCGCCCAGCACCAGCATCAGGCCGAACACCTCCAGCCCGAGGAAGAACAGCAGCACGGTGGCATACAGCATCGAAGGACGCACCATCGGCAAGCTCACCGCCGTCATCACCTGTAGCGGTGTCGCGCCCGCAATACGCGCCGCTTCTTCCACATCCGATCCCACGCTGCGCAGCGCAGAAGAGATATACAGATAGGCGTGCGGGACGTGCGTTAGCCCGGCGATCACCACGATGCTCGACATGTCGTAGATATTCCACGGCACAAAACCGAACAGCGATTGTGCCCACAGCGAGAAGAATCCCACCGGGCCCGCCGCCACCACGTAACCAAAGCCGAGTACCATCGGCGAGACAAAAATTGGCACGAGGATCAGCGGCTCAATGATGCGTCGGCCGGGCAGATCGGTGCGCACCATCAGAAACGCCAGAATACCGCCCAGCGGAATGGCGATGATCACCAGCCCGAAGGCGAGAATAAATCCGCTGCGCAGCGCTTTATAGAAGTCGGGATCGGTGAAAATAAATTCAAACGACTCGAGGCTCCACGCTTTCGACGGCGAAAAGAACGGGGCGGACAAGAAACTTTGTATCACGATAAACGACAGCGGAACGTAGATAACCAGCGCGGTTATCAGCACCACAACGCCGCGCGGCAGGCTTTGCCACTTTCTCTGCAATGCACGCATATTGAGACCCTGAATGGCGAATCAGATAACAGAAAGAGAAGCGCGACGCAGCGGCCGCGCTTCGGTACTGCCGTTATTTACCGGCGGCTGTGCGCCACTGTTTGATGTAATCCAGACGTTTTTTCGGTTGCAGATATTCCAGCAGGCTTTCATCAACCGGGATCGGTTTCAGCGCGTTACCTAACATTTTGGTCAAGCCATCAATGTCATTTTTGCCTTCAATATCGTTGCGCAGGGAAGGGATGTCGGCCTGATTGGCCAGGATGGTTTGCCCTTTTTCAGACAGCACGTAATCGAGCCACAGCTTAGCCGCATGGCTGTGTTGCGCTTGCTGGCTGATGAACGAGACGCGTGACAGCACCAGCGTGTAGTCCTTCGGATAAGCGATGCCCAGCGACGGATCGGTTTTGGCGCGCGCTTCGGCGTAAGAACCCAGAATGTTAAAGCCAATCAGGTTTTCGCCGGATGAAACCCTTTCCATCATGGTGCCGGTGGAAGACTGCACGGCTAAACCGCCTTTCGCCACGTCGGCCAGGGTTTTGAAGTAGTTGGGGTCGGCTTTGGCATCCTGTACTGAGAGCATGAAGCCGAGGCCCGATTTCTCAATATCGTAGGTGGTGACTTTGCTCTTGAATTTGTCGGTCTGGCTGGCGATCAGCTTGGCTAACGCAGCGTGCGAATCGGGCACGTCACCGGCCGGGATCATGCGCTTGTTGTAGATAAAGACCACCGGTTCGTAGGTGGTGCCGTACGCCTTGTTATTCCACACCGCCCACTTCGGCAGCTGCGCCAGTTCAGGGGATTTGTACTCCTGCGCGTAGTCGGTCGCCAGCTTCAGGCCGGTATCCATTGAGGAGCTCCACACCACATCGCCGCTGGTGCCACCCGAGGCTTGTTCACTGATAAAACGGTTGTACAGCTCGGTACTGTTCATATCGTTATATTCAACTTTGATGCCGGGATAAGTGGCCTCAAAGCCTTTGACCAGCGGCCCGGCGGCTTTGATGTCGGTGGTGGAGTAGACCACCACTTTGCCCTCTTTGGTGGCGGCATCAATCACGCTTTGGTAGTCCGAAGGGTAACCTTGCGGCGGAGCCGCTACGGCTGACATTGAAACAAACACAGTGGCGGCAATCAGAGACAGAGGGAAAGTGTTCGACATTATAATTAACCTTTTAGTTACATTTGAGGAACTAAAGGTCAACATAGCCGATCGCCTTTTCCACACAAGAGGTGACGGATTGTTATCTTCACGAAGTGTGATTGTTGGCGTCGTTTAGGTAATTAACACCATAAAAACCACAAGTGGCCGCGCGCGGGATTTGCGCAAGATCACAGGATTTTGCGGTACAGCCGTCGCGGGTGGCCGATGTTGCCGTACTGCATCTCGACGCCAATAAATCCGATCTCCACGCAATATTCGAGGTAGCGGCGGCCGGTGGTTTTGCTGATGCCGATGTTTTCTACCACCTGTTCAACCGACCAGCTGCTGTGCGGTGCTGCGTTAAAAAAGCCTTTCACCCGTTCCAGCGTAATCGACTCAATGCCTTTGGTGGATGGCGCGGCAGGCGCGTCACTGGCTGGCAGGTTGAACAGCTTATCCAGCGCCTGTTGATCGACATTCTTCATCTGGCGCAGGGTCTGCACCAGCAGCATGAAGCGCTCCAGCGACGCGCGCAGGCGATGGAAAAACACCGGTTTCAGCAGGTAGTCAAAGGCGCCGCTGCGCATCGCGTGGCTACAGGTTTGCATGTCGCTGGCGGCGGTGATGAAAATCACCGAGCACTCAAAACGCTTCAGCAGCGGATCATCAATCAAGGTTACGCCCTGACCATCCGGCAAATAGTTGTCGAGCAGCAGCAGGCGTGGCTGATGCGCGGCAATCAGCGCGCGCGCCTGCGCCAGCGTGGCGGCAATGCCGACCACGCGCAGATGAAAGTTCTGCTCAATATATTCACGATGCAGATCGGCCAGATGCGGCTCATCTTCCACAATCACCACATCAAGCGGCTTAGCATTATTCATGGGAAAGTCCTGTTAATGCGGCGGGCTGGAACGGAATAAACACCGAGAAGATGGTGCCCTGCGGTGAGTTGTCGCTGATCTCAATGCTGCCGCCCGCCTGCTGTACATAACCTGCCGCCAGATAGAGGCCGATGCCGTGCTCAGCACCGAACATATCGTCGTTGCTGGACGGCTTGCTGGTGACGCCTTGCTCAAACAGATGCGGTTTAATGCTGTCATCGATGCCGCAACCCTGATCGGCCACTTCGATTAACAGCTCCTGATTACGGCCAGAAATATACAATTCTATCGGGGCGGCGGGCGTTATGGCATTGAGCGTGGCGTCGACGGCGTTATCCAGCAGATTACCAATCACCGACATCAACGCCGTTTCACTCAGTGCGGCAGGAATGCGGCTCAGCTGGCAGGCCGGATCAAATTTCAGCTCCACGCCTTTTTCCCGCGCGCTGACATATTTCCCCAGCAGCAGCCCACAGAGCGCGGGCGAGGTGAAGCGCGCCGAGACAAAATCCAGCACCTGCTGCGCGCCAGCTGATTGCGCGTGGATGTAGCGCATCGCGTCGTCGTAACGCTGCATCTGTAACAGGCCGACCAGCGTGGCGGTCCAGTTCAGCTGTTCATGACGCATGATGCGTAAATTATCTGCATAGCGTTTCACCTGGCTCAGTTGGCTGCTCAACGTATTGATGTCGTTTTTATCGCGGAAGCTGCATACCCAACCGCCAGGCTCGCCGGGTTCCAGCTCGATCGCCACCCGGTTAACGATCACCTGACGCTGATTGAGCACGGTAACGTGATCGTGAGTTTTCACCTCATGCTGGCGCAAAAACGCCGCAGGAATCTGCAACACTGCATCCAGCGGTTTTCCCAGCAGTTCACTCTCACTCTGCTGAATATCCAGCAACTCGCGTGCGGCGCGGTTGATGAGAATCAGCTGCCGCTCCGCGTTGACCGCAAACACGCCTTCATACATCGCTTCCAGCAGCGCTTTTTGTTGCAGCACCAGCAGGGCGATATCCTTCGGCTCCAGCCAGAACATCTGTTTTTTCAGGTTGCGACTAAACATCCAGGAAAAAATAAACAGCAGCAACAGCAGCGCCACGCCATACAAACTGGCCTGCCACAGCAGGTTAACGTTGATATTGGCAATATAGGAAGTGAGATAACCCACCGAGACAATGCCGATCACCTGATGCTCGGCATTTAAGATTGGCGCCTTGCTGCGCAATGACACGCCGATGCCGCCTTTGCGCACTGAAATAATGGTTTTGCCCTGCAGCACCTCGGCATTGTCACCGCCAATCATCGGTAAATTGAGGCGCTCCGGTGATTCCGAGTGGTAGAGATGGTGTTCTTGTGTGTCGCCAATCACGATATAGCTGGCATCGCTTTGGTTGCGCAGCGGCTGGATCAGCGCGGCGATGCCGGCGATATCACGGCGCGCTACTTTCTCCGCCAGGCCGGGCATCAGCGCAATTTCACTGGCCTGCACCCGCGCGCGCTGTCCCAAATCGTGATGCAGTTGGCGATCGATAAAATGAAACAGAATGGTGCCCAGCAAGGCGAGTAGCAGGCAGGAAAACAGCACCAGCGACAGGAAGAGTTTTACCTGGAAAGATAATCTGCGTTTCATACAACCTGCAGTAAAGAGAAACTGGAGAGAGGCATGGCTGGAGACTAGCACGCGAAAATGCGTGCCGTGACACGCTATCTTCAGAGTTGTGAGCTGGCTTCAATCCCGGCGCGGCTTAGGCGTTGGTTACTGTTGGCACCATGTCAGCGATATTCCCATCTTATTCCTGGTATTCGCCTGCTGTGGCGCTAATCAATCGGCAAAAAATCAATTCACCACGGCTAATCTATGCGCCGTTATTTAATCCAGCCTTTCTCTGAGTAAATTCCGGTTTGGCCTGGCAACCATTGACCTTATAACCCGGAGTGGTGAGAATGCCGGGAAAAGTTTTGAATTAGATCGCAAATTTTGGGCATTAAGCCCGTTGCAGTGCGACCGCAAGCGTCGCACTGAATTAACGCCACTTGCACTCATCGGAACGCAAAAAGACGCGCCGAAGTAATAAAAGTGCAGGGCACACAGCAAATATCGTTAATGTCGTGACGTTCGTTGAGAAGGCCCGTCTGTTGATGCACCTACTCAGCCCCGGTCGGCATTTCTTGTTTTTGGTGATGAGCGCGATAAAAACGCCAGCGTTTTTTTACGCTCATTACCAGACAGATAAAAATTTAATTTAAGTTCGCCGTGAATGACGTGGTGACGCTATTAAGCCAAATCACCACAAGATAAAACGTAACTGGCTGAAAATTAACTGAACTCTTACGAGCGCAGCGCAGCCTTTTTATGCCTGAAAAATGGGTTTATGCGTAGTCAGTAAACAGGTAGCTGCAAGCCTGGGGCGGTAGCCTGCCTGTTTTACCTGACGAAAGCAGAATAAATCTGCACGGTTTATTTGGCGATTATCTTATTTAGCGATTTTTTTACAGAGAATTAAAGGCCAGTTTTATTTGACCTGAGGAAACTCTGAAATAGACAGGCAATAAATGTTAAGCCGGGCGCAAGCAACGTGCACTGTTAATCACTGCAATGTTCAGCAAATTTTTTTTCCGCCCGCAACTTTTACTCCGACAGAGTCCAGAGGTTATATGCAAAATCCCGTTAACGACGTTTTAATCAGCGTCATCGTGCCGGTGTATAACGCCGCGGCGTATCTGGAGCGATGCATTGATAGCCTGCTACAGCAGGAAGAAAGCCGTTTTGAAGCGATCTTTATTAATGACGGTTCCAGCGATAACTCGCTCGCGATATTACAGAATTACGCCCATTACCCGCATTTTCATATCATTGATAAAACCAACGGCGGCGTTTCGTCGGCGCGCAATCAGGGCATTCACGCCTCGCGCGGCAAACTGCTGTGCTTCTTAGACGCCGATGATTTTCTGCCGGCCAGCGCATTTGCCACCTATGTGCGGCTGATGCAAAACAACATCGCCATGGTGGGTGGGGAATCGCAGCACTTCACGCCGCAAGGCGATCCGCTCGATTTCCCGGCCAACAGCAGTGACGTGCGCCAGCTGACCGCTTCGGCGGCGATTAACGATCTGCTCTATTTCAATCCGCGTCACGGCATCTGCGACAAGGTGTTTCGTGGTGATGTGATTCGTCAGCATCAGCTCACCTTTAACGAAGAGATTTATAACTTCGAAGATCTGCTGTTTGTGGTCAATTACCTGCACCTGCAACAGGATCGTCAGGTGATCTTCACCCAGCAGGTGGTTTATCACTATGTGGAATCCACCAACTCCGCCACGCGATCGGCGTTACGCGAAAAGCATTTCTCCTTTGCACGTTCCTTTAATGGCATGCAGGCGTTTTTATCCGCGCAGCATAGCCGCTGTTATTACCATCTCTATTTAAAAGTGACCTCGTCTTATATCTATAAAGCGCTGCACAGCGACGGATTCAGCCGCGCCTTTATTGATGAATATATTTCGCTCTACCGTCGCAGCTTCAAGTCCTATTTCACATCAGGATTGATGCTCAATCCGTGGAGCCTGTACTTTGCGCTGTTTTTTGTCAGTCCACGACTGGTATCGCGTCTGCGCCGCCTGGCACAGAAATAAACGCTGAGGTTGAGTTGTGAAAGATAAATTAAAAAATTCCCTGTGGATGATCGCTGAAAAGCTGATTGCGGTGTTCGGCCTGATATTTGTCACTTCGTACGTGGCGAAATATGTGGGGCCCACCACCTTCGGCATTATCTCGATTTCGATGCTGGTATTTCAGTTCATCCAAAGCATCGCGCTGATGGGCAGCGATGTGATTCTGCTGAAACGCTTATCGCAAAATCATCACTCCGGCATGCGCTTAATGATGGCGACCTTTCTGCTGGTGTTAGTGATTTACGGCATTCTGGCAGCCAGCGGCATGCTGATTATGGGCGAAGAGTGGAGTGCTGAAGCGCGGGTATTTGTCTGCGCAGCGGCGATTGCCTGTCTGTTTTCTTCGCTCGATCTGGTCAATATCTACAACGAGGCGATGCTTAATGCGCGCCTGAATGTCATCGCCAATCTGGCGGGGCTGGCGATCAGTTTAACCGTGCGCTTCTTTATTTCGTATTACGGTTTGGATCCGCAACTGTTGTCGATTCCGATCGTACTGGCGACCTTTATTCCTTTTGCCATCAAACTGACGATATTCCTGAAATACCATCGTCAGGTACCGATTCCGGCACTGCGCCAGATGAAGAAATATTCCCGCTATATGGTGGCGTCCGGTATTTCTCTGGTGTTTTCCGTGATTGCGGTGGCGATTTATACCCGCGTTAACCAAATCAGCGTGTCGTATTTCCTTGGCGTGAAAGAGGCGGGGATTTTCTCTGTCGCGCTGACGCTCGCCACCGCGTGGGTATTTTTACCCAATGCCTTGCTGGCTTCCTTTTTCCCGGCGTTCTTTGCCGAACGTGACGATCGGCAATCGATTATCAAAGCGCAGAAATTACATCTGCTGGTGATAGGTGTCTCGTCGTTGGTGATTCTGGCGATTTGGTTATTGTCCGGATGGTTTATCCGTGACTTTTACGGTGCGGAGTATCTCGATGCGGTAGCGCCAACGCTGTTACTCAGCGTGGGTGCGATGTGCGCGGTGCTAAGCAGCGTGATGGATCGTTTCATTATTAAGTACAACGGATATCGCTATTTAGTGAAGAAAACCTTCGTGGTGTTATTAATTTGCGTGGCCTCCTCTTTATTGTTGGTTCCTTATTTCGGTTTAAATGGCGCGGCCATGAGCGTGGTATTAACCGAGTTTTTATCTTTCTCCCTGCTTAATTACTTTTTCCCTGCTCAACCCGTAATGCGTATTCATCAAATTTTTATCAATCCCAGGAAACTATGGCTGTTATTTAACAATATCAAAACCTCAGACAGTAAAGAGAGTTTATCATGAATGAAAAACCCCTGTTTAGTCTTATCATTCCCGTCTATAACTCACAAAAAACCATTAAACGTACTTTACTGAGCGTGCTTAAACAGACGTTCAGCAATTACGAAGTGATTGTGGTTAATGATGGCAGCAGCGATTCAACCGCGAATATTCTGCAGGAGTTTAGTGCTTATTCGCAGGTCACGGTAATTCACCAAATTAATGCCGGTGTCAGCGCCGCTCGAAATAGCGGAATGCAGCAAGCCAGCGGTGAATATGTGTTATTCCTCGATGCAGATGATTGGGTGGATGATAACTTCCTGATGATCTTCAAACAGAATCTCGATGCCTGGCCAGCGGAATCTGTCGATTTGATGGTGGGCAACCTCAACGACAACCGCGTGGGCAAAGTGTCGCAGGCGGGCTTCTTCAGTCAGGAGGACATTCCTTATGTGCTCGGTGAGCTGGAGATGAGTGATAACATCGGTTATCTGCATAACAAATGTTATCGCCGTCAGATTATTGAGGAGTTGAACCTGCGCTTTTTGGAAGGTATCTCCATGAGCGAAGATTTGCTATTTAACCTTAAATTCTTCAGCTGCATTAGCAATTTTCTGGTCACGCCGGGCGCGGCTTATCATTATGAAGATGTGGCGGGTTCATTATCGAAGCGTAAAGTGCAATACAGTGAACTGAAAGTACGTAAACAGTTTCTCACCGCACTGTATGATTCGATCATCAGTAAATATCAGGCCAGCGATCTCGACTATTTCCTTAAAGGCATCTCCAAACGTGTGCTGGCGCTGGATATGCAAATCGTGACCGCAATGTATCACTCATCGTTTTCACCTGCGGATATTGCCCAGGAAATTGATCAAATAAAGCGGGGTAAATACTCAAAAGGTATTTTCATCCTGCTGAATAAAAATGAAAAATTGAAGTACATGATTATGAATTTGAATACACTCACAGCGTACTATTTTCTTTATGCACTCTACAGAATGCGCGCATTCTAATTAAATTCTCCCGGCGTTAGCCTCTGGACGCATTTGCTGTATCAGAGGCTAGTGGCCGGGGGAGTTGCTCTTTATGTCATCTGCACTACCCGTGGTAACAGCCCAGCGTTGCCACACCTTTCCACTTTCCTCACGCCTTTCTGCTGACTCCCCGTTACTCCTTCTTGCACTCATTCCGCGTCTCATGTCAAATAGCGCCCCATGCAATCGATTGCGCGCATGTTTCGTGCATTTACTGCGGCGTAAAACATCAGGATGCGTGAATTTCATCTCATGAAGCGTCATCCTTTGCGTTCCGGCCGGGCGGAGCAGCCCACGCCATGATTGGTAGCCATCTTTGTGGCTGCATGTTGATAAAGCTTGAAATTCTGGAGAGACAGATGGACAACTCACAAACCGGTACGCTTGGCACCGTAGATACGGCGGCTAAGGGCTGGCGTAAGAGTGATACCGTGTGGATGCTGGGTCTGTACGGTACGGCGATTGGTGCGGGCGTGCTTTTCCTGCCGATTAATGCCGGTGCAGGCGGGCTGATTCCGCTGATTATCATGGCGATTCTTGCCTTCCCGATGACCTATTACGCGCACCGTGCGTTAACGCGCTTTGTGCTCTCCGGTAAAAATCCCGGCGAAGACATTACCGAAGTGGTGGAAGAGCACTTTGGCGTGGGCGCTGGCAAGATCATCACCTTGCTCTACTTCTTTGCTATCTATCCGATCCTGCTGATGTACAGCGTGGCGATCACCAATACCGTTGATAGCTTTATCGTGCATCAGCTGGGGCTGGTTTCGCCGCCGCGTGCGCTACTGTCGCTGATTCTGATCATCGGCATGATGACGGTGGTGCGCTTTGGCGAGCAGATGATTGTGAAAGCGATGAGCATACTGGTGTTCCCGTTTGTGGCGGTGCTGATGCTGCTGGCGGCTTATCTGGTACCGCACTGGCATGGTGCAGCGCTGGAAACGTTGTCATTAGATGCAAATGTAAGCGGCCACGGCATTCTGATGACGCTGTGGCTGGCGATTCCGGTGATGGTGTTCTCCTTCAATCATTCGCCGATTATCTCCTCTTTTGCTGTTGCCAAGCGCGATGAGTACGGCGCAAACGCGGAGAAGAAATGTTCGCGCATCCTGGCGAACGCCCATCTGCTTATGGTCGTGACGGTGATGTTCTTTGTGTTCAGCTGCGTGCTGAGCCTGTCGCCCGCCGATCTGCAGGCGGCGAAAGATCAGAACATCACTATTCTGTCCTATTTAGCCAACCACTTTAATGTACAGATGATTGCGTGGATGGGGCCGATTGTGGCGATGGTGGCGATCACGAAGTCGTTTCTCGGGCATTATCTGGGGGCGCGTGAAGGGTTTAACGGCATGGTGGTGAAGTCGCTGCGCAGCCGCGGTAAAACCGTCACGCCGCAGCGTCTGAATCGCCTGACCACCGCGTTTATGCTACTGACCACCTGGCTGGTGGCGACGCTGAACCCCAGTATTCTGGGCATGATTGAAACGCTGGGTGGGCCGATTATTGCGATGATTCTGTTCCTGATGCCGATGTATGCCATTCAGAAAGTGCCGGCGATGCGTCAGTACAGCGGGAAAATCAGTAACGTGTTTGTGGTGATCGTTGGCGTGCTGGCGATTTCGTCGATTGCTTATTCGCTGGTCAGCTAAGCATATATATCAGAAAGGTCGCCAGGCATGGCGACCTTGTCATCATTACACCGCAGCCGTTTTAAACACACTCATCGACTGCGCCAGGCGATCTGCCTGTTCCTGCAACGCCTGCGACGCCGCTGAGGCTTCCTGCACCAACGCGGCATTCTGCTGCGTCACCGCCTCCATCTGCGTAATCGCTGAGTTGATCTCGCTAATCCCGCTACTTTGCTCGCTGCTGGCAATGGTGATTTCGCTCATAATATCCGCCACGCTCTTCACGCTGTTGACCACTTCACCAATCGTTGAACCGGCGTGCGTCACCAGACGGCTACCTTCATCCACCTGCGCGACCGAATCCTCAATCAACACCTTGATCTCTTTCGCGGCAGATGCCGAACGCGCCGCCAGATTACGTACTTCGGTGGCTACCACGGCGAAACCACGGCCTTGCTCACCGGCGCGTGCGGCTTCGACCGCGGCGTTAAGGGAAAGTATGTTGGTCTGGAAGGCGATGGAGTCGATCACGCTGATAATATCGACGATCTTCTTCGAAGAGAGCGTAATGGCTTCCATCTTCTCGATCACCTGTTCCATCACCACGCCGCCTTGCTTCGCCACATTGGAGGTGTTGGCCACCAACTGATTGGCTTCCCGCGCGTTTTCGGCGTTGTGCTTAACGGTGGCGGTCATCTGTTCCATCGCCGATGCGGTCTCTTCCAGCGAGCTGGCCTGCTGTTCGGTGCGTGATGAGAGATCGATGTTACCGCTGGAGATTTGATTCGAGGCGACAGCGATGGTATCGGAACCGGCGCGCACATCGGAAACGATAGTGAGCAGATTGTCGTTCATCGCCTGCAGCGCCTGCATCAGCACGGCGGTTTCATCTTTACCGCTGATTTCAATGTGCGAACTGAGATCGCCTGCCGCGACTTTCCCGGCGATTTCCACCGCTTCATTCAGCGGACGCACAATTGAACGCGTCAGCATAAAGCCTAATACGATGGAGGCTGCAATGGCGAGAGCGGAGAAGATTAGCGTCATCTCAATAGCGGATGAGCCGTTATCAATAATCTTCGCGCCTTCTTGCTGTAACTGCTGCGATTGCGAATCGGCAAACGCCACCGCGCTCGCCAGGAAAGCGTTTTGCGTATCGGTAATGGATTTCAGTACATAGGTGCTGGCGGCGTCTGCATCGCCAGCGCGTACCAGCTCAATCAGCTGATGTTTCTCGGCCTCGAATTTGTCACTGGCCGCCAGCAGCCCGGCGATTTTCTTTTTACCCACGTCGGTAACCTGTATCGCTTTGATTTTGTTCATCGCGTTGTTGGTATGCTCAGTGGCTTCGGCGAGTTGCTGATAACGTTTAACGTTATTTTCCGGACGCGTGGTATCAATCACGATGCCACGCAGATATTTAATTTGATCGTTAACACCGTCACGGACGTCAAAACCAAGACGCACTTTCACGTAACGGTCTTCCACAATCGACGTAATACCGGTTTTGATGTTGTTAATTTTGGTAATCGACGTGATGCCGACAATGACTAACAGTGCCACCACTAAACCAAAGGCGATGCCCAAACGGACGCCGACCTTCATATTCTTTAAGCTCAACATTGGTTCTCCCCGTAATGCCAAAAATTGATGTTTTCAAGACGGAAAAGCAGGCAAGGCGCCCGCATCAGGTTGATGTTTTCTAAGGTAAAAATGGTTACGCAGCGTGACAAATCTGGTATGGCAGCACCAGCGCAAGCGCTATCTGTTATCGGTTGTTAATGTTTTAACTTTAATTTTTTAGAGATGCGTCACGGTTTGGTTAATGACGTTAACCTTGATTTTTGACTGGATGGGAAAGTTAGGCGGGAGGATCCTGGTTGAAGGGTCGCCAGGAATGGCGTAATGCCGATCAGTTAAGCACCTTATCAAATCACCGCACATTCCGTAGCGGCGCGATTTATCGCGCAATGAATTGCGCCGCTACAAGGTGTGCTCTGGTAATTAAGGGTTTTCAGGTCTTAACTGACAAGCATTACGCTATGAACGGTGGCATTACGATCATTAACGCGGCTTTTTCAGCACGCCGTGGATTACATTCGACAGCTCGTTGATTTCGAACTTCGCCACGTAACCATCGGCACCGACTTTGCGCACGTGATCTTCGTTGGCGCTGCCGGAGAGTGAAGAGTGGATCACCACCGGAATCTGGCGCAGGTTGTTATCGCGTTTGATGTTGCGCGTTAAGGTAAAGCCATCCATCTCCGGCATTTCGAGATCGGTCAGCACCAGCGCGATCTTGTCGTGGATCGACTCACCGTTTGCAGCCGCTTCTTTCTGCATTTCGTTAATTTTGATCCAGGCTTCCAGACCGGTGTTGTGCATAATCGCCGGGATGCCCATGCTTTTCAGGCCTTGCTCCAGCAGCTGACGCGCCACTTTGGAATCTTCCGCCACAATCGCCACTTGGCCAGGCTTCAGATTGAAGTCTTTGGCGGTCTCTGCGCTTGGCTCAACGCCGCGCACTGAAGGAATGATGTCATACAGAATCTGCTCAACGTCCAGCACCATCGCCAGATTATTGCTTTGGCCGTCGGTATCCAGACAGGCGATGCTGGTGATGTTGCGGCTACCGATGCCCGCTTCCGCCGTGTGTACCTGGCTCCAGTCGAGACGCACAATGTTCTCCACCGATTCCACGGCAAACGCCTGAGTGCTGCGCGCATATTCGGTCACCAGCAGCAGGTTAAGGCCGGTTTCTGGTTTGCAGCCGGTGACGGCGGGCAGATCGATAACCGGAATAAACTGGCCGCGAATACTCGCCATGCCAAGCAGCGGCGATTGCATGCCAGCGGCGCGAGTGATGGTGGGCATCGGCACGATTTCACGCAGTTTAAACACGTTGATGCCGTACAGCTCAGATTTGCCTTTCAGCTGATCGGAACCCAGTCGGAACAACAGCAGTTCGAATTTATTGGAAAGCGCAAGGTTGGCGCGTTCATCGATCTCTTTCTGAAAATTATCCATCATGGCCTCGGAGCAGATCTGGGCTGAGTAAAGGGCAGGGCAATATCGCCATGATTAACTTATCGGCAGAAGAGAAAAAAAATGAAGGGGGAGATAACGGAAATTTTAGCGTGAGAGCGATCGCCCTCACGCGGGTACCCTTTACTTCAGCAGAATGGCGCGCACGCTTTTGCCTTTGATCTTGCCCTCTTTCAGCTTGATCAGCGCTTTCTTCGCCTGAGCGGCGTCGATGGCAACATAGGCGTGGGTGGCGGTCATATCGATCTTGCCGATCTGGTCGCCGCTAAAACCGGCTTCACCGGTCAGCGCGCCGAGAATATCGCCCGGACGGATTTTGGCTTTACGGCCGCCATCAATACACAGCGTCATTTTGGTCGCCGGCAGCGATTTGGCGCTGGTGCCTTTCAGCGAGCTGGAGGAAACCCAATTGAGCTTCTGCTGCAGATACTCTTCCAGCGCATTGGCGCGCACCATTTCGTCGGGGGCGACAAAGCTTACCGCCAACCCTTTCTCACCGGCGCGACCGGTACGGCCGATGCGATGAATGTGCACTTCCGGATCCCACGCCAGCTGGAAATTCACCACCAGCCCCAGCGATTTAATATCCAGACCGCGTGCAGCGACGTCGGTGGCGATCAATACGCGGATGCTGCCGTTGGCGAAGCGAATCAGCACGCGCTCACGATCGCGCTGCTCCAGATCGCCATGCAGCGCTAACGCACTGATATCACGCTCGTTCAGCGCGGCAGCAACGTCGTCACACTCGCGCCTGGTGTTACAGAACACCACGCAGGAGGCCGGTTGTTGCTGGCTGAGCAGCGCGCCGAGCAGGCTGTGGCGCTCTTTGGCGCTGGCTTCAATAAACTGCTGCTCGATGGTCGGTAACTCGGTTTTATCTTCGGTGGCGACCGCCAGCGCATCGCGCTGAAAACGCTGGCTGAGACTGGCGATGGTATCCGGCCAGGTGGCAGAAAACAGCAGCGTCTGGCGTGTTTCCGGCGTAAAGCCGATGATCGCTTCCATATCGTCGCGGAAGCCCATCTCCAGCATGCGATCGGCTTCATCCAGCACCAGCGTTTGCAGCTGGCTGAGATCAAGGTTGTCGCGCTTCAGGTGATCGAGCAAACGGCCCGGCGTGCCGACCACGATATGTGGCGCATGCACTAAGGAATCACGTTGCGCGCTCATCGGCTGGCCGCCGCACAGCGTCAGGATTTTGATATTGCGGGTAAAACGCGCCAGCTGACGCAGCACGTTGCTGACCTGATCGGCCAGTTCACGCGTCGGGCACAGAATCAGCGCCTGAGTGTGGAACTGGCTGTTATCGATGCGGTTCAGCAAACCCACGCCAAAGGCGGCGGTTTTGCCACTGCCGGTTTTCGCCTGCGCACGCACGTCGCGCCCTTCCAGAATCGCGGGCAGGGAAGCGGCCTGAATCGGCGTCATGGCGTCGAAACCCATCTCGCGCAGGTTATCGAGTTGGCTGGCGGGCAGTTGCGTCAGGGTAGAAAAAGCAGTCACGGGAAAGTCTCTAATTGCGGGTAGGATGGCGGCGGTCAGTCTGGCAGAAAGGGGCGTGATCGGCAATGGCAAAAGCGCTTCTGCTGCCTGCCTGAAAACCGTTAGTGTTATAACAGGCTTGTCTCGTTTTTATACGCATACTGTTGCGAAGTTCTAATGCTTTTGTGGTTGATTTTATTCTGCAATGAAGGCGCTAAACCTCGACATATTCAACGAAAAAGGAGAATTAGCGTTATTAAACAAGCATTATCAGGGTTTGTTAATGCTTACTTATAAGTATTGTGCTAATGAATGGCTTCGCTTAGGTAAAATTCTGATTAAAACGAATAGCCGATTTGCTTTATATTTACCCCGCCGTTTGGCTAATCAGTAAATACCCATAATATTTCAGAGGTCATTTCATTGAGTCATTATGTCCAGGGACAAAACGAAGACATTCTGAAAATCGTCGGCCGCGCCGTGTTAACGCTGCATCTGCATGGAGAAACCTTATCTTCGGATAAAGTCAGCTCTATGATTGCCTGTTACGCGGAAGAAGAGCCTGTCAGCGACGATGAAAACCAGCGGCTGTATGCGCTGGCGATTCAGATGCTTTCGTAAAATCCAGCACTCACCGGGTGTGCGCATGCCGCCTGTTTATGTCGTACGTAAAGCCTCCTTGCGGAGGCTTTTTTGTTGGGTGCCTTCAGCCACGCGCCGCTACGGGAATGTGCGATTTTCTGCTTACGCACTGAACACTGGCAATCCGCGGTGGAAGGTGGCGCGGACCGGGGAGATGCGGGCAACGGCTTCGGCGGAGCAGCTGGCCTCGACCAGCATCATGCTGGCTTCATCGTCGACCTTCGGCCACTGACGTTCGCCCTGATTCGACAGCGGCAAAATCCCGCCAGTGGCGATATGCAGCGCGCGGCTCAAACCGAACTCATCGGAACCGCGATACAGCTGCGCGTACAAATTGGCTTTCTCCAGCATGCTGCCGGTGCCAAACGGTGACCAGTGATCGATCACGCTGTCCGTGCCGGTCATCACCGTGATGCCCGCCGCCTGCAACTGCGGCAGCGGCATGGTCAGCTTGCCAATCGGAATGGTCGACGCCACGCTCATCTGCTGCTCGGCCATGCCCGCAATCATCTGATCCAGCGCTTTGCCTTCCAGCGTGCCGAGCGCAAAACCGTGACTCAGCGTCACTTTACCCTTCAGCTGCGGGTTTTTCGCGATGGTATCGATCATGTACTGAATGGCCGCCACGCCGGATGGCGAGGTTTCGTGCAGATGGATATCCACGCCGCGCTGGAAATCGAGGGCGATCTGGAACATCGCATCCAGCGACGCCTGCATCGCGCCATCCACGTTGGTGGGATCGAGCCCGCCGACAAACTGCACGCCCATCTGCATCGCTTCGCGCATCAAGCCATCAACCTTCGAATGCAGCAAACCATGCTGCGGGAAGGCAACGATTTCACACGGGAATTCCGGATGATTCGCCAGCGCCAGCTTGAGATGCTCAAGGCTTTTCAGGCCGCTGACCGGATCGATATTGCAGTGACTGCGCGCTTCGGTGGTGCCTTTGCTGTGCAGCAAACCAATGATCGCTTCGGCACGCGCCTGCGACGTTGGCAGCAGTTGCGGGATCAGCACCTGTTCGCGCGCAATCATATCCATGATGGTTTTGCCCTGACGCGGACGCGGCGCTTCCCACGGACCACCGTAAAAGGTTTTGTCGAGATGGATATGCATATCACGGGTGCGCGGCAGCAGCAGGGCGCCGTGGGCATCCCACTGTGGCAGGGCGGCGTTGCGCGCTTTGCCTGCGGCATCAATCGCCGCGAAAGTGCCGTCTTTGATAGTGATGTCGTACAGTGCGGTGCGCGTGGCGATCACCTCTTTACCGTCGCGCTCAAAGCCCTCTTCGAGGCGGACATTGAGCAGCTGGTAGTGCGCAACGCGCGGTGGCGGCGTGTGCGGCTGTGTGCTGTTAGCGAGCAGCGGTGAAGCGGGTGCAGCGTAGCTGATGCCGGCGGCCAGCAGGCTTCCGGCGGCGGTCAGACTAAGAAATTCACGACGGCTGGGAGAGGTCAGTTGCATCAGAGGTTCCATCAAATGAGAAACGCTTAATCTGGCAAAACTCAACGCAGCGCGCTGCGATATTTGCCACTGGTTAGCAGTGGAAAAATCACTGCCACTGCAGCTGACAAAAGGTCACCAGCGCGGCGGCCAGCGCCTGCTGCAGTTCGTCCTGCGGCGCACGGCAAAATAGCGCCAGTTCAAAATGGTTGATGGTGGGTAAACCATCGGCTTCCCCTAATACGCGATGCTCAGGCAAGCGGCAGCTGGCGGGCAGCAGCGTTAAGCCCAATCCGGCGGCGCTGGCGCTGGCGAGCGCCACCAAACTGGCGCTGCTGTAGCTGATGCGCCAGCTGCGGCCGAGGCTATCCAGCGTCTGCGCCATCTCCTCGCGATATAAACCGAGCTGCGGGAACACCACCAGCGGCACCGGCGTTTGCTCAAAGCAGGGATGTGCGGCGCTGTCCAGCCACAGCAGCGGCTCGGGGCGCGCAGCCAGCGGACGTTCACCGCCCGGCTGTTTGATCAGCATGATATCCAGCTCCTCACGCTGCCAGGCGCGATGCAAATCGACATACATGCCGCTCATCACATCAAGGCGCAGTTGCGGATGATCGCGGCTGAACTCCGCCAGCAAACCGGCGGTCGGCGCGGCGAAATCTTCCGGCACGCCAAGGCGCAGCACGCCGTCGCGCCATTTATCGCTCAGCACGTCGTGCGCTTCGCCGTTTAGCGCGATGATGCGGCGCGCATAGCCCAGCAGCTTCTCGCCCTCTTCGGTGAGCGCCACCTGATGCGATGTGCGCTGTAGCAGCGGTTTACCGATCATCTCTTCCAGCCGACGCACCTGCTGGCTCACGGTGGATTGCGACAGATGCACGCGATCGGCGGCGCGGGTGAAGCTGGCGGTTTCGCACACCGCGACAAAACTCAGCAGTTGCTGCGGGGTGAACATCGGTTGACGATTCATTTTTCCACTGGTCGTTATGGTGTTATTTCATTTCCAAATAGTAACGACTGCTGCGATGCTGACAACCTCTTTGCAGCAGGATTGTGTATGAATCGACATTTCAACGGATTAACGCTCGCCGCTTTGGTAGTGGCTGGGCTGAATATGCGACCGTTACTCACTTCTCTTAGTCCATTACTCGGCCAGCTTCGGCAGACGATGGGACTCTCTTCACTGGCGGCTTCGCTGCTGCCTGCGGTACCGATGGTGATGATGGGCGCGGTCGCGCTACTGAGCGCTTCGCTGATGCAGCGCGTGCCGCTGCAACGCTTGCTGCTGGCCGGATTGACGCTGCTGCTGCTGGCGCTGGCGGCGCGTGGCGTGATCCACGACGGCAGTTGGCTGGTGGTCAGCGCGCTGTTTGGCGGCTTTGGCGTGGGCGTGGTACAGATGGCGATGCCGGGCCTGATTCGTCAGCGCTTTGCACAGCGCAGCGCGCCGGTCACCGGATTGTGGGCCGGTGCGCTGATGGGCGGCGGCGGTTTAGGAGCGGCGTTATCGCCGTGGCTCAGCGATCATTTTGGCGGGTCGCTGGCGCTGAGCGGCTGGGCGCTGCCGGTGCTGCTGGCGATTGCACTGTGGCTTTACGTGCGCGTACCAACCGTCGCCAGCACGGAAAAGGTTGCGCTGCCGTCGCTGTGGCGCACGCCGCGCGCCTGGACGCTGGCAATCAGTTTTGGCCTGGTGAACGGTGGTTACGCCACCTGCGTTGCCTGGCTGCCGGATGCCTATCATCATCTTGGCTGGTCGGCGCAGGCCGGCGGATCGCTGCTCGGCGCAATGATTCTCTGTCAGGTTGCAGGTGCGCTGTTGATGCCGCTGCTAGCGCGTAAGGCGGATCGGCGTCCGCAGCTGATTATCAGCCTGGTTTGTCAGCTGATCGGCATGAGCGGCTTTCTGTTTGCTCCGCTGTTCGCGCCGTGGCTGTGGGCGGCGATTGCCGGATTTGGACTGGGCGCGGCATTCCCGCTGGCGATGGTGCTGGCGCTTGATCACCTGCCGCATCCGCAGGCCGGTGCACGGCTGGTGGCGTTTATGCAGGGCGCGGGCTTTATCATCGCCGGCTGCATGCCGTTTATCGGCGGTCAGCTGCAGGCATTAACCCACAGTTTTTCCAGCGTCTGGCTGATGCAGGCGGCGGTGACGGTCGGGCTGATTTTGCTGAACCTGCGCTTTCATCCGCGCAGTTATGGTCGGGCCTTTGGCCGGACTGCGGCGTAATTGGTCCTACCAAAAGATTCAAATGTGGCCGCGTCGTCACATAACCTGAAAAATCCCGCCTGTTTCGTTGCATCGAAGTAACAAAGCATTAACCATTCTCCTCCATTAAGCCCGCCACGCTGCATTTTGGTCCTACCAATGCAGCAGGGCGGTGGGGCCTTTCTCAGGATAATGCGATGACCGAAAATACGCTGCGGGCGCGGCTCTGCGCCTGGATTACCGAGCATCAGCTGGAGCCGGGCATGCGGCTGCCGTCCGAACGCGCGCTGGCGGCCGAGTTCGGTTCATCGCGATCGTCACTGCGCGAGGCGATCCAGCAACTGATCAGCAGCGGCGTGTTGATCAGTAAACGCGGTGGCGGCACCTGGCTACGTCAGCCGCAGCAACCGTGGTCGGAACAGCGTATCGTAGAGCCGATTCGCCAGCTGCTGGCTGAAGATCCCGATTATCGCTACGACATCCTTGAAGCGCGTCACGCAATAGAGGCCAGCACCGCATGGCACGCGGCGTTACGCGCCACCGAAGCCGATAAAGAGCGGCTGGCTTACGCCTTTGATGCGCTGCTGAAGATTAAGCAGAGCGACGATGCCGATCTCGCGGCGCAGGCCGATCTGCGTTTTCATCTCGCCATCGCCGAAGCCTCGCACAATGTGGTGCTGCTGCAGACCATGCGCGGCTTTTTCGATCTGCTGCAATCCTCGGTGCTGCACAGCCGTCAGCGCATGTATACCCATCCGGTGATTTTTAATCGTCTTAACGAACAGCATCAGGCGATGTTTGATGCGGTGATGGCCGGTGACGCGGAAACGGCGCGCCAGGCGGCGATGGATCATCTCGGCTTTGTTCACACCACTATGAAAACCCTGCATGAAGATGAGGCGCGCCAGGCGCGCATTACGCGTCTGCCGGGCCACCAACCTCAGCACAAGGAAAATAACGGATGATCATTTCTGCTGCCAGTGACTATCGCGCCGCGGCGCAACGCATCTTGCCACCGTTCTTGTTTCACTATCTGGATGGCGGCGCTTACGCCGAGCACACGCTGAAGCGCAATGTCGCCGATCTCTCCGACGTGGCGCTGCGCCAGCGCGTGCTGAAAAACATGTCGGCGTTGAGCCTAGAAACGAAGCTGTTCAACGAAACCCTGTCGATGCCGGTGGCGCTGGCGCCGGTCGGCTTGTGTGGCATGTATGCGCGACGCGGTGAAGTGCAGGCGGCGCGCGCGGCGGCGCTGAAAGGCATTCCGTTTACGCTCTCAACCGTGTCGGTTTGCCCCATTGAAGAAGTGGCGCCGGCCATTAATCGTCCGATGTGGTTCCAGCTCTATGTGCTGCGCGATCGCGGCTTTATGCGCAACGCGCTGGAGCGCGCCAAAGCCGCCGGCTGTACCACGCTGGTGTTCACTGTCGATATGCCGACGCCGGGCGCACGTTACCGTGATGCGCACTCCGGCATGAGCGGCCCCAATGCGCCGCTGCGTCGTTACTGGCAGGCGGCAACCCATCCGCAATGGGCGTGGGATGTCGGTTTACATGGCCGTCCGCACGATCTCGGCAACATCTCCACTTATCTTGGTAAACCGACCGGGCTGGAAGATTACATCGGCTGGCTGGCGAACAATTTCGATCCGTCGATTTCCTGGAAAGATCTGGAGTGGATTCGTGAATTCTGGGATGGCCCGATGGTGATTAAAGGCATTCTCGACGCGGAAGATGCGCGCGATGCGGTGCGATTTGGTGCCGATGGCATTGTGGTGTCGAATCACGGCGGGCGTCAGCTGGACGGCGTGCTGTCGTCGGCGCGCGCGTTGCCGGCCATTGCCGATGCGGTGAAAGGCGATATTACCCTTCTCGCCGACAGCGGGATTCGCAGCGGGTTGGATGTGGTGCGGATGATCGCCCTCGGTGCCGACAGCGTGCTGCTGGGACGCGCGTTTGTCTATGCGCTGGCAACGCACGGTCAGCGCGGCGTTGAAAATCTGCTCAACCTGATTGAGAAAGAGATGAAAGTGGCGATGACGCTGACCGGCGCGAAATCGATCAAAGAGATTACGCAGGCTTCGCTGGTGCAGGCTAACGCGCTGTTGAGCGAGGCGGGCTTGAGTCCGGCGCGTCCACGCGCGGTGAGCTAATCCAGCAGAATGAGTCATGTTGTCTATACTCAATAGCTGTCGAACACAACAGGAGGAATGACATGACCATACATAAGAAAGGATCGGCCCATTGGGAAGGCGACATTAAAGGCAAAGGTACGGTAAGTACTGAAAGCGGCGTGTTGAGCAATCAACCGTACGGTTTCAATACCCGTTTTGAAGGCCAGAAGGGCACTAACCCGGAAGAGCTGATTGGTGCTGCGCACGCCGCTTGCTTCTCAATGGCATTGTCATTGATGTTGGGCAATGAAGGGCATCCGCCAACAAGCATTGATACCACCGCGGATGTGTCGCTGGATAAAAAGGGCGACGGTTTTGCCATCACCAAAATCGCGCTGACCAGCGCCATCGTCTTACCGGGCATTGATGACGCGAAGTTTGATGAGATCATCCAGAAAGCCAAAGCGGGCTGCCCGGTTTCTCAGGTACTGAATGCTGAAATCACGCTCGACTACACGCTGAATAAATAATCGCCCAAATGGGTGACCAGCGTTAGAATCAACGGTGCGCCTTAGGGCGCATCGTTGCTTTCTGTCGTCTGGAGGATGCGTGGCAAAAAAACTGGCTGCAACCAAACACTGGAAAATGATCGTGGTGCTGTTGTGCATCTGCGGGGCGCTGATGCTGATTCGCTGGGCGGCGATGATATGGGGATGAAAGAGTGGATCAGCAGCCACAAGCTTGGCGTATTGGTGATGGTGATTTTGGTGCTGGAGTTACTGCATTACCTGCTTACGGCGTCATGGTTCCCATGGCAGATTGGCTAATCAATCAGGCGAACTCACCGTCTGTCTGGCGTACGTTACGCGCACTGCTGCGCGCAATGCGATACGCCTTGCGTGGATCGCCCGCCACGAACTCAAACGTGGGCGAGAAATAGAATGGCAGCCAGCCGCCGAAGCCGCTTTCCCATTCCCAACGTACGGGGCAGGGCCAGAGAATGCCATCATACAAAATGTAATAAACCCAGCGTCCGTTTGGACGACGGGGGCGAGATGTTTTCATTGGATTCACAACGATGATAGTGAAAAGCAGCTTATATTTTGAACGCTACAACCCATTCTTGCAATGCCGTTTGGCTACTATTTGCGCAACTTTAATCAAGCTGGCACCGAATTAACGGTGCACTTCGCCACAAAGTAAGACCACATTTGGCCGCACTTTATGGATGCGATCGGCCATCTGCTCACAGGCCACTTTGGTCGGATAGATACGCTCCGAAACCGGTAAGGCATCACAGGCATCATGCCCACATGCGCTCACTAATAAAACAAAACCAATCAGCATAATCAGACTCCTTTAACACCTTCTCGCTGGTACGGAATGTGTGGCTGGTCGTTCCCTTTTTTGATCCAGTATAGCTAAACGCGTTGAGAGTCAATTATCACCCTGAGCGGCTTTCTTGTCCGGCTCGCAAGATTATACGCATCGCAGTGCGCAACCGTAGCTCAATCTGGGCTAAACTATGCGGCCCTGATAAAAACGATGAGTGAGTTAACATGTCGAACGAAATTGCCCAACCAGCCAGCAGCCCAAAACAAGCCGCCTTGCAACTGGTGATTGAACTGGTGCGCGCGGGAAAACTGAGCCCGCTGCACGGTGATGCTTCCAACATGATTTCTATCTACGAACAGTTCAAAACCCATTTCGAAGCGGAAAAAGAGTAATTTTTGTGCCAGCGGTCGCCATGAATGGCGGCCCTAGGCGATCTCATCCGTGTGGGTGCGGTCGTACTCTTCCTGCGCGCGTTCCAGTGATGGACCGTGCTCCAGCGCCCAGTCATACAACGCGACAAACGGTTGTTGCAGCGTCTGTGCCAGCGGCGTCAGGCTGTATTCCACACCGATCGGCGCGGTGTTCAGCACTTCGCGATTCACCAGCCCATTACGCTCCAGCCGCTTTAACGCATCCGCCAACGCCTTGTGAGTGATGCCATCCAGCCGACGACGAATCTCGTTAAAACGCGACGGCTTAGTACAAAGCACGGTGAGAATTAAAATCGACCATTTATTGGTGATGTGCTCCAGCACCGGCCGGGTTTTTCCTACATCTCTCAAGCTGTTACCGTCGATCTCTGCCATGGCGATATACTCCGCGATATCTGGTATAAATGAAGTGCGTAATTGTTATTAAGTATAAAATATATACCATCAGCTTTCTACCCAAACAGGAGAGAGCAGATGAGCAGACTGGATAACAAAGTGGCAGTGGTACTGGGCGGCGCAAAAGGAATTGGTCTGGCAATCAGCCAGCGTTTTGCCAGTGAGGGCGCTACCACCTGGTTTACCTCGCGCCGTGACGAGGAGTTACAGACCGCCAGCAGCAGCATCAGCGGCAACGCGCATCCGCTGCGTGCCGATGTGAGCCAGCAGAGTGAATTGACGCGCATTATTGAAACGATCACGCGTGAATCCGGCCAGCTGGATGTGTTGGTGATCAACGCTGGGATGGCGGAGTACGCCACCATCGATGAGATTAGCGCTGAGCATTTTGATCACATCTTCGGCCTCAATGTGCGCTCGCCGGTGTTTGCTCTGCAGGCCGCGTTGCCGCTGCTGAAGCCCGGCGCCAGCGTGGTATTGATTGGTTCGATTGCCGATGTGATTGGCACCGAAGGTTACGGCGTTTACAGCGCCAGTAAAGCCGCACTGCGATCTTTTGCCCGTACCTGGACGCGCGAGCTCTCTGCGCGCGGCATCCGCATTAACGTGGTGGCGCCCGGCCCGATCGATACCGATATGATGCGGGCGGCTTCTGAAGAGGTGCGCAACGGCATCACCAGCACTATTCCGCTCAGCAGAATGGGCAAGCCCGAAGAGGTGGCCAACGTCGCGCTGTTCCTCGCCAGTGACGAGAGCAGTTACATCGCGGGCGCAGAAATCTGTGTGGATGGCGGTTTGACACAGGTGTAAGCATCATACATAGCCATCTTAGGATGGCTGTTTTGCTTTGCTCAGGCGAAATACCAGGCGGGCAGGATAGCGATTAAATTGTTCAGCGTGTGCAGGAAAATCGGTAGCGCCAGGCTGTTGCTGCGCAGGCGCGCGTAGCACAGCAGCATGGAAAACAGCGTTAAAGCAACCAGCGTTTCCCAGTGCACATATTGGGTATGCATCGCGGCGAACAGCAGGGAGGTGAGCAGCATGCAGGCAAAACGGCTTCTCGGCGCCCACAACAGAAAACCTTGCAGTAAAAATCCCCGGAACAGCACTTCTTCAAACACCGGCGCCAGCAGCACGGCGGTGAGCAGCAGAATCAACATCGAGCTGCGTCCCTGCTGCGATTGCGCAATCAGCCAGCCTTCGGGTTGCAGAAACTGCGTCTGCGCCACCATCAAAGCAAACAGTAAACCAATAAACAGCAGCGCCTGCATCGGCCGCACAAAGCCCAGCGGAATGTCGCTGCGACGCTGACAGTAAAAACGGTACAGCGGATAAATCACCGCAAACTCCACCAGGCAAAGCACCGGCATCAGCAAGCCGTTGGTACGCAGCATCCCGTAATTGGGAAACAGCGTAACCAGCATGGTCACAAGGTAATAGACCACAAAGCTACCCACGTAGAACAGCGTTAACGTAACTTTGTCGGATTGGGTGTCCATAGGCGACTCAGCGAGCAGAGGAGAGCGCATAGTAGCAACGCCGATCATCCCTGTCGAGGTGGCGTGCTGCACATTTGCGCTGCTCAAATATTCCACCAACAAGACTAAATCTGCGGCGCTCGGGGCCGATAACCGATCAAACCCTTACAGGGTGGAGATGTGCGCAGTCTGCGTTGTCATCCGCCTTTTTTTGCTGCCTGTATTCTACGAGCAATGCGCATGAATTCTGAGTTTCACCGGCACACGGCACTGGCCGCCAGGACCAATATGGAAGCACACACGGTAAGGCTGACGCGGCGCATTCTGCGCACCTTATCCTCGCTGCTGTTTGGCGTGCTACTTCTCTCTGTGGTGATGGTGTTAGTTATCGCCCATCGACAAAACATCGACTCAATCCAGCAGGATGCCAATCTGATGCGTCAGGCGTGGCAGCAACAGCAGCAACAGATGCTCGTCGATGCGCGCGATTATGCTAACTGGGGCGAAGGCTGGAAAAACCTGCATCTGACGGTCAATAAGGTTTGGGCGTGGGACGAAGAGAACTTTGGTCCGGGGCTTTACAAGGAGTATCACTACGACGGCGTGTTCGTGGTCGATGGCAATGGAAAAACCCGCTATGCGGTGATTAACGGTGAATTATCGGATGCTTCGATTGAGAGCTTGTTAGGCGCACAAAGCAACGTACTGCTAAGCGCGGCGCGCTCACGGCATGACGCCGTTGCAGGCAATGCGCTGGTGGAGAGTAACCCGGCGATTGTCGTGGCCGCGCCGATTACGCCGGGCAAAGGACAGGATTTGCCGACGATGCCCGGCCCCGCTTCGGTCATGGTGTTCGTTAACACTTTCACGCCACAAAAACTGCAAACGCTGGGCAAAGCCCTGAATGTGATTGAACCGCGCATCGCCAGCGATCTAAACGATGCGCTGTTTGAGCCACGGCTGGTGGAGCCGGTGCTGCAGGGCGAACCCCTGGTGCTGCGCTGGCAGCCGAAAAATCCCGGCTTCGGCGTGATGTGGCTGATGATGCCGCTGCTGCTGTTCACCGCGCTGGCGGTGGCGCTGGTGACGCGTCGCGTGCTGCGGCATGCACTGCACAACGCGGTGATCTCCGATCGTCGCTTTGAAATGCTGGCGATCAGTCAGCGTGAGTTGGCCAACAGCGAAGAGCGTTTTCGCGATCTGGCGGAAGCCGCGTCGGACTGGATTTGGGAAGTCGACGCACAGGGCCGCCTCTGTTATCTCTCGTCGCGCTTTGCTGCGGTGACCGGCCATGAAGTGAAAAGCTGGATTGGACGTCCGCTCGATCAACTGCTGAGCCATCCCAGCCATTCGCTGGTCTCCTGGCTGATGCGCCAAGGCGAAGAGGTGAAACATGTGCCGCTGCGCTGCCAGTTTATGTCGGCCAACGGCGAGCGCCGCATTGGGCAGTTAATGGCGAAAGCCATTCGGCGTAACGGCCTGCGCTCGGGTTTTCGCGGCACAGTGTCGGATATCACTCATGAAGTGGACGCCGAAGCGCGCATTCAGTTTCTGTCACGTCATGACATGCTGACCGGCCTCGCGAACCGCATGCAGCTGCAGGAGTATTTAACCGCGTATCTGGAGTGCGTCAGCGCGGATGATCCGCTGTTTGTCATCAGTTTCGATCTCGATCAGTTCAAACCGATCAACGATACGTGGGGCCACGCGGTCGGTGATGACGTTCTGAATGAGATCTCGACACGGCTGAAAAGCTTGCTGGCGCCGAATGAACTGGCGGCCCGGCTCGGCGGCGATGCCTTTATTTTGCTGCTGCGCGAAAGCACGCGGGCGGGTGTGGAATATCGCTGTCGTGCGCTGCAGCGCATGGTGCATCAACCGATCATCAGCGGATCGCATCAAATCAGCCTCACCGCCAGCATGGGCATCGTATCAGCACCGCAGGATGCGGCTCAGCCGGAAGCGCTGTTACGCCTGGCCGATATTGCGCTGGCTCAGGCGCGCAGTGCCGGACGCGATCGGTGGGTTTGGTACTCCACCGATATGGCGAACCATCTGCAGTCAAAACGCGACATGGTGCAGGCGATTGAGGGCGCGCTGCACAATCACGCCTTCACGCTGCATTACCAGCCGCGCTATCAGCTGCAAAGCGGGCAGCTGGCTGGCGCTGAAGCGCTGATTCGCTGGCAGATAGCCGACGACCAATGGATCACACCCGATCGCTTTATTCCATTAGCGGAAGAGAACGGCCTGATCGCTGCGATCAGCGATTGGGTGCTGATGCGCGCATGCGTGGACGCCCGCGACTGGGGCGAACAGCGCTATGTTTCCGTGAATATTTCGCCGGTGGAGTTTCGTAATAACGATCTGGTGCAGCGCGTGGCGCATGCGCTGGAGGTGAGTGGATTACCGGCCACACGGCTGGAGCTGGAGATCACCGAAAACGTCACTTTTGAGAATCCGGATCGCGCATTGGAGATCATGCAAGGCCTGCGCGCGCTCGGCGTGCGGCTGACGGTGGATGATTTTGGTACCGGCTATGCGGCGTTGGGCTATCTGAAAACTTTCCCGTTCAACGGCTTGAAGATCGATCGTTCATGGATGAAGGAGTTCCCGGAATCGCAGCAGGCGCAATCGGTGGTGGCGGGGATTGTCGGCCTGGCGCGCGCGTTTGCGCTGACCATTACCGCTGAAGGGATTGAAACCGAAGCACAGCTAAAGGCGCTGAAAGCGCTGTCGTGTGAAGAAGGGCAGGGATATGTCCTTGGCCGACCCATGTCGCTGGCAGCCTTCAATGCGCGGTTACAGGAAGAGGAAACCGTCAATTGATTTTGCACACATTGTAGCGGCGCAATGCATTGCGTGATAAATCGCGCCGCTACGAAATGTGCGCGGCTTTTTAACGCACTCTGATCGCAACAAACGTCATCAGAGCGGCGAAGCCAACAAAAATTACCAGTTCCATCATTGCCTCCTCGCTAAGAAAATTCTTAGTTAATTGTAGTGGCTGGCGGATTGATTTTTAGACAGTGCGTGCGATTAATCCTAACTTTTGAGAGGAAGATCGCCCTTTTGAGCTGATTAGTGCGACCAATCTGCTGTAAAAATTTCCGTTTCACGGTCACGCTTTGCTACTCTCAAAAACCGGTTGTCTATTTATCCAGGAGGAGAAACTTGTGACCCATTATGGAAAAGCGCTACTGGTAACGGCCTTTTTTGCCCTGACCGCGTGCCAGTCAGCCAGCAAACCTGACGCCAGCGCGGCTGCCAGCCACGATCCGGAAACCGATCAGTGCGGCGCATCGCAATACCAAAACTACGTTGGTCAGCCATTATCGACGCTCGACAACAAACGCTTCGCGGTGCCCGTGCGTGCTATTCCGTGGAATTCAGCGGTAACGATGGATTTCAATCTGCGTCGGATAAATTTCGCGGCGGATCAAAGCGGTAAAATTTCCCGGGTGTACTGCGGATAACAAAAAAACGACATTGCATTGTCATCGGGCTGTCACAGCGCCGGGCGAGGATAACTGCGCACTACGGAGATTTCCTCGTCACTCTCGAATATGCAATGTTCGTCTTATTTCTTCCCGCTGCGGCGGGAATTTTTTTATCTTTCGGCCTGCAAGGCTGATGGAGGAGTGATGATGAGAACGCGTGGAAAATTGCTGCTGTTAACGCTGTTGTTGAGTCCGCTGGCGCAGGCGTCGAGCGAAGCCACATGGCAGCAGAACGACAAAAATATGCAGCAAAGCTGTCTCAAGGCCAGCGGCCTGAAGACAGCGAAAGTGGTGGGTAAGCCGATTCAGTATGATGACAGCGTGGGCTTTGATGCGCTGCTGCTGGAAGGTCGCTATCCGCAAAAGCACATGAAAAATCAGGTCGGACGCGAACTCTGCCTGTACCAGCGTCAAAGCGGCAGGGCATTTGTCAGCGAAGCCGACCATCTGCGTGCGGTAAAATAGTGGCGTGGGCCGCTATTTCTGCGGCCCCGATTCCAGCAGTTTTGCCAGTAAGTTGCGGTAGCTCTGCAGCTGCTGTTCATCCCCTTCAAATTCCAGCTTATCAATCACGCGCGCAATAATCGCTTTGCTGGTGGCAGGCTGTCCGTCATCCATCAGTTCGCGCATGATCGCCGCTAACAGGTCGCTCTCATGCGGTGCATGCCAGGCTGGGCTATTGAAGTAGTCGGTAATCGCCCGACTGGCGCTGTTTGGCTGGGTTCTCATAGCTGACCTCCGCAGAGACAACGATGCCCACCGCCGGATAATGGCAGCATGGGGAAATTGGGTTTAATCATGCGGACTGTCCAGAACAGACAGCGCGTCGCCAGTGATAACTGGTGGTTTTTTAAACATAGATGCGGTGTGGAATATTGTCAGTAACGTGTAGACATATTTTTTCACGTTTGCCTGCCATTGCGATGCGCTTATCTTGCGGCAGGCTGGGTTTCAGCACATAAAGACACTAAAAAACGGCTTTCAGACATGATTTGCTGTGAGCAAAATCACGCTCGACAGTGTAAAACTGCGTTTTTTCGCCCATGCCATGTTTTGCCGTCCGGTAATGTTATGAGATTGTTAGACTGAACTCTCGTTTCATTCTGCTGATGCCCACGCCCATGTTACGCTCCATCGAGTCCTGGAAAGTTAATCTGATATCCGTTTGGTTCGGCTGCTTTTTTACCGGCCTTGCTATCAGTCAGATCATTCCCTTCCTGCCGCTGTATGTGGAAGAACTCGGGATTCGTGGCGGTAACGCGCTCAGCATTTGGTCTGGGCTCACTTTCAGCGTCACCTTCATTGTTTCTGCCGCCGTCGCGCCGTTGTGGGGCAGCCTTGCTGACCGTAAAGGGCGCAAGCTAATGCTGCTGCGCGCCTCTTTCGGCATGGGCGCGGTGATTCTGCTGCAGGCGTTTGTCACTCAGGCCTGGCAGCTGTTGCTGCTGCGCGCGCTGATGGGCCTTACGTCCGGCTACATTCCCAATGCGATGGCGCTGGTGGCGGCGCAGGTACCGCGCGAACGCAGCGGCTGGGCGCTAAGCTGTGTTTCCACCGGGCAAATCAGCGGCGTCATTCTCGGGCCGATGATTGGCGGTTTGCTGGCGGACTGGCTCGGTTTACGCATGGTGTTTATCGTCACCGCCGTGCTGCTGATGGTGAGCTTTCTCGTCACCTTATTTCTGATAAAAGAGACCGGTTATACGCCGGTTAGCAAGCAGGATAAGCTGAGCGGGCGCGACGTGTTTCGCACCCTCGATAATCCGCGCTTAATGATCTGCCTGTTCTTCACCACCATGGTGATTCAGATGTGCAACGGCTCGGTGAACCCCATCCTGACGCTGTTCGTGCGTGAGCTGGCACCGAATGCGCAGAACATCGCGTTTCTCAGCGGGGTGATCGCCGCGCTGCCGGGCGTATCGGCGCTGATCTCCGCGCCACGGCTGGGTAAACTCGGCGATCGTATTGGCACGCAACGCATTCTGCTCGCCACTATGATGGTTTCATTATTGCTGCTGGTGGCGATGTCGTTCGTCACCAGCGCGACGCAGTTGGGCGTGTTGCGTTTCCTGTTGGGGTTTGCCGATGGTGCCATGATGCCGGCGGTGCAAACGCTGCTGGTGCGGCATTCACGCGATAACGTCACCGGGCGCATTTTCGGCTACAACCAATCGTTTATGTACTTGGGTAACGTGGCGGGTCCGCTGCTGGGCGCGGCGGTATCGGCGGCAACCGGCTATCGCTGGGTGTTCTTCGCCACGGCGATGGTGGTGATGGTTAACGTGATCTTCCTGCGCCGCTTCTATCGTCGGCCGAAAACCACGCTGACTCCACCTTTGAGCCAGCGTGAAACCGCAGAAAAACCTACTGACGCAACGTCAGCGCGTAGTGCCAGCGCTGCTGAGAAAGCAAAAACTCCGGGCTAACGCTTGGGCTCCATGAATCATCACCGCCGACGCCCATGTGGAAGCCATCGAGGTGCAGCCAGCACCCATCCTCTTGCTGCAATAAGTGGCGATGCGAGGTGGCACGCAGCTGTTCAAGGCTGAAGCGACTGAGCGAAAAGGCGAAGTCGCCGCTCACCTGCAAGCCATTGCTCTGTAACTGACGCGTGCCACAGCGCAAACCATTTTCACCGGGGAACACATACGCGGTGCTGAGCGCTGCCAGCGGCAGCTGCCAGCGCGAGAACTGCGCCGCCAGTTGGCGATCCGGATAGTTCTCGTGCGGGCCCAAACCGAGCCAGCTCACCTGCTGCGGCGACTTCGCCAGTTGGCAGCGCAGCCCGATGCGTGCCGGCGCCGGCAGACCGGGCGCCTGTTCCACATTGACGCTAATGGACAACTCACCGTTAGCATTAATTTGATAGCGTTTGTGGCTGGTGAAAGCCAGCTGACCGTTGGCCAGCCACTGATGCCAGGTTTCAATCAGCACGCTGTGTTTCAGGCTATCGACCTGCATATCCACCAGCACCGCTTGCAACTCATCGTAGCCCGCACGTTTCCAGCGCTCGACCCACGCATTGGGATCAACATTGGCAGCTTCGCTGGTGCCGATATCGTTATCAATCGGCGCACGAATAAAGCACTCCTGCAGCGGCGTGATCAGCGTTTCTTCATCATCAACAAACCATTGCACCAGCTCGCCGCTGCGGCGCGAGAAGTGCCAGCGCTGCTGCGGCACAACTACCGCCACCAAATCGTGATTGGCAATCAGTTCCGGCGCGGTGGCACCGAGCTCTGCAACGCGCACTGGCAGCGCAGCGGGCAGCGGCCACTGATCCCAGGCGACGCGCGCATCCGCTTCGGACCACGGCGTGGCGTTGATTTGATGCACCGCCAGATTCAGCCACGCGTTGCCCTGCAAATCTTCACTGGCGGGCAGCGTAAAGGTCTGGCTGCCTTGAGCGGCGAGATCGAGCGGCAATTCACCGCTGGCGATGGCAACGCCATCCTGCTCGATTGACCAGCGCAGCACTTCGTTATCGCTGCGGCGGAACAGATATTCGCTGCTGACGGTAAAGCGATACGGCTCGTTAGCGTCCCGCTGAAACTGGAAGTACTGCTGCGCGCGCTGGGCTTCAAACAGCGCCGGATGCGGTGAGCGGTCGGCAAAAACCAGCCCGTTCATGCAGAACTGGCGATCGTTCGGCGTATCGCCAAAATCTCCGCCGTAGGCTTGCCAGGCTTCACCGTTGTCGTCGTAGCGCGTCAGGCTTTGATCGACCCAATCCCAGACAAAGCCGCCCTGCAAGCGCGGGAACTGGCGGAAGGCTTGCCAGTATTTAGCGAAACCGCCAAAGCTGTTGCCCATCGCGTGGGCGTATTCACACAGAATCAATGGCCGCGTCTCGCCCGGCAAACCAATCCACTTTTTCAGCGACCACTTTGGCACCGCCGGAAAAGGCTGATCCTGATCGACGCGCGCGTACATCGGGCAGACGATATCGGTGGCGGCGGTGTTGGCGCCGCCGCCTTCGTACTGCACCGGACGCGTCGGATCGCTGCTTTTCACCCAGTGATAGAGCGCATCGTGCGTGCTGCCGTGACCTGATTCGTTGCCCAGCGACCAGATAATAATGCAGGCATGATTGCGGTCGCGCTGCACCATGCGCGTGACGCGCTCGCTGTAGGCGGCGAACCAGCGCGGATCGCTGGAGAGGCGATTCATGGGCTGCATACCGTGCGTTTCGATATTCGCCTCATCCACCACATACAAACCGTATTGATCGCACAGGCGATACCACAGCGGATGATTGGGATAGTGCGCGCAGCGTACCGCGTTGAAGTTGTGGCGCTTCATCAGCTCGATATCGCGGCGCATGCTGGCTTCATCCACCACCTGACCGTGTTCCGGGTGATGTTCATGGCGGTTCACACCACGAATCAGCAGCGGCTTGCCGTTGAGGCACAATTGGCCCTGTTCAATGCTGACGCGGCGGAAACCGACGTCGTAAGCTTCGGCTTCGAGCACGGCACCGTTTTCATCCAGCAGCGTCACCACCGCGCGATAGAGATGCGGCGTTTCGGCGCTCCACAGTTGCGGCTGGTTGACCGGCAAAATCAGCAGGGCGCGTTCGGGATAATGACCGCGCTCGTCGATAATCGCACTGCCGGGTGCCTGTTCCTGCTCACCAATGCAGCTGTCGCCGCGCCACAAACTGACGCGCAATCGGCACTGCGCGGGCTGACGATCGCCGGCGTGGATCTTGACGCTGACACGCAGATCGCCGCGCAGGTATTCCGGGCTCAGCGCGGTTTCAATCTGCACATCGGCCAGCTGCGTCTCCGGCTTATGCAGCAAGCTGACATCACGGAAGATGCCGCTCATGCGCCACATATCCTGATCTTCCAGATAGCTGCCATCGCACCAGCGCAGCACCATCACGGCTAAGCGGTTCTGGCCGGGCTGCAAAGCGTGAGTGAGATCAAACTCGGCGGGCAGGCGGCTGTCCTGCGAATAGCCGATCCACTGGCCGTTACACCACAGGAAGAAGGCCGAATTTACGCCGTCGAAGATAATGCGCGTTTGGCCCTGTTGCAGCCAGCTAGCATCCACTTTGAATGTGAGCGAGTAGCATCCAGTAGGATTCTGTTGCGGCACCAAAGGTGGCGTTACCGGAATTGGATACTGCACGTTGGTATAAATTGGCGCGTCAAAGCCGTGCAGCTGCCAGTTTGCAGGCACCGGCAGCGCATGTGCGCCAGGCAAATCCTGTAGTAGCCAGCTTTGCGGTACCGCTTCCGGCTGCGTGAAGTAGCTGAAGCTCCATTGGCCGTTCAATAGCTGGCGCGAAGGCGAAGGGCGGTCATCGCGCGCGCTGATTTCGTCGCGCCAGCTGGCAAACGGCGGATGCGCATCCAGTCGATTAAGGCTGGTGATCACCGGATTTTCCCAGTCACGGCGCGCCAGAATTTCACTCAGGGAGACAGCAGATAAGCTCATGATGAGATCTCATTTATTGTAATGCGCTCACATTGCGTGAAATCGCACCGGCTGTAAAGCGATCAACCACGATTTTGCGCAGCGCGTTGGCAGCAATTTATGCCAGCCGTGCAATGTTTTTGCCGCTTTAGTGCCAGTAAATTGTTAAGCGTGGTGAGCAGAGATGAATAGCGCCGGGTTGCGGAGAATTCTGTATTGTCGTGCCCGATGCGGCCTCATACACTCAGCCCGATTTCACCATTCCGAGGTAATTATGGTCCGTATGATTAAAATGGCCGCAGTTGTGGCATTGGTCACCGCGTTGAGCGGTTGTATTTTCCCACCTCCGGGTGGCGGCGGTTGGGGCGGCGGCCATGGTGGCGGTCCGGGACGCGGCTTTATGGGGCCGCATTAATACCCATCATAATTCAGGCTGCAGTTGCGTTGGCTACGTGCATTCACCTTCAGTCACTTAGTGAAGTAAGCTCCTGAGGATGATTGCACTTGCCGCCTTCCTGCACCTCGAATTATTCAGGGCATAGGTGAGCGAAACGTTTCAATAAATCTTTGAACGTCCAGTGAAACGTTTCGCTATTACCTGTTGAAATCTAGCCGGTTTTTTTATTCTGCCGTTTGGCTGTTTTTTCTCTAAAACGGCTTAAAAATCCTTGTTGTTTTATTCAGCGCAATGCTAACGTCTGTTTTTCTTCTCTCATTGAGCTTGTCGCATGAAAAACCTGATTGCGGAACTCCTTCTAAAGCTGGCTGAAAAAGAAGAAGAGTCTAAAGAATTAGTGGCTCAGGTTGAGGCATTAGAGATCGTGTTAACCGCGATGCTGCGCAAACTGAATCCCGATCAATTCCACGACATTGAGGCCGCTATTAAATTAGCCATGCCGCCCGTCGCTCCCGCGGCTGAAACGCCCGATACCACCATGCTGCGTAATTACGTAGAGAAGTTGCTGCATCATCCGCGCGTATAATGGCTATCGCCTGTTTTTGCAGGCAATTGTTATTATCGATTTCTCGTATTTGCTTATTCCGTGCCATGCTTAGAGAGCAATAATGCTACGGAGAATCCGGTAATGAAATCGTGTCTTTTGGCAATAATGACAGCAGGCTTGCTGATTGCAGGCGGAGCGAGTGCGGCAGAGAAAACCGCACAGCAGGAAAAAATGACCCAGTGTAACCAGAGCGCCGGTACACAAAATCTGAAAGGCGATGCGCGTAAAAGCTTTATGAGTGACTGTCTGAAAAAAGACAGCAAAATAGGCAGTATGACGCCGCAACAAATGAAGATGAAAACCTGTAATGCTGATGCGAGCGATAAAAAGCTCACCGGCGATGCACGTAAAACGTTTATGAGTTCGTGCCTGAAGAAAAGCTGATTTAATTAGCGATAATCGTCGCCGTTTTTAAATCACTCATGCGTGAAAAGGAATAAGGGTTCATGTTTAGCGTGAACCCTTTTTTTATTGCTGTAAGCTGCGGCGCAGACATATTCAATTTTACTTATCACGTCAGAGGAAAAACTCATATCAGGATCCTCATCACAAAATCGCACCGATAACGCTGCCAGGATGCTTTAGTCCTAAATGATGACTAATTATTCCATCCGCTCAATCCCCGCGAAGCCAGAGCGTTCGTTGGGCAGCCTTTACCTGTGGAGTCTGCTATGAATGTGCTTGATTATGCTGTGATGGCGCTTTATGCGCTGATGATTGTGGCTATAACCTTGTGGGCGATGCGCAAGGTGGGCAGCACGCGTGATTTCTTTGCGGCTGGCGGCAAAATGCCGTGGTGGCTGTCGGGCGTGTCGCATCATATGTCAGGATACAGCGCGGCGGTGTTTGTCGCCTATGCGGCGGTGGCTTACAACATGGGCATCACCATCTATTTTTGGTGGGCGTTTCCCATCGCGATTGCGGTGTTGATAGGTTCACGCCTGTTTGCGCCGCGCTGGGCGCGCTTGCGCATCTATATGAACATCGAATCGCCGATGGAATATCTCGCCACGCGCTACAACTTGCCAACGCAAATGGTGCTGGCGTGGAGCGGGGTGCTGCTGAAAACTTTTGACGTCGGCGCGAAGTGGGCGGCAATTGCGGTGATCATCAACGTCTTTACCGGACTTGATCCGCTGATTGGCATCTGCGTTTCCGGCGCGCTGAGTTTGTTTTACACCGTGATGGGCGGATTGTGGGCGGATGCCTGCAACGACTTCGGCCAGTTCGTGGTGCAGTTTGTCGCCGCGATTGTGATGGTGGTCGCGGTGGCGGTGCATCTCGGCGGCTTTGCTGAGCTGTTCACCATCTGGCAGCGTTTGCCGCCAACCCACACCCAGATCATTCAGGAGCCGTACAGCATCGGCTTTATTCTCGCCTATTTCGTCATCTACACGCTGAGCTACAACGGCGGCACCTGGAATCTGGCGCAGCGCTTTATTGCCGCGCCCGCCGGCCGCGATGCACGCAAAGCGGCGCGCCTCTCCGCCGCGCTCTATCTCATCTGGCCGCTGATTCTGTTCTGGCCGATGTGGGCAGCGCCGCTGCTGTTTCCCAATCTCAGCGATCCGTCGCGCTCTTATTCGATGATGGCGATGGAGCTGCTGCCGAATGGTCTAGTGGGTTTGGTGCTGGTGGCGATGTTTACTCACACGCTGTCGATGACCTCGTCGGATGCCAACGCCATTACGGCGGTGGTGACGCGCGATATCCTGCCCGGCATGCTGCCGAAACACTTTCAGCGCGGTAAAAGCTCGCTGCTGGTGGCGCGGCTCACCGCTTTTATCTTCATTATCACCACGCTGGTGATTGCCATGAACGCCAGCCACTTCGGCGGCGTGCTGTCGCTGCTGATCATCTGGTTTGGCGGCTTAGTCGGCCCGATCTCCATTCCCATGCTGCTGGGTTTGCTGCCGGCATTTCGTCGCAGCGGCAGCGCTGCCGCGCTGGTGAGTTGGGCGATCGGCGTCGGCACTTTCTTCTGCGTGAAATTTGTCTTTACCGATGTCAGCACCGCCACCGTGGTGGCTGCGCCGGTGATGTCCTCGCTGGTGCTGTTTGTGGTGATGGGCTGGTTACGCCGCGCGCCGGTGCGTCCGGAAGTGGATCAATTGCTAAACGCACTCAATCAGGATCAGGATGCGCCTGCCGCACAGCGCTGGGCGCATAAAAGCAACGTCTCTCAGGAGGGATAACATGACGCTATTACAACAGGGAACCCGAGATCGCTTACGGATCAAACGCTTCGCCAGCCGCGCGGCATTAGGTGCTGCTGCTGCGCAGGATGTGGCCGCGTTTCTGCGTCAACGGCTGAGTGAACAGCATGTGGTGCGCATGGTGTTTGCCGCCGCGCCCTCGCAAAACGAGTTTCTCGCCGCGCTGGTTGCGGCCGCGGATATCGACTGGTCGCGTATTCACGCTTTCCATATGGACGAGTACATCGGGCTGGAGACGGATGCGCCGCAGCGTTTCAGCCACTTTTTACGCCAGAAGCTGTTTGATGTGGTGCAGCCTGGCGAAGTTCACTTGATCCCATCTTGCGGCGATCCTGCCGCGATCTGTGCGGATTACGCGGCAAAACTTACCGCTGCACCGATTGATGCGGTGTGTCTGGGGATTGGCGAGAACGGCCATTTAGCCTTCAACGATCCGCCAGTGGCCGACTTCAACGATCCTATCACCGTTAAGGTGGTGCAACTGGATAATACCTGCCGCCAGCAGCAGGTCAACGATGGCTGTTTCGCCACTGTCGAGGCGGTACCGACGCATGCCGTAACGCTAACGATTCCCGCCTTGATGAGTGGTGCGCGGCTGTTCTGCATGGTGCCGGGTGCCAGCAAACGCGCGGCGGTGCGCGCAACGCTTGAGGATGCGATCTCCACCGCGTGTCCGGCGACGTGTCTGCGCCAGCATGCCGATTGCACGCTCTATACCGACAGCGATGCCTGCCCGGAGGTGACCTTTGACTAACCTGATTTTGCGCGGTCGCGATTACCGCACGCTGCAACCGATTGAGCTGGAGATTGAGCACGGCACCATCAGTGATGTGCGCGCGTTGAGCGAACTGGAAGAGGAGATCATCCTCGCGCCGGGCTTGGTCGATCTGCAGGTCAACGGCTTTCAGGGCGTCGATTTCAACCACTTTCCTTTTAGCGAAGAGGATGTGCTGCACGCCACGTGCGCGCTGTGGCAGCAGGGCGTCACCAGCTTTCTGCCAACGGTGATCACCGCCATGCCGGAGGAAATTGCGCAGGCGATGCAGCGACTCGCCAGCGCCCGCCAGCATCATCCTGACGTGGCACGCGCCGTTCCGGGGTTTCATCTGGAAGGACCTTTTTTGTCGCCTGAAGATGGGCCGCGCGGTGCGCATCCGCGCGAGGCGATTCGCGCACCGGATATTGCGCTGTTCGACAGCTGGCAGCAAGCCGCGCAGCAGCATATTCGCCTGCTCACGCTGTCGCCGGAATGGCCGCACAGCGATGCGCTGATCAAACATTGTGTGGCGCAGCAGGTGCGCGTCGCCATTGGGCATACGTCCGCCACGCCAGCGCAAATTCACGCGGCGGTTGACGCGGGCGCCACGCTCTCCACCCATCTCGGTAACGGCGCGCATCTGCAACTGCCGCGTCATCCCAATTACATCTGGCAGCAGCTGGCGGAAGATGCGCTGACGGCCACGTTGATTGCCGATGGCGATCACCTGCCGGCGGACGTGTTGAAAGTGTTCCTGCGTGCCAAAGGCGAGCAGGCGCTGCTGGTCAGTGACGTCACCTCGTTCGCTGGGCAGCCGCCGGGCATCTACGACACTGCGATTGGCGGCCGCGTGCAGCTTAGCGCTAGCGGACGCCTGAGCATCGCCGATGCGCCGCAGCTGCTGGCGGGATCGGCGCGTGGTTTGCTGGAGGGCGTGAACTTCCTGCTGCGCCATCAGCTGGCGACGCTGGCACAGGCGATTGAGATGGCGTCTATTCGTCCGGCGCGGCAGCTCAATCTGCCACAGCAGCAAGGTTTGGCCTGCGGCGCACCCGCCGATGTGCTGCTGCTGGCTGCTCAGGCGGACGGCGGCGTGGCTTTACGCGGCTGTGTGAAGCAAGGCGCTGTCGTGTGGCGGAATGGTGAAGATTATCTTTAGCGAATAAACAATAACTTACCTACCGTAGCGCGTTGTCGATGCGGACAAATCACCATGCTTTGCCAGGCTTACTCTTTGTAGGGATTTGCTGATTACCTCAAAAACCACAAGAAAGGAGGCCTAACGTGAGCTATCAAACTGTCGTGGAACTCAAGTCGCTGGCACAGCGCAAACCCACCAAATTTACCGTCGGCGACACCGATGTGGTACTGATTCGTGACGATGAGCGGGTGCAGGCGTTTCAGGCCAAATGCCCGCACGCCGGGGCGCCGTTAGAGCAGGGCGCGGTGTGTGGCGACAAGCTGATCTGTCCGTGGCACAAAGCGGTGTTTCAGCTGCAGGATGGGCAGATGTGCGAGCCGCTGGCGCTGGCGAATCTCAAGCGTTATCCGGTGCGCATCGAACAAGGCAAAGTGCTGGTCAGCCCGCAGGCGATGTCGCCCGCCAGTGCGCCCTCCGCACAAGGTGAGTCACCGGTATGCGTGATTCTCGGTTCGGGCGCGGCGGGGAGTGCGGCGATCTGGACGCTGCGCGATGAAGGTTTTAAAGGGCATATTGTGTTGATCGAGCGGGAATCGGCCGCACCTTACGATCGCACCGCATTGAGCAAATTCGTGCCGTCCGGCAAAATGGCGATTGAGGATGTACCCAGGCTGCTGCAGCAGGATGTGCTGGGTACGGTGGAACGGATTCAGGGCGATGTCGAGCAGCTCAAAGCGCTTGAGCAAACGCTGATCCTTAAAGGCGGTCAGCAAGTGAAGTTTGACCAACTGCTCATTGCCAGCGGCGGCGTGCCGCAACCGCTCGATATACCGGGTAACGATCTCGACGGCGTGCATCTGCTGCGATCGCTTAATCAAGCCGATGAGTTACTCAAAGAGGTGGATAAAACCGAGCAGCTGGTGATTATCGGCAACAGCTTTATCGGTATGGAGATGGCAGGTTCGCTGCGTAATCGTGATGTTGATGTCACGGTGATTGCGCGCCAGCCGCTGCCGTTTGCTAAACAGTTTGGCGAAGAGATTGGCCGCCACTTTTACGATCTGCATCGCAGCAACGGCGTGAAGTTTGTCGAAGGCGATCCCGTGGCGCTGGAAGGCGAGGGCAAAGTCACTGCCGTGCGCCTGAAGAGTGGCAAAAAAGTTGATGCCAGCCTGGTGCTGTTTGGCACGGGCGTGGTGCCAGCGACCTCATTCATCCACGACCTGCCGCTGGAGGACGATGGCAGCTTGCTTACCGACAGCCAGCTGCGCGTGGCCGATAACATCTGGGTGGCCGGTGATATCGCCAGTTATCCGTCAGTGCAGGGCCCACAACGCATTGAGCACTATCGCGTTGCGCACCAGCAAGGGCGCATCGCGGCGCTGAATATGTTAGGGAAAAAGATCCTGTATGACCGCGTGCCGTTCTTCTGGACCGCGCATTACGGTACCCGCTATGAGTATCTGGGGCATGCGGAAGAGTGGGACGATTACCGGCTGCTGGGATCGCTGCAGAATAAGCAGTTTATCGCTTTCTATTGTCAGGAGGGGATGATTGCGGCGGTGTGTTCTGCCGGGTTATATACGCTGACAGCAGCGCTGGTGCAGGAGATGCAGCAGCCCATGACGCTGGCGCAAGGTATTGCGCTGTATGAGGCGTACGCAGCGGCCTGATGCCCTCTCCCACAGGAAGAGGGAGACGCAGCCACATGCCCGATCGGACCCCTCTCCCGCATGCGCGAGTTCGCCACATGCTCGATCCGTTCCCTCTCCCGCTTGCGGGAGAGGGTTAGGGTGAGGGGCAAAGCGCACCGATCACTGCTTACTCAACGCCTCTGACTTCGCCATACACTGCTGCATCGCATTAATCACCGCGGCGCGGAAGCCTTTCTCTTCCAGCACTTTCACCGCTTCGATGGTGGTGCCGCCTGGCGAGCACACCATATCTTTCAGCTCGCCGGGATGCTTGCCGGTTTCCAGCACCATCTGCGCCGAACCTTTGACCGCCTGTGCCGCAAACTGATATGCCTGCGCACGCGGCATGCCGCCGAGCACCGCCGCATCGGCCATCGCTTCGATAAACATAAACACATAGGCTGGCGCTGAGCCGCTCACGCCAACCACCGCGTGAATCAGGTATTCATTTACCACCGCCGCTTTGCCGAAGCTTTCGAAAATCCCCACCACTTCATCCACTTCATGCGCTTCCACTAGCACGTTTGGCGTCACCGAGGTCATACCTTCGTTCACCAGTGATGGCGTATTGGGCATCACGCGGATGATTTTGCGATCGTGGCCGAGCACCGATGCCAGAGAATCCAGCGTCACGCCTGCGGCAATCGAGACCACCAGCACATCTTTCTTCAGCTGGCCGGCAAGATCTTTCAGTACTTTGAGAATCACATTGGGTTTCACCGCGCCAAACAGGATATCCACTTCGCGCGCCAGACTTTCCACGCTGTCTGCGGCGGTGACGCCATATTGCTGCGCCATCGCTTGATTGGTGGCGGGCTTACGGTCGAATACCCAGATATTGGCGGGGGCGATCTGCCCGCTGTTGACCAGTCCGCTAATGATGGCTTTCGCCATATTGCCGCAGCCGACAAACCCGATTTTTTTATCCAGCATCGCTTTATCCTCTAAGTGGTTCATTTTCTGTGGGGGTAAGCTTACGTCAGCGAGGATTAATAACAAGGCGGGCGGCCAGCAAAAACAGTTGCCATTCTGCCGTAGCACGGCAAGATCAGCCTCATTGTCTGTGAAAAAGGAGTCATCATGTCGATTTGGGTTGATGCCGATGCCTGTCCCAATGTCATCAAAGAAGTGCTGTACCGCGCGGCTGAGCGCACCAAAGTTACCGTGACCTTTGTCGCCAACCAACCGCTGCGCGTGCCGCCGTCGCTGTGGCTGAAAACGCTGCAGGTTGCTGCCGGGTTTGACGTGGCGGATAACGAGATTGTGAAACGGGTGCAACCCGGCGAGCTGGTGATTACCGGCGATATTCCGCTGGCGGCAGAAGTACTGGAGAAGGGCGCTGCGGCGCTGAATCCGCGCGGAGAGCGTTATTCGACAGACACCATTCGTCAGCGCTTAACCATGCGTGACTTTATGGAAACGATGCGCGCCAGCGGGATTCAGAGTGGCGGCCCGTCGACCTTAAGCCAACGCGACCGCCAACTGTTCGCCAATGAACTAGATAAGTGGTTACGTCAGCGCTGATCAGACGAAGCTATCATCGTCGTCAAAGTCGCCGCCGCTGCCAAAGTCACCGAAATCATTGTTGTCCGCCAGGTTGTTATCCCAGCCCGAGTTATCATTCAGGAACGCATTGTTGCTGTCGTTGCCGTTAAAGGTGTCGAGGCTGTTATCGACCTGCGGCAGCGCCGGTTCGTTGATGATGTTAACGATCTCTTCCGGCTGCGAATGGTGGAACATGCTGGTCAGCATATCCGCCATCACCACGCCGCCCGCCACGCCAACGGCCGTCTGCAATGCGCCGCCGAGGAAGCCGGTGCCGCGTGCCGCCGGCGCAGCAGATTGCTGCTGTGGTGGCGCATATTGCTGTTGTGGCTGCGGCGGTGGATTCCCCCACGCTGGCTGTTGTTGCGCCGCCGGGCGCGATCCGCCACCAAACAGGCTGGAGAGAAAACCGCCGCTGCTCTGCTGCGGTGCCTGTTGCTGCTGCGCCTGCGCCAGACGATTTTCCAGATCCGTAACCTGCGCATTAAGCTTTTTCAGCGCCGCTTCCTGAATCAGGATCGCCTGTGACATGTAGTAAGGCGCGCCGGGCTGATTCTGTAAATGCTGTTTGATTAACTGCTCTGCGCCAGCATCACGCGGGCCGCTTTGCGTCTCAGCCTGTTTCAGTCGGCTGAACAGGTTTTCAATAAGTTGTTGTTCTTCGCTTTGCATGGGGAACCCTCCGTTAAGGTATGCCTCATATATGAGGGCGCGACCGAAGAAAGTAAATCAGCGGCCTGGTAAGGAAATGTTGGCCGCTGTTACATTTGGCCCGATGCACGATTCATGCATTGTTTTTTGCAGCTTAATCAAAGGACTAGCTTAGGATGTGACTGAAATACGCGTAAATCGTGCCTCGCGGGTGGCTGATAAAATAAAATCCAGGTATTATGCGACGCATTATTGACCTGATGACGTTGCCCGTGCGGCACAATTACGGCGGAGGATGAGCCTGGATGTCATTACCCATCTATCTGATCGGCGCACGCGGTTGCGGTAAAACCACGGTTGGCCAGGCGCTGTCGCAAGCGCTGGGCTATGCCTTCAACGATACCGATCACTATTTGCAACTCACTACGCAACGCAGCGTGGCGGAGATTGTCGCATCTGAAGGGTGGGATAGCTTCCGCGCCCGCGAAACGGAATCGCTGCGCGCGGTCACCGCTCCGAATACGGTCATCGCCACCGGCGGCGGCATGGTGCTGGCGGAAGTGAATTGTCGCTTTATGCGCGAACACGGCCAGGTGATTTGGCTGAACGCGCCTTCAGACGTGCTGGCCGATCGTCTGGAACATCAGCCGGAAGCAGCGCAGCGTCCCACCTTAACCGGCCGCCCGATTGCCGAAGAGATGGGCGATATTTTGCGTGAGCGTGCTCATTTGTATCGCCAAACCGCGCATCATGAAGTCAACGCGATGCAATCGCCCGATCGCGTAGTAGAGCAAATTCTGCAATCGCTCTCTTTAGCGCGCGCCAGCTAAACCCTCAGATTTCTCTCTGTTTCTTTGCAGCGATCCTCAGTTGTCTATACTTAGCGTTAGGCAGAGGATCACCGCTGTCTGTGGACAACTGATAGAAGAGGGAAAACAATGCCAACGAAACCACCCTATCCGCGCGTCGCGCGTATTGTCGCCGTTGAAAAAGGTTCGGCGGATCAAACCGTCACCTGGTATGAATTGCGTGCCGACCATCCCAAACCCGATACATTAATAAGCGAACACAAAAGCGAAACCGAAGCGCAAGATGCCAAAGAGCGCTACGAAGACGCTGAAAAAGATTAAGTTTACCCGTCATATTTCAAGCTGCAGGTGCGTTGGCTGCATGTGTTCACCCCAGTCACTTACCTAAGTAAGCACCTGGGGGATTCACCCATTTGCCGCCTCCCTGCAACTTGAACTCTATAGGGTAAATAATTCAGCCGAAAAACTGCAATATTCCAAAAAAGTTACACACTTTCCTGCGGAATATTTAACTCACCTGATTACGTCATTTATTTCCCACCTCACGCCGTATTTTATTCTGCCTTAAATTCCCTCAGAAACGTCCGGCTTAAAATTTGCGCTTGACCGTCAAAGCGTCGCGCTTTACTTTCTGGTTATTGAAAGAGGAACTGTGTTCCATATAGTGAAACCAACGCCATGACCACACTCGAAAATGCCTCCGCTGTACTTAAGCTGTTTCAGCGCTTTGGCGTGACGCAGGGCCATCCCGGCTTGACCTTTACCGAGGTGGTGGATGCGTTAGGCATGCCGAAAAGCACGGTCTCGCGCCTGTTGGCGACCATGGAAAGTGAAGGCTTACTTGAGCGTGACGCCGAGAGCCGCTGCTTCCAGATTGGTCGCGTGCTGCTGTCGGTGGCGGGTCACTATCTGTCGACGCCGCTAGTGGATAGCGCGTCGGCGCCGATGGCGCGCCTGGCGGCCAGCAGCGGTTGCATGGGTTATATCTCGGTGTTGGATGGCGACGATGTGCTGGTGATGCGCATGTATCACGGCCGCTTCTTCACCCAGTTGGTGACGCCGCCGGGCTCGCGCGTTTCATTAACCGGCACTTCGACCGGACGCGTGCTACTGGCGCAGCTCAGTGATGACGAGGTTCGCGAACGTTTTGCCAGCAACTGGCAGGCGGCTTCGATGAACTCGCCGCTGAGCGTCGATGCGTTATGCAAAGAGTTAGCGGTAATTCGCCAGCAAGGCTGGGCACTGGCGCGCAATGAGACGCTGCCGGGCATCAGTTCGCTGGCGGTCGCGGTAACCAATAAACATCGCGGTGAAAGTGCTGCGCTCTGTCTCTCGTTTTTATCGCAAGAAGCGGCGCCCGGATATCCGGAGAGGCTGCTCAGCGAACTACGCGCAACGGCTGCACTGATGGCCGAAAAATACGGCGCATAATCCTGTCCAAAACAGGAAACCCTATTTTAGTTTTGAAGGCGTTTATTCGCGCCACACCAGGGAAATAGCAGGTCTTCGGACCTGCTTATTTCAATAATCAGGGAACGATTAATATAAAAACGTTGATGTCCCGCGTGTCGGGCACTTCGAATTAAAGCGTTTTCTACAGGGTGAAAATACGGGGATCTCATGCGTCAAAATAATCCAATAAAAAGCGTTGGCGTTGCCTTAATGCTGGTTCTGCTGTCCGTTGCCGGCGCCATCATTGGGGTTCAGCTTATTACCACCATTGGGGTAACACCCAATACCTCTATTATCGGCGCGCTGTTTGCCATGCTGCTGGCGCGTATTCCGCTGCAATGGTTTCGTCGCTATCGCTCCATTGAAGTACAAAACCTCGCGCAAACCGCCATCTCCTCTGCCACCTTCGGTGCGGCCAACAGCTTGTTGATGCCAATTGCGGTGCCGTGGGCGCTGGGTGAGCCGCAGCTGGTGCTGCCGCTGTTTGTTGGCGTCAGCGCGGCGATGCTGCTCGATGCTTATTTACTCTATCGTCTATTTGATACCCGCGTCTTCCCGGCCAGCAATGCGTGGCCGCCGGGCGTGGCGGCAGCCGAAGCGATCAAAGCCGGTGACAAAGGCGGTCGTCAGGCTTGGCTGCTGGTGGTGGGGATTGTTGGCGGCATCGTGGGTTCGATGCTGAAGATCCCGATGTCGGCATTTGGCACCGCGTTTATCGGTAATATCTGGGCGCTCAGCATGCTAGGTATGGGTTTCCTCCTGCGAGCCTACGCGCAACCGGTTGCTGGCATTGATATCAACGCACTCTATATTCCGCACGGTGTGATGGTCGGTGCCGGTTTGGTAGCGTTGATTCAGGTGGTGCAGGTGATTCGTAGCCGCCGCAATGATCAGGTCAACGTCAGCCGTAGCGACAGCGAAGTCAAACGTTCGCTGGGTTTCGGCACCGTCGGTTACATCGTCATCTCCACGCTGCTGGCGCTGGCGGGCGGTCTGTGGAGCCAGATGGGCCTGCCGATGCTGGTGCTGTTTATCCTTTACGCCGCCTTTGCTGCCTTCGTGCATGAATTGATTGTTGGTATCGCCGCCATGCACTCTGGCTGGTTCCCGGCCTTTGCGGTGGCGCTGATTACCCTGATTCTCGGTATTCTGCTCGGCTTCCCGCCGTTGGCGTTGTGCCTGCTGTGTGGTTTTACCGCCGCTACCGGTCCGGCGTTTGCCGATATGGGTTATGACCTGAAAGCCGGCTTTATCCTGCGCGGTAACGGTGCCGATGTGCAGCAAGAGCTGTGGGGTCGCCGTATCCAGCTGATCGCCGCGATGATTGCCTTTGTGATCTGTATTCCCGTGGTGTGGTACGCGCACACCATTTTCTTTGCCGAGAATCTGCTGCCGCCGGTGGCGCGCGTTTATGCCAAAACCATTCAGGCCGGTGCGGAGCCGGGGATCGCTGGCAATCTGCTGATGTGGGCGATTCCGGGCGCGGTTATACAGTTGATCGGCGGACCGAAGCGTCAGCTTGGCGTCCTGCTGGCGACAGGCTTATTAATCAACAACGCCGCGGCAGGTTGGGCGGTGATGGTGGGCATCGCACTGCGCATTATCATCCTGCGCGTGTGGGGCGAGCGTGGACGTTCACCGATGGAGGTGATGGCCGCCGGATTTATCGCGGGCGACGCGCTCTACAGCTTCTTCCATTCACTTTTTGCCAGCGGCACTAAAAAATAATCCAGGGAATTCATTATGAGTTTACAGCAGACACTGCAGGTCTTTGAGCTACTCGATAGCGCCTATATTGATGGCCAACAGGTGGTCGATCTGTTCGCGGCCTATCCGGGCGTTACCGCCAGCACCAAACGCGTCAGCGGGCCAAAAGGGCGGACCGATTTCGTCCGCATCGATATCCCCGGCGCGCAGGGCAAAAGCAACGGCGGCAGTGCGCCAACGCTCGGCATTATTGGACGTCTCGGCGGTATCGGTGCGCGTCCAACGCGCATTGGTATGGTGTCTGACGCCGATGGCGCGGTGGCGGCGGTGAGCAGTGCGTTGAAGCTGGCGCAGATGCAGACCAAAGGCGACGTGCTGGCCGGTGATGTGATTATCACCACCCACATCTGCCCGGATGCGCCAACCCGTCCGCACGAGCCAGTCGATTTCATGGATTCGCCGTGCGACGACATCACCATGAATGACAACGAAGTGATCGCTGGTGTTGATGCGATTCTGTCGATCGATACCACCAAAGGTAACCGCATCCTCAATCACAAAGGCTACGCGCTGTCGCCGACGGTGAAAGAGGGTTATATCCTGCGCGTGTCAGAAGATCTGTTGCGCATCATGGAGATGACCAGCGGCAAACCGGCAGTCACCTTCCCGATCACCACGCAGGACATCACGCCATACGGCAACGGGGTTTATCACCTCAACAGCATTTTGCAGCCTTCCACCGCGACGGATGTGCCGGTAGTCGGCGTGGCGATCTGCGCCGAATCGGTGGTGCCGGGCTGCGGTACCGGCGCGAGCCACGAGGTGGATATCGCCTTAGCGGTGAAGTTTGCGGTGGAAGTGGCGAAAGAGTTCGGGCGTGAAACCTGTCACTTCTACGACCCGCAAGAGTACGCTCTGCTGCTCTCTTTGTATGGTAGTCTCAGCCATCTGCGTACCCGGAAAGCCTGATGATGAACATCTCCCTGGTCACACTGACGATAGGTCAATCACCGCGCAGCGACATTCTGCCGCTGCTGCTGGAACATCTGCCCGCCGATCAGGTGGCGCATGCCGGTTTACTCGACGGCCTGACGCTGGCCGAAGTTGAACAGCAGTATGCGCCCGCGCCAGGCGACAAGGTGTTGGTGTCGCGCATGACCAGCGGCGAGCAGGTGCGGCTGTCCGTAGCAAAAGTGGAGCAGGGACTGCAACGTAAGATCAACGCGCTGGAGCAGCAGGGCTATGACACCATTTTGCTGCTGTGCACCGGCGAGTTTGGCGCGCTGAAAACCCAATCCGCCTTGCTGCTGGAGCCCGATCGCATCATCCCGCCGCTGGTACGCGCGATTGTGCAAGATCATAAAGTCGGGATTGTGGTGCCGGTGGAAGAGCAGATTGCCGAGCAAGCCAACAAGTGGCGCAATCTGACCACTCCGCCGTGTTTTGCCGTCGCCAGTCCGTATCTGGCAGAGCAGGCCGATTTGGTGGAAGCGGGCTTGTCGTTGCAGGAGCAAGGCGCGGATGTGGTGGTGCTGGATTGCATCGGTTATCACCAGAAGCACCGCGATTTCCTGCAGAAAATGCTGGGCATTCCGGTACTGCTGTCGAACGTGCTGGTGGCCAAGCTGGCGGCAGAATTGATCGTCTAACGCAGGGAGATCACAAGTTGCGATCTGTGGCGCTAATTCGCGTGACAGATCAGCGAGTTCCTTAGTAATCTGCCAGTCACGATAATGTGCTGTGAGGAAGTAATATGCTCAATACAAGTGAGTATTTCGACGGAAAAGTGAAATCCATTGGTTTCGACAGCGTGACCATTGGCCGTGCCAGCGTTGGCGTGATGGCCGAAGGTGAATACACCTTCGGCACCAATCAACCGGAAGAGATGACGGTGGTGAGCGGCGCGCTGAAAGTGCTGCTGCCGGGCGAAACCGAGTGGAAATGGTACGAAGCCGGCACCAGTTTCAACGTGCCAGGCCAAAGCGAATTCCATCTGCAGGTGGCAGAGCCTTCTTCTTATCTGTGCCGCTACCTCTAAACTCAAGCTTTAGAACATCTTAAACCTGCGACTTCTGTTGAAGCGCAGGTTTTTTTATTGCGCACCCCACGAAAATCCTGCTGGTTTGTCGTGGGGTCACCCTTAATGGCGACCAGGAGCGAGAGGATTAACGCTTCGCTTCGCCGCCTAACGCTTCGACCAGATTGCTGATCAGCGCGGCCAGTTCGCTGGTCATCAGAATAAAATCGGCATCGAAACGCTGGGCGAAATCATCGCGGTCGATGTCATCATTCTGCTCACGCAGCGTGTCGCTGAACTTCAAACGCTTCACTGAAGCATCATCGGCGATGACGAACTGAATGCGTTCCTGCCAGTCAAGCGCTAGCTTGGTGACCACTTTACCGGCTTCAATGTGTGTAGCGATTTCGTCGGAAATCAGATCCTGCTTCTTACAGCGGATCACGCCGCCATCTTCCAGCATGGCTTTCAGCTCGGCTTCATCCATCAGGGCAAAACCGGCTGGCAGCTCACCTGAGCGCACCCATTCGGTCAGCGTCAGCTCGATCGGATTCTCCAGCGTCAGCGGTACCACCGGCAGCGAACCGAGGCTTTTACGCAGCAGCGCCAGCGTGTCTTCGGCTTTCTTGGCGCTGGCGCAATCGACGATGATCAGGTTATTAACGGTGTCGATCCACATATACGTCTGGCTGAAACGGCTAAACGCGCGTGGCAGCAGGCTGTGCAGCACTTCATCCTTCAGCGAGTCTTTCTCGGTCTTCTTCAGCTTGCGGCTCTGTTCCGCTTCCAGCTTGTCGATTTTGGCTTCCAGCGCCTGCTTCACTACCGGCGACGGCAGAATCTTTTGCTCGGTGCGCGCGCAAATCACCATCTGACCGTTGATTTCATGCGTCAGCGCTTCGCTGCGGTTGCCCATCGGTGAAACCCAGCCGGTTTTCGCCATATCCTGGCTGCCGCACGGCGAAAAGGTGAAGGCGTCGAGCTGTTTTTCCAGATCGTCTGCGGACAGCGGAATGTCACGATTCAGACGATAAACCATCATATTTTTAAACCACAACATCGGGATTCCTTACCGTGGGTGCGATCGGGCGCACAAGTCTCAAAGTCAGCGCGCATGATAGCGAAACATCGGATTGGTTTCATTGCCTTTCCCGATTCAGCCTTCTACTGTATTGGTCACCAGAACGAATAATGAGGAATAGATCGTGCGCATCGGGATTGATTTAGGCGGGACCAAAATTGAAGTGATTGCACTGTCTGATCAGGGTCAGGAACTGTTCCGTCATCGCGTTAACACCCCGCGTGACGACTACGCTGCCACGGTTCAGGCGATTGTCGATTTAGTGCTGCTGGCGGAGGAGAAAACCGGCCAGCAGGGCACGGTTGGCATCGGCATTCCCGGCACGATTTCGCCTTACACGCAGCGGGTGAAGAATGCGAATTCCACCTGGCTGAACGGTCAGCCGCTGGATAAGGATTTAGCGCAGGCGCTGAATCGTGACGTGCGCATCGCCAACGACGCGAATTGTCTTGCGGTTTCCGAAGCGGTGGATGGGGCAGGCGCGGGTCAGCCGCTGGTGTTTGCGGTGATTATCGGCACCGGATCGGGCGCGGGCGTAGCGATTGGCGGTGAGTCGCGCATTGGCGGTAACGGCAATGCCGGAGAGTGGGGCCACAATCCGCTGCCGTGGATGGATGAAGATGAACTGCGCTATCGCGCGGAAGTGCCTTGTTATTGCGGGTTGCAGGGCTGCATTGAGACCTTTGTATCGGGCACCGGCTTCGCTATTGATTATCAGCGTCTGAGCGGTAAAGCGCTGAAAGGCGCGGAGATCATCAAGCTGATTGAGCAGCAGGATCCGGTGGCGGAACTGGCGATGAATCGCTACGAAATGCGTCTGGCGAAATCACTGGCGCAGGTAGTGAATCTGCTGGATCCCGATGTGATTGTGTTGGGCGGCGGCATGAGTAACAACGATCGCCTGTACCAAACCGTGCCGGCGCTGATGAAGCAGTGGGTGTTTGGCCGCGAGTGTGAAACGCCAGTGCTGAAGGCGGTACATGGCGATTCGAGCGGCGTGCGCGGGGCGGCGTGGTTGTGGCCGTTGAAAGGGTAGTTTCTGTTACGCACCTCTGTATGTGCTCGCTTTCCCCCTCCTCGGTCCTCCCCCATAAATGGGGGAGGAAGATGCTGCCACATGTCAGTGAGGAAGCTGCATGTGGCAGCGTCTCCTTCCCCCGCTTGCGGGGGAAGGCCGGGATGGGGGACAGCCAGCACTAACCCACTCATTCACCCACTAACATCGAATCCTGCGGCGCGTTATCACGCTGGGCTTTCGTCGCCAGGAAGTAGACATATCCCACCGCCATAATCGCCACAAACAGGCCGCCAATCACCGGGTTAAACCACAGCATCGCCACCAGACACACCAGCGACAGCACCAGCGCAATGCCCGGCACAATCGGATAGCCAGGCGCACGGAAGCTGCGTTCCATCTCTGGCGCAGTGCGACGCAGTTTGAACAGGCTCAGCATACTCATCAGATACATCACAATCGCGCCGAACACCGCCATGGTGATCATCGCAGCGGTCAGCGTCATGCCTTGCAGATTAATGAAACCATCGCTGTAGATGGCGGCGATGCCAATCAAACCGCCGGCGATAATCGCGCGGTGCGGCGTCTGGAAGCGCGACAGCTTCGCCAGACTTTGCGGCAGATAACCGGCGCGGGCGAGGGCGAAGAACTGGCGCGAATAGCCGAGAATAATGCCGTGGAAGCTGGCAATCAGGCCAAACAGACCGATCCACACCAGCATGTGCATCCAGTTGGAGTTTTCACCGACAATCATCTTCATTGCCTGCGGCAGCGGATCGTTGATGTCCGACAGCTTGCGCCAGTCGCCAGCGCCACCGGCCAGCAGCATCACGCCAATCGCCAACACCACCAGCGTCAAAATGCCGGTGATATAGGCTTTGGGAATAGTGCGTTTGGGATCTTTGGCCTCTTCGGCCGCCATCGCCGCGCCTTCAATCGCCAGGAAGAACCAGATGGCGAACGGAATCGCGGCAAAGATGCCAGACATCGCCGGCATGCCGAAATGATCGCTGCCCGCCCAGCCGTTAGCGGCAAAGTTGGCGATGCTGAAGCCCGGCGACACCACGCCCATAAACACCAGCAGCTCCAGAACCGCCAGCACGGTGACCACCAATTCGAACATCGCCGCCAGCTTAACGCCGAGAATGTTCAGCGTCATGAAGACGATATAGGCGCCGACCGCGGCGGTTTTCGGATTGAGATCGGGATATTGCACGTTGAGGTAAGCGCCAATCGCCAGGGCGATCGCCGGCGGTGCGAACACGAACTCAATTAGCGTGGCGAGGCCCGCGATCAAGCCGCCGGTTTCACCGAACGCGCGGCGGCTATAGGCAAACGGACCGCCCGCATGCGGAATCGCGGTGGTCAGTTCGGTAAAGCTGAAAATGAAGCAGGTATACATGGTGGCGATCATCGCGGTGGTGATCAGAAACCCTAGCGTGCCCGCCACGCCCCAGCCGTAACTCCAGCCAAAATATTCCCCGGAAATCACCAGTCCAACCGCAATGCCCCACAAATGCAGGGTGCCCAGCGTGGGTTTGAGCTTATTCGTCATCATCTTCTCCCCGTCGTCATTGTTGGTGCGGCAGCTTCACCGCGCTTTTTTATCTTTGCGCTACAGTGAAGTGATAATGCCGCTGCCGGACGCGGGAAAACTTGACGCGGGCGCAGTGAGTTTTGTCCTCCACGGTCAACTCTAAGGCAAGAAAAGTGCCAGATGCACGCTGCGGTCAACTTTGGGTTATCTGCGGTCAAGCAGTCAGGACGACGTCATCCCATGCTGATACCACTTGCTTGATGCTGGAGATTGATGAATGAGTGCCGAACAGTCCGATACCTTAACCGATACTGAAATCACCCTGCTGGCGCATCAGGCGCTGGCCCGTTATCCCGCGGCACTGCGCGGCGAACTCAAGCTGCTGTGCCGTTCGGAAAATGCCACCTTCCTGTTGCAGGCGGCGGGCAAACGCTACGCGCTGCGTCTGCATCGTCCTAACTATCACAGCAAAGCGGACATTCAGAGCGAGCTGCTGTGGCTGGATGCGCTGCGTGACATTGGCATCATGGTGCCGCAGGCGATCCCGGCCAGTGAGGGTGAGACCGTGCTGACGCTGCTGATGGCAAACGGCGACGAGCGCTACGCCGTGTTGTTCCACTGGATTGAGGGTGACATGCCCACCACCGATGTCGATCCCAAAGCGTTTCAGCAGCTGGGTCACATCACCGCGCGCTTGCATCAGCACAGCCGCAGCTGGCAGAAACCGGCCGGTTTCCAGCGCATCATCTGGGATCATCACACCATGGTCAGCGATCATAGCCATTGGGGACGCTGGCAGGATGCGCCGAACCTCAATCCGGCCGATCACGGCATCGTCGCCGAAGCGGTAGCGCGCGTCGGGCAGGAGCTACAGGGCTTTGGCAAAGGGGCGGATCGTTATGGTTTGATCCACGCCGATCTGCGTCTGACCAACCTGCTGCTGCATAAAGGTGAAACGCGGGTGATCGACTTTGATGACTGCGGACTCGGCTGGTATCTGCACGATCTGGCGGCGGCGATCAGTTTTGTTGAGCACCATCCGCGCGCCGCCGAATGGGTGGATAACTGGATCCTCGGTTACGAAAAAGTGGCGCACATCAGTGATGACGAGATGGCGCTGGTGCCGACGCTGCTGATCCAGCGCCGCATTCAGATGACCGCGTGGATGGGATCGCACGCGGAAACGGAAATGGCACTGAGCCTTGGGCCGCGCTGGGCCGATCACTCGGTGCGCCTCTGCCGACGTTATCTGGAAACCAATCAGCTGCCGGTTGGCGTTTGATGCACCAGCAGTGAGCAGCTTTGCGCTGTCGCGGCGCAGCAAAGGTCGCCATTCATGGCGACCCTGCGACAAAATCCGCAAATCATCCGCCTGGTACGAATATTGCTGGAATCCTCAACCTGTTTCACTCGCGCCACACGCAGAGGTTCCGATGCAATCACTCATAACACCCACTGAAGCCTTGAGCGCCTTGTCCGTCAGCGCCAGCAACCGCGGCGTTTTGGCGGCGGCGGCCACCGGACTGAGCGGGTTTATCACTGACAAAGGCGGCGATGTCGATCGTATTTTTGGCATCAGCGGCATCAACTCCGAACTGCTGGCGAGCCCTACGCTAAGCCTGGGTTTGGTGAACTACTGCCGTGTAATGGAAGAGGCTGCGCGTCATTCCGGTTTTGATAACTTCGGTTTGCATTACGGTAAGCAGTTCAAACCGCAGTCATTAGGCTTGATCGGGTATATCGGCCTCTGTTCGCCCACGCTGGAGCAGGCGCTGCACAACGTGGTAAATGCCTTTCCGTGGCATCAGCACGACACGCTGACGCGGCTGGTGGATAAAGGCGAGTGCTGGCGGCTCGATTATCAGGTGCGCCACGGCGCGATCCTCTCCAGACGCCAGGATGCGGAGCTGACGCTCGGTATGTTTCTCAACTTGATCCGCCACGTTGCCGGCAAAAACTGGGCACCGCGTGAAGTGCACTTTGAACATCCGCGCCCGGAGCAGTGGCACGAGCACTGCAAAGTGTTTGATGCGCCGGTGTGGTTTGATCAACCGTTCAACTCATTACTGATTCCGAAACGCGATCTGCTGCGCAGCATGCCGGAACAAGATCCGATGTTGCTGATGGTGATGCAGGATGCTATCCGCCGCCTGAACAGTTGTGCCAGCCTGCAAAGCGTGGTGGAGCAGGCGCGATCGCAGGTCAATCTGTCACTGATGCAGGGCGAACCAGTGCTGGAAGATATTGCCGAAAAAATGGGCCTGTCGAGCTGGTCGCTGCAACGGCGGCTGCGTGAAGAGGGCATCAGTTTCACGGCGCTGGTGGACAAGGTACGCTGCGAGATGGCGACGCACTATCTGCAACAGAAGCAGCTGCCAATCTCAGAGATGGCGCTGCTGCTCGGCTATTCCGAAGTCAGCGCCTTCTCCCGCGCCTTCCGCCGCTGGTTTGGCATCAGCCCGCGCCAGTGGCGCCAGGATGGCTCGGCGTTGCCGGGGCAAAACCGAACCACGCTGGCTGGCTAGCGTCCGGTGGCGGCGGTAAATCTTTGCTTTGACCAATCAACTGCCAGGCGCGCAGGCACAGCGTTTCGTCGCCTTGCGTCTGCGTCACCGCGTAGCGCCCGCTGTTTTGCCACTCAAGCCGCACCAGACATTGCTGACCGGCATAACGGCGCGCATCGCGGAAATGCTGGTTGAGCTGATGCTGCATCTCATCAGCCCACTTGCAGGATGCGCTGCCCGGCGCGCTCTGCGGCTGACACAGATTGGCGATGCTATCCTGTTGCTTTGGCTCAGAATGCTGACAAGCGCTGAGGCCCACAACAATCATTAACCCGCCCAATAATCCCGCCATTCGATTAATTAAATTCATTAATATGCCTGTACTTTCACTAAAGTTCCTCTCTCTCACTGCCGACAGTCTACAGACCGACTCAACCAATGCTATGGCATTACTCTGACTGTCGGCAGAACCAGAATTTGCCGCAGCCTTGCGGCTTTATCTCCTTTTGATTCATGGATTAGAAATGCAGAAAAAATATGCCCTTGCGGCACTCTCCTTGTTAAGCGCCACGCTGCTCAGCGGCTGCGCGACCGAATCGTCACGCGCCATTGAAGCGCCACAGGTACGTGCGGCCAGCCAGCCCGCGTATCAGGGCGTGCGCAGCCCGATTGCGGTTGGCCAGTTTGATAATCGCTCCTCGTACATGAACGGCATCTTCTCCGATGGCGTGGATCGTCTTGGCAATCAGTCGAAAACCATTTTGGTCACGCACCTGCAGCAGACCAATCGCTTCAACGTGCTGGATCGCAGCAACCTGAAAGAGTTGCAGCAGGAAGCCGGCTTTAAGAAGAGCGAGCAGAACATCAAAGGTGCGACTTACATCATCACCGGCGATATCACCGAATTTGGTCGCAAAGAAGTGGGCGATCAGCAGCTGTGGGGCATTTTGGGGCGCGGTAAGAACCAGATCGCCTATGCCAAAGTCAACCTGAATGTGGTGAATGTCACCACCTCAGAAGTGGTGTACAGCGCGCAGGGCGCGGGTGAATTCAAGCTGTCAGCGCGTGAGATCGTCGGTTTCGGCGGCACCGCCAGCTATGACTCCACTCTCAACGGCAAAGTGATGGATCTGGCGATTCGTGAAGCGGTAGATCATTTAGTGGATGGCATTAACAGTGGCGCATGGCGTCCGGCGAAATAAGGATATTGAGCATGAAAGGGTTGCAACTGAGTGCGGCGCTGATCGCTGCGGGTGTGCTGGCAGGCTGTGCGCCAAAAGGGCCGGAACCGATCTATTACTGGGGCGATTACCAGCAGCAGATCTACAGCTATTACAAAAAAGATAGCGATCCGCAGAAGCAGATCGAAGCACTGAATCTGGATATTGAAAAAGCCAAATCGGTCAACAAACCGGTTGCGCCGGGCCTGCACGCGCAGCTCGGCCTGCTGTACGCCAAAACCGGTGCTACCGATAAAGCCTTCGGCCAGTTTGCCACCGAGAAGCAGCTGTTCCCGGAATCGGCGCCCTATATGGACTTTTTGATGAAGAAAAGACAAGGAGTTGCCCAGTGAAAAAGCTGATTGTGTCTCTAGGCGTGCTGGCCACGCTGCTATTGACCGGCTGCGCGCATAAAAAACCGTACGATTACAGCGCCTTCCGCGCCAGCAAGCCGGCCTCAATTCTGGTGTTGCCTGCGGATAACCGTGCGCCGGATGTGAACGCGGCGAACAGCTTCACCTCGCTGGTGACGCGTCCGCTGGCGGAAGCGGGCTATTACGTGTTCCCGGTGGCGGTGGTGGATGAAACCTTCCAGCAGAACGGATTGACCAACGGCCATGAAATTCAGGCTGTCAGCCCGCAGCGTCTGCATGACATCTTCCACGCCGACAGCGCGCTGTACATTTCAGTGACCGATTACGGCAGCAGTTATCAGGTGATCCAGAGCGTGACCAGGGTGTCGGCGACGGCGCGTCTGGTGGATTTGCGCAGCGGTAAAGAGCTGTGGCAAGGCATTGCCACCGCCAGCGACGCGGAAGATGGCAACAACAATAATGGCGGTATCATTGGCATGTTGGTGTCAGCGGCAATCAAGCAGATCGCCAGCAATGTGTCGGATAAGGCACACACCATCGCCGGTGTGACCAGCGCCCGTCTGCTGGCGCAGAACGAGCAGGGCGGTTTGCTGGCCGGCCCCCGTTATAAGTTGGTGAGTACGCGATAAAAGAACGCAGTGAATCGTAGCGGCGCGATTTATCGCGCTCTTTTCGGATGGGCACCGCCTTAACAAGCGCAATAAATTGCGCCGCTACGAATTGTGCGTTTTTAAGCGAGATCGCCCGGCAACTCCAGCTTGCTGTAACCCAGGCCATTCATCTTGCGGACACGGATCTGCACCGGAATACGCTCTTTCATCGCTTCGACATGGCTGATCACGCCGATGGTTTTGCCGCTGGCGTTGAGGGCATCGAGCGCATCCAGCGCGGTATCCAGCGTCTCGGCATCCAGCGTGCCGAAGCCTTCGTCGAGGAACAGCGATTCGATGCGCGTTTTATGGCTCACCAAATCTGACAGCGCTAACGCCAGCGCCAGGCTGACGAGAAAACTCTCGCCGCCCGATAGCGTGCGCGTATCGCGCGTGGCGTCAGCTTGCCAGGTATCAACCACTTCCAGCTCCAGCTCTTCACTAATGCGGCGCTGCAGCAGATAGCGACCGTGCAGGCGATCGAGCTGACGGTTCGCCAGCCACACCAGATGATCGAGCGTCAGACCTTGTGCGAAGCGGCGGAATTTATCGCCTTTGGCCGAACCCACCAGATCGTTCAGACGCCCCAGTTGCGCCAGTTCCACTTCATCGGTGGCGATTTGCGTCAGCAACGATTGCTGCTGCAAACGCTGTTGCGCATCGCTGTGTAACTGCTGCTGCGCTTCGCCCTGTTGACGGGCATTGTCACGTAACGTCACGCGCAGCTGTTCCAGCTGCTGCTGAATCGTGGCGGCGATCTCGTCGCTAAGTTCCAAAGGCCGCTGCTGCTGATGCGCCGTCCAGCGCTGCATAAGCTGTTCGCTGAGGGTGAGCTGCTGCTGGCGCTGCTGATCGAGCGTCTGCAACTGCTGGCGCAGCTGCTGCACCTCGCGCTCCTCCAGCAGAGCGGCACGCAGCGCGCGCTCATCCGCAAAATCACTCTGCTGCAGCGCGGCGAGGAAGGCGCTTTCTGCGGCGGCAGCGCGCTCACGCAAGGTGTGTTGCTGCGCCGCGATCTGCTCGCACTGGCCATTCAGGCCGTGCAGCATGCTTTGCGCCTGTTGCCACTGCTGAAGCTGCTGCGCCAGCGCCTGTTCACACTGTTGCAGCGCGGCATGCTGCTGCTGCCGGGCTTCTGCCACCAGACGATCGCCAAACAGCTGTTGACGCTGTTGCTGCTGCTGCTGGCGCTGCTGCTGCAAAGCGCTAAGCGTCTGCTGCAGCTCATCCAGCCGCTGCTGTTCACGCGCCAGATTCTGCTGCAGGCTGCTGCGCTCGCTTTCGGCTTTCACCAGCTGTGGCTGCAACTCGCCGTGTAACCGTTCATTTTCCTGCCATGCGGTCCAGCGTTGTTGTAAGGTGCGCAGCCAGCTTTCCCGCTCAGCGACATCTGGCAGGACGAGCTGATGCTGCGTCAGTTGCTGTTCCAGCTGCTGCGCCAGTTGCTGCATGGCGCTGCGTTCGCTGGCCTCGCGCTGGCTGATTTCATCCAGCGTCTGCTGCGTGCTGGCGATCTGCTGCTGCGCCAGCTGCTGCTGATTCTGATGCTGCTGCCACAGCTGCTGCTGTTGCAGATGCGCATCCTTCGCCTGCTGCAGCGCACGCGCGGCGTTTTCCCGCGTCTGCAGCTGCTGTTGCTGCAGCTGTTCCTGCGCATCCTGCTGCTGTTGCCACTGCGCAAAATCGTCCTGCTGCTCCAGCGTGCAGGTAAGTGCCAGCTCACCGCTCAGCGCTTGCCATTGGGTGTTCACCGTCGCCAGTTGCTGATCGTAATCGCTGATCTCCTGCTGCAACGCCTGCTGCTGTTGCAGCGACAGTTTCTGCTGCTCGCCTTTGGCGGTGCCGGACTCTTTTAGCTGCGCCACGCGCGTTTCCAGCGCGGTTAAACGCTGCTGATTGGCACCGGGCTCAAGCTGCTGATATTGCGCAATCGCCGGATGCTGGCACGAGCCGCACAGCGGGCAGGGCTGATCCGGCTGCAGTTTAGCGCGCTCGTCGGCCAGCTGGGCGATGGTGCGCTCCAGCTCGCAGATTTTGCGCACATCGAGCAGCGCCTGATGTTCCCGTTTGTACTCCTCGCGCAGCGCCTGCAACGTCTGTTCCGCGTCCTGATGCTGCTGCTGGAGCTGCGCCAGTTTCTGCTGACGCTGTAACCGCTGCGGTTGCAGCGTGCGCCACTGCGCGGCGAGCAGGTTAAGCTGCTGGCGCGCAGGGCGTTGGGTTTGATGCTGCGTCAGGGCGTCGCGCAGTTGCGCGCTGCCGATCTCCGCCTCAAGTGAAGTCAGTGCTTGCTCCGCTTGCAGACGCTGCTGCGCGGCCTGGGCTTCGGCTTGCTGCAACGGTTGCGCCGCCTGTTCACGCTGAGCCTGCGCCTGTTGATGCTGCTCCAGCTGGCTGCGCTGCTGTTGGTGCTGTGCGATCAGCTGCGTCAGCGTCTGCTCGCGCTCATCCAGCCGGGCAATCTCCGCCTGCCAGCGCGTTAATTCCACGCCCCAATGGGCGACAGCGGCTTCGCGGGCACGAAATTCCTGCTGCTGCGCCAGCTGTTGTTGTAAACGTTCACTTACCTGCTGTTGCTGGCTGAGTGCGGTTTGGCTGGATTGCAGCGCCTGTTGTTGCTGCAGATGCAATCGCTGCTGTTCATCCAGCTGCTGCGAGAGGGTGGTGATGCGTTGATCGAGCGGGATAACCTGCTCGGTGAGCAGCGTTTCAAGCTGCTGCTGATGCTGTAACGCCTGTTCGCGCGCCTGCTGCGCGGCCTGATAATGGTTTTCGCCCTGTTGCAGCGCGGTTTTGGCTTGCTGCCGTTGCGCCTGCAGCTGCTGCGATTGCTGTTTCAGCGCGCGCAGATCGCCCTGCAACTGTTCGCGCTGCTGCAATTTCTCGCGCAGTTTTTCTGCCGGTTCGGCGCGCGCCAGCCGCTGACGATCGCCATCCGCCTGCTGCCAGGCCTGTTGCGCGGCAAGCAGCGTCTGTTCGGCCTGCAGCTGCTCTTGGGTTAGCTGTTGCTGCTGCACCAGCCATTGCTGCTGATGCTGCGCCAGCGTTAGCTGTTCGCTGAGAATTTTCTCCTGCGCACCAAGTTCTGCCAACTGCTGCGTCAATTCTGCCCGGCGTGCTTCATCCAGCAGCGACATGCCACCGGCGCGGGCGCGCAGCGTATCCAGCTCGCTGCGCGCGGTGCGCCAGCGTTCATAGATCTGCACCGAGATTTGTCCGTAGATTTCGGTGCCGGTCAGCTCTTCCAGCAGCTCGGCGCGTTCGCCGGGTTTGGCATTCAGGAAGGCGGCAAACTGGCCTTGCGACAGCATCATTGAGCGGGTAAAGCGGGCGAAATCGAGCCCCGACAGGGTCTCAATCGCTTTTAGCTTGTCGCCAACTTTATCGGCGATGATCTGATTATCAGCGACGCGCGCCAGCTCGACGCGCGGTGCCTGCAGCTTACCGTCGGCTTGGCCGCGCGCGCGGTTCTGGCTCCAGAAGGCGCGCCAGGCTTCGCCTTTGATCTCAAACTCCACCTCCGCCAGACACTCGGCGGTGTCGCGGGTGATCAGCTCGTTCTGGGTTTGCGACAGCGTGCCGAGGCGCGGCGTCTGATGATAGAGCGCCAGGCAAATCGCATCGAGTAAGGTGGTTTTGCCCGCGCCAGTGGCGCCGATAATGGCAAACAAGCCGTTGCTGGCAAAGGGCTCACGACGGAAATCGATAAACCATTCGCCGCGCAGCGCATTGAGGTTCTTAAAACGTAGCGTCAAAATTTTCATGCGGATGGATTCTCCAGCGCGGCAAGCTGGGTGCGGAACAGCTGCGTTAACTGCTCGGCCTGCCCGGCATCCAGCTGATCTTCCTGCGCCAGTCGGCGAGCAAACACGTCTTCCACTTTTAGTTCGCTCAGGGTTTCGTTCTCCAGCCGTTCGAGGCTGCGCTGCCGCTGTTCGCGGCTGCGGCGCACCAGCAGCACTTCGACCGGCAGATTTTCGGTGAGCGCTTCAATGCGACGTTGCAGATCGCTGAGATATTCCTGCGTGGTGATCTCAATATCCAGCCAGACTGGCTGTTCGCTGGCGCTCGCGCTGAACTGCGCCAGCTGATGTTCAATCTCCGCCATCGAGCCTTTCAGCATCTGCATCGGCTGGAAGTGCGGGATGGTTAGCGGCGTAACGGTATCGAGCGTGGTGCTGAATTCCAGCAGGAAGACGCTTTTCTCGCGGCCAAGCTCATCAAAACTGAGCGGAATCGGCGAGCCGCTGTAACGAATGTGCTCGCTGTTGGCGATGCGCTGGGCGCGATGGATGTGACCGAGCGCGATGTAATCGGCGGGCGGAAACGCCTGCGCCGGGAAGGCATCCAGCGTGCCGATATAGATGTCGCGCACTGAATCGCTTTTAGTCACGCCAACGGTGGTGAGATGGCCGGTGGCGATGATCGGCAGCGTAACGTCCTGCGCATCGCGCTGCGCCTGCGCGGCGGCAAAACAGTGCTGATAATGCTGCTCGATCGCCTCCAGCAGCGAGATCTGCTTCTCGCGGCCGGATTGGCCGGCCTGGCTGCGCAGAATGTCGCGCGGACGCAGATAAGGAATGGCGCACAGCAGCGCACCCGGCGCGCCATCACGCTGCTTCAGGGTTAACACCTGCTGTTCGCCCTGCCGCGTGGCGCTGGTGATCACCTGCGTATTCAGGCAGGCCAGCAGCTCGCGCGATTCATTCAGCGTCGCCACCGAGTCGTGATTGCCCGCCAGCACCACCAATTGGCAGCCGCTTGGCTGCAGCGCCACCACAAACCGGTTAAACATTTCACGCGCGTAGCTCGGCGGCGAACCGGTATCAAACAGATCGCCGGCGATAATCAGCGCATCCACCTGATGCTGCACAATCTGATCCAGCAGCCAGTCGAGAAACGCCTGATGTTCCCGCGCGCGACTTTTGCTGTAAAAGAACTGACCGAGATGCCAGTCAGCGGTGTGAATGATGCGCATGTTTGCTCCGTGCTCTGTTTAGCGAAGGCGAATTATAACCACTTAAGATCACAAAGAAAAAAAGCAGAATTTTATTGTGACATTTCTGTTTTTTATCTATCTATCTTAGGGCGGTGTTTTCATAAAAGTGTCACAAAACTGACGCATAATGGCGCCGCAAATCCCAGTGACACGGTGTCACACTAGCAGGAGTTACAATGGCTAAGCGCATTTTGGTTGTGGAAGACGAAGCTCCCATCCGTGAAATGTTATGTTTCGTGCTGGAACAGAATGATTACCAGCCTATTGAGGCGGAAGATTATGACAGCGCGATTGGTAAGCTGATCGAACCCTGGCCTGATTTGATTCTGCTGGACTGGATGTTGCCCGGCGGCAGCGGGATTCAGTTTATTAAGCATTTGAAGCGCGAAGCCATGACGCGCGACATTCCGGTGATGATGCTGACGGCGCGCGGTGAAGAGGAAGATCGCGTGCGCGGTCTGGAAGTGGGCGCGGATGATTACATCACCAAGCCATTCTCACCGAAAGAGCTGATGGCGCGTATCAAAGCGGTGATGCGCCGTATTTCACCGATGGCGGTGGAAGAGGTGATTGAGATGCAGGGCCTGAGCCTTGATCCTTCCTCACATCGTGTGATGTCGGAAACCACGCCGCTGGAGATGGGACCGACCGAGTACAAACTGCTGCACTTCTTTATGACCCACCCGGAACGCGTGTACAGCCGCGAACAGCTGCTGAACCATGTTTGGGGCACCAATGTGTATGTCGAAGATCGCACCGTCGATGTGCATATTCGCCGTTTACGTAAAGCACTGGAATTAACCGGCCACGATCGCATGGTTCAAACCGTGCGCGGAACAGGGTATCGTTTCTCTGCCCGCTACTAAACGTAAACGGAGTGTTTACCGTGCTGGAACGACTCTCCTGGAAGAGATTGTTGACCGAGCTGGCGCTGGTCTGTTTACCTGCGCTGGTGTTGGGTCTGTTGTTCGGATATCTGCCGTGGCTGCTGCTGATTGCGGTGACCGGCGTGATGTTCTGGCACTTCAGAAATCTGATGCGTCTGTCGCACTGGCTGTGGGTCGATCGTTCAATGACGCCGCCCACCGGACGCGGCAGCTGGGAACCGCTGTTTTATGGCCTGTACCAGATGCAATTGCGCAACCGGCGGCGGCGGCGCGAGCTGGGCAATCTGATCAAACGTTTCCGCAGCGGAGCAGAATCGCTGCCGGATGCGGTGGTGCTGACCACCGAAGAGGGCACTATTTTCTGGTGCAACGGCCTGGCGCAGCAGCACCTTGGCTTGCGCTGGCCGGAAGATAACGGCCAGAATATCCTCAATTTGCTGCGTTATCCTGAATTTTCCCGCTATATCCGCCAGCGCAAGTTCGACATGCCGCTGACCCAGATCCTCAATAATCAGCGTCATATGGAATTCCGCGTGATGCCTTACAGCGAAGGTCAGTGGCTGATGGTGGCACGTGATGTCACCCAGATGCACCAGCTGGAAGGCGCGCGACGCAACTTTTTTGCTAACGTCAGTCATGAACTGCGCACGCCGTTAACGGTATTGCAGGGTTATCTGGAAATGATGGACGACTCGGTGATGAACGAGCGCACGCGCAGCAAGGCGTTGCATACCATGCAAGAGCAGACGCGCCGCATGGACAGCCTGGTGAAGCAGTTGTTGACCTTGTCGCGTATCGAAGCGGCGCCAGCCATCGATCTCAAAGAGACGGTGGATGTGCCGGGCATGCTGATGCTGTTGCAGCGTGAAGCGGAAACGCTGAGTCAGGGACGTCACACCATCCATTTCCATACCGATCCGCATCTGAAAGTGTTCGGCAATGATGAGCAGCTACGTAGCGCCATTTCCAATCTGGTCTACAACGCGGTGAATCACACGCCCGATGGCACGCGCATCGACATCAGTTGGCTGCGCACCAAACAAGGCGCGCAGTTTAAGGTGTGTGATGACGGGCCGGGCATTAGCGAGCAGCATCTGCCGCGCCTCACCGAGCGTTTCTATCGCGTGGATAAAGCGCGTTCGCGCGCCACCGGCGGCAGCGGATTGGGGCTGGCGATCGTGAAGCATGCGTTGGGACATCACAACGCGCGGCTGGAGATCACCAGCGTGCCGCATCAGGAAACCTGTTTCAGCTTCCTGCTGCCGCCACGCTTGATTGTGGCTAACGTGATGCAAGAGCGGGTTAATTAAGGTCATGGGATCGCTATTCATGGCGTCATACTTATCAGTTAATAAAGCCTTTTTGGTGCGGGCGCTGACACATCTGCTGCGTCACGGGCCGTCCTCGCGCCGCTAGCGCGGTACCTTCGGCTTCCACGTTGTGCCGACGGACCGTTCGCGGATCGGCCTTCCCTGGCCGACCCCGAACTGCCTCGCGCATCCATGCGCGAGGCTCCTGGCCCAACGTAAAAGCCTCAGCGCTGCGAATGGCCCTTTTGCCGCAGCAGACGCGCCAGCGCCTGAAGCGAATCAGTCCTTTTCAACAACACGCACTGAAGCTTATGAGCAGGCCGGGGGCACTTTTGGGCAGGCAATCCGCAGCGCTGAACGAAGCGAGGAAGCAGGAGAGCCCGCAGGACGCGGGCGAAAGGCGGAGCCGGGACAAGGAAGTCCCGTCTCCGCCGGTCCGTCAGGCAGACGAGCGAAGTGAAGGTACCGCGTAAGCGGCGCGAGGACCGCCGGACCAAAAGTGACACCGGCCTGCGCACTCGTCGTTGGTTTAACTGACAAGCATTACGCCATTCATGGAGACCAATTCCCGCCTCATTAACAACCCATACGCAATGTATTGCGTGATAAATCGCACCGCTCCAGAATAGGCGTCTTACTGAATTGCGGAATCGCCAATGAAATCGCTGTTGATCTCCCTCTTGCTGCTTTGCTCTGCTTTGGCACACGGCCAACAAACCATGCTAACCGGCAATCTGAGCAGCGTTGGATCGGATACGCTGGGTTATCTGATGACATTATGGGGCGAGGATTTCAGCCGCCAGTCGCCGGGCGTCAACGTTCAGGTGCAGGCGGCGGGATCTTCTACTGCGCCGACGGCGCTGGCGGCAGGTGCTGCCCAGCTGGGCGCGATGAGCCGGCCGATGCAGATCGACGAACGTCAACTTTTTACCGCGCGCTACGGCTATCCGCCGCTGGCGGTGCCGGTGGCGATGGATGCGCTGGTGGTAGTGGTTAATCAGGACAATCCGCTGACGCGCATCGCGCCGCAACAACTCGATGCGCTGTTCTCCATCACGCGTCTGTGCGGCGGGCAGCAAGTGCCGCAGCGCTGGGGCGATCTCGGCCTGAGCGAAGGCCAGTGGGCCACGCGCAGCATCCAGCGCTATGGCCGCAACTCGGCGTCGGGAACGTGGGGCTTCTTTAAGCAGCAGGCGCTGTGCAAAGGTGATTTCCGTGCTGATGTCGCTGAATTCCCCGGCTCTGCGGCGGTGGTACAAGCCGTTGCCGCCACACCCAACAGCATCGGTTATGCCAGTTTTGGCTTTCATCTCAGCGGCGTGAAAATGCTACCGGTGGTCACGGCGAACGGCGACAGCGTGATGCCGGATGCCGAATCGATTCGCAACGGCCGCTATCCGTGGTCGCGCCCGCTTTATATCTACGTCAACAAAGCACCCGGCAAACCGCTGCCGCCGCTGGTGAATGCCTTTCTGCATCAGGTGTTATCGCCACAAGGTCAGCGTCGGGTGAGCGAAGCGGGTTATCTGCCGTTGTCAGATAGCCAGATGGCGCAAGCGCGAGCGGCAATTGAGGGAAATTGAAGAACGTGCATCTGAACATGAAATAGTTTCATGTAAGCTGAATTTTCTTCCGTTGCCGAAAGGGTAACGGCGTGGCATTCTTTCTGGACATATAGCCGTCCAGATGGCTGAAATAACCCAGCGAAATTATACCCTGACGCAACTATGCGCTCAGCCAGGAGATAAAATGCCACGTCATAACCCGTTCCGCGCCGATACCGTCGGCAGTTTTCTGCGTCCCGCAGCCATCAAGCAGGCGCGTGTGCAGTTTGCCAATGGCGAAATCAACGCTGATCAACTGCGTCAGGTTGAAGATCGCGAAATCCGCCATGTTGTGGAGCAGCAGCGTGCCAACGGCCTGCAGATCGTTACCGATGGTGAATTCCGTCGCGCTTGGTGGCACTTCGATTTCTTCGGCGATTTGCACGGCGTCGAGCTGTTCGAAGCGGAGCAGGGCATTCAGTTCAACGGCGTGCAGACCAAAGCGCACGGCGTGAAAGTCACTGGTAAAGTGGCTTTTAATCCTCAACACCCGATGCTGGAGCACTTCCGCTTCCTGCAAAGCGTGGCGGGCGATGCGGTTGCCAAGATGACCATTCCCAGCCCAAGCGTGCTGCACTTCCGCGGTGGCCGTAAGGTGATCGATGCCACGGTGTATCCCGATCTGAAAGAGTACTTCGCCGATCTGGCGCAGACCTACAAAGACGCCATCAAAGCGTTTTATGCGGCTGGTTGCCGTTATCTGCAGCTGGATGACACGGTGTGGGCCTATCTGTGCTCAACCGAACAGCAGCAGCAGATCCGCGAGCGTGGTGAAGATCCACAGGAACTGGCGCGCATCTATGCTGAAGTGCTGAATACTGCACTGGAAGGTAAGCCAGAGGATCTGACCGTTGGGCTGCATGTGTGTCGCGGCAACTTCCGCTCAACCTGGATTTCCGAAGGTGGCTATGAGCCGGTCGCCGAAGTGCTGTTTGGCGGCGTGAATATCGATGCTTTCTACCTTGAGTATGACAACGAACGTTCAGGTGGTTTCGAGCCGCTGCGCTTCCTCAAGCCGGGTCATCAGCAAGTGGTGCTGGGTTTGATCACCACCAAAACCGGCGAGCTGGAGGATGCGCAGCAGGTGAAAGCGCGTCTGCAGGAAGCAGCACAGTTCGTGAGTCTTGATCAAATCTGCCTTAGCCCGCAGTGTGGCTTTGCCTCAACCGAAGAGGGCAACAGCCTGAGCGAAGAGCAGCAGTGGCAGAAGATTCGTCTGGTGGTCGATATAGCAAGAACAGTCTGGTAATGCTGTAAAGTTAGCCAAACAGGCGCGTAAATCGCGCCTTTTGTGCATCTGCAGGCTGATTTATGCAAAGAGATCTCTCGCATCGAGGAAACATTTAGCAAATCATCTGAGGTGTTTTGCCGCTATTCCACCGCGATTCACTGCTTTCTTCCACTATCTTGTTATATCCTTCTGGTTTTTCGATCCTGTATTGCCTTTCTTCGCTATAAACGTTCTAATTTGCGCCGTTGTCGATTTATCCCTCTGCGAACAGAAGAAAAGTAGATTAAATCACCTGCGCTTTAACGATTAGTCCCGCATAACACGCTGGTCTTGCCTGATAAGCCCTTGTTTTAGCGCATCCAGAGGACAACACGAACTCAACTTCCACCGCAACATCAGCTACAGGCAGTACAGAAGTTTATGACACATCGTTTAACCTCCAAGGATATCCTGGCGCTGGGCTTCATGACGTTTGCCCTGTTCGTTGGCGCAGGAAATATCATCTTCCCACCGATGGTGGGGATTCAGTCTGGCGAACACGTTTGGATTGCGGCTTTCGGCTTCCTGATTACGGCTGTTGGCTTACCGGTGATCACCGTCATCGCGCTGGCGCGTGTGGGCGGCGGCATTGACGCGCTGAGCTCGCCGATTGGTAAAGCCGCAGGCTTGCTGCTGGCGACCGTGTGTTACCTGGCTGTTGGCCCGCTGTTTGCCACGCCGCGTACCGCCACCGTTTCCTTTGCCGTAGGTATTGCACCGTTGACCGGCGACGGCACGCTGCCGCTGTTCATTTACAGCCTGATTTACTTCGCGCTGGTGATTGGCATTTCACTGTATCCGGGCAAACTGTTGGATACCGTCGGCCACTTCCTCGCTCCGCTGAAAATTCTGGCGCTGATTGTGCTCGGCGTTGCCGTGCTGATCTGGCCGGCCGGTGGCGTTTCGCCGGGCACCGAAGAGTATCAGCGTGCCGCCTTCTCCAGCGGTTTCGTTAATGGTTATCTGACCATGGATACGCTGGGAGCGCTGGTGTTCGGTATCGTCATCGTCAATGCGGCGCGCTCACGCGGTGTTGAAGATGCCAAACTGCTGACGCGCTACACCATGCTGGCGGGCATCATCGCCGGTATCGGTTTGACGCTGATTTACCTGACGCTGTTCAAACTCGGTAACGATAGCGGCGCATTAGTGGCGCAAAGCGCGAACGGTGCTGAAATTCTGCATGCTTATGTGCAGCAGACTTTCGGCGGCATGGGCAGCTTCTTCCTTGCGGCACTGATCTTCGTCGCCTGCATGGTGACGGCGGTGGGGCTGACCTGCGCCTGTGCAGAATTCTTTGCGCAATATGTTCCGCTGTCGTATAAAACGCTGGTATTTATTCTGGGTCTGTTCTCGATGGTGGTGTCGAATCTCGGTCTGAGCCATCTGATTCAGATTTCGATTCCGGTGCTGACGGCGATTTATCCGCCATGCATCGTGCTGGTGGTGCTGAGCTTCACGCTGAAGTTCTGGAACAAAAGTTCGCGTATTATCGCGCCGACCATGCTGGTAAGCCTGCTGTTCGGTATCGTTGATGCCATCAAAACCACCAGCTTTAAAGATGTGTTGCCGCTGTTCAGCCAGCATCTGCCGCTGGCCGATCAGGGACTTTCCTGGTTGCCGCCATCGCTGGCGATGCTGGTGATTGCCGCGGTAGTTGATCGGGCAAAAGGACGTGAGCAGGTCGCGGTTCATCAGTAAGCGACATTGCTGTTAATTCCAACCACGGGCTTGCCCGTGGTTTTTCATTTTCAAGGTACTGAGTGTTATGCAAGAAACCAATAAGCTCAAACGCGGACTGAGCACGCGCCACATTCGCTTTATGGCGCTGGGATCGGCGATTGGCACCGGGCTGTTTTACGGCTCGGCAGATGCTATCAAAATGGCGGGCCCAAGCGTGCTGCTGGCGTACATCATCGGCGGTGCGGTGGCGTACATCATCATGCGTGCGTTGGGGGAAATGTCGGTCAACAACCCGCAGGCCAGCTCATTCTCGCGCTATGCGCAGGATTATCTCGGCCCGCTGGCCGGATACATCACCGGCTGGACCTACTGTTTTGAAATCCTGATTGTGGCGATTGCCGACGTAACGGCTTTTGGTATCTACATGGGCGTGTGGTTCCCCGATGTGCCGCACTGGATTTGGGTGCTGAGCGTGGTGTTGATTATCGGCGCCATCAACCTGATGAGCGTGAAAGTCTTTGGCGAAGTGGAGTTCTGGTTCTCCTTTTTCAAAGTCGCCACCATCATCATCATGATCCTCGCCGGCTTCGGCATGATTATCTGGGGCATCGGCAACGGCGGCCAGCCGACCGGCATTCACAATCTGTGGACCAACGGCGGCTTCTTCGCGCACGGCATTGTCGGCATGCTGCTGTCACTGCAGATGGTGATGTTTGCCTACGGCGGCATTGAGATTATCGGGATTACTGCTGGTGAAGCGGAAGATCCGAAGACCTCGATTCCACGCGCCATCAACTCCGTACCGATGCGTATTCTGGTGTTCTACGTTGGTACGCTGTTCGTCATCATGTCGATTTATCCATGGAATCAGGTGGGCACTTCTGGCAGTCCGTTCGTGCTGACCTTCCAGCATTTGGGTATTGCGGCGGCGGCATCAATTCTTAACTTCGTGGTGCTGACGGCGTCGCTGTCGGCGATTAACAGCGATGTGTTTGGCGTGGGGCGTATGCTGCACGGCATGGCGCAACAGGGCCACGCACCGAAGGTATTCCAGAAGGTTTCGAATCGCGGAATTCCGTGGGTGACCGTTTTGGTGATGATGCTGGCGATGCTGATTGCGGTGTATCTCAACTACCTGATGCCAGAGAAAGTCTTCCTGGTGATCGCCTCGCTGGCGACCTTTGCTACCGTTTGGGTGTGGATCATGATTCTGCTGTCGCAGATCGCCTTCCGCCGCAAGATTGGCAAAGAGCAAGCCGGTAAGCTGGATTTTGCCATGCCGGGCGGTAGCGCTACCGCATGGTTCGGCGTGCTATTCCTGGCCTTCATTATTGGGCTGATTGGTTACTTCCCGGATACGCGCGTGTCGCTGTACGTTGGTTTTGCGTGGATTGCGCTGCTATTACTGGCGTGGCCGCTAGTGAAAAAGCGTAAAAGCTGATGATATTGTAAGGTCGCCATTGATGGCGACCTTTATTATCGATGACGATTAAAAATAATATAAAAAAATAATCACGCTATCCCGAAATAATAAAATGCCAAAAAATATCTCGGCGCATCCTGGCGCCGAAAAGAACAACAAAAAAGGAGAAAATAAGTATTACTAAGGGATGTTTGACTTGCGCAGCATATCGTATTTTTATTGATGCCGGGATGTTTAAGAAAAAAAGAGAAAATTCTCACTTCGGAATAGAATATTACTTACAGCGCGCTTAAGTAATTTTGCATGAAGGTTAAGTTCGCATAAATTAACGAACTTAACCGATTACGGAAATTATAACGATAAATGCCCAGGCAGCAGCGCTTTCAGCTGCGGATAAATCACCGCATTAGCCAGCAGCACCGGATTGCCGTTCTTCAAGCCGTGATTAGCCAGATAATCGTTGGTAATGCCGCCCGCTTCGCGCATCAGCACAATGCCCGGCAAGCCATCCCACGGATTCATATGCGCTTCGTAGTAACCAATTAAGCGACCGGCCGCCGCCCATGCGCTCATCAACGCCCCCGAGCCGTTGCGGATAAACATGCCGCCCTGCGCCAGTAATGCGCTGATAAAAGTGGTAAGCGGTTCAATCGGTTGGCTGTTGGAGCTGCTCAGACCAAGCAATCCCTGATCGAGCTGCTGCGCGCTGTGCGCCTGAATGCGCTTATCATTAACCCAAGCACCTTTGCCGCGGCAGGCGTGAAAGGTTTCATGATGATTGGGATCGCACACCACACCAATCACCGCTTCGTTTTCACAAACGATCGCCAGCGATACGCACCAGTTGTGCAAGCCGTTAAGAAAGCTGCTGGTGCCATCAATCGGATCGAGCACCCAGATAAAGCGTGCGCCAGCAGTATTGCCGCCGCTCTCTTCACCCAACACCGCATCGTCAGGAAAGCGTTCGTGGATCAAATGCTTGACCAATGCCTCAACGTTGCGATCGGCTTCGCTGACCACATCCTGCAGATCTTTCTTATGCTCAACCACTAATTGATGACGTTGCTGATACCAGGATAGAGCCCGGCTGGCGGCGGTTTTGGCAACATCACAGGCGAAATGATAACGTGCGTCGAGTTCGGTAAGCGAAGCTGATGACATCTTTCCCTCTTATGATTTTCAGGCTGGCGAAGCAACAACAGACGCCAAAAATGGCGTATTGGCTGTGTGACGAAGTTAACAAAAGTTAAGAAAGGCTTCATTAAGCCGCAGATGGCTGCGCGTGACAAGAGGGGGAAAAGCCCGCCAGTGAAATTTTTCTTCTTACTGGCGGGTAATACGGGATGAAGCCTTAGTGGCGGGTTCTTACGCCAATTTGACGCATGTCATTACCGGTTGGCGATTGATGGACGCGCAGACCGAAAGTAGGTAGCACTGCGTAAATATGGTCAAAGATATCCGCTTGAATATTCTCGTACTCTTTCCACACCGTGGTGTTGGTGAACACATACACTTCCAGCGGCAGACCGTTTTCACCTGGCGCTAACTGCCGCACCATTAACGTCATCTCTTTGTGAATACGCGGATGCTGCTCCAGCCAGCTCTGCAGCCAGACGCGGAAGGTACCGATATTCGTCAGGCGGCGACCGTTGAGTGGCGAATCTAAATCACAGCCCAGTTGCGCATTCCATGCGGCCACTTCTTCGCTTTTGCTATCCAGATACGGTGCCAGCAGATGCGCACTTTTCAGCTGCTGCATCATGGCATCATCAAGGAAGCCAATACTGGTGGTATCAATATGAATGCTGCGCTTAATGCGACGCCCACCGGATTCCGACATGCCGCGCCAGTTTTTAAAGGAGTCGGAAATTAAGGCGTAAGCGGGAATGGTAACAATGGTGTTATCCCAGTTGCGCACTTTTACCGTGGTTAAAGAAATATCGATGACCGCACCGTCCGCGCCATATTTCGGCATTTCCAGCCAGTCATTCATTTTCAGCATATTATTGGCCGCCAACTGAATACCGGCCACCAGACCCAGAATTGGATCTTTAAATACCAGCATCAGCACCGCGGTCATGGCACCGAGTCCGGTGATCAATACGCCGGGCGATTTACCCAACAGCAGCGAAATAATCATGATTACCATTAAAATGGCGGCGATCAATTTCACGCTCTGGATAATACCGCGCAGCGGCAATTGCTGTGCCAGCATGCTGTTCGCGCTGAGCTGCTGTAGTAAATCGAGCAAGGAGAACAACATCAGCAGGGCGAAGATCATCATCCACAGCTGGGCGAAAATCAGCAGCGCTGCATAGATCTGAGCACTGTCGTGCAGGAAGAGTTCAGTCTGTAATTTGAATAGCACACCTTGCATCAGCCAGACGCTGCGGCTAAACAGGCGACTGTTAATCAGCGCTTTTGGCCACTGACGGCTACTTTTCTCGGTGTATCGACGCAGCAGCGGCAAGATAGCGCGGTGCAGAATGGCGTGAGTAAGCAGTGAGATGGCAAAGATAATGGCAATCACTATCCCCAACGCCAGGATGTGCGTGTAGCTAAGACCGGCTTCTGCGAGCCGGTTGGCAATAAGATGCTGCATGAGATTTCCCTGAGTGTGACGAAGATTAAGGTCACGCAGGGTAGGTGATGGGAAATTTCCCGTCCAACAGACGGGTCTTGAATTACCTAATATTACAATTCCTGCGCGCGCGCGGCGGCCATTAAGCGCGGATAAAACTGGAAGAACAGCGGCTCAAGTTGCTCGTAGTGATCAACAAAATCCTGATAGGAGTCGCGCAGCGCGGCTAAGCGCGGACGGCGATGCGCCATGCCGTTGAGCACGCGTGCCAGCCGCGTTGGTTCGGCATAGTGCTCAAACCAGCGTTCGCGCCACATCACCGCGTTCAGCTCGATGAAACCTTCCGGCGTGCCCGCCAGCTGCGGCACGATGTTTTGTTCAGCCGCCGCGGTAAATGCCACCAGCGACTGCGTTGGGTGGAATTTATCCCAGTGCAGCGCGAGGAAATGGTCCCAAATCACGTCCAGCGTGATGGGGGCCACGCGGCGCGTTTCCGGACGAAACAGCGCACGCGCAATCCGCACTTCGGGCAGGTTATCGGTCAGGACGTCGAGGCGACGATGCATGGCAATGCCATCCACCACCGGTGCAGGCCATTGTGATTGCACGTTGCCGCGCACGAAATCGGCCATGAGATTGCCCAGCAGAGAGCTGTTAGCCAGCTGCGCCAGGTGAAGGTGAGCGAGAAAGTTCATGGCGCATTATATACACGTCATACATCAAGTTACAGGTGCGTGGGCTGCTCTCGTTTGCCGCCTGCCTGCACCTCGAATTATTTTGTGTATTCGCAGAATCACAGAAGCGCAGCCAGTTGTTCAGAATTTGCCGCTTTTCCGCTAGACTATGCCGCCTGATTTTAAGTCCTGAAGAAGTGAAGCATGCGCGTAGCCGATTTTACCTTTGAGTTGCCAGAATCCTTAATCGCCCACTATCCGCAGGCGCAGCGAAGCGGTTGCCGCTTGCTGTCGCTGGATGGTCCAAGCGGCGCGTTAAGCCACGGCGTATTTACAGACGTGATGGATAAGCTCAATCCGGGCGATCTGCTGGTGTTCAACAACACCCGCGTGATTCCGGCGCGCGTCTTTGGGCGTAAAGCCAGCGGCGGCAAAATCGAGATGCTGGTTGAGCGCATGCTGGACGATAAGCGCGTGCTGGCGCACGTGCGCGCCTCCAAAGCGCCCAAGCCGGGCGCAGCGCTGCTGCTGGGCGATGACGAAAGTGTCAAAGCCACGATGGTGGCGCGCCATGACACACTGTTTGAGATCGCATTCGAAGACGATCGCGCGGTGCTGGATATTCTCAACAGCGTCGGCCATATGCCGCTGCCGCCGTATATTGATCGTCCGGATGAAGATGCTGACCGTGAGCTGTACCAGACCGTGTACGGCGTGCGTCCCGGCGCCGTCGCCGCACCGACCGCCGGTTTGCACTTTGACGAGCCGCTGCTGGAAGCGCTGAAAGCCAAAGGCGTCGAGATGGCGTTTGTCACGCTGCACGTCGGTGCCGGGACTTTCCAGCCGGTGCGCGTTGAAACCATCGAGGATCACATCATGCATGCCGAATACGCGGAAGTGCCGCAGGATGTGGTGGATGCGGTGCTGGCGTGTAAAGCACGCGGCAACAAAGTGGTCGCCGTGGGCACCACCTCAGTACGTTCGCTGGAGAGCGCCGCGAAGGCCAGCCAGGATGCGCTGATTGCACCCTTCTTCGATGACACACAGATTTTCATCTATCCCGGCTATCACTATCAGGTGATCGATGCGCTGATCACCAACTTCCATCTGCCGGAATCGACCCTGATTATGCTGGTTTCGGCCTTTGCTGGTTATCAGCACACCATGGCGGCTTATCACAGCGCGGTGGCAGAGCAGTACCGTTTCTTTAGCTACGGGGATGCGATGTACATCACCCGTAATCCACAAGCGCCTGACGAAAGCGTCGGCGCATAATTGAATCAGACTGTTTCTCTGATCAGAGGTTAATGTGAAATTTGAATTAGATACTACCGACGGGCGCGCGCGCCGTGGCCGTCTGGTCTTTGATCGTGGCGTTGTTGAAACCCCAGCATTTATGCCCGTGGGCACTTACGGCACGGTGAAAGGCATGACGCCGGAGGAAGTGAAAGAGACCGGCGCGCAAATCCTGCTCGGCAACACCTTCCACCTGTGGCTGCGCCCAGGTCAGGAGATCATGAAACTGCACGGCGACCTGCACGATTTCATGAACTGGCAAGGACCGATCCTTACCGATTCCGGCGGCTTCCAGGTGTTCAGCCTTGGCGATATCCGTAAGATCACCGAAGCGGGCGTGCACTTCCGTAACCCGATCAACGGCGATCCGATTTTCCTCGATCCGGAAAAGTCGATGGAGATTCAGTTCGATCTCGGTTCTGACGTGGTGATGATCTTCGACGAATGTACGCCGTATCCGGCGGATTGGGATTACGCCAAACGTTCGATGGAGATGTCGTTGCGCTGGGCACAACGCAGCCGCGATCGCTTCGATTCACTCGGCAATAAAAATGCATTATTCGGCATTATTCAGGGCGGTGTTTACGAAGATTTACGAGATGTCTCGGTTAAAGGTCTGGTAGAGATTGGCTTTGATGGGTACGCTGTGGGCGGCCTGGCGGTGGGTGAACCTAAAGAGGACATGCACCGAATCCTGGAACACGTCTGTCCGCAAATTCCGCAAGACAAACCGCGTTATTTGATGGGCGTCGGCAAGCCAGAAGATCTGGTGGAAGGCGTTCGCCGCGGTATCGATATGTTTGACTGCGTTATGCCAACGCGCAATGCGCGCAATGGTCATCTGTTTGTTACCGATGGCGTGGTGAAAATTCGTAATGCCCGGTATAAAGATGACACCGCAACGCTGGATGCAGAGTGTGATTGTTACACCTGTCGCAATTATAGCCGCGCCTACTTGCATCATCTTGATCGCTGTAACGAAATACTGGGCGCACGCCTGAATACGATTCACAATCTGCGCTATTACCAGCGTTTGATGGCCGGTTTACGTAAGGCTATCGAAGAGGGTAAATTAGAGCACTTTGTTAGCGAGTTCTACCAACGGACGGGGAAGGCGGTTCCTCCGCTGAACGTCTGATAATTCATCAATGAGGGAAATTTAATGAGCTTTTTCATTTCTGACGCCGTAGCCGCAGCAGGCGCACCGTCTCAGGGAAGTCCGTATTCTCTGGTGATCATGCTGGTGGTATTTGGTCTGATCTTCTACTTCATGATTCTGCGTCCACAGCAGAAGCGTACTAAAGATCACAAGAAACTGATGGATTCCATCTCTAAAGGTGATGAAGTGCTGACAAGCGGTGGTTTAGTTGGCCGTGTGACCAAAGTGGCAGAAACTGGCTATGTTTCTATTGCCCTGAACGACACCACTGAAGTAGTTGTTAAACGTGATTTCGTGGCCGCCGTTCTGCCGAAAGGTACTTTGAAGGCGCTGTAATTTTTTCTTCCCGAAGGGAACTGCCGTGTTAAACCGTTATCCTTTGTGGAAGTACATCATGCTGGTCGTCGTGATTCTCGTCGGCCTGCTCTATGCGCTTCCTAACCTTTATGGTGAGGATCCGGCCGTTCAGATCACTGGTGCGCGCGGTGGCGCCGCCAGTGAGCAAACGTTGGATCAGATCCAGACCGTATTAAAACAAGACAATATCGAGAGCAAATCCCTCGCTCTGGAAAATGGTGCCATTCTGGCCCGCTTTGCAACGCAGGATGGACAGCTGCGCGCGCGTGATGCACTCACCAGCGCGCTGGGCGAAGACTACATTGTGGCCCTTAACCTTGCGCCGGCAACGCCTCGCTGGCTGAGCATGCTGTCCGCGGAACCGATGAAACTCGGTCTTGATCTGCGCGGCGGCGTTCACTTCCTGATGGAAGTGGATATGGATACGGCTCTGGGCAAACTGCAAGAGCAGAACGCCGACAGCCTGCGCAGCGATCTGCGCGACAAAAGCATTCCGTATACCACCGTTAATAAAATCGCGAACTATGGCGTAGAAGTGCGTTTCCGTGACGGCGCCAGCCGTGATGCGGCAATCAGCTACTTGTCTACTCGCCACCGTGATCTGGTGATCTCAAGCCAGGGCAGCGATGCGCTGCGTGCGGTGATGAGTGATGCGCGTCTGAGCGAAGCGCGTGAATATGCGGTGCAGCAAAACATCACCATTCTGCGTAACCGTGTGAACCAGCTCGGCGTTGCCGAACCGCTGGTGCAGCGTCAGGGTTCTGACCGCATCGTGGTGGAACTGCCGGGTATTCAGGACACCGCGCGCGCGAAAGAGATTCTGGGCGCAACTGCCACGCTGGAATTCCGTCTGGTGAACACCAGCGTGGATCCAACCGCAGCGGCCAGCGGCCGTGTGCCCGGCGATTCGGAAGTGAAGAAAACCCGCGACGGGCAGCCAGTGGTGCTGTACAAGCGTGTGATTCTGACCGGTGATCACATCACTGATTCCACGTCGAGCATGGATGAGTACAACCAGCCGCAGGTGAACATTTCACTGGATGGCGCGGGCGGCAACATGATGTCCAACTTCACCAAGGACAACATCGGTAAGCCGATGGCGACCCTGTTTGTGGAGTACAAAGACAGCGGTAAGAAAGATGCCAACGGCCGGTCGATTCTGGTGAAACAGGAAGAAGTGATTAACGTGGCGAACATTCAGTCGCGCCTCGGTAACAGCTTCCGTATCACCGGTATCAATAATGCAAACGAAGCACGTCAGCTGTCGCTGCTGCTGCGCGCGGGTGCGTTGATTGCGCCAATCCAGATTGTAGAAGAGCGTACTATCGGCCCAACCATGGGTCAGCAGAACATCACACAAGGCCTCGAAGCCTGCCTGTGGGGTTTGATTGCCTCGATCCTGTTCATGGTGGTGTTCTACAAGAAGTTTGGTCTTATCGCTACCAGCGCGCTGCTGTGTAACCTGGTGCTGATTGTCGGCATCATGTCACTGCTGCCAGGCGCGACGCTCACCATGCCGGGTATTGCCGGTATCGTGCTGACGCTGGCGGTTGCGGTCGATGCTAACGTGTTGATTAACGAACGTATTAAAGAAGAGTTGCGTAACGGACGCTCGGTACAGCAGGCGATTCATGAAGGCTATAAAGGCGCCTTCTCCAGTATCGTCGATGCCAACGTCACTACGCTGATCAAAGTTATCATTCTTTATGCGGTCGGTACCGGTTCAATCAAAGGCTTTGCGATTACTACGGCTATCGGTATCGCAACCTCAATGTTTACCGCTATCGTCGGCACCCGTGCCATCGTTAACCTGGTGTACGGCGGCAAACGCATCAACAAGCTGTCTATCTGAGGAGTGCGTTGTGGCACAGGAATATAGTATTGAGCAGCTAAACCACGGTCGTAAAGTCGTCGACTTTATGCGCTGGGATAAGCTGGCTTTCATCATCTCCGGTCTGCTGATTGTGGCATCTATCGTCATTGTCGGTGTGCGAGGCTTCAACTGGGGCCTCGACTTTACCGGCGGAACGGTGATTGAGATTAACCTGGAAAAACCAGCGGATCTCGACGCGCTGCGTGAAGGTTTGGTGAAAGCGGGCTTTGAAGAGCCGCTGGTGCAGAACTTTGGTAGCAGCCGTGATGTGATGGTGCGTATGCCTCCGGCCACCGGCAATGCCGGCACCGAACTGGGCAATAAAGTGCTGGCTTCCATTAGCCAGACCACGCAGCAGAACGCTACCGTGAAACGTATCGAGTTCGTTGGCCCAAGCGTGGGTAGCGATCTGGCGCAGGCCGGTGCGATGGCGCTGCTGTCAGCGCTGATTGCGATTTTGATCTACATCGGCTTCCGCTTTGAGTGGCGTTTAGCGCTCGGCACCGTACTGGCGCTGGCGCACGATGTGATCATCACCTGTGGCATTTTGTCGCTGGCGCACGTCGAAATCGACCTGACGATTGTCGCTTCATTGATGTCGGTCATTGGTTACTCGCTTAACGATAAGATCGTGGTATCCGACCGTATTCGTGAGAACTTCCGCAAGATTCGCCGCGGTTCTTCTTACGACATCACTAACGTGTCGCTGACCCAGACGCTGAGCCGTACCTTGATCACCTCCATCACTACGCTGGCGATGATCATGATCCTGTTCGTGTTTGGTGGTGCGTTGCTGAAAGGCTTCTCACTGACCATGCTGATCGGTGTCACCATCGGTACCATTTCATCGATTTATGTCTCTTCAGCGCTGGCGCTGAAACTCGGCATGAAGCGTGAACATATGCTGGTGCAGAAAGTGGAAAAAGAGGGCGCAGATCAGCCTTCGATTCTGCCGTAACGCGGAGTCAGAAAGTAAACGGGCTGCCATTGGCAGCCCGTGTTTTTATGCCTGTCGATCAGGGCGTGGTTTTCGTCGCTGGAGGCTCAACATCATGCACGCGCACGTAGCCGAGTTGCTCCGGGGTTAACCCGCTGAGTCGCAGCGGCACGCTAACGGAACTGCGTGGCATTAACTGTGCAGGAACCTCGATGGTCTGGCTCAGGCTGCCCGCGTTAAGCGGTTTGCCGCTGGCCGGATCCATTTCGCCCCATACCACGGTCGCGCGCAGTGCCGGAATCGGCTGATCATTGGTTGAGCGGATATTCAGATTGGCGCGACTGCCGCTGGCTTCACCCGCCACCTGCGAGAGTGACAAACGCAATTTACCTAGCTGCGTCTGTAACTCCACCGGCGTATTGGCTTGCGGCAACAGCCACGCGCCCTGGGTGGATTGGCTGTTCAGCTGTCCCTGAATCTCCAGCGCCGTTGCCTGATTGGTCAGCTTGCGCATCTGCTGATTAAGCTGACTCACCTCCTGATGCAACTCTTTAACCTGCGGTGAAACCGGCGTTGAACTGCAACCACTGAGAACCAGCAAAGAGAGTGCTGCCGGAGCCCAAAACGTCCTGATCGTCATGCAATGTCCTTTCTTTATTCGGGAATTCGTAAAACCTGGCCAGGGTAGATCTTATCAGGATGCGTCAGCATTGGCTTGTTCGCTTCGAAAATCTTGTTGTATTCATTAGGATTTCCGTACACCTCTTTCGATACTGCACTCAAGGTATCGCCTTTTTTCACGGTATAGAATTTCGCGGGCGTAGCGGCATCGCTGGCGGTGACCTTGTCATCCACCTTGGTGATGCCCGCGACGTTACCGGCGGCCACCAGAATCTTCTCTTTCAACTCCTGAGAGATGCCATCACCAGTCACAGTAACGGTATCGCCTTTGACATCCACCTTGACCTTATCGCTGTCGGGCAAACCGAGTTTGTTGATGTGATCCTGCAATTTCTTGCTGGCATCGTCGCCGCCGCCACTGACGGCATCCCACAGTTTTTCTCCAGCATCTTTCACGAAATCAAACAGACCCATACATCCTCCAGATTTTTATGATGTTGGCCGCCTTGCTGGCGGCTCTTTAAGCGTAGTGGTTTTTTGCCTGTGGTCATGTAGGTGATGTCTTGCATTTAGCTTAACGTCACAAACGGGGATTCACACATTATGTGCCACACACATACATTTTGTGGCGCGATCGCGCTACACTGTGTGGCCTATTTATCTCGCATCAGGAAGCCTCATGCATTGCCCATTCTGCTCCGCTGTGGACACCAAAGTGATTGATTCTCGTCTGGTTAGTGAAGGATCGTCGGTGCGTCGCCGTCGTCAGTGTCTGGTGTGTCATGAGCGTTTTACCACCTTTGAAGTGGCAGAGTTGGTGATGCCGCGCGTGGTAAAAAGCAACGATGTGCGTGAACCCTTCAATGAAGACAAGCTCAGCAGCGGCATGATTAAGGCGCTGGAAAAACGCCCCGTCAGCGCCGATGCGGTTGAAAGCGCGGTCAATCATATTAAAACTCAGCTGCGTGCCACCGGTGAACGCGAAGTGCCAAGCGCACTGATCGGCAATCTGGTGATGGATGAGCTGAAAAAGCTCGATAAAGTGGCCTACATTCGCTTTGCCTCGGTCTATCGCAGCTTCGAAGATATTCGCGATTTTGGTGAAGAGATCGCCCGCCTACAGGACTAATCCATGACTGACGAACGCTATATGGCGCGCGCGCTGGAACTGGCGCGGCGCGGACGCTTTACCACCACACCTAACCCCAACGTCGGTTGCGTGATTGTGCGCGAGGGCGAGATTGTCGGCGAAGGCTGGCATCAGCGCGCCGGCGAACCGCATGCCGAAGTGCATGCGCTGCGTATGGCGGGCGAACGAGCTGCTGGCGCAACCGCGTATGTCACGCTGGAACCTTGTAGCCACCATGGACGCACGCCGCCGTGCTGCGATGCGCTGATTGCCGCAGGCGTGACGCGCGTGGTCGCCGCGATGCAGGATCCCAATCCGCAGGTGGCAGGACGTGGACTCTACCGTTTACAGCAGGCGGGCATCGACGTCAGTCATGGCCTGATGATGAACGAAGCGGAAGCGCTGAACCGGGGTTTTCTCAAACGTATGCGGACCGGATTCCCGTGGATCCAGCTGAAACTCGGCGCATCCCTTGATGGCCGCACCGCCATGGCGAGTGGCGAAAGTCAGTGGATCACCTCCGCGGCCGCAAGGCGCGATGTGCAACGTTTACGCGCCCAGAGTTCAGCTATTCTTAGCACCAGCGCCACGGTGTTGGCTGACAATCCGTCGCTCACGGTACGCTGGAGTGAATTGAATGAAGAGGTGCGTGCGCAGCTTGATGAAAGCCAGCTGCGTCAGCCGGTGCGCGTGGTGATTGACAGCCAACAGCGCGTCACGCCGCAGCACCGACTGATTGACCAGGCAGGCGAAACCTGGCTGATGCGCAGCGAGCCCGATCAACACGCGTGGCCCGCCAGCGTGACCCAGATTGCGGTGCCGCAGCGTGGTGAACAGCTTGATTTGGTCGCGATGATGATGTTGCTCGGCCAGCGCCAGATCAACAGCGTGTGGGTGGAAGCGGGTGCCGGATTAGCGGGTGCTTTGCTGCAAGCGGGCCTGGTGGATGAGCTGATTGTTTACATGGCGCCAAAGCTGTTAGGGAATGCCGCACGCGGCCTGTGCACGCTGCCCGGACTGGAACAGCTGGCCGATGCGCCGGCCCTGAATTTTAGCGATGTGCGCCTGGTTGGCGATGACCTGCGCCTGACGCTGACGCCGCGCTGAAAGCGCGCGGAAAAGCCTGAGCGCGTCGCCAAAGAGTATGATAGAATCCGCCCCCTTCTGCGGGGCCATAAAACAACCCAAAGGATATGTATGAAAGTTATCGAAGCTCCTGTTGCCACGCCTGATGCAAACATTGCCATCGTAATTGCGCGTTTTAACAACTTCATTAATGACAGCCTGCTGGACGGCGCGATTGACGCACTTAAGCGCATCGGCCAGGTGAAAGCAGATAACATCACCGTTGTCTGGGTTCCAGGTGCATACGAACTGCCGCTGGCAGCACGCGCACTGGCGAAAGCCGGTAAGCACGACGCCATTGTTGCGTTGGGCACTGTCATCCGTGGCGGCACCGCACATTTCGAATATGTGGCCGGTGAAGCCAGCTCGGGCATTGCGCACGTCGCGATGACCAGCGAAATCCCGGTGACCTTCGGCGTGTTGACCACTGAAAATATCGAGCAGGCGATTGAACGCGCCGGCACGAAAGCAGGTAATAAAGGTGCCGAAGCGGCCCTGACTGCACTCGAAATGATCAACGTATTGAAAGCCATCAAAGCCTGATTTTTGTAAGGGGAATTTTGTGAAACCTGCTGCTCGTCGTCGCGCCCGTGAGTGCGCTGTCCAGGCGCTTTACTCCTGGCAGCTGTCTAAGAACGACATTGCCGATGTGGAATACCAGTTTCTGGCGGAACAAGACGTCAAAGACGTCGATATTAGCTATTTCCGCGAATTGCTGGCCGGTGTGGCGACTAACAGCGCGTACCTGGACGGTCTGATGAAGCCTTACCTGTCGCGTCAGCTGGAAGAGCTGGGCCAGGTAGAAAAAGCCATCCTGCGTATTTCGCTGTATGAGCTGAGCAAGCGTTCTGATGTGCCGTATAAAGTGGCCATCAACGAAGGCATCGAGTTGGCAAAAGTGTTTGGTGCTGAAGACAGCCACAAATTCGTCAACGGTGTGCTCGACAAAGCTGCCCCGCAAATTCGACCAAACAAAAAATAGCGTTAAAGGCCGGTTATCCGGCCTTTTTCTCATTGAGACCTGACTTATGTCTTGTGGTGAATTCGAACTGATTGCACGTTACTTTAACCGCGTCACCAGCTCCCGCCGCGATGTGGAGAAAGGAATTGGTGACGACTGCGCGTTACTTAACGTGCCAGAAAAACAGACACTTGCCATCAGCACCGACACGCTGGTTGCAGGCGTCCACTTCTTACGTGATATCCATCCCGCCGATCTCGGCTACAAAGCCGTCGCCGTTAATCTCAGTGATTTAGCCGCCATGGGCGCCGATCCGGCCTGGCTGACGCTGGCATTAACGCTGCCTGAAATTGATGAACCGTGGGTGGCGGCCTTCAGCGACAGCCTGTTTGAGCTGCTGGATTATTACGATATGCAGCTGATTGGTGGCGATACCACGCGCGGACCGCTGAGCATGACGCTCGGCATTCACGGTTTAGTGCCAGTGGGAAGGGCGCTGAAACGTTCGGGCGCGAAGCCAGGCGACTGGATCTTTGTCACCGGCACCTTGGGTGACAGCGCGGCCGGTTTATCGTTGCTGCAGCATCGCCATCGCCTGAACGATCCGGCGGTGCACGAAGCGTTGATCAAACGCCATTTGCGTCCAATGCCGCGCGTGCTGCAAGGCCAGGCGCTGCGGGGGCTGGCAACCTCGGCGATCGATATCTCTGATGGCCTGATTTCCGATCTCGGCCATGTGCTGACCGCCAGCCGCGTTGGCGCTCGCATCAATCTCGACGCGTTACCGCTTTCAGCGGCCCTGCGCGATCACTTCGAGCCTGAACTGGTGCTGAAATGGGCGTTGAGCGGTGGCGAAGATTACGAGCTGTGCTTTACCGTGCCAGAAGTGAACCGTGGCGCAATTGACGTGGCGCTCGGCCATTTTGGTGTGCCTTATACCTGTATTGGGCAGATTGCACCCGAATCGGAAGGGCTGAGTTTGCTGGAGAACGGCAAGCCGCGCAGTGTAGATGTGAAAGGGTTTGATCACTTCGGCGCGAAGTAAATTGCCCTCACCCTAACCCTCTCCCACTGTACAGTCCGGGGACATGGTGAACACTTGTTCGGGGACATGGTAGACACTTACAACTAAGGCATAAGAACCCGTTTATGGAGTCGCTTATGTCCTGGGATGCG